>CAYRQX010000028.1:0-43409 GCA_964426485.1 uncultured Sphingopyxis sp. | reverse complement strand
ACCTGCGTCTCTCGCCGCCACGCTCGACATAAACTGCGACTGCAAAGAATACGTGTAATGTGGAGCTCCACATTAAACATATTCGCGGGGGGAGAGATCGATTTCGAGTGCTTCACGTTCCGCATCGGAGAGATCAGCGAGGCGGCGGTTGAGCATGGCTTCGGCGGTCGAGACGAGTTGAACTACGACAGCGTTGCCGTCGGCAAGTGCCGTATCAATCGCAGGCAGCAGGCTCGGCAGCTTCATCGATAGAAGGAGCTGCGCGAAGAAGCGCTGCTTGGTGCCTTCAAACACCGAAAGCGCAGCCGATTTGGCACCTGAATTGAGTGTCTCGCCACTGTCAGTGTCGACGATCCGCGTTGCCTCGAGAGCTTCGCGCAGGTTGGCATGAATGATTGCCCAGGCGTCTGCATAGGCGTCATAAACCGCTACCTGGTCGGGGGTCAGGCAATGCTCGAGAATCTCGTACTCGACTCCGGCGAATGAAAGTGCCCTCGCCGCATACAGTCCGAGTGACTTCAGATCACGGGCGACCAGTTCCATTGCAGCGATACCGCCATCGCGGATGTCCGCGACGAAGGCTTCGCGATTGGCAAAAGCCGTCTCGGGACCCCACAGGCCAAGACGGGTCGCATAGGCGAGATTATTGACGTCGGATGCCCCGGTCGCCGATGCGTAGAGCACGCGGGCGCGTGGCAGCAGATTCTGGATACGAACACCGGCGATGCCCTGCTCCGATCCCTTGACCTTGCCACGTGTGCCCTCCCCGCCAGCGGCGTTGGCCATCGCATGGGCCTCGTCAAAGACGATGAGCCCGTCGAAGTCCTCCCCTGCCCATTCGAGGATCTGCTCGAGCCGGGTCGCGTCGCTGCGGCCCGAGCGCAGTGTCGGATAAGTAACGAAGAGTATGCCCTCGCGCATCCCGATCGGGACACCGAGCTTCCACTGGCCGAGCGGCTGGATGTCGATGGGAAGGCCACCGAGCGCGCTCCAGTCGCGGCGGGCGTCTTCGAGCAAAGCTTCGTTCTTGGAAATCCATATGTGGCGCCGTTCACCCCTCACCCACCGGTCGAGGATGACAGATGCGACTTGCCGGCCTTTGCCTGCACCAGTTCCGTCCCCAAGAAAGTAGCCCATGCGGTAGGCGCGCCCCTCGGCGCTCGCCTTGAGGGCGCAGCCCTTGTCGTCGGGCTCGAACCGGCCCGGCAGATCGCGGGCATGGGCGCTTGCGGCATAGATCAGGGTCTCGGCTTGCGCTGCGGATAAGATGCCTTCAGCAATGATACTCGAGGGAAGCTGAGGCACCACTTCGGGCACGGGTGCGGTTATCGAACCCATCGCGACGGATTCTACCAGCGGTGTCGGGTGGGAGACCGCATTTGCAATTGAGATCCGGCTCGGTCGGTAAGGCAAATAATGCCCAACCTGGCTTTCGATCGGCGCAGGTGCTTCGAGCGGAGTAAATTCAAGCGGCAGTATCGACGGCGCCGCAGCGGCTGGATGGACCTTAAGTGGAGCCGGTTTTGTCCTGTTCGCCACCAGTCGAAGCGGCAAGGCTGGCTTGATGCCGATGCTGGGCTCGGCGGGCAGGCTTACCCGGTCAGGCAGCATATCGATCAGCAGATGAAGCTCGGCAAAGTTTCCAGGCTGGGCGATGATCGGGCTGGTACCATCATCAGCCTTGTCGAGAACCAGGAGCCGGGTAGAGATTGATGTGCCCTGCTTGACGAAACCGCGCTCGATCGTCGCGTTGAGGCGCAACGAGAGGGGACCGGCAATCCCAGCAAGGAACTTCGGAAGCTCGAACCATTCGGGCATCACTGCCACCAGGCGGCCACCGGGCAGAAGGCGCTTCCAGGCAGAACGCAAGTGTCGATCGCCAGTGCGACTATCGTGGCCCCTCTCGATACCGTGCGAATAGGGCGGGTTCATCAGCACCACGCTAGGACCCACGTCGGGCGTGAGAAGTTCGTCGATCAGTTCCCCGTCAAATCCCGTCACTGTCGCCTCCGGAAACACGGCGCCCAAGCATTCGCGGCGAAGCGGCGAAATCTCGTTGAGAGCAAGACGCGCAGCTGCCTTCGCTGCCCATACGCCCAGCATCCCGGTCCCGGCGGACGGTTCGAGAACCAGTTCAGCGGCAGAAATCGCGCATGCCTTTGCAGCCATCCAGGCCAGGCGGGGCGGCGTTGCGAATTGTTGCCACTCGATCTGCTCATCGCTCCGGTTGGACTGGGTCGGGACCAGACCTTCAAGGCGCGTGAAAGCCTCATCGGCAGCGCTGGATGGCATCGTGAGAGAGAATTCGGTTGCCTGCGTCAGGAAAAGCACCTGCGCCAATTCAAGTGCGGCATGGGCATCGCGTACGGACCAGCGTCCTTCGGCGTCGCTACCGCCGAAGTGATCGGCCATTGTTGCATTCACAGTGAGCCGTGAGATTGCTTGATCTGCAACGAGCCGCGCGGCCAGCGCCCTCGCCGCTGCCAACACTTGCGGCTCGGCTGGATCGGAGAATGCGAAAGCGGTATTTGCATGTGACATGAGAGACCTCCTGAAGAGGCCCTGGGTTTGTCCGGGTGTCCGTTCAGATGGATCCGTCCGGGGGCCTCACAAGGCCCCAAGCCCGCTTTCCTCTCACCGACATTCAGACCGCAGCTCGGACTGAGCGCATGAGCACATCATTCCAGTCGTCGCCGGTTAGCTCCGGACGCCTGGTGACAATCAGCCGCCCTTCGCAAGCGTAGGCATCTCGCGCACGCTCTTCGGCAAGGCGCCCGCCCGCATCATTGTCGACAAAGAGATACAGCTGGCGCACAGATTCCGGGATTGTGGCCAAGCCGAAGCGTTCGTTTCCCAGCGTCGCCCAGCAGGGAACATTGAACATTTGCATCGTTGAGAGGGCCGTTTCGTTTCCTTCTGCGAGTCCAAGGCGTCCCTCATCCGGGTATGCGAAACGCACCGCGCCAGAACCGGGACTGCCTAACGCACGCCTGGGCTGATCAAATGAAGCCAAGCTGCTTTTTTCCAGATTGAGGAAGGAGCGGTGCAGCGCCAGAATCCCGGCATCACTGCGCACGGCCGCGACCATCGCGGGTAGAAACCGGACAGCACCCTTTGGCCCAAGCGGCATACGCGGGTGGAAACGCAGCTCCGGCGAAGAAATCGTGATGCCTCTGGACACGAGGTACTTCTCGGCGGGGCTGCCAGCGATGGTCGACGCCTCACGCCAGAGCCTCAGCGCATTCCGATTGGCGACTTCCTCGCGCGGTTCGGCCACGATCGGACCACTCGTGCCATCGAACAGGTCCGCAATTCGTATTCCGAGCCCGGCCATGGCTTCTATCACCGCCTCGTTCGTGCAGCCGGCAAAGCAATGAACAAGAATTGCACGCTTCCCGAGCGTGATGCTTAGCGAAGGAGTGCGGTCGTCGTGGGCCGGGCAGCAGCACATCCCGCGCGAACGCGACCAGGTGCCGCCCAGCTGCTCGACTATCTTGCGTGCGCGGGTTTCCATCTGCATGCCTTGGAATTGGGATGATCGGTGTTGGTTCATGGGGGGCATCTCCATCGTAACGTGCCTCCACCCGCGCAGCCTCCGCTCTGCGTCGCTGACGTTTCATTTTCCTACATGATATGTTCTATATATGTTCTTTCTCGATTCGACCAACAAAGGATTCGGGAATGAGACTGAAATGGGCAGTTGCCGCAGTGGCAACGGCAGGATTTGGGTTCGCCCTCCCCGCTCAAGCGCAGGAACTGGAGTCCCCTCAGATGACCGTTGCATCGGAGTCGAGGACCGATGGCTTCCGCGTCGCAGAAGGGACCGATGGCTTTCTTCTCGTCGAACACGGCATTTGGAGAATGCCTCCAGCGGGCTCGTCCGAGCCGCCGGCTACCGATGCAGGTCGAAACTATCTGCCCTACCGATATCCAAAGCCCCCGAGCAGCGCGCCATCGGGCTTTCGTCGGGCCAGCTACCTTCCTCATGTTTACGCTGCTGAGGCTCAATACTCGCTACCAAGCGGCCTTCTCGACGCTCTTGTATGGACGGAATCACGATATAATCCCTTGGCCATCAGCAAGGCCGGGGCCGCAGGCTTGGGGCAATTGATGCCAGGGACAGCGCGGGACCTTGGCGTTTCAAATCGCTTCGATCCCAAGGCGAACATCTTGGGTGCGGCCCGATACCTACGCCAGATGCTGGACAAGTTCGGGGTGGTTCATCTGGCCCTCGCTGCCTACAACGCAGGTCCAGGAGCCGTCGAGCGCGCAGGCGGTATTCCTCGCAATGGCGAGACGCCGGCCTATGTGCGCGAAGTGCTGCGCCATTGGCGTTTTTGAACGGGGGGCGTTGTGAGCGCGGGTCGAATACGCATCTCGGGGACATTAAGCCGTGGCAGGCGCGGAATGATTCTGACTACTGTTGCTGACGATGTCTGGATTATCGAAGGAGAAGATGTCGGTGAGGACTTCATCGGATCTACAGTGACCGTTGATGGCCTTGTCGCGGGCATGGATCGGATACGCGCCGACTGGCTCGGGGTGGAGAGTCATTCTTCCTGACTGTCCTGCGGCGAATATTTAGCGACGAGCAGTAGAACCTCCCTGCCCCACAGCGCGAGAGCTTCGCGTTTTTCATTCGTGTACTGATGCCGATGATAGACCCCGGCGACACCAGCCATTGCCGAGCCGGACTGATGATTGAGAACGGCCTCTGAAACGACCAGCGGTATTCCAATCCTCTGCAGTCCCGTCGCCACCGTCCGGCGAATGTCATGCATGGTGAAATGAGCGGCTTCATAGCCGAGTTTCTCGTCCACGCTTGCCCTTATCCGCTTCCAGGCCTTTGACAGACCACTGACACTGTTTGTGCTGGTGACCTTTGATGCCAGTAGAATTTGGGATTGCTTGTGAGCGTCTTCAGGCGCGATCCCGGCGGCCGCGAAGATGTCCGTGACGACCTCGAGGGACTGTGCGGATAAAGGCACCACGTTTGCCTTGCCGTTTTTCGCCCTGTCTCCTGGTACTGTCCAAACTTTCCCCTTGAAGTCGAACTCGTCGCTAGTGGCGTCGAGCACCTCTCCCCGGCGCTGGGCTGTGAGAATCAACATCTGCACAAGATGACCAAACGGATAGCCATCCTCGACGGCGGCTTGCCACAGTGCAGCGACCTCTCGATCGCTGAGCACCCGGTCGCGAGGCTCGCTCCTTTTTGGGCGCCAGGCGTCCCGGCACGGATTGGCTGGCAAATGCTCTAATCTGGTGAGTGCCCAAGTGTAGAAAGTCGAGAGATGGCGATAAACGATGCGCGCCATCGTGAGGGTCTCCTTGCCCCGCTCGAATGCAATCTTTTCGACAAAGCGGCTGACGTCGCTTCGGGTGATCGAATCGGCAAGGCGGTCGCCTAGCTCAGGTTCAATGTACTTGCGGAAAACCCGATCGAACTCTTTCGCGCTCCGCTTTTTGCCGACGATCTGTTGAGCCAGATATGTCTCGTATAGCTCAGCGACAGTGCCGACACCCTTCGATCCCTTCCTCTTCGCTCCCGGCTTTCTGGCGATGCTTTTGCCTTGCTCAACGTCGACGAGTAGATCCCGCGCCTTGCGACGGGCGTGGGCAAGAGTGAAATTCGGGCCGTGCCGCCCGATAGTCACGTTCAACCATTTACCTTGAACGCGCTTACGCAAGATGTAAGTTTTGGTGCCACTCGCTCCCATTCGGAGCCGCAGACCGGTCACGATGCCATCAGCGACCTCAATTTGCCCGCTTGCAGGCGCTTTCAAACCTGCGATCCGAGCATCTGTCAAACCAACTTTGTTCGCCATATGTTCCTGCTACCTTAGGTAGCTTTTTGTAGTGGATACTGGCGAACATATCAAGAACAATACGGACGATGATTCGCAGAGTTCTGCCGTTTTTGGACGCATGCGGAAGCATAAGGACCCTCTGATTTCAGCTCTTAATCAGCGGGTCCTAGGTTCGAGCCCTAGTGCGTCCACCATTATCTTCAATGGTTTAGCGTCGCGGCACATTGAACTTGGCTTGGGCTGACAAGCACCGGGTAATCACCGAGCAGCCGGAGCTTCAGATAGCTCAGAGCTGATCCTGCGTTGCTTGTCACCTATCGTGCCCTCCTCCAGACAAGCATCGCCCCTGCTCCCGCGGCACTGATCTCCTCGAACCCGTGCATGGCGAGAGAAAGCGCCGAAGCGAAGTCGTTTGAAATATCTTGCAAAAGATCCGCGATACCCGCGCATAACTCCCTGAAGCATGCATCCGCCCGCGGAGCACCATTGGACGTGACCGACACGGATACGCCGCGTCGAACGATCAGGTCGATTTATTCGATCGGGTCGTTCCGGTTGCATTTTCCGTGGCGATTACATTGTGAAGGCGCGTATGTTCGCGCTCTGAACAGGGAGATAGAGTTGATCGCTCCGCTCACCAAGCGCAGAAAGGACGACACCCCGTATTTGCGATCCGAGGATGTCGAAATGCTCCTGCCCACGCTTGCGCGACTTCCGCGCGGCGTGCTGCTGGAGCGCGCCCGCATTCGCGATCGCAAGAACCCAGACTATATCCCGAGCGAATGCCTCCTCTACTTCGTGCGGGCGAGCCGGCTCGACAATTCCGACGCGTGGTTCGAGCGGCTTTACAAGGTCTTGGTCGAGCGGGTCCTCCGCGCCGTCCCGCGAGCCGAGGCGGGCGGGAACACCGCCTCGCTCGTTAACGATACCATCCGCAACGCGGTCTTCGACCGCTTCGTCGAGATGGTCGCGCAGGACCGTAGGCAGCCCGACGACAAACTCGACTTCTTCGAGGTCAGGTTCGATCTCGCCGTTAAGCGGTTGCGCCTCGACGCGCAGGAGCGAGCCTGGCGCGAGGAGAACCGGAGCGACGCGCTAGACGAGGACTCCGGCGAAACCGGGAGCGACGACTTGGCCGCCACGGCGCTCGATCCGTTCGAATCGAACATTTTTTCGGATCCGCTTTTCCGGGATCGCGTGTATCTTGCGATTGACCAGCTGCCGCCGGAACAAAGCAGGACCGTGCACCTCCTGCTTCTCGGATGGCCGATCCATTCGAACGACCCAGCGGTCATGACGATCGCGAAGGCGCTGGGCTGCTCCGATCGATCGGTTCGCAATCACCGGAAGCGCGCGCTCAAGACACTCGCCGCTCTGTTCAATCCTGGGGACCACCAATGACCATCAGCGCTACGCCAACCTCCCTCGCCGACGTGCTGGACCGGTTCCAGATGGAGGAGGTCCATGACGGAGCCGTCCTCGCCCGCTACGTCGAGGCACATCCGCAGTTCGCGCTCCAGCTCATCGACCTCTCGAGATTGCTCGCCACGCCCGAAGCCGACGATCAGGAACCGCTGTCCGCCCTCCACAAGTCTCGTATCGACGCAGCCTGGATCGTCCACAAGGCGGCCGGACCAGAGCTTCCGAAAGGGAGCAACCCGCTTGACGCGTTCGTCGGGGAGCGGGCCAAGGCACTGGCGGCGAAGCTCGGCGTGCCGCGCCAAGTCGTCACGTGTCTGAGGGAGCGCAAAGTCGATCCCGCGAGGACGCCGCGTCCAATACTTCGGACGCTTAGCGACGCCCTCGCGATCCCGGAGGCGCACGTGATCGCCGCGATGCGACAGCCTCCCCTATTGGCCCGGAGAAGCTACAAGGCCGACGGGAAGCCTAGCGCGGCCGCGCAGGTGTCCTTCGAGCAGGTGCTGATCGACGCGAACGTGTCCGATGCCGACCGTGCCCGCCTGCTCGCAGACGGCGACTAAGGCGTGGACGCGATCGAGCTCGGCCGGAGGCGCGCCGCCGAACTGCACGCCGCAGCCGTGGCGCGCGGGCTCGATCCAAACGACCCTTACGCTTTCGCCGTCGGGGTGGCGAAGGATCGCGGACTCGATGTCGACACCGCCAACCCGGGCGCAGCTGTCCTCGACAACGGTCGCGCGACGCTAGTGCCGGAGGACGCACTGATCGTCCACGAGAACGTCGGCTCGCCGTTTGAAAGAGCGTTCCTCATCGCACACGAAATCGGCCATCACGAACTCGGCGATGCGAACGGGCAGGCAACCGTGATCGAGGTCGACCCGGCGCGCGCATCTGAACCTTCGCCGACCGGCATCGACCGCGTCGTGGACTACGGGCGGCGCCAACGCCGCGAAGTCCAGATGGACCTGTTCGGCCGCGAGCTTCTCATGCCTCGGGCGCTGGTGCGGCGTCTTCACCTTGAGGAAGGACTGACCGCCACCGCGATAGCGGAACGGATGAACGCGCCATTCGACGCAGTCGCGCAGCAGCTATTCGATGCGCTCCTGCTTCCAGTGATTGAGTCAGACAGAAGGGTCAGCACAGACAAACCGCTCAATGTTGTTCAGGCCGCCGCCGCCGCGCACCGCGGCGGACCCTACATCCTGGAGGCCGGCCCCGGGACCGGGAAGACGCAGACGCTCACCGCACGGGTCGTCCAGCTCATCGACGAGGGCGTGGATCCTCGCAGGCTCCTCGTCCTTACCTACTCGAACAAGGCAGCGGGCGAGATGGCCGAGCGGATCGCAAAAAAGCGGCCGGAGCAGGCCTCCGCGATCTGGACCGGCACATTCCACGCGTTCGGACTCGACCTGATCCGCCGGCTCGGCCCGGAGTTTATGCTGCGGCGCGAGCCAAGGCTGATGGACCGGGTTGAGGCGGTCGAGCTGCTCGAGGTGGAGTTCCCCCGGCTCGCGCTTGAACACTATTTGGACCTCTACGACCCTACCCGCCTCATCGGCGACATCCTCGCCGCGATATCGCGCGCGAAGGATGAGGTCGTCGGCCCAGAAGAATACGCCTTGCGTGCCGAGGAAATGCGAATGGCCGCAGGTGCGAATGAGCCGCGGCGCACGAACGCGCTCAAGGCGGCAGAGGTCGCGCGGATCTACGGGGTCTACGAGAGGCTGAAGCGCGAACGTAACGCAATCGATTTCGGAGACCTCGTCTCGCTCCCTGTTGAACTACTCGAGTCGCGACCCGATATCGCCGCCCAGCTCGGGCAGCTCTATGATCACGTCCTCGTCGACGAATACCAGGACGTGAACCGCGCCAGCGTGCGGCTGCTGAAGGCTCTGTGCCCGACGGGCGAAAACCTTTGGGTGGTCGGTGACGCGCGGCAGTCGATCTACCGCTTCCGCGGCGCATCGCCTATCAGCATGGCTACGTTCGCTTCGCAGGACTTCCCGGGCGCGACGGCGGGCCGGCTCGAAGTGAACTACCGCTCCGTCGAGGAGATCGTAAACGCATACTCCGCCTTCGCCGAGCGGATGACTGCCGGTGACGGGGACACCGCGCTTCAGTCTGAGCGGGGTCCAGCTGGACTCCCGATCGAGCTCCGCCTGCGCGCGAGCAAGGACGAGCAGCCCATCGCGATCGCGGACGGAATTGACGAGATGCTCCGCTCGGGCATCGCATACCGCGATCAGGCCGTGCTTTGCACCGGGAATGAGCGGCTCGGCGAGATTGCACGCGACCTGGAGCGCATGGGCATTCCGGTGTTGTTCCTCGGCAGCTTGTTCGAACGCGGCGAGGTCAAGGATCTGCTCTCCGTCCTGTCGCTACTCGCCGACCGGCGCGCGATGGGTCTAGTCCGGACCAGCTGCATGCCCGGTCTAGAGATGACTCTCGGCGACGTCGGCGCGGTGCTCGAATCTCTGCGGGGCGAAGAGCGCGAGCCGCTCGAATGGTTGGAGGCACGGCAGACCTTACCGATATCTCCCGAGGGACACGTTGCGCTCGATGGCCTCGCCGCCGTCCTCGACGGCCTCGACGTCGATTCGCCACCGTGGCGGACGCTGGCCATGATCGTCCTCGACCGCACGCGGATCGCCGCGCGGATCGGCCAGGCGAGCTCCGTCGCCGAGCGGAGTCAGGGGATCGCCATCTGGCAGCTGATGAACTTTTTGCGCGTCCAGCCACGCGCGCAGGGCCGCGCGGTCCCGAGGCTTTTGGACCGTGTCCGCAGGCTCGTCGCAATCGGCGATGACCGCGATCTGCGCCAGCTGCCAGCGGCCGCGCAGGGGCTCGACGCCGTGCGGCTGATGACGATTCATGGCGCCAAGGGCCTCGATTTCGACTGCGTTCACCTTCCCGGCCTCAACCAAGACACCCTTCCAAGCCCCGCAAAATCACCGCCGTGCCTGCCGCCCGAAGGTGTCATCGCGGGCATAACCGGCGACGTTAAGGAGGCGCTGCGCGCCGGCGACGCAGAAGAGCGCGAGTGCCTGTTCTATGTCGCGACGTCTCGCGCGCGGGACCGCCTCATCCTCTACGCCGCGACTCAGAAGTCCGACGGGAAGGCCCGCCCCCTCTCCGACTTCCTTTCGCGTCTCGGCTCTGGAATGAGCCGGAGGACGCCCGCGCTCGTCCACGTGCTCCCGCCGGCCGCGGAAGCTGAGCCAATCCCGCTGGAGATCGACGGACCGATCCGACTGCGGGATTCGCAGATCTCGATGCTAGACAAGGACAAGTGCCGCCGACGCTTCTTCTACACCCACGTGCTCGGCATCGGCGGCCGCCGAACCGAGACCGACTACATGCGCATGCACGAGGCCGCGCGCTTGGTCGTGCGGGCTATCGTCCACGACGGTCTCGACGTCTCGGACGACGCCAGCTTGGCAGCCGCCGTCGAGCTCGCATGCGATGACCACGGCCTCGACGGCACCGGAGCATTCGCCGAGCTCCGAACTGCAGCCGTCGCGCTCGTTGAAGCCTTCGTCCGTGCGCGCGGATCGCACGTGCCCCGCAAGCCCGAGACGCTGATCCTCAGCTTCGCCAACGACGAGGTCCGCTACGGCGCCGATGACGTGCTCGCCGACGCAGAAGGCAAGCTCATTTTTCGACGCGTCCGGACGGGCGTCTACCGCAAGTCCGACACCGAGGACCTGTCAGTCGCCGCGGCGCTGCTCGCCGTCGCTAAAAACGCACCGGGCGCCACCGCGGAGGTGGTCCACCTGACCGGCGGCAGCATCTCGCAGCTCGGAATGTCGGACCTTGTGCTCGGCCGGCGCCGCGAGGCACTGCAGGTCGCGATGCGGAGGATTCGCGCCGGCGACTTCCCGGCGGCTCCGACTCAGCGCGTCTGCCCCCGCTGTCCCGCCTTCTTCGTCTGCGGCCCGTTGCCCGCAGGCACCCTGCGAAAAAAGTTCTGAAGCCTTTCCGGTCGGTCGCGAACACACCGATTGTCCTTCCGTAGCCGGGAACGATCCGGCCCAACGAGAAGGAATGAACCCAATGGAAACCCCTGAATTCGACGACGTCGGTGATGCGATCCGCGAGGGCCGTGCGCTGCGCCAGTGCAAAGCCTACCGTGTCCTGTTCGCTGTCGACAACATCGACTTCCGCCCGCTGGCGGTTGCCGATCCCATCCCCCTCGGCCGCCAGATCCTGGAGGCCGCCGGCCTCGAGCCGGAGCGCGGCTACAGCCTGTTCGCGATCGTCGAGAACGGCGACTTCGAGGACGTCCGGCTGGACGAGCCGTTCGATCTGCGAGGCGCTGGCGCCGAGCGCTTCGTCGCCTTCCTCACCGACCGCGACTTTAAATTCGAGGTGAACTCCCATGAGGAGCGCTGGGGAAAGCCCGCGATCAGTGGCCAGGTGCTCGCTGCGCTCGCCAAGCCCGGTCCCGACGAGGCTGTGTTCCTCGAGGTGCGGGGCGGCACCGACGTGCTCGTGGAGCCCACGATGCTGATCGATCTCGACGCACCGGGCGTCGAGCGCTTCTTTTCCGCGCCGCGCCCGCCGGTCGAGATCGAGATCATCGTCAACACCCGCGCCCGCCTTGTCCGAGGACCGACGATTACTTTCGAGCAGATCGTCGAACTGGCCTTCCCAGGCCCGCACGAAGCGAACGTGGTCTTCTCCATGACCTACCGAAAGGCAGCGTCGACGCCGCACGCCGGCGAACTGGGCGCCCACGGCGTCGTCACCATCAAGCAGGGGACCGTCTTCAATGTCACGCGCACTGTTCAGTCGTAACGCTGACCTCGCGAAGCTCCGCGAGGAGGGTTATTTCGTCCAGGTGGTGGGAGGGTTCCTCGTGATGCGCGAGGTTCCCTATGTCGACGCGAACCGCAAGATTCGCCGAGGCACCCTCATCTCTAGCTTAGCGCTGGCGGGCGACCAGACCCGGCCGCCCGACACCCACGTCATTCACTTTGATGGAGACTATCCCTGCTTCGCGGACGGAACACGGATCGCGGGTATCGCCAACCAGACGATGCACTTCGACCTAGGCCACGGGCTGACGGCGAAGCACGCCTTCTCGAGCAAGCCGGAAGCAGGCTACCGTGATTACCATCACAAGATGACGACATACGCCTCGATTCTAGCGGGTCCGGCGGCGGTGCTCGATGCGGCCGCCACCCCGCGCCCCTACCGTGCGCTCGAAGGGGAAGAGGAAGGAGACAGAGTCTTCAACTACATCGAGACGGCTTCAGACCGGGTTGGTATCGGCGCGCTTACGGCGAGGCTCGCTGGACACCGCATCGCGATCATTGGGCTCGGCGGGTCCGGGAGCTACATCCTCGACATGGTCGCGAAGACCCCGGTCGCCGAGATCCGGCTTTTTGACTGCGACGAATTCCTTCAGCACAACGCCTTCCGCGCGCCGGGCGCGCCGAGCCTGGAGGAGCTGCGGGAGGCGCCGCTCAAGGTCGAATACTTCAAGGCAATTTACGGGCGCATGCACCGGGGAATCACCGCGGTCGCGAAGGCCGTTACTGCCGACAACCTCGACCTGCTCGACGGGATCGACTTCGCGTTCCTGAGCCTCGACGCGGGCGAGGCGAAGCCGGCGCTGGTAGCGAGGCTGCACGAGCGCGGTATCGCCTTCGTCGACATCGGCATGGGTCTCGAGCTCGGTGAACAAGGGCTGAGTGGCATCCTCCGGGTTACGACGAGCACACCTGCGACGCGGGGCGCCGTCGGCGCTCACGCGCGTATCCCGCTCGTCGGCGGCGGCGCCGGAGATATCTACGCCTCGAACATCCAGGTCGCTGACCTCAACGCATTGAACGCGGTCATGGCGGTGATCAAATGGAAGAAGCTCTGCGGCTTCTACTGCGACCTCGAGCGCGAGCACCACTCGACCTACACGCTCGACGGCAATATGCTGCTTAACGAGGACCAAGCGTGATGCGCGATCAAGTCCTCGAGCACCGGTTCGTCGAGAGCTTCCCAGAGACCCTTGAGGCGGGCGTGCTTTACATCTCGCTGGAATACGGAAGCGCCGCCCACAGCTGCTGCTGCGGCTGCGGAGAGGAGGTCGTGACACCGCTCACGCCCACCGACTGGAGCATTATCTACGACGGCGAGGCGGTCACGCTCCATCCATCGGTCGGCAGCTGGACGCTGCCGTGCCGCTCGCACTACGTCATCCGGCGCAACCGGGTAATCGAGGCCCCGCCTTGGTCCGATTCCGAGATTGAAGCTGAACGCCGCCGCGACCGCCGGGCGAAAGCAGCGCACTTCGGAGTGGACGCCCCTGCGGGCTCCGCTGACGCGGTGCGAAGTGCCGCAGAAGCCGAAGACCTTCGACCCGAATCCGGATGGAAGGACCGCCTCTTCGGCTGGCTTTGGCGACCGAAATCCTGAGCGAGTCGCTAAGACTGGTTCTGCGGGTGTGGATTACCCGCAGAACCTGACCTTTGCTGCCGGACCCATAAATTCTTTTAGCCGCCGACGATCGGTCGCTGCTGGCATCGCCGGATTGAGTGCTGGTCCCTACCGAATGCGGCTTATGCAGCGTTCTGTTATAGCCCCGGCGCCAAGGTCTTGGCCTCGATCGCCGCGCTTGTGACCTGCGCAGCGAACCGCGCGCTCCTGCGCGCCCGCAGCTCATCTGCGTAGCCGCGGTTCGGCATCAGCTCGATGACCTGGCGCAGAATGCGATCCTCGACGACACCCGGATCGACTCGTGGATCGTGCAGCTGGCGCCAGCGGGCGAGGAGGAGAGACGTCGACAAAACGTCGACCTCACATGCCTGACTTACTTCCTCCCAGCGCTCCGCGTAAATCAGGCGCGCGAGGGCGAACGGCGGTGCGGTGAGCTTGCCCGGCAGATCCATCGCCGCGAGCACTTCGGCCATATGAATCGGCTTCATTCTGAAGCCGCCGGTCATAATGCGGGCGAGATCAAGGTGACGTGCGCCATTCCCACCGCCGAACGCCAGCCACTTCCACCCACCGGGGAGAGTCAGTCCGTGGCGCATGCAACCGGCGACGAGCAGGGGGACATCGTGCATGGCCCCTCCCCAGGTGACGAGCTCGGCGTCAGCCGGGGCATCGGCCAGCACGCTCAAGATGCCCGACAAGACGGCGTGTTCGTCTTGCTCCGGTGCGGAATAAGTGACGAACCGCACGACCTCGACGCCACCTTCCACATGCTCCGTCATGATCATCAGCGACGCGGTGGTGATCGTCTGGAAGATCCAGCGAGGGGTTTGCAGCGGATCCTCGCCGCGGGTGTAGCCGCGCCGGCTCGGCAGGGCGCCATCGTTGGGGGCCCAGCGCTCCATCCTCTGATACCGGCGGTGGGCTGTGTCATCGAGCACCGCCGATTCCAGGTCGAGCAAGACATAGCTACGCGGGCCGCGCGGAACGGCAGGGAAGTCGATTTTCATAGTGATCTCCGGTGTGGAAAAGTGATTCTTGCGGCGGGCCCGCGAACGCGCCCGCCGCAGGTCGTCAGCCGAAGCGGACGATGGTTTCGACGGGGGCTTCCGGCTCGATCCACTCGGCGCCGGTTGGCACGAAGCGGTTGTTCTCGAGGAGGTGGTCACCCATCGCTTCGGCCGTCGCGCGAATGCGCTTCATGGCGAGCTTGCGTCCCTTGCCGATATTTTTCGCTTTGCCCGGCACCCGGATCAGCGTGCCGCGCCGATCGACGGCGAAGAACTCTTCTTCGCGGGTGCTGACGAAGACAATCGGCGCCTCGTCATTCGCGGCATAGGGCACCACGCGATCGATGATATCGACCGTCAGCAGTTCGCGGTAGATGATCGTGAAACCAATGGGCGTGGTTGCCGCCGGTTTGCCCCAACCAGTATAGACCGCATCTTTGCGCACCATCTGCGCGATCCTTGCCAATTCCGAACCGACCTCTAAGTCCATTTGCCGGCCCGAACAGAAGGCGATGGCGTCATTGGCTGGCTTGAATGCGGGCCAACCCATCTCTCGTCTAACCGCCAGCATGAAGTTCTGGTGACGCAAAGACATTGTGTTCATCGGTTGCATTGTGCTCTTCCTCTTGGTGACGGCTGCGTTAGCCGGAGCATTTTCCCCACTCTGGGGTGCTCATCCGTTTCGCTCTCAAAGACACGGCGCGGCGCGAAGCGCTGCGCACGGTTCAGCGGTGGCGCTGATGCCAGGTGAGCGGGATCATTCGCGGCACCGGACCGGCGGGGGCGATGTGATCGCGGAACCAGCCTTCCTCGGCTGCGCATTCCTGCTCGTCCATTTCGCGCCACCAGACGCGGTGGCGCGTATCCCAACGGTAGCCACGCGCTTTGAGGAGGCTCCGCCGATCGAACGGGGCTCCGGTCGCTTCGAAACGGACGGTCCTCCGCTCGGCACTTTCGAGCAGGTCACCGAGCACCGTGCCGCCGTGCGGCAGGCGGTGAGCGAGAAGATGCATGAGGCTGACGACGTCCGACATAGCCCGGTGCGCGCCGTTGAATCGCCCGATTTGCATCAGGAGGTGACCGAGCTTGGCTCCATCGAACCCGGCGCCAATCCAGTCGAAGTCGATCGCCGAACACGCCCATGCCGCGCCAGCGAGGCCGGGCAAGAGGTCTTCGAGGAAGGCGATGTCGAATCGCGCGTTGTGCGCGACTAGGACGTCGGCGCTCGCTAACCGGCGCTCAAGCACGTCCAGATCGATCGATTTCCCGCGCACGTCTTCGTCGCTGATGCCGGTTAGCCAGGTGATATGCGGAGGAATCTGCATGTGCGGATCACGCAGCGCCTGTCCGGCGCTCGCGATGCCGACGATCTCTCCGGCGGCATCAACCTCGAGCACTACGACCGCGATGTCGATGATCTCGTCGGTCCGTGGATCGGTCCCGGTCGTCTCGGTGTCGACGATCCCGATGCGGCGCACGGGTCCCTCACGTCGCGACGCGAGCGGGAAGTCCTCCAATGCCGATACTCGGCGCAAAATCCGCACATCCGGATCGCTCGGAAGTCGCGAATGTGCCGCCTCGGCAGAGGCGGCGTCATTGATTTGAGTCATGGTCGATGCTCCTGATTGATTATCGACCGCTCGGCAGCGAGGCTTTTCCTCCCCCCTTCACGGTCACCTCAATCGGTCACAGGCGCGACCTCTCGAATCTCCCCGCTCAGCAGCCGCTTTAGGATTGCCGACCTCAGACAGTCCGGCCGGCGCGCCGTGCAAGTTATTGCAATCTGCCTGCGTTGACGGCACAACTTCAGTCAAACATGGCCACCGAAGCGGACACCTGTCGGAAGCTGATCGTTCCCCGCCTGCAGAGAGCGGGTTGGGACGATCCGCCGTGCGCGATCCAAGAACAGCGGACCTTCACCGACGGACGGGTGATGTTCGTCGGCGGTCAGCCTCGGCGCGGACAGAAGAAGCGCGCGGACTACATCCTGCGCTACCGGCCCGATTACCAAATCGCAGTGATTGAAGCGAAGGCGGGTTATCGTTCGGTTCAGGACGGTGTGCAGCAGGCGCGCGACTATGCCGAGGTGCTTGGCCTGCGCTTCGCCTACGCCAGCAACGGTCACGAGATCGTCGAGATCGACCTCGCCGCCGGCACGGAGGTGACCCGCGCGGATTTCCCGACCCCAGCCGAACTATGGGGGCGTCAACGAGGCGAGCTCGATCTGCCCGACGCGGCCGCCGCCAAGCTGCTTGCCCCCGGCTTCCCCGACGCCGAACGGCCGCTGCGCTACTACCAAGAGATCGCCGTCAATCGCGCACTCGAGGCGATCCTTGGCGGTGAGCGGCGTGCGCTGCTGAACCTCTGCACGGGCGCGGGCAAGACCGCCGTCGCCTTCCAGATCTGTTGGCGACTATGGTCTGCCGGCTGGAACAAGCGGGGTGACCACCGCAAGCCGAAGGTCCTATTCCTCGCCGACCGCAACATTCTGGTGGACGATCCCAAGGACAAGACGTTCGCACCGTTCGGCGACGCGCGCTGGAAGCTCGCCTCGAACGCGGTAAGCCACGGCCGCGACATCTATTTCTCGACCTATCAGGCGATCGCCGCGGACGAGCGCCGGCCCGGCCTCTATCGCGAGTTCGCGCCGGACTTCTTCGACCTGATCGTCATCGACGAATGCCATCGCGGCAGCGCGCGTGCCGATAGCTCATGGCGCGAGATCCTCAACTGGTTCGAGCCTGCCTATCAACTCGGCATGACCGCGACGCCGCTGCGCGAGGAAAGTCGCGACACCTACGCCTATTTCGGCGAGGCGCTCTATACATACAGCCTGGCGCAAGGGATCTCCGATGGCTTCCTCGCGCCCTATCGCGTCCACCGGATCGTGACCGACATCGACGCAGTCGGCTGGCGGCCGAGCGCGGGCGAGCTAGACCGGTTTGGCCGCGAGGTGCCAGATGATGAGTATCAAACCAGGGACTTTGAGCGCGTCGTCGCGCTTCGCGCCCGCACCGAGGCAATCGCACGCCACCTGACAGACTTCCTCAAGAGCACAGATCGGTTCGCCAAGACGATCGTGTTTTGCGTCGACCAAGATCATGCGAGCGAAATGCGCCAGGCGCTCATCAACCTGAACTCCGATCTGGTTGCTAAGCACGCGGATTACGTCGCCCGCGTCACCGCCAACGAAGGCGATATCGGCAAGGGCAAACTCTCCAGCTTCCAGGACCTCGAGGCGGAGACGCCGGTGATCCTCACCACGTCGCAGCTGCTCACAACCGGGGTCGACGCTCCCACGTGCAAGAATGTGGTGCTCGCCCGCGTGGTCGGCTCGATGGCCGAGTTCAAGCAGATCATCGGCCGCGGCACACGTCTGCGCGAGGACTATGGCAAGCTCTGGTTTTCCATCCTCGACTATACAGGGACGGCGACCGAGAAATTCGCGGACCCGGCATTCGACGGCGATCCGGTCGCTGTGACGACGATCGAGATCGACCAGGACGGCGAGGAGATCGAGCGCGAGACGGCGGAGCAGCACAGTGCAGAGGATCGCGATTCTGACGAGCCGACCAAGCCGACTGAGTTACCGCCGGACGATCCCAGCGACGACCTACCCCGCAAGCTCTACGTCGATGGCGGAGAGGTCGAAGTCGTGGCCCACCTCGTCTATGACCTCGACGCCGACGGAAAGCGGCTGACCTGCCGAAAGCTGACCGACTGGACCGGCGAGAAGATCCGCACGCTGTTCGCCACGCCGGCCGCTTTCAGGGCGGAATGGGCGCTACCCGAAAAGCGCGGCGCCGTGATCGATGCGCTTGCGGAGCGCGGCATCGACTTGCACGCCCTTGCCCGGGACACCGGCCGCCCCGACGATGACGCGTTCGACCTCCTATGCCATCTCGCCTGGAATGCGCCGCTGACCACCCGCTCGGAACGCGCCAAGGCATTGCGAGCCCGCAACCCCGATCTTTTCGCGCGCTACGGAGAGGACGCCCGGGCGGTGCTTGACGCGCTGCTGGACAAATACGCAACCGGCGGTCCCGACCAGCTTGCTCTGCCGCAGGCGCTTAAGGTCCAGCCCGTCTCCGACTTCGGCAACCCCAGTGAGATTGCTCGGCGCTTCGGCGGGCCGCAGGCGATGCGGGCGGCCATGGCGGAGTTGACTGAAGCGCTATACGCGGCCTGACCGCACCAGAAGGAACAACATGGCCCGTCAGCCCAAGAAGATTGCCGCCCCGCCCACCACCGCCCAGCGCCTTGACGCGATCGTCAAGTCGGCGCGCAAGATCATGCGCAAAGACAAGGGGCTGAACGGCGACCTCGACCGGCTGCCCGTGCTCACCTGGGTCATGTTCCTCAAGTTCCTGGACGACCTGGAACGCGTCCACGAGGACGAGGCGGAGCTCGCCGGGGCCCAGTTTCACCCAGCGATCGAGGCGCCTTATCGCTGGCGTGACTGGGCAGCGGACAAGGATGGCATCACCGGACCTGACCTGCTCTCCTTCATCAATGCCGACGAGGCGACGCGACCCGACGACACGAGCGGTCCCGGCCTGTTCGCCTATCTGCGCGGCCTTCGCGGTCAAAACGGTGGACGTGACCGGCGCGACGTGATCGCCACCGTGTTCCGCGGGATCCAGAACCGCATGGAGAGCGGCTATCTCCTGCGCGACGTCGTCAATCTCGTGAACGGCATCCACTTCGACAGCTCGGAAGAGATGCACACGCTCGGTCGCCTTTACGAGACGCTGTTGCGGGAGATGCGGGACGTCGCCGGCGACAGCGGCGAATTCTACACGCCCCGCCCGGTGGTCCGGTTCATGGTTGACCGAGTGAACCCGCGAATTTGCGAGAAGGTGCTCGACCCCGCATGTGGCACGGGGGGCTTCCTCACGGAAGCCTATGCCCACATGGCGGCACAGGCTGACACGGTTGAGAAGCGCGCGCAGCTGCAGAACGGGGCGCTCCATGGCGTCGAGGCTAAGCCGCTCCCATACCTGCTCGCGCAGATGAACCTGCTGCTGCACGGGCTGGAGGCTCCTGACATCGACCCAGGCAACGCACTGCGCTTCCGTCTTGCCGACATTGGAGAGCGCGAGCGGGTGGAGGTGATCCTCTCCAATCCGCCCTTCGGCGGCGAGGAAGAGGCGGGCATCCTCTCGAACTTTCCCAACGAGCGACGCACGGCCGAGACGGCACTGCTGTTCCTTCAGCTGATAATGCGGCGGCTGAAGCGCGGAGGTAAGGGACGTGCCGCCGTGGTCGTGCCGCACGGTGTGCTGTTCGGCGATGGCGTCGCTGCCCGGATCAAAGCGGACCTGCTTGAGCGGTTCAACCTCCACACGATCGTGCGGCTGCCGGAAGGCGTGTTCGCACCCTATACCGACATCGCCACCAACCTGTTGTTCTTCGATACCAGCGGCCCCACCGGCGAAATCTGTTATTGGGAGCAGCCCGCGCCGCAGGGGCGCCGGAAATACAGCAAGACGGCGCCGCTGCAGACCGCCGACCTCGCAGATCTGATCGCATGGTGGAATGCACGAAGCGACGACGCACGCGCGTGGAAGGTGTGCGGCCCAGCGCTGATCGAGCGCGACGAGGCCGGGGAGGTTCGCGCAGTCAATCTGGACCAGAAGAACCCCAATGCGAAGGAAGCCGAAGACCCCCGAGCGCCCGGCGAAATCGTGATGGCGGCGCTCGCGAACGAGCGGAGATCAGCAGAGATCCTGAACAGGATAACTCAAGATTCGCAAAGATCGCCAGCGAGTGAGCAGGAGATCATTGAACATCAGCTGGAGCAGGTCGCCAAAGCAGTGGCCATACATAGCGCTGCTACTGCGAGCTCGGAGGCACAGATCGCCGCCACCCTGCGCGCCGCCTTCGCCCGTATCATCGCCGATGCGCCTTACGCGCGGATGGGCGATGTCGCTCCGCTCGTCCGCCGACCGGTGACGATTGTCCCGGAGGCGACCTACCGCGAACTTGGCGTCCGCTCATTCGGCAGGGGAACGTTCCACAAACCTGAGCTGCCCGGAATAGAGGTCGGCTCCAAGAAGTTGTTCACGATCGAGGCGAACGATTTGCTGTTCAACATCGTGTTCGCCTGGGAAGGCGCGGTCGCCGTCGCCGCGCCCCAGGACGACGGCCGCGTCGGCTCCCACCGATTCCTCACCTGTGTCCCGGACCCGGCGCGCGCGACGGCCGATTTCCTCCGCTACTGGTTCCTCACCGCCGACGGCATGCTGGCGCTCGGACGCGCTTCGCCCGGCGGCGCGGGGCGTAATCGCACCCTCGGTATCAAGGCACTGAAGGCTATCACCGTCCCCGTCCCCCCGCTTGACGCCCAGCACTGGTTCGACCGTCTCCAGGCCAAAGCCCGAGCTGCCCACGCCACTCAAGCCGGAACCGCCGCCGAAATCGACGCGCTCGTCCCCGCGATGGTGCACGAGGCATTCGGAGGCTGATGCCGAGGCGCAGCATCACCGACAAGGAGATCGCGCTTATCAAGGCGATGAAGCGTCGTGGGATGCGGAACAGCGCCATTCAGTTCTACTTCAACCGGCCGGACCGTCAGGTGAACTCAGGGCGGATCACCAACATCACCGACGGCACTTACAGCAACTCGGCCACAATTCCGGTTGCGACCGACGCCGAGCTGGACGCCTTCCTCGCTGCAAACTTAGGCGGCTCGGCGTTACCGCCGCCGCCCCGGCCCACCAGTCCTGTCGATCCGGCTACCATCGAAGCGCTTTTCGCACAGGATGCTGGTGGCACCTGGCGCTTTCGTGCGGGTGAAACAGACGAGCATGAGTGCAAGGCGAACTTCGGCTTTAAGCACGCCTCAACATGGCTACGCGCGGTTGCTGCCCTCGCCAACAATCGTGGCGGCTACATCCTGTTCGGCGTTCACGATATCGATTCAGCGAAGGCAGGCGGGGTCGACAAGAGCTACGCCGTGCTGGGTCTCAGCTCCACCGAGTTCGGCAATGCCGACCCGAGCGATTTTACGAAACACCTGAAATCAAAGCTGGACCCAACGCCGCGGGTGCGATCGGCTGTCGTAACAATCGGCGGAAAGGCTGTGGGCGTGCTGCACGTCGAACAACATCCGGGCCGGCCGGTGATCGTGACCAAGCAGGACGGCGACTTGCGCGAGGGCGACATCTTCTTTCGCTACCCTGGACAATCATCCCGCATCAAATATGCGGACTTGCGCGCGATGCTCGACGCCCGTGACTATGAGGCGCGACAGCAGGTGCTCCCGATGGTGGAGAGGCTATTCCGGCTCGGGCCGGGCCGCGCGCTTATCGCCGACCTGGACGCCGGACTGCTGGATGACGGAAAGCTGCCTATCACGATTGACCAGACCCTAGTCGACCAGCTTACCTTCATTCGCGAAGGCGAGTTCAGCGAGGTGGAGGGTGCGCCCACGTTGCGCTTGGTCGGCGAAGTGACGGCGACTGGCGGGGACGGCGCGTTCGGAAGTCGCGGCGTCCTCACGGACGCGAACCTGCTGCTCAACTTCCTCAAGCGTGAGGCGCTATTCAGACCGCAGGAATATATCCGCTACGTGGTGGAAGCGTCGCACGCCGAGTGGCTGCCGATCTTCTACTTCGCGGCACAGGCGGGGCTGGACCGTGCCGGGCTGATTGACTTCATCGAAGGTTTGGACGGCAGTGCGCTCCGTCGGAACAAATTCCTCGAGCGCGCCAAGGGCAACCGATCTGCCCATTACGCTTATGTCGGCGCCCCGGCAGCCGCCCTGAAACGCATAGCGGCCGGTGACCTGACGCCGCCAACAACGACAAAGGAGGCCATGAACTGCGCCATGGGCGTTTGTGGATTAACCTCGCTCAACGGCATTCGCGTCGAACAGCTGCTGGACCTGGTCCTCGCCTGCTATGAGCTGGCACACGCCGACGCTAAGCAAGCCGGTATGACCAATGTGCGGCGGGCCGTGTGCCGACTTGATGATCTTCTCTATCCGCTAGCCTGATAGTGAGGGAACGATCCGTCAGCGCTCATGGCTTTTGCCCTCCAGCTTCGCCTTCTCCTGCTCATAGTGAGCGACCGAGGTCTCCCTGCCGTCGCACGCGGTGATCGGCTGCCCCGGCCACGACGCGAACTTCATTATGTTGCAGAAGGAGTGCCACTCATCCTTCTTGAACCAGATCGCGGACGGACATTCCGCACACGCGGTGGCTGGCGCCTCTTGTCGCGTGCGGGCCGTGTCGAACACCGGCGGCGTGTAGTCAGTTTCCGCGCCGAAGATCTCGGCGAGAGTGTTGGGCGACGAAAGGGCCATCGTTCTTCTCCTTGTTGACGAGGGTTGCTCAAATGGTGCGCAAGATCACCGCGACCTCGCTACGGCAGCCACCACCGCGGCACGATGGGCCGCCTGTCCCGCAGCCTGCCGAGCAACGTCGGCGTCGCGATTACCGGGTGACCCTGGCAGCTCAGTTGTTGACCGGACCATCGTGCGCGGGTCGGTAATGATGGTCTGCGTGACTTCCTGGGCGGTCCAGTGGTCTGCGACCGCCCAATCGGCGCTATGAAACAGCCTCCGCACCATGGCCGACACGCGCTGTGCTTTCGCCCGTGCCGCCGATGCGGCTTGAACCGCTGCGTTCCTAAGCGCCGCGTCCGCGCCGATCGCCGTTGCCGGGCTCGGCCTGACTACGGTCTGCATCCGGGCTCGGGCGGCGCGCTCCGTCGCCTGCCGCAGGCCCAGCGCGCCGTCGAGATTGATCCCCTCCTCCTCCGCCAGATCGAGCACGAGGTTCTGAAACTTCCGATCGCCGGTAACCGCCACCTTATTGTCCGGATACCTGGCCGCGATCAGCAGCAGGCTCGCGCGCACTGCCGCGCGATTGGTCGACGAATAGACGAAGACTTTGTGGCCGACGTCCACGAAGGCAGGCGGCCCGGAGCCCTGACCTGGCGCACGATACACGGTGCGCTTTCCGAGACGCGTCCCCCGGAAGCCGCTCACTATTGGTTTCGTCGTGCGGGGCTGCAGCGCCTCGACCGAGATGGCGCTCATTCCGAGCGCCCCCATGACGATGCCGTCGGGATCTGGCGCTCCTGCGCCGGCGCACCATGCCTCGAACGCCGGGAAGGCGGCGGCAGCTATCGCCCCCTTCAGAGCGGTAGCCACTGTCTGATCTCGGACGTGCCCGCCGAGCGCGTCGCGCGCATCGTCTGCAGCCGCACGAAGTCGCTCGTCATGGGCGCGGCGCAGCGCGAAGTAGGTGCGCCGCTGAGGGTCATTCGGCCAGCGTTCGCGCGGGCGATGCGGGGCGATCTTATAGGGGCAAGGAGTTAACTCGGTGCCGAACCGCTTCTCGATCGCGGCCAACGACGTGCGCCGATCCACGGATGCCTTAACCAGTTTGCCGTCGATTATGAAGGTCGCGCCGCTCCCCTTCTTGCGCAGCTCGACCCCTTGTTCGGCAAGTGCGGCATGAGCCGCATCCAGGGTTGGCGCGGCGAGAACGGTGGGAACCGCGACCTCAAGAGCGACGCGCGTGCGTGACATGAAGCCGGTCGCCTCCTCGTAGGCGATCGATTGCCGGTCGATCTGCCTTGACTCTGGCGTGGGTTCCGGCGTGATCACGTCCGACTTGCCGCGACGTCGCTTCCAGCTCGCCGTGTCGTCTGCTTTCCCGATCACCTGATCGGACGCCTTTTCGACGAGAACGCCGTCGCGCACCGCATATCGCGAGCCCAGCTCGGCCGTCCAGTGCGGGAACTCGGCCTCGATCACCGCCTTGGCGCGATGCGCCGTGTCGATGTCCCAACCGTCGCCACCGGTCAGGCGCGCGCCTGTCTGGCGGTCGATCCGCATAACCTGCAGATGGAGGTGCGCGTTCTCGGTGTCTCCATGGTAGCCCCATACGGCAGGGACATTTGCCAAGCCTTGGCAGCGCAAGAAGATGCTGATGGTGCGCTCGGCTTCGGCGACCGTCGGTTGCTCACCTTCCGGCCAGCTGAAGACCCAGTGGTCGATTGCGCCCACCACATCCGGGCTGCGGTGCAGCAGCGCGGCCATTTCCGCCTGCCATTCCTCTAGATCGATACCGAAGAGGTTCAGTGCGCCCGTCGCGAGCGGGACTTGTTCCCGCCCTTCCGCGACGGCGTATCTGGCGAGGTCACGGAGGTAATCGTCCTCACAGGCCCTGGCCAGCTGGTGCAGGTCGCGGGCGTCAGCGCGCACGATGTAGCGCGAGACGCGGATCATGTAGGCGAATTCGGCGCGCTCAGACGCGATGCGCGGCGACTGGCGCCTGATCTTCTTCACGATCACTGCGTTTCACCGCGGCCGTGGAGGCGCACGATCGTGATCACGCGCCTGGCGTGCTCCTCGATCAAGGCGCGTTCGCTATCGTTCAGGGCGAGCTTCTTGGTCGCGTCATTCAGGGTCGCGCAGATCGCCAGCAACTCCCCTGCCGCGGCCAGGACGGGTCTCGGGCGGGCCTTGGCGCCGACCAGCAATGCGCGGACGTATGCCGACACAGTCTTACCCTCAATCTCGGCGAGTGCGGTGAGACTTTCCCGCTCCTCGGTCGAGACGCGGACAGCAATGACGTGCGACTCCGACTTTGATTTCGGCACGATCTGATCCCTATTCTTATGCGACAAGCCCGCAGGGCGCGGAGCAGAAGAGACGGGCGTAAACACGCCCCATCCTGTGTCTTTCTGATTTTCCTCTCCACATGCTCGGCGACTTGTCGCCGACTATTCGGGGATTGCCTTCGATGCTTAGCTGCAAGGCCCAGGAAGGTCGCGGTCCCGCCAATCGCTGCCGTGGACGTAGAGCATCGTGTGCCACCAGTCGGGACCGCCGCGGTGGAGCCGTTTGATTGCGTCAAGTGGGTCCGGGTAGTCCTCCGGGAGCCAGTCGGCCCGCCCATTTATCAGGGCGGCCACGATCCGTTCGGTCGTTGAGCCAATTGAGCACTCCTCGATCGCGGCAAGGCGCGCCAGTTGGGTAAATTTGAGAACGAGCGTGGGCGAAACCAGTTTGGGATTTATCATCATCGGACTCCGATGGGGCTGCCAGCAGCACGGTTAGATTCATCGCGACCGCCTCGAATGATTGAGCGCGTCGGCGATCAGTCTTGCTGAAACCGAGCGGCGCGATAGACAGCCTCGCGTGCGTGGGATGCGTCGATGAGGGAACGAGCAGCGGCAAGAATGACGGCATCGTCTGAGTTGCTGGTTAGACGCTTCAGCGCGTGCTCTGCCGCGATCTCCGTAGAGTCGGCAGCCAGGACCTCGTCCCGCACCTGCCACTTGGCATTCCGACCGGTGTAGAACCGTTTCGGACGGTTCTTCGCGAGCGGAGCGAGCACGGGCACTGCGCGATCTCCGTAGACGATGTCGGCCATGATCGGCTGCTGCGCGAGTTGCAGGAGGTTACGGGCTATCCATGCTGCTGCCGTCGCAAATCCTGCGGGGTGCGCCGAGCACCAATCAAACGGCGTGACCCCGGCCGCGGTGATCAGCTCAAGGATGGCGAGTTGATCGGTCGCCACGTCTACCGTGGGGTAATCACCCTTCAGCTCACCGAATTTCGTGAGATCGCTTCCCTCGTCTCTACTGTGGAAAGCCAGCAAGACCTCCGCGTCCTTAGACATCTGTCGCGCGAAGTTCGCCGCATCGTCCTCGAGCCCGACCTTGCCCGGAACGAGCGACAGCACGACGAACGTGTCGTGACCGAGTACCTTGAGCTGACGGAGCGCTGCACGAACAGTGCGGCGAGATTTGCTGTTGAGCATCTCGTTGGCGCCCAGATCGATGATGATGACGTCGGCGTCCGCCTCCTCCGCAATGGCCAGCAAGGTTTCCGCATAATTTCCGCTCTCTTCGTCAGGAAGGAGTTCAACCCGGTTTGGGCCTCCCTCCTTTAGGCTCGCGGACAGACTGCCAATGCCTCGATCACCGCACACATAGATCACGGTGCATCCGGCTGCGGCCGCCACGCTCCCAAACACTAGGGCGGTCTTCGTCTTGCGCACTCCGCCACCGTTAGGCCCGATGACGATGATCTTGCGCTTGCGCCTCTTCGGCTTCGGTGGGAGCGCCGGAACCGGTGTGGTCGCTAGCGTAGTGCTCGCATTGAGGTTGGTCATGTTCTATTCCTTGATCGGTTTGGAAAGGAGCTCACCGGCGCGGCCGGCGTGCCGCGAACAGGTCGTCATCGTCCTCGGCGACGTCCTCGATGGATTCGGCTCGAATGGGTGCCTGCACGACGCCCTGGGTCGCCGGTGCGGGAGCGGGCGTAGGCGCAGCGGCTGCCTTGGCGCGGCCCGACCTGATGTCCTTCACCCTCCCGATTTGCTTTAGGATCTCAGCCCTAAATCCGTGATCGAGAACGGGCTCGCCGACGGCGCGGACGGCGTCAGCAACTTCGCTCAACGTCGCCCCGTCGTGTGCGATGAGCTCAACAATGTCTTCGCGCAGATCGCGCACGATATCGCTTTGGAGGCGCCTTTGGGCCTCCTGCGCCCGCTTATCAGCGAGGTGCGATCGCAGCCGGTTCACGACACGGCCCGTTGGCTCGTATTGCGGATAGTGCGCGCCAGAAGCCACGCCTCGACGTCGGCGCGACGGTAGCGCGGCCGGTTGCCGCAGCGCGACCAAGCGGGGCCATCGCCCCGGACGCGCATCTTATCCCAGAGGCTGCGACTGGTCTTGGTAAGAGCGGCAAGCTGAACGGTCGTCAGCCATTCGTCCGCACTCTGCCAGGTCTTGTGATCGATATCCAAGTTCGTTCTCCAACACTCGCCGCGGTGTTGCGGCGGAGTGGGAAATCGCTCCTGGCCCGGTGGAAATCTTTAGCGATGCCATCGCGCTATCGTGCGCCGATTAGCGCGAACGATAGCGATGCATTGGGTTATACAGTTGATTTCTGACTTCTTTTTTGAACCGCGATTTTCTCGACCCTGCCACCTCCGCGCTGCGCGCGCGCCTCCTCGCCTCGTAATAGAGTCGCCATGTGGCCGACCATTGCGTCCGTCAGGATGGCGTGTGGCGGGAGCTCAGCTAGACTCCCCTGCGCGAGCCGCCACGGCTTCCATTCGGCAATTATTCTTTGTTCGAGTCGCCCTTTGAGAGTTAGATTCTGCTCGTCGATCTTTTCAAGCTGAGCGATGTGAATCAGGAACCTGACATAGGTCGACAGGTGGTCGAGAGTGACAGTGTCCTTCGCGACGGCGGAAGACGATGATTGCGCAGCTCTTAAGTAGTTAATCGCGCTTTCGCGCTCTACGAAAATATGTCCGTGGTGCCGCCCCTCAGCATGACCATTTACGGGATCATCGGCGTCAATCAGGCACCGAGAAAACCTCGCGGCGAGAGCTTTGGGATTTCGCCATCCCGCGCGCGAAATGGACTGGAACTCATAAGTCTTGGGGTTCAGGACGAGCGTCCGGAGAATGCCGCTGGCCGCGCTCTGAGCGATTTCCTTCTGAAGAGGTATTGCCGTTTCCGGTGACGGTTTGCCGACCGCGCCGTCCCAGCTCGTGCCATGGCGCAGGAGCCCAAGCTCGACCATGAATTGGGCGAGAAACATCGCCCGTGTCGGCTCAGGATCAAACCAATCTTGCCGCCCAGCCATGCTCCAAAAGTGATCGTGCATATTGCCCCTGTCTGGGGCGTTCAGGTGGCATCCGCGTCCAGGCGCTTCAACCGATCCGCATAAAGCCATTTCCGGTGCGGCTCGGCCGCCAGAGTCGTGCTTCGCAGATCACGCAGGAACTCGCCCCAGAGCTCCAGTGCGATCCGCTTCTCGGGCAAGTATCTATATTTATTGTAAACGCCGGCTACACCTTCTCGCGTGCCGCTCGTGTGTGCAAGGATGTCCTCGGTGACTTCTACCGGGACACCCATGGCTTGGAGAGCGGTGACCCCGGTGCGGCGAAGATCGTGGAACCTCCATGGCGGCAACAGAACCGAATCGTGGATATCGGCCACGTCTTCACCCCGCTGCTCGGCCCTTGCCCTCAGAATCTTGGTCATGCGCCTGTCCAGCGCTGACTTGGCCTTGGAGAACCCGCTTATGCCAGTCGAGCCCGTTGTGGTGAAGATCAACCCGGCGCGCTTCGGCCCGAGCGACTCCAGCGTCTCTCGCACGTCGCTATTGCATGGCCCGACGTGGTCCAGGCCATTCTTCATGAGCTGCGCCGGGATCGACCATAACTCGCGGTTCCTGGAAAACTGGCTCCATTCGGCACCTGCCACGGTGGCTCGCCGTTGCAGAGTTGCTGCGAGCATCCGAAAATAGGGCCCGAACGGAAAGGGGGTTTGGTCGACGGCAAGGACGAATGCTGCCAACTCCTCCGCTGCAAGGTGCCGCGCGCGAGAAGGGACTGTGGAAACCGCTTCCATCGAGTCCATCGGCGACGCAACGATGTCGCCCCTTGTCTTCACAGCCCAATTGAAGAGCTTCTTGAGGATCGCGTAAGCTTGCCGCTTTAGCGCCGGACGATCGTCCATCCCGCTGAGCAGGTCGTCGATATCGCCCTTGCTTATCGAGGGAAGCGGACGACGGCGGAACATGGGCTTGACATCCCGGTTGAGAATGCGCTCCGCTTCGCGCCACGTCTTCCACTTTGGCTTGAGGTAGCGGTCAACGAAGAAGTCCGCATAATCGGAGAAAGCCAACGTAACGGCTGCCTTGCGGCGCTGCCGCGCATCCTCGCGGGGATCGCCTCCCTGCCGCACGAGCCCTGACAGACGGAGCGCCTCCTTGCGAGCGGCGTCAGGGGACCAAGGGCTTCCATGCTCGCCGATCGTGACCCGCTGTGTTGCGGTCTCACGACCTCCGGTGCGATACTGGAAAACGTAGGTGCGCTTGCCGGCTGGGGTGACCTTGAGCCCAAAGCCCTTGACCTCCGTGTCCCACACGAATGTCTGAGATCCGGTAGCTGGGAGCGCATCGACCGCGCGCTTAGTAATCTTCAGGCTAGGCATCTGTCCCTCTGAGCAATCACCCGGCAATCACCGGATGTCCAAAGAGAAACACAATCAGCGCAGAGAGATCAAGCAGAATCGCGATAAACCACTGACGCGTTGAACATTTTCCAAACACGTCCAAACTGGTCTTCTGTAGAGCAGCTGACTCTTAATCAGCGGGTCCTAGGTTCGAGCCCTAGTGCGTCCACCAAAATCTCACTATAAATTAGCAACTTAGGCAAGTCGAAGATCCTCGCGAGAACCGGTGCGGCTCCGCTAGGTAGCTCTCTAGGTAGCAGGGGAACCAGTTCATATCTGGCAGAAGAATCGTACGCATGGGCAAGCCCCCTTGCGAAACGTCCGGCGGAATGGACTGATTTGCGTTGCAGCTCGGAGTGATGCTGGGCCGGCCCGGTCGGGTATTGTAGCTGTGCCCCGCCCTGTATCTGTGTAACCACGGTACTATGATGCGCGATACCGCCACCGCAGCGCCCGCTTGCAACCTGCCGATGGCATTTTGCGGCAGCGCAGTGATCCGTTGCCTCATTTCCCGGCGATACCGCGCATAGGTCGCTAGTCCTGCACCAAAGACGACTGCCGATGCGATCTTGAGCGGCGTTGCTAGACGCATGTTGCTTCTCCTTCAGGCCGAGGCGAACCTCGCCACGCGGGCTGCAGCCGATCATCCGCAATTCTCCGGAACCGGCAAGCTTCGTTTCTGGTACAAGCCTGAAATCCGGACGTTCGGCCAAAGCAGGATGTTCTCACGATGGCATCTCGCGCAAACGACCAGCTGTTGCTGCGCGCACCACTGACGTGTGGGGCGCTCTCCTCACTCGTCTAGAGCGGTTTCCATTCATTCCGGCTCATATCCGCAAGATTTGAAGTAATTGGCGCATTCGGCAGGCTGGAAGATGTCGACGAGCCTGCCGATCAAGTCCCACAACCAGCTGACGGTTCGCTCACCTGCCTTGCGGAGCATGACCTTGAGCCGGGAGAAGGCCTTGTCGATCGGGTTGAAGTCGGGGCTGTATGCTGTCGCCCGTCGAGTTCGAACGGCAGCAGATTTTGAAAGCGGAAGGCGTCTAGAAAACTAGGGACTACTCAACCCCCCGTTCGGGGGGTGTACGGCGATCAGCGGACAGCTCATTATGAAGGGGCGACCCGGCCTCCAAGGCGCTTCATTAATGGAGCTTCTTGAAGGTAACTCTGGCGGTGGGATTCTGTCGCGCCGCCAGTTTTTTATTTACGAGTGGTTTATTTCGTTTCGGGAAGTCCTGTCTGATTATCTCTAAGGACCACCGCACATTCCTGATTGGGAGAACTTTAATGCGCATCCTACTGACCGCCGCCACCCTCGCGATGGCGCTCACGGCAACCCCCGCCCATGCCCGGTCGGGCTACGGCGCCTGCGTAGCGATCCAGCCGAGTAAGAACCGCCTTTTGTGGACCAATCCGGTTGCCGCCGAAGAGTCGTCGATGGCGGCGCTGGCCGCGAAATTCGCCGCGACGCTGCGCGACAAGAGCTATGCATCCGACCCCGAATTGTCCGAATATTGCAAATTCTTTGTGCAGCAGAAGGACGCGATGGAGTTCATCATGAGCATTCGTCAGAACCACAACGGCCCGGTAGGCCCAGGGGTGCCCTTCAGTGGCTAGCAGTCGATTTTTGCATGCGCTGCTGACAGTCGGCCTACTCGCCGTGTCGCAGGCCACGCAAGCGCAGTGGAGCGCCGCCAACGACGAGGCCAACCGCCAGCGCATGATGGCATCGATGCGGGCGCAAGACGCCGCCAATGATCGCGCTGCAGCCGACCGGGCCTTCCAGGCCGGGCTGGAGCAGCAGCGTTCGCTGGGCAGCGGCTCGTCCCCCTCGTCTTCCTCGTCCGGATCGGGTGGCATGGGCACGCCGTTGGACGGGCTGGCGGCTGCGCTTGGCCGCGGCAATCAGTCAAGCGGGGGACCGCAGTCCGTGGTCGATCGCCGCACGTACATCATCCATCAGCAGGAAACGTCCAAACAGGTGGTGGCTCGGCTGTTCGCCGAGGCAGAAGGCGGCAATCCCGAAAGTGCGTGGAACCTCGGCCGGCTCTATTACACCGGATATGCCGGCGTCCCACGGGACGATGCCCAGGCGCGCCGCTGGTTTGCCACCGCGGGCGAACGCGGCCATGCCGAGGCGCTGGCCAACCTAGGCTATTTTGCGCACGAGGGGATCGGAGGTCCGCAGGACCCGGCGCTGGCACTTGACGCCACGGCCCGGGCGGCGGCTGCAGGCAGCACTTACGGCGCAGGGCTGAACGGGATCTATCGGCTGAGCGGCCTGGCCGACGGGCAGCTCGATCCTGTTGCCGTGGCCAACCTGGAGCGAGCAGCCGATGCGGGCGAACTGTTTGCTCAGGCAGCTCTCGGTACCATTGTCTACGAACTGGGCGTGGGAACCGCGGAGAACTGGGAACGCGCGGCCCACTATGCCCGCCTCGCTGCTGACCAGGGTCACGGCCCGTCTATGACTGAACTGGCGCGGATGATGTTCGTCGGCCGGGGCGTGGCGCAGGACCAGCGGGGGGCTGTGGCCATGTTTCGTCGCGCCGCCGAAGCGGGCGATCCGGCAGGCATGTCGTTCCTCGGGCAACTGTACATGACCGGCCAAGGAGTGGCCAACGACGTGAAAGCGGGCATGGAATTATTCCGCCGCGCAGCCGATCTGGGCCACCCCGAGGCGCAGGGCGTCTATGGCCTCTCGCTGATGCTGGGGCAGGGAGTGGCAGAAAACGTCCCCGAAGGTCTGCGCTATATCCGCTTGGGAGCCGCGCAGAACGATCCGCAAGCCTTGACCGTGCTGGGCAAGATGACCTTCGTGGGCGAGGGCGGCATCACCAGCGATGAGCGGCGAGGGGTCGAACTGCTACAGGCAGCCGCGGCGCTGGGCTACCAGGACGCCATCGAAACTTTGGCCATGGACGAGGTGCAGCAGGCCATGCGCCGTCTGGGCATCGCGCAGACGGTTGCGCCAGCGTCTGGCCCGAGAGTGGACATGGGCAGCAAGCCCAAGAGGTGACGAACTGATTAGTTAACAAAATAGCGGTGGGGTATTACCCATCATTGTAACAGAGGGTTGTTTAAGGGGATGGCGAACTCAATGGTCGTAGACCTAGCTGGAAGAGCGGTGTTCGCGGGCCTCTGGCTCGCCTTGGCCCCGGCCAGCGTTCTTGCGCAGGAACCCCCTCCCGGTTTCGTCTGGTATGTTCTGGACGAACTGAACCGTGCGTCCTTCGATATCGAGGACCCCACCAACCGTCCGGTCCCGTTGACGGAACCCCCTGCCGGCGTGCTCATGCCGGTTGACGTCAGCAGGGACGGTGTCGCGGACTGGCTGATCCGGTGGCCAGAAGACCAACAGTTCTGCGGAACCGGAGGTTGTCGTCTCAGCCTGTACGTCAGCGACGACAATCGCTACCTGCGCGTGTTCGACCGTCAGGCTTGGGATCCGGACATCCGAACAATCGGTGACGAGGTCCGACTGGAGGCTTCGTTTCACCACCTGAACTGCTTGACCGCCCGGAATGTCTGTCGCCTCGCCTGGGCCTGGGACCCGGCCGCCCGCAGCCTTTCCGAGCGCCCGAGTTCCGATGGCGAAGCGGTCGTGAGCGGCTTTGGCGAAGGGGTCGTGGATCTCGGCGAGGTCGATGGAAGACCGAAATTGCCGGCTGATATTCCAGCGGCCGTCTTTGACAGGTATCTCGCGGGTCGTCGCGCATGTGGCAACCCGGACGATCCCAATACATTCACCGTCTCTTACCCGGCCGTCGCTTCGACACCGGATCTGAACGGCGACGGCCAGCGGGACTGGGTTATCGAGGCGCCCAGCGCCTGCGCGGAGCAGGCGGCTGCCGATTATGGCTACGAAGTCTGGATCTCCGACGAGACGGACGGTGCTTCCCGCGCCTTCGTCGCGGCGCCCGGTCGCTGGCCGGCATTTGGGGTAGGCCGCGCTCCTGCACGGCTGCTCGACGCTCGGCCCTGTCTTACTGGCGAGATCTGTGAAACCGTCCCCCTCGAATGGAACCTCGCCGCCCGCGTATTCAGGCCGGCCTCACCGGCGAGCTTGTCGTCCCGCCCTTGACGCCTGGGAAACATGGCTACAGCCGCGCCTCGGCGTTCCTGGATCCGCCACGAGGAGTGATTTATGATCCCGACGTTAGTCATGGCGACGACCCTCCTGATTTCTCCCGGGCTTCCGTGGGCGCCGTTTGGCGGGCGGGTATACGTTCTCAGCCAGGATGACCGCTGGGGAGCTTATCTCTCGGCGCCAGACCAGACCGCGCCGAACGTCAGAACGGCTTGGTCATGGTGTGTCTGGTTGACGCGGGACGGTTCCCTGCTGATCGACGCCTTTCTTAACGAGTATGATTGCGATACGTCGCAATTCCGGCGGGTTCGGCAGGAGCGCTTTCGTGAGGATGGCCTATACGACACGCGGGTTTCTGAAGGAGGGTTCCGGTCGCCACACTGGCTCGATATGGAGGGCCGGTTAATGGAAGAAGTCTGTCGAGATACCTACCTCACCCTGCCCCAGACGGAGAATATTCACGCTGCTGTGGCCGAATTGACCTCCGGACGTTCTTCATCATGAAGTTTTTGCTCGGAATACTGTCCGTCATTATCGGACTGGAAGGTTTTTGGTCGGCGCTCCGGAACAGGTACCTGCGCGATAAGTCGGGATGGATATACGTCCGAGCGGAAAGACAGCCCCTCTACTTCTGGGCGATGACCGGGGTGCTTGCCTTGATGGGCGTGACGGGCGGTTTTCTCCTGTACTTGGCCATAACGGAAATCTGGTGATTGTTTGGGAGGGTGCCGTCAGTCAAGTCGAGCAAATCGTCGCAAGTTGGATAACCTTCATGCGCAGGCAGCGGCATCAGCCAGGTCGATAGCGAGCTGTAACCCGCAGGTAAAAACAGCCGCATTGAATTCCAACTGTGCCGCAACACACCTCCCGGCCCGTCTTCGGCATCGAGGATCAGGAAATCGGCCTTGGTGCGGTGGAGGTAGTAGCCCAGCGACAGCCCCATCTAGCCGCCGCCGATAATGACAATGGCTTGAGTCACCATGCCCTTAGATGCCGTTTCGACAGGGGTTGAGCGGCCGAGGTTCATGTGATTCCGGGAGTTTGCAGACATCTCGGAGGCAGGCCCGACGTGATCGGCTACTGCCAGTCAAGCATAAGGTCCCTCGCGTTGCCAATAGGTCATGACCACCTTTTCGCCTTGAACAACGGGCAGTCCAGCATGAAGGCTGGCGGGATCTCGGCGGCCCGTTACGTCCACGTTGCGGAAAATCACCGCTGATCCGGGCTGAGGACACACGGCGAGCCCGCAAGACGGAAAAGCGGTGCCGCCGCCCACTTCCGGGCTTTGCAGATAGACCAGCACCGTATTCACCCGCTGCCCGCCACGCGCGGTGTGAACTGCGCCGCCCGCGCCACCAGGAAATGAATCGAAGTGCGCCCGGTATTCCTGCCCCTCGCGGTAGCGCAGGATCTGCAGACCCTCGCCATTGGCAACAGGCCAGTTGGTGAGCGCCGCCAGCCGGTGTTCGATCCGGTCGATCAAGGCGGTTTCCGCGCGCTCCAGCATCACACCTGAACTGGTCCGTTCCGGATGGGGCAAATTCTCGCCGCTGGCCTCATCCACAACCGTGGAGGGATGCAGACCCCGATCGTTGGCATAAGCGAGCAACTCGGCACATTCGGCCGATGACAACACGTTTTCGCACATTGCGACGGCAGGGCTGGCGAGACGCAGGATCACTTTGATCTCGCGTTCATCGCACCGGATCACCCCCGTGTCCGGGACAACCGGCAGAGCCACCGCCGACGCTGTCAGGCCGGGAAACACCTGTGCGATGCCAGAAGCAAGGGCTGCGCGTGCATCCGCCTCATTCCATCCGGCGGCAATCATCCGGACTTGCATGTCCGCCGGATCGCAGCCAGCGGAGAGGTTGCTGGTGATCCATTCCTGCCAGCTTGGCTCAGATCCTTGCATCTCATCCCTTTCGATCGGACTGGCTCCTGCGCGCTAGGCGTATAGCCCCGCGCCCAGGAACAGCCGGTTCAAAACCCGAAATGGAGCGAGGCGCTGACCGAGAACGGATTGCCTCCGGCGTTGCCCACGGTCTTGTGTGCCGAAAGGGAGAGCACGCCATTGCGTCCGATCCGCTGGTCGATGTCCGCGCCCAGGCGGGCATGGTCGCGGTCCACCGCATAAATGCCGCCCGTGCCACCCATGCCCGTGCCGATGATCTGAAATGCCGGACCGCCGTCGAACCGGTCGAAGCGGTGGATATATTCCCCGCGCAGACGCAGCGTGGTTTGCTCGGCCAGAGTGAAGCGACCGGTCAGGCCCAAACGTCCTTCCGAAGCCTCGTCAACCGAGCGGCCGACAGTGACCGGGAAGCCACCGCCAGTTTCAGTATAGCCATCAACCGTCACCTGGCTCCAGGAATAGCTGATCGTCGGGGTCAGTCCGAAGCTGTCGCTTCCCACCATTTCGAACCAGTCAAGCCGAGCGCGCAGGGCAACCCCGCGGGCATCGGTAGAGCCGGTGCTGGTGTCGGTGTTTGCACCATTGAGGTAGTTCCGACGCAGGTTGACGTTCCAGTCACCATAGATCGCCGTCGCGCTCAGGACGGCACCGCTCTGGCCGAGCCGCAGGTCGGCCTCGGCCACGCCGTGCCAGCCTTCCAATTTCTGCTTGCCGCCGAGCGTCAGGTCGGAATCGGACCGGTCATAGCCGATCCCCGCCCCCAGCCGCAGAGGGCCGGCATCGACGCAGGCGCCAGCTTCGGCCAACACGGAGTCGGTGTCGTTGCGGCCATCGCGGCGATAGTCCAGCACGGTCCACGCGCAGCCGCGGCCCGGCTGTACATAGTCGGTCAGGATGCGGTGATGTGCACCCCACATCATCAGCCCGAGGCCACCTTGCAGCGCGCGGTTGGGCGCCGCCTGCATCACTGTTGCGCTGAAGTCGTCCAGACCGATGACGCCCGTGCCCGGTGTCGGCGTCGGAGTGGGAGTGGGCGTCGGAGTGGGAGTGGGTGTCGGCGCAGGAGTAGGCGTGGGCGTCGGAGTCGGCGTCGGGGTCGGGGTCGGAGCGGGTGATCCGGCTGCGGCTCTCGCCAGATAGGCCTGGCTGGTGCCGTTGATGTTCCCCTGCCCAATCACCATCGTTCCGTCAGCGCTCACATCGGCGGCACTGGTATAGGTATTCGCGCCATTGTCCGCGCCCGCAGCGGCGAGCCAATCGGCGATCGACTGGGCGCCAGCGGACGTCCAGCGGACTGCCGAGTCGGTGAAACCCGCAGACGAAGTGCCGACGGTGACCGTGCCATCGGCGCTGACAGCGTTGGCGACCGATCTCGTCTCTCCGGGCAGGGACGCAAGCGCGACCATCCCGCCTGCCTGTGTCCATCGGAATGCGACGAAACCGGTAGGAGCGGTGGAGCTTCCGACGATGACCGATCCATCTGCGGAAATGTCGTTGCCCGAGGAACTGAACGATTCGCCGTAGCGGCCGATCGCACCCAGTGACACCATTTGGCCGGCTTGGGTCCAGCGGAAGGCCGAAAACTGGCCGTCAAAGCCGCCTCCCGAAGCCTCTCCGGTGACGACCGCTCCATCCGACGAGACCGCCCGCGCCTGCGAATAGGTGAATCCGCTCGACGTGATCGCCCTGGCGCGACCGCCGTCGATCCAGATCGCCGCGCGAGTGCTTGCGCTGGCGCTGGAATCCGGAGAGCTGAAGCCCACCGCCACGCGCCCATCCGCCGAAACGCCGAGTGCCTGGACGTTGACCGCGCCGTCGAAGCCCGGCAGCCTGACCGAGGTACCCGTGCCATCGACATTGCGGAACAGGAAGGCGGCAGTGCTCTGGGAGGTGACAGCATAGGATCCGACTGCGACTGTCGCGTCATTGGAAAGCCCGCTTATCGTCATCTGATTGGTTGAAAAACCGTCGGGCAGAGGAACTTTGTAGCGCCCCGAGCCCGTTATGATGAACCCGTCCGAAGTCCCGATGGCGCGTCCATCTCCGGAAATGCTGTTGTAACGGACATTGCCGCTTCCCGGACCACCCGGAAGCAGATTATCGCCAGTGACCGAGGGAACGACGATCGCAAAGGGAGCCGGGACGGGGGTGTTGACAGTCACCGGTCCTGGCGTCGGCGACGGGGTGGGCGTCGGCGCCGGAGCGGGCGTCGGCGACGGGGTGGGCGTCGGCGCCGGAGCGGGCGTCGGCGTGGGCGCTGGGGTCGGGGTAGGCGTTGGCGTTGGCGTTGGAGTCGGAGCGGGTGTTGGTGTCGGCGTGGGCGTCGCTCCGGCCACACGGGCGATATAGCCTTGCCGGTGTCCGTTGATGATGCCGTAGCCCGCGACGACATTGCCATCGTCACTGACTCCCAATGCCTCCTGGTACATGTTCGTGCCGTTGGCCACGCCATTGGCGGCAAGCCATGCCGCAACCGTTTGCGCATTTCCGCTGGTCCAGCGCACGGCATGGGATTCGTTGACCACGAAGGTGCCGATGGCCTGTCCGGGAACGATTGCCTCGCCTACGATCACGCTGCCGTCGGCATTTACACCAGTGGCAACGGATGCGAGCTGGTTTGTCAGCTTTGGCAGGGCGACCATGCCGCCCGCCTCGGTCCACTTGATGGCAATCAGGTTGTCGTCTTTGTACAGATCGTTGCCCATGACGCCGCCCTGCTGCGACGAGCCGACGATCGTTCCGCCATCGGCTGAAATGTCGTTCGCGAGGCTGGTCGCGAGGGCGGCGGAGTGGCTGGCAAGAACGCCCAGTTCGACAAATCCGGTGGCACGCGTCCAGCGCAGGGCCTGGACATTGGGGCCCACCGGAGTGGCGCCCGAATATTGCTGGCCGCGCCCACCGATGGCGGCGATGACCGAGCCATCTCTCGAGATGCCAGTGATCTCAGCATTGAAGGTCACGCCATTTTGCACGGGGCTGAACGTGCCGACTTGCAGCAGTTGCTCGGGGGCGGCGGTGCCGGTCCACAAGATCGGGATGTTGAAGCCCGATATACTTGCCAGACCACCGATCACATTGCCGTCACCGCTGACCGCAACCGCCCTGTAGTTTCCCGCGCCGGTGGGTTGGGCGAGGATCGTGGGGGTGCCGTCAAGCCACTTTACGCCAACCATGCCGCTGAAATTCGTGCGCGCGGTCGGCTTGGCCTCGCCGGCGATCACCGAGGCATCGTCGGAAATCCCGGCGGCCGTGAAATGGAGGTAACCCGTGGGCGCCATCAGGCCGGTGGCACCAGCAGGGGTGAAGACCCAAGCCTCGCTTACCGCCAGATTGTTGACCAGCTTGTTGTGAAACCCGATGACGGTAGTTCCGTCTCCGGAGATATCCACGAATTCCACGGTATTGCTATCGCCGTTCGATCCGTTTTCGGCGCCGTCCGGACTTCCCGGAATCTGCTCCGAGCCGATGACCTGTCCGAAAGCGGGCGCAGGCAATCCCGCCAGCAGGGCAACAGAACCCAAGCTGCTGACAATAGCGGTTGTCGTCTTCAATACAGCGTTCGTCGCAAACGTGCCGGTCATCTCTGAAACTGTCCCCGTCAAGCGCCCGCGCGCAGTACCGCGAGCCCATCCGTGCCTAACTGGACTTTGAGAGAGGATGCACCCCCTGTTCAGGGGGGCTAACGCGGCGGACACAATTTACGGAAAAGAAACAACACTTCCAATCCCCGGCACAGTCATTTGTCGGCTTTTCCGCCATAAGACAGGCCAAGTTGGGCCGCATGCCACGACGCTTCGGCCCGGCTCGAAATCCCCAGCTTGCGGTAGATCACCTTGATATAGCCCGAGACGGTATTCTCGCTGAGCATGAGCTGTGCGGCGACTTCGGCATTGCGCATGCCGCGTCCGATAAGGGTCAGCACTTCCAGTTCGCGCGACGTCAGGTTTCCGGTTTCGCCTGCTGCCGGCCCGGTCCGCCGAAAATGCTCCATGATCCGCCGGGCAATGGAGGGAGAAAGCGCGGGAACCCCTTCCTTGATCTGCTGCAATTGGCGGATCATGCCTTCGCGCATCTGCTCCTTCAGCAGATAGCCCGAGGCGCCAGCCGAAAGCGCGCCGACGATAGAGCCGTCGTCGGCCATCGCGGTGGTGACGATGCAAATGGTGTCGGGAAAGGCCGCGCGCAGGCGGCGCAGCACGTCCAGTCCCGACCCGTCTGGCAGGCGCAGGTCGATAAGGGCGAGGTCGAACACTTGCCGGTCCATTGCGGCGAGCGCATCGCGCACGCTGGATGCGCCTGTCACCCCGCAGCCCGGAAAAGCCTCGACTGCGATCTCGCCCAGCCAGTGCAGCGTTTCCGATACATCTTCCAGGATCAGCACGGATTTCATGCAGGGACGCCTTCCAACGGAAAGCGCACTTCGATCATCGTTCCGCGCATCCCCATGGCCGCTCCGCGCGAAACCGTCATCGTGCCGTGAAGCGCAGTCGCGCGTGAGCGCATGTTGCGCAGGCCGTTGCCCGCTGGCGCGGTTTCGGGATCGAAGCCGTTGCCGTCATCGGCAACCATCAGGACAAGGCCGCTCGCCACGTCACCCAGCCGTATGCCGACCGTGGTGGCCTCCGCATGGCGCAGGGCATTGCCCACGGCCTCGCGCAGGATCGAGCGCATGGCGGCTACCGCTTGCGGCGGAAGTTCGGCTTGGGTGTCCACCTGCCAGACCAGCCCAATACCGACCGATGACAGCAGGTCGGCGATCTCCACCCTGAGATCAGCCATCAGTTCTGCCAGGGTCAGCCGCTCGCCAGCGCTGTTGTTGATGATCTCGCGCAAGTCGGCGAGCGTGTCGCGGATCAGCTCGTCCTTGCGGACCGGGTCGCGGCTGTGCAGCGCGCCGAGCAGTTGCACCCCGATATTGTCGTGCATGTCGCTGGTGATGCGCTGGCGCTCTTCGGCCGCGCCTTGTTCGTGGGCGAAGCGGCTGGCGATGGCTTGGGACAGCATCGCACACAACTCGCTCGCCCTGGCCTGTTCGCGCGAACCGAACAGGCGCCGGCCGTGCATGGCATGTTCCAGGCGCAGCGGTGGCAGCGGTCCGGTAGCGGGGATCGCCAGGGCTGCGCCGTCTTCAATCACCGTAGATGCTTCAACCGGTTGACCGGCTACGATCTTCAGCGGCTGGAACACCCGCTCTAGCAAGCCGCGCCAGCGGTCCATGCGCTCGACCTCGCCCTCTGCAAGCGCAATGGCGAGTATGTCCTGAAAACTTGCCTCGATCTCTCCGTCACGCCGGAACAGCTTGCGCGCGATGATGTCGCGCAGCGGCAGGTAAAGGAAGCCGACCATTACAAGCGCCAGCCCGAAAGCCGGCGCACGCTCAAGCGCGATCCACGAAATCAGCGCCGCGTCCACCGCGATCAGCAGTGCGGCGCCGGTCATGTAGAACAGGATGCGGAAGGCCCAGCGATCGAGATCGAACAGCCGGTAACGCGCGACCCCGATGGCCATGCCGATGTGGATCAGGAGGAAGAAGGCAAAGGCATAACCCTGCGGCAAGCCCGGCGTCAGCCCGACCAGGCTGGGCGCAATGACCGTGAAGACGAATGCCCCTGCCCCGACCGCGACCGACAGGCCAAACCAGCGCACTACCGCCCGCGCCGCCGGATCACCGCGCGAGCGCCAATATTGTCCCGCCGCTGCAAAAAAGATGCCGAGCATCTCCAGCATCGTTGGCAGGTGCGAACCGGCAGGGGGGCCATCGAACACCTGCAGGCTGTCACCCAGCCACCATGCCCCGAACAACGCGAACGGCGCCCATAGCCAACGGGCCGGAACCAGAGGCCTTGGATAACGCAGCAGCAGGGCAATCATCGCCGCGCCGAACAGCAGCGCGCCGCCGTGGTTCATCACCGAAAGGACGCGGAAAAGGCCGCCATCGATGGCGAGTTCGCGGGTGCTGTAAAGCGCGGCAGGAAAGGTGAAAACAAGAATGCCAAGGCTCGCCAGGGCGAAAAGGCGGGCAGCCGTATCGCTGCGCCGCAGCGCCCAGACCCAGCCGCCGATGAGGAAACTTGCCAGTCCAACCAGCATCTGCACCCAGAAGGCGGCAGGAAGATCGCTGATGGGCCGCATTCGCGCCGGTGCAAGGGTCGTCTGCTGCGCGGGCCTGGCACCTGCCGTTTCGATCGAAACACTCGGGCCGCTCACCACCCCCTCAAGCATCGACTGTCGCGCAAAGAAGCGCCGCATTTCGGCATAGGTCGCCAGCGTGTCCGGCTCTTCGATCAGATCGCCAGCCTCGATCGCAACTCTTCTGCCGTCGCTCCCGCGGATGGCAGCGATCGGCCCGGAAACGATCGCAGAGCCATCAACGCCGGACGCAGGCGTCACATGGATGATACCGGAATCATCTGCGGTAAACGCGAGGGCCAGCCATGGCCGACTGATCGCCATTTGTATCAGGACAGCCCCGGCCAGAAGTCCGGCCAGAACCAGCCCGATCATTACAGTCGCCGGCGACAATCGCGATCTCATGAAACTTACCCGGCCCCGTATTACTGCCTAGCAAACAAGACTTAGCGATGCCGTGGATTCGCGCCACCCCCTGAACAGGGCATTCTCACAAGTCACAATCCCCTGAACCGGGGGATGACTGCCGCATCCACGAATGCGATGTTTCCGGCAGTCCCTGCACAGGAGAGCAAAATAAATGAAGCCCATCGCTGCAAGCCTTGCCGCAGCCCTGTTACTGGCACCAGCAACTGCGCGGGCTGATGAAGCCTCGGCCTCGAGCAAGTACGAACGACGCGTCGATGGTATTCTGGACGCACTCCATGCCGCCTGGCGTACGGGAGAATCCTCCGAAGGTAGCCGCCAGCGGGTCAAGGGCCGGTGTCAGGGCGTGACCCGAGACAGCACTGGCGGCGAAGGTATAATGCTTCCAAGCTGGGCCCGCAGTCTGATCACAGCGTGCAGCTATGTTGATGAGCTTGCCGGGATGAATGCCGATACGATCTGGTCGGCCAACGACCTCAGGGCCAACTGCAATCAGATGAAGAAGGATGCCGGCGACATGCTGAAAGCCCGGCTGGTCACTGTGGCACCGCAAGCACATGAAAAAGCCTTGCATCTCGGCGCTGATCTCATGTTTTTCTACGAAGGCGGGTGCAAACGGCGGCGGGACGCCCGCTCCGTCTATCACCTTTGATGACGGCCAAGATACCGTAGCCTGAGATCATGTGGATGGTAGCCAGGCTTGTCGATCCGCTGGCTTTGCCTCCGCGGGATCTGCATTGGATACTCAGTGAGTTACGGCCGGTATCTTCTTTGGTCAGATCGTTGGTGACGCCATTATAAATCAGCAAGGTGTGGGCTTTACCTCGGGCCGGATGTTAGGCAGCAGGCATCAGCCATCACCATCAATTGCTCGGCGCTGTTCACCTTGAAAAATTTGCGGGTGCACCAAATTCGGCGGACACTAGCGAACGCATGTGGACGCAAAGCCGCTCTTAATCAGCGGGTCCTAGGTTCGAGCCCTAGTGCGTCCACCAAATTTCCAAATACTTACAGATAGTTAGACTATCTCCGGGATTGGGAATTCCATCCTCTTGAGTGGCTAGGTAGCTCTCTAGGTAGCGCGCTCCTGGAAACAGATTTTCTGAGCGAAAGTGCAAGAGAGCCGTAAGCGCTGTTCCGTGCCCACCTTGCGCGGTTGAAGCGTAGCGCCGAGTTTC
>CAYRQX010000027.1:0-43708 GCA_964426485.1 uncultured Sphingopyxis sp. | reverse complement strand
CGACCCCCACACCCCCAGTGTGATGCGCTACCAGGCTGCGCTACGTCCCGACCGGCCCCCGTAAGGGCAGGCGAGGCCCCTAGCGCGGGTTGGCGGGCGATGCAAGCGGGGATGGCCTGTTATTGCTGCAATCGGTTCCGCGGGCTTGATCTTGACTCCATCATTCCCATTTCGGCCGCGCTTGCCAAAGGGGAGGGGCGCAGCGACCGGTTGCGCGCATCTTCCCTGCGTGATAGGCGCCGCGCCATATTTGCGTGCCGGTTCCGCAAGGGAATGGGCGCTGCTTACGAACGGAAAGTTTTTCACTCATGTCGACGCAATTGCTTCTGACCCAGGCGGCCGGATCGGGCGGTGGGGCTGCCGGTTTCCTGATGCTGGTTCCCTATCTGCTGATCTTTGCGGTGTTCTGGTTCTTCCTGATCCGCCCGCAGCAGGTCCGCGCCAAGGAACATCGCGCCAAGGTTGCCGCAGTGAAGCCGCGCGATCAGGTCGTGACCGGCGGCGGCATCGTCGGCAAGATCACGCGCGTCGACGATGATTTCGTCGATGTCGAAATCGCTCAGGGCGTGAAGATCAAGGTGGTCAAGTCGACCCTCGCCGACGTCCTTCAGCCCGGTGGCAAGCCCGCCAACGACTGACGCGGCGGTGGCCGCGCCCGCCGCGGCCCCGCTCTTGCTATCGGATCTTTAGACCATGCTCGATTTCCCGCGCTGGAAGACCATCGGCATCAGCATCATCCTGCTGCTCGGTATCCTGTTCTCCATCCCCAGCTTCCTTCCCGAAAAGACGCGGGACAGCTTGCCTTCGTTGCTGCAGGCGAAGGTTAATCTGGGCCTCGACCTCGCGGGCGGCAGCCATTTGCTGCTCGAGGCCGACATTGAGGATCTACGCAAGACGCAGCTCGCGAATATGGAAAAGACGGTCCGCGCCGCGATGCGCGGCGAGAGCGGGCCCGACGACGACATCGCGATCGGCGAACTGTCGACCACGGGCGGCAAGATCAGTTTCCTCGTCCGCGACCTCGCCAAGCTCGACGAAGCGCGCGAGCGGCTGTTCAGTGAGACGCGCGGTGCGGAACTGACGGGCCAGCGCGACTGGAACATCACCGTCGTCAATTCGACGCGGATCGAGATGACCCCGACGGGCGCCGGACAGGCGCAGGCGGTGGCGAACGCGATGGATACCGCGCGCGATATCATCGACAAGCGCGTCAACGCGCTGGGTACGCGCGAGCCCACGATTATCCGCGAAGGCGATGACCGCGTCGTCGTGCAGGTTCCCGGCCTGCAGGATCCGGCGGCGCTGAAGGAATTGATCGGCAAGACCGCGCGGCTTGAATTCCGTATGGTCGACGCGAATGCCGATCCCGCCGAAGCCGCCGCAGGCCGTGTTCCGGTGGGCAGCGAAATCGTTCCCTATGCCGAGGGCGAGGGCAGTGGCGCCCCGTTCGAGGTGCTGCGCCGTCAGGTGATGATCAGCGGCGAGCAGCTGATCGACGCCAGGCAAAGCTATGACCCCCAAAACAACCAGCCGGTCGTTTCGATCCGCTTCGATTCGGGCGGGTCGAGCACCTTTGCCAAAGTGACCGCGCAGAGCGTCGGCAAGCGTTTTGCGATGGTGCTCGACGGCAAGGTGCTGTCGGCGCCGTCGATCAACGAGCCGATCCTGGGCGGCAGCGCGCAGATTTCGGGCAGCTTCAGCGTCGCGAGCGCCAATGCGCTGGCGATCTCGCTGCGTTCGGGCGCGCTGCCGGTGAAGATGACCGTCGTCGAGGAGCGCACGGTGACGCCGGAACTCGGAGCCGATTCGATCCGCAAGGGCGCGATCGCGGGCATCATCGCCACGGTGTCGGTGCTGGTGCTGATGATCGTCGTATATGGCCGGTTCGGCGTTTACGCCTGTATCGCGCTGATCTTCAACGTCTTCCTGATCATCGCGATCATGGCCGCGTTCAACGCGACGCTGACGTTGCCGGGTATCGCGGGCTTCGTGCTCACCATCGGCGCCGCGGTCGACGCGAACGTGCTGATCAACGAGCGAATACGCGAAGAATTGAAGCGCGGGCGCAAGATATTCCAGGCCGTCGAGCTGGGGTATAGCGAGGCCAGCCGCGCCATTTTCGACGCGAACGTCACCAACGTCATCGCCGCGTCGCTGATGTTCTGGTTCGGCTCGGGCCCGATCAAGGGGTTCGCCGTCGTGCTGACCATCGGTATCATTACCAGCGTCTTCACCGCCGTCACCGTCACGCGCATGTTCGTAGCCCATTGGCTGCGGACCAAGCGTCCGACGACCATCAACATTTAAGGGAGGGAGCGAAATCATGCGCTTGCTGAAACTCGTCCCCGACGACACCAACATCGACTTCCTGCGGTGGCGCAAGGTCGCGTCCGCGATGAGCATCATCCTGGTCATCATCTCGATCGCGCTCGTCGCGGTGAAGGGGCTGAACCTCGGCATCGACTTTGTCGGCGGCCAGTCGGTTCGCGTCGAATTTACCCAGGCAATGCCGCCGATCGACGAAATTCGCGAAAAGGTAGGCGATATCGGCCTTGGCGAAGCGACGATCCAGCAGTTCGGATCGGACAAGGCGGTTTCGATCCGCACCGCGCTTCCCGACGGCGACAAGGCCGCCGCCGAACGGGCGGGGCAACAACTTGTGGCGGGCATCCAGAAAGCCTTTCCGACCGCGAAGGCCGGTTCGGTCGAAACCGTGTCGGGCAAGGTGTCCGAAGAATTGCTGCGCACGGGTGCGATCAGCCTCGCGCTCGCGATGCTCGGCATCTCGATCTATATCTGGATCCGCTTCGAATGGCAGTTCGGCGTCGGTGCGCTCGGCCGTCTGTTTCACGAGGTCGCGCTGACCTTTGGCTTTTTTGCGGTGACGCAGATCCAGTTCGACCTGAACAGCGTCGCGGCGTTGCTGACCATCGTCGGCTATTCGCTGAACGACACGATCGTGGTCTATGACCGTATTCGCGAAAACCTGAAAAAATACCGCAAGATGGACATTGTTCCGCTGCTCAACCTCAGCATCAACGAGACGCTGTCGCGCACGGTGATGACCAGCGTTGCGATGCTGCTTGCGCTCGGCGTGCTGCTGATCTTTGGTCCCGACGTGATCTTCGGCTTTACCGCCGCGATCCTGCTCGGCGTCTTTGTCGGCACCTATTCGTCGATCCTGATGTCGACGCCGATCCTGGTGTGGCTGAAGGTCGGGCCGCACAGCTTTGTGCCGCGCACGACGGCCGGGATGGACGGCGGCGAGCGCGTCGAACGCAAGGACGACGGCGCGGTCGTCTGAGGTCTGAAATTTGGTGAAAACCGGCGCCGGTCCGCTCTGGGAGTGGGCCGGCGTTGCCGCATCTAGCGCCCGGCGCAGCGGCGAAGATGCGCGGCGAGTTCGCGGCCGTTGCGGTTCCAGTCGAAGCGGCCGCCGAGGCTGGCCGCGACGTCGGCGGGCGAAGGCGGGTTGGCCAGGATCGCCTGCACGGCCTCGGCAATGGCTTGGGGCGAGCGTTCGACGATGCGGCCGGCGACCGGTGACGTCACCAGTTCGGCGGCGCCGCCGGCATCGCTGATGATGATCGGCGTGCCACAGGCGAGCGCCTCGACCCACGCATTGGCAAGGCCTTCGCTGGCCGACGGCATCACCACGGCATCGGCGGCGCGATAAAGCTGGGGCAGGTCGGCGTTGGCGACGGATCCCATGAAATGGACGTGGGCATCGACGCCGCGTTGCGTGGCGAGTGCGCGGTAACGGCCTTCTTCTTCGCCGGCGCCAGCAAGCCAGTAGTGAACGTCGGGCAGCGCGGCCAGCGCCTCTATGACCAGTGCCTGTCCCTTGCGCGGGATCAGCGCGCCGACAGTGACGATTGCGGGCGCGTCGCCCATGCCGAGCGCGCCGCGCGCCGCCTTCCGCTCGCCAGGGTGGAAGCGCCCGGTGTCGATGCCGGTGTAGTGGACGGCGACCTTCGCCCGATCGATGCCGATCGCGGCCATGTCGCCGCGCATCGCTTCGGAGACGGCAAGCAGGGCGGCGGCTTTCTCGCCCGCTTCGATCACCTGCGATCGCGTTTTCTGATCATGGCCGAAGTGGCTGATATCGGCGCCGCGTGCCTTGGCCGAGAAGGGCAGGCCGAGCGTTTCCGCCACGCGCATCGCGGCGGGACCGTCGGGGTAGAAGAATTGCGCGTCGATCACGTCGAATTTCCGGTCGCGCACGGCAGCGAGAACCGAGCGCGCAACTTGTGCCGGGTTGAAGCGGGCGCCGTAGCGCGGGATCAGCGTGAAGCGCGGGCGAAGGACGCTGAGGCCGTTCCAGCTCTCGCTTCGCGGGAGGCCACGCAGCGCGCGGTAGCGTTTGTGGAGCGAGAGCGGGAAGGGCGGCAGGCCGACGGGCGCGACGATCGTGAGGTCGATGCCGGGCTGCGCCGCGAGTGCGCGCAGGCTTTTTTCGACGAACAGGCCGAAGTTCGGCCGCGCGGCGTCGGGGAACAAGGTCGCGATCGACAGGACGCGTAGAGGTAAGGCGCCGGACACTCAGAGCGTGCGAAGCAGGCGGACGGCGACGGCGGCCCACGGCGGGTTGCTGACGACCTGCTGGCGCTGGCCTGTGCCGAGCGGGAGGAGGTGGAGCTTTTCGCCGTCGACGTTGAGCAGGCGCGCGAAGAAGAAGCGGCCGGCGGGGCGGGGGACGAGCAGGTCGCGGTTCAGCGCGCTGGCCCAGTCGCCATCGATCCGACGGCACCAGATTTCGTCGCCCGCGCGATAGTCGCCGATCGACGAGGTGACACGCACCGCGACCATATCCTCACCCGGGCGCGCGGTGAGCGCCTGTTCGACGCGGGTGGGCGCCTGCGCGCCTTCGGCGCCGAGTAATGCGGTGATGGTGAGCTGCGTATCCTGCGGCAATTGCACCAGCTCGGCGGCATCGACCCCGAGCGCGGCGGCGATGCGGTTCATCCAGCCGAGCGACAGCGTGCGCGTGCCCGTTTCGAGGCGGCCGATCGTTTGTGCCGTGGTCGGTGGGTTGCAGCGCTGGCCGACTTCCTCGAGCGTCAGCCCTTTGGCGCGGCGGACGGAGCGGATGCTGTTGATCATCGCAAAACCCTCAAATAACCAAATCGGTTTCCTCTTTCCTACAAAATAATCCAGTGTCAAGCCCGGCGTGCTGTGAAGGAGAATCGCATGACCGCACGCCGCCTCGAAACGCAAATCCACCCCGATGACCGGATTGATCCGGACAAGGCGGAGCCGCAGGTGATGCGGCATGTGACGGTCAATGTCGGCGAAAGCCCGATCGCCTGGCTGGCGTCGCGGGGGTTGCTTAGCGCCGCACAATTGCGTGCGGGGGAGAGGCTGCGCGCCGACTATGAGCGCGCGGGGCTGTCGGCGCGGGTGACGATGCGCTGGGATGCAGCGCCGCCGGGCAAGAGCCGGGGCGGGGCGCGCGCGTCCGATGCGTCGCTGGCGCGGATCGATGCGCACCGGCGCTTTCATGCGGCGCTCGACGCCGCAGGGCCGGGGCTGGCCGACATATGCTGGCGCGTGATCTGCGCGGGCGAGGGGATAGGTGATGCGGAGAAGGGGATGGGTTGGCCGGCGCGGTCGGGGAAGCTGGTGCTGGGGTTGGCGCTGGACCGGCTGGTGCGGTTTTATGGGACGGCGTGAGGGGCGGCGCTGGAGCAGGCGGCGGCTTTGGGGTGGGAAGCGGACGCACCCATCATTCGTCATCCCGGACTTGATCCGGGATCCACGGCAGCGCTGCAGTCATGGACCCCGGATCAAGTCCGGGGTGACGATGAAGGATAGGTCCGCTTCTGGTCGTTTCCGGTCATGGCGTCCCTGAAAGAGAAGACAGGACCAAGATGACGAAGCGGCGTCAGGCCAAACCCTCAACTTCCTCCGCCAACGCCAGCCAGCGATCCTCCGCCGCCGCCTTTTCCGCGCGCAATTTATCGAGTTTTGCGGTCAGCGTATTAAAGCGGGCATTGTCGCGAACGAATAGGTTGCCGTCGGAGAGTTCGGTCTCGGCCTTTGCCATCTCGGCTTCGATCGCCTCGATCCGGGCGGGGAGCAGGTCGTAGTCGCGCTGGTCCTTGTAGCTGAGTTTCTTGCGCGCGGTCGGCGGGGGCGGCGGGGCGGCGGTCGCGGCCCTGGCTTTGACGCTGTTCGGCTTGACCCGCTTCGCCTCCCAATCGGCATAGCCGCCGGCAACGATATCGACCCGCCCCGATCCGTCGAGGCCAAGCGTGACGGTGACGGTGCGGTCGAGGAAATCGCGGTCGTGGCTGACGAGCAGCACGGTGCCGGCATAATCGGCGATGACTTCCTGAAGCAGGTCGAGCGTTTCGAGATCGAGGTCGTTGGTCGGCTCGTCGAGGACGAGCAGGTTCGATTCGCGGGCGAACTCGCGTGCGAGGAGCAGCCGGGAGCGTTCGCCGCCCGACAGCGCGCCGACGCTGGCCTCCATAACGCCGGGATCGAACAGAAATTCCTTAAGATAGCCCTGAATATGCTTTTTGACGCCGCGCACCTCGACCCAATCGCCGCCGTCGGCGAGGATGTCGCGGACGGTCTTGTCCGGCGACATCAGGCTGCGCTGCTGGTCGATAACAATGCCGTCGAGGGTGGGGGCGAGAATGATCTTTCCCTTGTCGGGCTGGATTTCGCCGGTGAGCAGCTTGAGCAGCGTCGACTTGCCCGCGCCGTTCGCGCCGACAATGCCGATGCGGTCGCCGCGCTGGACGCGGAAGTCGAAATCCTTGATGATGATGCGGTCGCCGAAGCTTTTTGACACGGCCTCGGCAACGATCACCGATTTCGAGCGCACATCGTCGTTGGCGAGGCCAAGTTTGGCGACGCCGGGCCCCCCGATCATCGCGGCGCGGGTCGCCCGCATTTCCTTGAGCTTTTCGAGGCGGCCCTGGTTGCGCTTGCGGCGCGCGGTGACGCCGCGTTCGAGCCAGTGCGCCTCAAGCCGCAGTTTGGAATCGAGCCGCTGGGCGGCGCGGACCTCTTCGGCGGCGACCGCGTCGCTCCATTCTTCGAAACCGCCGAAGCCGATTTCCTTGCGGCGGATGCTGCCGCGGTCGAGCCACAAGGTCTGGCGTGTCAGGCGGGTGAGAAAGGTGCGGTCGTGGCTGATCGCGACAAAGGCGCCGGTGTAGCGCGCGAGCCAGCTTTCGAGCCAGTCGATCGCGGCGAGGTCGAGGTGGTTGGTCGGCTCGTCGAGCAATAGCACGTCGGGGTTTTGCGCGAGCGCGCGGGCGAGCGCGGCGCGGCGGCGCTCGCCGCCCGAGGCGCTGGCGGCGGTGCGGCTCATGTCGATGCCGAGCTGGTCGGCGATGGCGGCGACCTCATATTCCTCCGGCGCGTCGGGCGCAGCGACGGCGAAATCCATCAGCGTCACGAACGACGAGAAATCGGGTTCCTGTTCCAGCATCACGACATGGGTGCCCGGAACGATGACGCGCTTGCCCTTGTCGGCGTCGATCTGTCCGGCAAGCAGCTTGAGCAAGGTCGTCTTGCCCGCACCATTGCGGCCGATCAGCGCCAGCCGGTCGCGTTCGCCGACATAGATGTCGAGATCCTGGAACAGCCAGCCGCTGCCCTGCACAAGGCCGAGGCCTTCATATGATAAAATCGGTGCTGCCATTATGAACGGCTCGCTACTGGCGCGTTCAGCATCATGCAAGCGCGCTGCGCACAAAGGCCGGAACGGGTTCGCTCCGTCAGCGTTACGGGCGGACATAAGAGATGACCGAAAGCCCGGTTCACAGGAGAATGAAATGACGAAGCAAATGTTCGCCGTTATGGCAACCGGACTGGCGCTGATGGCGGCAACGCCCGCGCTTGCCCAGCAGGGAGGTTCGACGGTGACAGCAGCAACGACCCAGGGTCCGATCCTGAGCTTCTCGGTCAGCGAGGAAGTGCGTTCGCGCCCCGACCAGGCGACCGTTGGTGCCGGCGTCACGACGACCGCGCCGACCGCGGTCGAGTCGATGCGCGCCAATGCCGCCGCGATGGACAAGCTGATCGCCGCGGTGAAGGCGCGCGGGATCAAGGCCGAGGACATCCAGACGAGCGGCATCAACCTGTCGCCTCAGTACGACTATAACAACCGCACCGACGGCCAGCCGCCGCGCTTCCTTGGCTATCAGGTGTCGAACAGCGTTCGCGTTACGACGTCGAAGATCGCCGATGTCGGTCCGCTTCTCGACGCGCTCGTCGCCGCGGGTGGCACCAATATCGACGGACCGTCGTTCGGCATGAAGGATCCCGATGCGCAGCTGGTCGGCGCCCGCGGCACCGCGATCAAGGCGGCCGAAGCAAAGGCGCAGGATTATGCGCGCCTGGCGGGCTTCCGCAGCGTCGAGCTGGTGTCGATCAGCGAAGGCGGCAGCTTTAGCCCCAATCCGCCGATGCCGATGGTGCGGGTGCAGGCGATGGACGCGAAGTCCACGCCGGTCGAGCCGGGTCAGGTCGGCAACACGCTGACGCTGAACTTCCAGTATCGTTTGGTGAAGTAACCCAAACTCTGTGCCCCGGCGAAAGCCGGGGTACAGTTCACGCCAGCTCCCCCTCTGCCCACGGCCAGGGGCGTTCGCGAAACCATTTCGTGATGATATATTTGCGGCCTTTGCGCACCTTCATCCCATGGTGGAGCGTGTCGGGGTTTGCGGTGCCGTCGAGATGGACATTGTTCCACGCGAGCAGCTTGCCGGCTTCCGGCTGGTGCATTTTGCCGGTCGCGAGGAAGCGCGTCGCGCCGCCTGCTTCGGGTTCGTTCAGATAGATCATCAGCGTCCAGCTGCGCTGGCCGGGGATCGCGCAATAGGTTTCCCAGTCGGCGCCGTGCGGGTCGAAATAGTCGGTGTGCGCCTTGAACTCCTGCCCCACGTCGTAGCGCTGTCCCTGCATCGGCTCGCCATATTCGCGCGGGATGCCGGTGAGATCGTGGAGGCGGTTGTTGACCGCGATCACGATCGGGTCGCGATAGTCGAGGTCGCAGGTCGTGCTAGTGCGAAATGCCTCGTCGCCGTTCGGGTCGGCGATCGTCGAGGGCCGCACGTCGCGGTCGATCTGCGCCATCAGCGCGGCGCAGGTTTCGGCGTCGAGAAAGCCGGGCAGCATGAACTGCTGCAGCTTTGGCGTCGGCGCGCGGCGGATACCGGGGATGGCGGCGAGCCGCTCGGCGGTGCGGTCGGCGCCCGAGGTCGCCATGTCGACATGTTCATTTGCAGCCATGGCGTGCTTTTTAGCAGGGAAGCGCGTGCGAACAATGCTTGACGAACGGGGGGATGCGCGCCTATTCGCCGCGCGCTGTCGAGGGTGCTTTATGCGCCGCTCTTCGCTTATGTGGCGACCATAGCTCAGTTGGTTAGAGCGCCGGTTTGTGGTACCGGAGGTCGCGGGTTCGAGCCCCGTTGGTCGCCCCATTTTCTTTATCTTCGCGCATATGCGGGATTTGGGGTGACTCTCCGTCCCTATCGGATTATTGCGTTCGGACGTAATTTTCTTATGCGAGGATGAGTCTATGTCCGCTGTCTGGGATTTCGCCGATTTCGACGATCATGAACATGTCCACATGTTCCGCGATCGCGCCAGCGGGCTGACGGCGGTTATCGCCGTTCACTCGACCCACCTCGGCCCCGGCGCGGGCGGTGTGCGTTACTGGCATTATCCGCAGCGCGCGGCGGCGATCACCGATGCGCTGCGCCTGTCGCGCGGCATGAGCTATAAAAATGCAATGGCGGGGCTGCCGATGGGCGGCGGCAAGGGCGTGATCCTGGCCGACGAGGGCGCGGCAAAGACGCCCGAACTGCTCGCGGCATTCGGCCGCGCGGTCGAATCGCTGGGCGGCGCTTATGTGACCGCCGAGGACGTCGGCATCACCGATGCCGACATGGTTCAGATTTCGCAGCACACCAGGCATGTCAGCGGCCTGCCCGTGGCGAGCGGCGAAGCGGGTGGCGATCCCGGCCCGCTGACCGCGCTGGGCGTCTATCTGGGCATCAAGGCGGCGATTCGCGAAGGGTTGAAGACCGACAGCGCGAAGGATGTGCGGATCGCGATCCAGGGCGTCGGCAGCGTCGGCGGCGGGGTCGCGCGGCGGCTGGCGGCCGAGGGCGCAAAGCTGACCCTCGCCGACGTCAATCTGGCGCGCGCGAAGCAGCTGGCCGACGAACTCGGCGCCGAACTCGCCGATTCGGCGGCGATCATGGAGGTCGAGGCCGACGTGCTGAGCCCCAATGCGCTGGGCGCGATCCTGACCGAGGCGAGCATCGAAAAGCTGCGCGTGCCGATCGTCGCGGGCGGCGCGAACAACCAGCTGGCGACGGCGGCCGACGGACAGCGCATCCACGATCGCGGCATCGTCTATGCCCCCGATTATGTGATCAACGCGGGCGGCATCATCAACGTCGCGCTGGAGTATCTGGGGCAGGGCAGCCGCGACGAAGTCGAAAGCCGCATCCATCTGATCCCCGGCCGGCTGGCCGAAATCTGGACCGAGAGCAAGGCGAGCGCCACGCCGGCGTCGGTGGTGGCCGACCGGATGGCACAGAAGCTGATCGGGCGGGGTTGATTTAAGCCACCCCTCCATTCCGTTCATGCTGAGCTTGTCGAAGCACCGTTCTTTCTTGCTCGGACGGAGAAAAGAAGAGCGGCCCTTCGACAAGCTCAGGGCAAACGGGATGGGTGGCAAGGCGATTCAAATCCGCTAAGCCAGCCCTTGATGAAACGGCATTTTTATCTGGTCGCGGGCTGGGCGTCGTTGGCGCTTGGCGCGATTGGCGCGTTCCTGCCGCTGTTGCCGACGGTGCCGTTCGTGATCCTCGCCGCCTTTTGTTTTGCGCGTTCGTCGCCGCGGCTCGAGACCTGGCTGCTGACGCACCCGCAGTTCGGGCATCATATCGCCGCGTGGCGCGAGAGGGGTGCCATCAGCCGCAAAGGCAAGATGGCAGCGACGGCCGCCTTTGCTGTCAGTATTGTGCTTGCCATGATCTTTGCGCCCTGGCCGTGGGTGATGGTGCCGGTGATTGCCGCGGGGGTCACCGGAAGCTGGATATGGACGCGGCCGGAGGGTTGAGTTTCGTCGGTTTTGGGGTGGGAAGCAGACGTTACCTTATCCGTCATCCCGGCGAAGGCCGGGATCTCGCCGGTGCGTCAGGGCGGGAGGGTGAGATCCCGGCCTTCGCCGGGATGACGATGATAGAGATGGCTGCTTCTGGTCGGAGCCGGTCATCCGCAGATGCGGTTACGGGCAAATTGCTGGACCGTTTTCCCCGGCTCGCCTAAGGACGACGCGACCCGATGCACGCTTACGCCAATCCCACGCGCTTTCTTGCGATTGCCAAGCCGCTGACGCCGTGGCTGTTGGGCGCCGGGCTGTTGCTCGTGCTCGCTGGCGCTTGGGCCGGGCTGGCGATCGTGCCGGGCGATTATAGGCAGGGCGAAACCGCGCGTATTCTGTATGTTCATGTCCCGTCGGCGTGGCTCGGCATGGGCGGCTGGACGTCGCTGGCGCTGGCCGGGCTGATCCAGCTTGTGTGGCGCCACCCGCTGTCGGGGATCGCGGCGCGCGCGATCGCGGTGCCGGGGATGTTGTTCACCGCGCTGTGCCTTGCGACCGGATCGATCTGGGGCCGGCCGACCTGGGGAACCTGGTGGGAATGGGATGGGCGGATGACCTCGATGCTCGTCCTGCTGTTTCTTTATGCGGGCTTTATTGCGCTGACGAGCGGCGATGACGGGCAGCGGCAGGGCGGTTCGCTGTCGCGCGGGGCGGCGATATATGCGCTCGTCGGCGCAATCAACATCCCGATCATCAACCGCAGCGTCGTGTGGTGGAACAGCTTGCACCAGGGGCCGAGCATTACCTTGCGCGGATCGAGCATCGATGGCGCATTGCTGTGGCCGCTGGGCTTGACCGTCATCGGCTTTTCGTTGCTATTCGGCGCCATCGTCTTGATGCGGATGCGGCGGATCATCGCCGACAACCGCGTCGCCGCACGGCTCAGGCGGCTCGCGGACGACGAGGGGGACTGACGCGTGACGGGGGTAATCAGCGGGGGCGGGCAATGGGCGTATGTTGCCGCGGCTTATGGGCTGACGGTCGTGCTGACCGGCGCGGTGCTTTGGATGAGCTGGCGCGCGATGAACAAGGCCGAGAAGCGCAGCGACGCGCTGCGAAAGGATCGTAAGTGAAGGCCAAGCATCAACGGCTGATCCTGGCGCTGGTCGCGCTGTGCGGCGTCGCGGGCGCGGGCGTGCTCGCGGCGAGCGCGCTGCGCGACGAGGCGGCTTATTTTCGCACGCCGGTCGAGATCGAGGGCGGCAAGGCCGCGGTCGGCGAAGCGATGAGGCTTGGCGGCATGGTCGCAAAGGGCAGTATCGCGCGGCAGGCCGATGGCCTGACGATCCGTTTCGTCGCGACCGATGGCAAGGCGTCGGTGCCGGTCGAATATAAGGGCATCGTCCCCGACCTGTTCGGCGAGGAAAGCGGCATGGTCGCCGACGGCCGGATGCGCGCCGACGGGACTTTTGTTGCCGACCGCATCCTGGCCAAGCATGACGAGCGTTATATGCCGCCGCAGATGGGTGATATGCCGAAGAATATGAAGGCGCCGGCGGGGGTATGAGCCGCACCATTTTCATCGTCATCCCGGCCAAGGCCGGGATCTCAGCGGCGCGTATGGGCGCCGAGGGCGAGACCCCGGCCTTCGCCGGGATGACGGAGGTTGGGTTGTGATCGCCGAACTCGGCCTCGCCCTGCTGTGGATCGCGGCAGCACTCGCTGGCCTGTCGCTGGTTGCGGGGACCTTGTTCCTGCGTGGCGGATCGAAGGATCTGGCGGCGCTGGTGCGTCCGGCGAGCGTGGCGCAGGGCGTGCTCACCGCGGCCGCATTTGGCTTGCTCATCGCGCTGTTCGTGCGGTCCGACATGTCGGTCGAACTGGTCGCGCGCAACAGCAACAGCCTGAAGCCGATGATCTTCAAGGTCGCGGGAACCTGGGGCAATCATGAAGGGTCGATGCTGCTCTGGCTGACGATCCTGTCGCTGTCCGGCGGGCTGATCGCGATCTTTGAAAAGCGGCTGCGCGAAGATACGCTGGTCGCGACGCTGGCGGCGCAAGCGGCGCTGAGCCTTGGGTTCTTTGCCTTCCTCCTGTTTTCGTCCAACCCGTTCAATCGCTTGCCGGTGGCGCCGCCCGACGGGCAGGGGCTCAATCCGCTCTTGCAGGACATCGGGCTCGCCTTCCATCCGCCGACGCTTTACGTCGGCTATGTCGGGCTGTCGGTTGCGTTCAGCTTTGCCGTCGGCGCGCTGATCACGCGCGAGATCGGACCTGCGTTCGCCCGCGCGATGCGGCCGTGGGTGCTCGGCAGCTGGATTTTCCTGACGCTCGGTATCACCGCTGGCAGTTACTGGGCTTATTATGAGCTTGGCTGGGGCGGCTGGTGGTTCTGGGACCCGGTGGAGAATGTCTCGCTGATCCCCTGGCTTGCCGGCGCCGCCTTGCTCCATTCGGTCGCGGTGACGGCGACGCGCAACGCCCTGCGGGCGTGGACGGTGATGCTCGCGGTGATCGGCTTTTCGATGTCGATGGTCGGCACCTTCATCGTCCGGTCGGGGCTGCTGACCAGCGTGCACAGCTTTGCGGTCGACCCCGAGCGCGGGACGTTCCTGCTCGCGCTGATGGCGATTTATATCGGCGGCGCCTTGACCCTGTTCGCCTTGCGCGCGGGGAGCGTGGCGGAGGGCAAAAAATTCGCGCTGCTGAGCCGCGAAGGCTCGCTTGTCATCAACAATCTGCTGCTGACGACGATCCTTGCGCTCGTCCTGCTCGGCACGCTCTACCCGATCGTCGCCGAGGCGATGGGCGAGAAGATTTCGGTCGGGCCGCCCTATTATAACAAGGTCGCGGGGCCGCTCGCGCTGATCCTGTGCCTTGTCATGGTCGCGGGGCCGCTCTTGAGCTGGCGCAAGGATGACGGCAAGCGGCTGTGGTCGCGGCTGCCGCTGGCGATTTTTGCCGGGGCGGCGGTGCTGTTCGCACTGATCCTGTTCGGCGGCAAGGTCGGCATATTGCCGCTTTTGGGCATGACCGTCGCGGGCGTCGTCGCGGTCGCCAGCCTTGCGCCCTTGTGGGGCCGCAACCTGCGCCGCACGCCGCTCCCGACCTGGGGCATGGTGACGGCGCATTTCGGCGTCGCGGTATGCCTTGCGGGCATGGGCGCCGAAAGCGCCTTCATCAAGGAAAGGCTGGTGGCAGCGGCGCCGGGCGAGATGATCAAGATTGGCGATTTTTCGGTCAAGTTCGTCGGTGTGAAGCCGGTGGCGGGGCCGAATTATACCGCGATCGAAGGCACGCTGGTCGCGACGACATCGGCGGGCAGCAGCTTTACGATGCGGCCCGAGGCGCGGACTTTCCCCGGCCTGATGGGCACGGCGCCGGTCGAGACGAATGAGGCGGCGTTGCTGACACGGCCGGGCGGGCAACTCTATGCGGTGCTCGGCCAGCCGGTGACGAGCGACGATGGCAGCGCCGATCGTTACCAGATCCGCCTGTGGTGGAAGCCGCTCGTGTGGTGGATATGGCTGGGCGGCGCGCTGATCGCGATCGGCGCTTCGCTGTCGCTGCTTGGCCGCGCCCAATTGCTGAACATCTGGCGAGCGCGACGCAGCCGCAAATCACAGGAGCGTTTCGCGCCATGAAGAACCGCTGGGTCCTTTTCGTACCGCTGGCGATCATGGGATTGCTGTTCGGCGCCTTCATCTATCGGCTGGTAACGCCCGCCGAGACGCTGATCCAGTCGCAGTGGATCGACAAGCCGATGCCTTTGTTCGACCTGCCGCCCGCGACCGCGGGGGTCGAGGGGCTGAAGAGCAGTCAGCTTGCCGACGGGCGGCCGCGGCTGGTCAATGTCTTTGCGAGCTGGTGCATCCCGTGCCGTGCCGAGGCGCCGCAGCTCGAGGCGCTCAAGGCCGCGGGCGTGCCGATCGACGGTATCGCTATCCGCGACCGGCCCGAGGATGTCGCGATGTTCCTGCGCGAATATGGCAATCCGTTCGACCGCATCGGGTCGGACATGCAAAGCAGCGTCCAGATCGCATTGGGATCGTCGGGGGTTCCCGAAACCTTCCTGATCGACGGCAAGGGGATTATCCGCGAGCAGATCCAGGGCGTGATCCTGGCCGATCAGGTGCCCGGCATCGTCGCAAAGCTGGAGGCGATGAAGTGAGGCGCGGCCTCATATATTTCCGTGCCCCTGCGAAGGCGGGGGCCCATCTCCCGTCGGAGCGTTCCGGCACAGCCGGTGGCATGGCGACGCACCGTTCGGAGATGGGCTCCTGCCTTCGCAGGGGCACGGTGGCTTTTTTGCTCTCGGTCTTGTTTCTCGGTCTGGCGTCACCCGTCGCCGCACAGGACCGGTTACCGCCCGCGCCTTACGCCTATCAGCAGCTCAAGGACCCGGCGCAGGAATCGCGGGCCAAGGCGTTGATGGAGGAGTTGCGTTGCCTCGTCTGCCAGGGGCAGTCGATTGCGGATTCGGATGCGCCGCTCGCGGGCGATATGCGGCACGAGGTGCGCAGCAAGATCGCGGCGGGCGAAAGCCCGTCCGAAATCAAGAGCTGGCTCGTCGCGCGCTATGGCAATTGGGTGAGTTACGATCCGCCGTTCGATGGCGCCACGGCGTTGCTGTGGCTGGGGCCGTTGCTTTTCCTCGCGCTCGGCGGGTGGCTCGCGTTCGGGCGGTTTCGTCGCGGCGAGAGCGAAGAGGACGGGTCGGCATGATCTGGCTCTGGGTCCTGCTCGCCGCGCTGTTAACGGTCGGCGGCATCTTCTGGCTGGGGAAGCTACCCGCGGCGGCGCGGCCGCTGGCGGGTGCGGTCGTTATGCTGGGTGTCGCGGGTTATGCGTTGCAGGGCCATCCGGCGCTGCCCGGCAAGCCTGTCGCGGCGCCCGAGGAGCCCGAGGGTTTCGGCGATGCGCTGACCGACCAGCGGCAGGGCATGTCCGAACGATTTGGTCCCGCGGCGCAATGGCTCGGCATGTCCGACGGTTTCGCGCGCACCGGCAAGACCGAGCTGGCGGCAAAAACGCTGGAAAAGGGGCTGGAGACCTATCCCGACAATGTCGACCTGTGGGTCGGATTGGGAAATGCGCTCGCGGCGCATGGCGGCGGCGCGATGTCGCCCGCGGCGGCGCTGGCGTTCGACGAGGCGGCGAAGCGCGATCCGTCGCATCCCGCTCCGCCTTTCTTCGCCGGACTGGCGCTCGCGCAGGGCGGCGACCTGAAAGGCGCCGAGACGGTGTGGAGTCGGTTGCTTGCGCGCAGTCCGGCCGACGCGCCGTGGCGGCCCGATCTGGAAATGCGGCTGGCGCAATTGCGTCAGGCGCTTGGGCCGCCGCTGCCCGCTGAAACGTCGGCCGGCGCGCCGCCCGCGGACGTCCCAAATTGAAACCTATTACAAAGGCGCGGGCTCGTTTAAAGGCGCGCAATGACTGCTGAGTCGCAACAGGCGGCGGGCGGCGCCCCAGGCGCTGCAACTGCTGCCGCCGAAACGGCCCATTACGGGCATGGACATCATAGCGATGGCAGGCTGAAGCTTGCCGTCGGTGCGATCGGCGTCGTATTCGGCGATATCGGCACCAGCCCGCTCTATGCGTTCCGCGAAACCTTTGCCGGCCATCATCCGATCGAGCCCGACCGGCTGCACATCTATGGTGTGCTCAGCCTCGTCTTCTGGTCGATGATGCTCGTCGTCACGTTCAAATATGTGATGACGATCATGAAGGCCGACAACAAGGGCGAGGGGGGCAGCCTGGCCTTGCTCGCGCTGATCAGCCGGTCGTCGGGCGAGAAGCGCTGGACCTGGCCGATCATCCTGCTCGGCGTGTTCGCGACCGCGCTTTTCTATGGCGACAGCATGATCACCCCGGCGATGTCGGTGCTCTCGGCGACCGAGGGGCTGAGCTATGTCAACAAGGGTTTCGAGCCCTATATCGTGCCGATCGCGCTGACGATCCTGATCGGATTGTTCGCGATCCAGGCGCGCGGGACGGCGAAGGTCGGCATGCTGTTCGGGCCGATCATGCTCGCCTATTTCACGATGCTCGCGATTCTGGGGCTCATCCATATCGTCGATCATCCGTGGATCATCGTCGAAACGCTGAACCCGATGAATGCGCTGCGTTTCTTTTACGTCGACGGATTTACCGCCTTTATCGCGCTCGGCGCGGTCGTGCTCGCGGTCACGGGGGCCGAGGCGCTTTATGCCGACATGGGGCATTTCGGACGCGGGCCGATCGGGCTCAGCTGGCTGACCTTTGTCCTGCCCGCGCTGATGCTCAACTATATGGGCCAGGGCGCGATGGTGCTCGATGCCGAGATGGGGCCGCGCGGCGACCTGATCGCCGATCCTTTCTTCCAGATGATGCCCGACGCGTGGCAGGTGCCCGTCGTCATCCTCGCGATCCTGGCGACGATCATCGCCAGCCAGGCGGTGATTTCGGGCGCCTTCTCGCTGACCCAGCAGGCGATCCAGCTCGGCTTCATGCCGCGCCTGCGCGTCGAGCATACCAGTGCTTCGGCGCAGGGGCAGATCTATATCCCGATGGTCAATTGGGGGCTGATGGTGATGGTGATCATCCTCGTCCTGTTCTTCGGATCGTCGAGCAACCTTGCCGCGGCTTATGGTATCGCGGTGACGGGCGCGATGTTCATCGATACCTGCCTGCTCAGCGTCGTGCTCTTCACTTTGTGGAAATGGCCGGCGTGGAAGGCGCTGCCGGTGCTGGCGGTCTTTTTCATCGTCGACATCGCCTATTTCGGGGCGAATTTGATCAAGGTGCCCGATGGTGGGTGGGTGCCGCTGGCGATCGGCCTGATCATCTTCACCCTGCTCACCACCTGGTCGCGCGGGCGCAAGCTGATGCAGCAGGAAATGGCCGAGGGCGCGATGCCGATCCCGGTCTTCGTCAAATCGGCCGCGAACAGCGCGACGCGCGTGCCGGGCACCGCGGTGTTCATGACGTCGAGCAGCGACGGGGTGCCGCATGCGCTGCTCCACAACCTGAAGCACAACAAGGTGCTGCACGCGCGGATCATCCTGCTGACGATCAAGATCGCCGACGTGCCGTTCGTGCAGGAGGAGAAATTCTGCCTGCTCGAGGATCTGGGACAGGGGTTTCACCGGCTGGTGCTCAATTATGGGTTCATGCAGCCGATCGATGTGCCCGAGGCGCTGACCCGCGTGACGAGCTGCGGCGGCGAGTTCAAGATGATCGAGACCAGCTTCTTCCTGTCGCGGCAGACGCTGATCGCGGCGAGCAAGCCGGGCATGCCGATCTGGCGCGAAAAGCTGTTCGCATGGATGCTGCGCAACTCGGAAAGCGCGATGGAATATTTCCGCCTGCCGACCAATCGCGTGGTCGAACTGGGAAGCCAGGTCGCGATCTGAGGCCGCGGCCCAGGTTAACTTTCCGACATGCGGCAATAAGCGTTTGAACATTGTAACAACTCTTGCGATGCAGGGCCGAACCCACAAAGGTCGACCAGCACCATGCATGTCGGGAACAATGATGCCCTGATCCTGCCGGTTCCGCCGGAACCCTTTGCCTTGATCGTCGGCACGGCGATGCAGGGCGGATCGAGCGATACGGTCGAAACCGCGCTGCGCCGCATGGGGCTGAGGCCCGAGCGGATCGCGGCCGACCGCGCTGATGCCGCAGGGCGGATCGCAGCCCCCTGTTTCCGCCTGACGTTCGGGGCGGTGTCGGTTCTTGCCGGCCCCGCGGCCGATGCCGCGCTGGACCTTGCCGACCCCGACCACCCGTCGACCAGCCTGCTGGCGGCCAGCTTGCCAGGCAGATGGCGCGAGAGCGGCACATGCTGGGTCTTCATTCCCGAGCGCGATCCCGAACTGAGGGCGGTTGCGGGGGGCGCGCCCGAGCAACCGACGCGGATGCGCGAATTTTTCAAGATGATGGTGCTGTTGATCGACCTGCTCAATGCGAGCCATATTTTCTGGTCGCCGGCGCGATTGTGGTCGGACGCACCGCAATTCCGGGCCTCGATCGCCGAAATGCTGGCTAGCGGCATGCCTCCGGTGCTGCACCTCGTTGCCTTTCGCCGCAAGGATGTCGACGATGGCGCAAGCATGGGAACGCGCGGGCTCGCCCTTTTTGCCGGGCAGGAATTGGAGGCGCGAATTCCGGACGGCTGGACCGCCGCCGAAATGGTCCGGCGGTTGTCGCGGCTGGCGCTCGACATGATGCTCAACGGTCCGGTCCAGCATGCGCGGACGATGCGCGGACTGGAGGCGGGGGAGTGGATCGGACTGCTGCCACCCCTTGGCAGCGTGGATCAAAGGTCGACCGTCATCGTCGAGTTCGGCCGCGATAGTTGATGCCGGGACGCGGCTGGTATGCGGCACCGCCGCCGCAAACCGGATTTCAACGGCATCATCTGATTCCTATTGCACTGCTGCAGCGTCCGCAGATGGCAGCGATGTTCGAGCAATTGAGAGCGGAAGGATTTGCGCTCCAGCATTTTGAACGGAACGGTTTGATGCTGCCGGCTTGCGAACCGGTTGCGCTGCGCTTCGGCCATGCGCTGCACCGCGGGCCGCACCATGGCTATAGCGATGTCATCGCGGCGCGGGTCGAACGGATCAGGGCACATTTCGCGCTTCACCCGCCCGCCGACTTGCGCGCCGCGCGCCGCACGGCCGTGATGCGGCTGCGCCTGTTGCAGGATACGGCGCGCCGCGCGCTGACCGACCGGCACGGTGCGGGCTTCTGGCTCAATCGCCGCGATCCGATGCGGCTGTTCGTCGACCGTCCCTATCTGGACGAGGCGATCGACAAGCTGTTCGGGCGCGCGGGGTGATATGGGAAACGACCGGAAGCGGCCGTCGGGCTAAGATGAGATTCGCGCAGAGGCGCAGAGAATGCAGAGATTTTTACAATTTCTCTCCGCGTTCTCTGCGCCTCTGCGCGAAATATGTGAAAGGCGACATCCGACCAGTTGCAGTTCGACCGTTTTCGGACGTAGTGGTCAGAATAGCTGGCGCCTGCCCGGTCCACCCTTGGGGAGAGCGCGGGACGTTTGCGTCAATCAGGCAATTCGGAGGAAGCGATGCTCTGGCCTGCGGCCCTTTCCTCCGATTGCGGTAACAGAGCCATTAGCGCTTCCTTTTCAGGGCGCCAAGCGAAACGCAGAGGCTCCGCAATATGAGCCGTCACGGGAGTTTCCGCGGGGATGCTTGCGCTGGTGCCGTGGATTAGAAATCCTCCAAGCGGCGAAACAAGAAGCATCGTCCCAACTGACAGGGCTGTGTGACTTTTACCTTCATCATAAACGTTGCCGCTCAACCGCACGGGACCATCGGGCATTTCGATGCTGACCAACCGGACTTGGAGCTTGCCCTTCTTGCCCACATGGCCGTTACGCTGGGCCTGCGACACTTCTCCGATAACTGAGGTGCCGACCGGTACCACAACCGAGCCTCGAAAGCTCACTTCCTCAACGACGGCGAGGCGCACGCGATCGCCGGGCTTGCTGACTTTCGTCGAGAGCGGCGTAGTCGTTTGCAGCTTTAACGGCGTCCCGATGGGAAGATAATAGCGCTTTGCCATCGCAAACGCTGGGCCATCGATCGCCGATCCCTGATAAACTGTTTGAGCGTGCGCGCTCCCGGCTGCCAGCAGCGCCATTGCGCCGCATATCGCTTCCCAACTTCTCATAAACCACCCCCGCTTCGAATCGCTTCGAAGAAATAGGCTGCGAGAGTTAAGAAATTGCGATCACGGCATTATGTCCGCTCACCACTCCACAACCGACATTGCAGTCCGGCGTTGGGCAGCGCCTTCGGTGCGAGATTTAAAGCCGAACCTTCGCTTCGAGTTCGCGGCGCGCGGCGAGATATTGGGTTTCGAGTTCGGCGACAAATTCGGCCACCGGGCGGACCGCGGTGACCGGGCCGATGCCCTGGCCCGAGCCCCAGATGTCCTTCCACGCCTTGACCTTGGTGTTGCCGCCCGAGCCAAAATTCATTGTCTTGAGATCGCCTTCGGGCAGATTGTCCGGGTCCATGCCCGCGGCGACGATCGACTGGCGAAGGTAATTGCCATGCACGCCGGTGAAGAGGTTCGAATAGACGATGTCGGCGGCGCGGCCCTCGACGATGCCGTTCTTATAGCCTTCGTCGGCATTGGCTTCGGCGGTGGCGATAAAGGCGCTGCCGATATAGGCGAGGTCGGCGCCGCAGGCCTGCGCGGCGAGGACCGAGCGGCCATGACCGATCGCGCCCGACAACGCGACGGGACCGTCGAACCATTCGCGGATTTCCTGCACCAGCGCGAAGGGCGATTGCCGGCCGGCGTGGCCGCCGGCGCCCGCCGCGACGGGGATCAGGCCGTCGGCGCCCTTTTCGACCGCCTTGCGTGCGAACCGGTCGTCGATGACGTCATGCAGCGTAATGCCGCCCCAGCCATGGACCGCCTGGTTGAGTTCTTCGCGCGCGCCGAGCGAGGTGATCGTAATCGGCACCTTCCATTTGGCGCAGGTCGCGATGTCCTGTTCGAGCCGGTCGTTCGATTTATGGACGATCTGGTTGACCGCATAGGGCGCCGAGAGGCGATCGGGATTGGCGCGGTCCCATGCCGCGAGCTCTTCGGTGATCTGATGCAGCCATTCGTCGAGCAGCGATTGCGGGCGGGCGTTCAATGCGGGAAAGCTGCCGACGACGCCCGCCTTGCACTGTGCAATGACAAGTTCGGGTCCCGACACGATAAACAGCGGCGAGCCGATCACGGGCAGGCGCAGGCGGTCGAAAATCGGGGGAAGGGCCATGAATCACTCTCCGGTTGCCGTTTGAGACTAACCTTAACGTAAACGGAAAGCGGCGCAAGCGGGTATCGGGTGGGCTGGCGGTCGGTACGGAACGGCCGCTCGATCTCCTCCAAAAGCTACATTTTCGCGAAAGCCGGCGATTGGCAAACTCCCCGGAATTTCTCCCTCCGTAAATCTACGGTGCAAAAAAATTACGCTTTTGCGACGCGCGCTTAACGGCGCGCCGCCCGATATGCCCGACGAAACGCGCAACTTTCGCCCGCGCCGTGAGTAATCTTGTGCCAGAACGGATCACGCGAACACGCGGTTCCATCTGCGCGGGCGGCTGTTTTGAAGGAGAAGTATATGGGCGCCGTTTCCAAGAGTCCGAGAATCTTACTGGCGCTGGCCTTGATGGCCGGCACCGCCACGGGGAGCCTCGCGGCTCAGGAGCAGGATGCGACCGATAGCGATGTGATGGCGACCGTCGTCGGCACGCTTCCTTCGCCCGACCAGATGACCAAGGGGCCCAAGGTCGAAGGCATGATTGCGGCGCGCAGCGATGGCCGGATGAAGGTCGTGACCGCCGACGGCAACAGCATGAGCATTGCGATCGCGGACTATACGAAGATCAAGAGCAGCGGCGGCTTCCTGGGCCTCAATCGCGACAAGCTTGCCTCCGATCAGCTGCTCAACGGCTTGCCCGTCACCATCGACACATTGCAGTGGGACGGCGGACTGGTGGCAAGCGAGATCGAGCTGAAGAGCAAGGATCTGCGCACCGCATCGATGATCCGCACCGGCACCGACCAGCGCTTTGCCGAACAGACGGCGGCGACCGAGGCACTGCGCAGCCGCGTCGGCGATATCGACCAATATAATGTGAAGGGCACGACGAACGTGAATTTCGCCACCGGCAAGGCGGTGCTGTCCGCGCAGGCGAAGGCCGACCTGTGCAGCGCGGCGACGCAGGCCGAGGGTATGGACAATGCCCTGCTGCTCGTCGTCGGTTATACCGATTCCACGGGAAGCCAGGAGCTCAATCAGGAGCTCAGCGAAAAGCGCGCAAGCCGCGTCGTCAATCATCTGCAGCAGGCATGCGGCTGGAAGCCCTATCGCATGCTGACCCCCACCGGGATGGCCGAAGCCGACCCGGCGGCGGACAATAGCACCCCCGAAGGCAAGGCCCAGAATCGCCGCGTTGCGGTGAACATTCTGGTCAGCAAGGGCCTGGACGGGATGTAAGATGCGCGGGGTGGGCGGCGCCTGCCCCGGCATGAACCCAATGTGACAAGGGCGGCCCGGGTGGGCCGCCCTTCGTCATTTGGGGCATGGGGTCAGGCCGCGATCGGGCGGGGGCCGCCTTTCACGGCGAGAGTGCCGAACAGGATCGCGATGAGGAGGAGGGCGCCCTGTGCCGCGACGAAGGGGCCTTCGGTTCCGTTCGGCGCGAGCGCATTGAGCGCGGGAACCTTCAGGAACGACTGCACGACGAGCACGAAAAGATTGAGGTAAAGCGCCGCCGTGGCCGTGATCGCATAGATTGTGACGGCGCGGCCGGCGAGCTTGCGGGCGTACCAGGCCCAGAAAGCGGCCGCGAGCACCAGCGTCGAGACGATTCCGGTGCCGAGCGCCGGGGTGAAGGCCAGGATGGGGAAGAGAAACCCCGTCAGGCTGGTGAGCAGCGTGAACCAGAGGAAGATCGCGTTGGTCCGGGGCAGGATGCGGCCGCGGGCGAAGGCGGGGAGGGCGATAAGGCCGGCGATAATGCCGACGAAGCTGATCAAGACATGCAGCGTGGTGAACTGCGGGATGGTCAAACCGAGGATCATGGCACGTCTCCCTTATAGGTGGAGGCGCGGCCCACCCAAAAATCCTGGGGCCCGCGCCTCTTCCCTATCAGCTGTTGATGAAGTCGAGAAGGTCGGCGTTGAAGCGGTCCTGCTCGGTCACGGTCAGGCCGTGGCTGCCGCCCTGATAGACCTTGAGCACCGCCTGCTTGACGATCTTGACCGTCGAGAGCGCCGCGGCACCGATCGGCACGATCTGGTCGTCGTCGCCGTGGAGGACGAGCGTCGGCTTGTCGAACTTCTTGAGATCCTCGTTGAAGTCGCTTTCCGAAAAGGCGCGGATGCTGTCGAGCAGGCCCTTGAGGCCGCCGTTCATCCCCTGCCGCACGAATTCGTCGCGCACCGCTTCGGAGACGACGGCGCCATCACGGTTATAGCCGTAAAAGGGGATCGTCAGGTCCTTGAAGAACTGCGGGCGGTTGTCGAACGTGCCCTTGCGGATGCCGTCGAAGACGTCGAGCGGCAGGCCGTCCGGATTGGCTTCGGTCTTGAGCATCAGCGGGGGAACCGCGCCGATCAGCGCGACCTTGGCGACGCGGGCGGTGCCGTGACGGCCGATGTAGCGGGTGACTTCGCCGCCGCCGGTCGAGTGGCCGACAAGGATGACGTCTTTCAGATCGAGCTGTTCGATCAGTTCGGCAAGGTCGTCGGCATATTGGTCCATATTATTATTGTCCCACACCTGGTCCGAACGGCCATGGCTGCGGCGGTCGTGAGCGATGGTGCGGAAACCTTCATTGGCGAAGAACACCATCTGCGCGTCCCAGGCGTCGGCGCTGAGCGGCCAGCCGTGCGAGAAGACGATGGGCTGTGCGTCCTTCGGACCCCAGTCCTTGAAGAAGATGTTGGTGCCGTCCTTGGTGGTGATGGTGGTCATGATATGGTTCCTTTCGTTTCGAGAAGGGCGGGGTGTCCGTCCCGGTGAGACATGAAATAGGCCGGCCTGGCCTTGCGCGGGATTGGCGGACGCGACATTATGCGGGTCAAATCCGACAAAGGAGGCGACGTGCCCAAGTTGAAGGTGCCCGACGCGGCGAGGGTGCCGCTGATCGAGGTCGGAATGATGACCTATCCCGACTGTCAGATGGGGATGGTGCATGGCATCACCGACCTGTTCGACGTCGCGGGGCGCTTTGCGGTCGATCATGGTCGGGCGCCGATTCGTGTCAGCCATTGGCGGCTGCAGGAGGGCGGGGGATTTGTCCGCTATTACGACAGTCACCCCGATGAGTCCGCGAGCAACTCGCCCGCGGTGCTGATTGCGCCGGGCAGTCTGCACAAGCTGCTCGATCCGGGCGAGGTCGAACCCTATGCGCGCTGGCTGCTCGACCGGCACGCGCAAGGCACGGTGCTGGCGTCGAACTGCGGCGGGTCGTTCGCGCTCGCGGCAACGGGGCTGCTCAGCGGGCGGCCGGCGACGACGCACTGGTTCTATGCAGAGGAATTTCGCACCCGTTTTCCCGATGTGCGGCTGGAGGCCGACCGGATGGTGATCGACGATGGCGACATCGTTACTGCGGGCGGGCTGATGGCGTGGACCGACCTAGGGCTGCGTATCGTCGAACGATTGCTGGGCCCGACGGTGATGATGGAGACCGCGCGCTTCCTGCTGATCGACCCGTCGGGGCGCGAACAGAAACATTATGCGAGCTTTGCGCCGAAGCTGACGCATGGCGACGAGGCGATATTGAAGGCGCAACACTGGTTGCAGGCGCGGGGTGCCGGTCATGTCGCGGTGCCCGAGATGGCGGGCGAGGCCGGGATGGAAGAACGCACATTCCAGCGCCGCTTCAAGGCCGCGACGGGGATGACGCCGGTTGAATATGTCCAGCATCTGCGCGTCGGCAAAGCGCGCGAATTGCTGGAGTTCACCAAGCGGACGGTCGACCAGATCGCCTGGAGTGTCGGCTATGAGGATGCGGCGGCGTTCCGCAAATTGTTCCACCGTCTGATCGGCCTGTCGCCGCACGAATATCGGCAACGGTTTTCGACGCCGCAGTCGCTGGCGGAGGTCGCCTGAATTTTTTTCTTGGCTTTTGTCGATTTGGCGGCGGCTCGTTCGTCGTGTTGGCAGGAGCCGCTGTTGGCCCGATCGAAGAGGAGATGGACGATGCGTGTAATGGTCTTTGTCAAAGCGACCGAGGACAGCGAAAAAGGCCTGCCGCCGACCGAGGACATGACCGCGATGTTCGAGGCGATGGGCAAGTTCAACGAGGAACTGGTCAATGCGGGCGTGATGGTCGACGGCGACGGGTTGAAGCCCTCTTCATTCGGCAAGCGGATCGCGTTCGACGGCGCGAGCCGGACGGTGATTGACGGCCCCTTTGCCGAGACGCGCGAGCTTGTCGCAGGCTATTGGGTCTGGGAGGTCAAGGACCTGGACGAGGCGGTCGCCTGGGCCAAACGCTGCCCGAACCCGATGCCGGGGCCGAGCGAACTCGAAATCCGGCCCTTTTACGAAATGGAAGATTTCGGCGACGCGATGACGCCCGAACTCGCCGAGCAAGAACAGAAGCTGCGCGAAAGGCTCGGCGGCGAATAGTCGCGCCGGTCGCCATGCTTGCCTCTCCGGCTTTGTTGTCCGAGAAAGCAGGCATGGCGGCCCATGAGACCCAAGACCGGACCAAGAAGGCGATCGAGGCGGTGTTCCGGATCGAGCGGGCGCGGCTGATCGCTGCGCTCGCCCGGATGACGCGCGACGTCGACCGGGCCGAGGAGCTGGCGCAGGACGCGCTGTTGATCGCGCTGACCGATTGGCCCGAGCGCGGTGTCCCCGACAATCCGGGCGCCTGGCTGACGGCGACGGCAAAGCGGCGGCTGATCGACGGCGTCCGGCACCATGCGATGCGGGAGCGGAAATATGCCGAAATCGCCCGCGAACTGGATGAGGAGCGCGACATGAGCGCCGACGCCGTCGAGGCGGCGCTCGACGACCCGCTCGGCGACGAACTGCTCGGGCTGATCTTTGCCGCCTGTCATCCGGTGATTTCGCCCGAAGCACGCGCCGCGCTGACGTTGCGGCTGGTCGGCGGGCTGACCGTCGAGGAAATCGCGCGCGCGTTTCTGTCGAACGAAGCGGCGATCGCGGCGCGGATCACGCGGGCGAAAAAGGCGATCGCCAAGGCGGGAGTGGCGTTAGAGGTGCCGCGCGGCGCCGAGCTTCAGGCGCGGCTGGGGTCGGTGCTCGAGGTCGTCTATCTGATCTTCAACGAAGGCTATGCGGCGACCGCGGGACCGTCGCTCGTCCGGCCGCCGCTCTGCGCCGAGGCGCAGCGGCTGGGGCGCATCCTTGCCGGATTGATGCCCGAGCAACCCGAGGTGCTGGGCTTACTCGCGCTGATGGAAATTCAGGCATCGCGGCTGACGGCGCGGGCTGGCCCCGATGGGCGGTTCGTCCCGCTGACCGAACAGAATCGGGCGCGCTGGGACCATTTGCTGATCCGCCGCGGGCTCAATGCGCTGGGTCGCGCCGTGGCATTGGGCGGCGCCGACGGGCCCTATGCGTTGCAGGCGGGGCTCGCGGCCTGCCATGCGCGGGCGCGCTCGGCGGAGGAAACCGACTGGCGGCGTATTGCAGGCCTCTACGACCGGCTGGGGCAGGTGATGCCGTCGCCGGTGGTCGAGCTCAACCGGGCGGTCGCGTACAGCATGGCGTTCGGTCCCGAGGCCGGATTGCGGTTGGTCGACGCGATCGCCGATGTGGCGGCGCTCCGCCATTACGCGCCGCTGCCCGCCGCACGCGGCGATTTCCTGTTCCGCGCCGGGCGTCCGCGTGAAGCGCGGGAAGAATTTAAGGCGGCAGCGGCGCTGTCGGGTAACGCGCGCGAACGCGATTACCTGCTGGCGCGCGCCGCAGCCTGCGCCGAATGACGTCGGTTCGTATCGAGACGATCGGGCGCGAGGCGCAGCCGCTCGTCATCCTCGACGATTTTGCGCCGGATCCCGATGGCTTGCGCAGCGTCGCGCAGGCGGCGGCATTTGCTCCGGCGCTCAACCATTTTCCCGGGGTGCGGGCGGCGCTGCCCGCCGACTATCTGACGAAACAGCTTCCGCTTGTCGCAGCGGCCGCCGCCGAAGCGTTCGGGCGGACCGGGCCGATCGCCGTCGTCGATGCGAGCTTTTCGATCGTCTCGACCCCGGCGGGCGCGCTGAGCATTCCGCAGCGCCTGCCGCATATCGACGCCTTTACCGGGGATCGCATTGCGCTCGTCCACTATCTGTCGCGCGAAGGAGGCGACGGCACCGCCTTTTTTCGCCACCGTTCGACGGGGTTCGAGACGGTGGATGAAAGCAAGCGTGACCTTTTCTTTCGGCAGCTCGACATGGAAATGCGCCATGGCGGGGTGCCGCCGCCCGAATATGTTCTGGGCGACACGCCGCTGTTCGAATGCATCCGCACCGAACCCGCACGGTATAATCGGGCGTTGCTTTATCGCAGCTGGAATCTCCACAGCGGGGCGATTTCGCCAGAGAATGAACTGTCGGCGGACCCCGCTGCCGGGCGTTTGACGGTCACCGGCTTCTTCTCCATCGCCTGAGGGACGGGGTCAACGGCAGCTATTCGGCGGGGCTAATAGCCACCCGATGCGCCCGGCGGGCGATAGAAGCGGTGGCGGGTGACCGCGCCATCGATGATGTGACCGCGCAGGCGCAGGCGCATTTCCTCGGCGCCGGCGGGCGTGGTGCAGATGAGGCGGGTGCCCCCCGATGGCAGCGGCTCGATCGCGCTGATGCTGACGCCTTGCGACAGGCAGATTTGCTTCACCTCGGCTTCGGGAAGCGCGAGGTTCATCGCGCGGCTCATTCGAAGCCCGGATCGCGGGCGGAGTCGAGGTCGGGGGTCCAGGCGCGGATTGCCGTGGCGACCTGTTCATATCCAATGTCGCTGGCGGTCGCGACCGCGAGCGGGCGGCCGCCGAGTTCGGCATTTTCGGTGTTGAGAAAGGCGATTGCCGGATCGCGCCCGCCCATCGTCAGAAAGGCGAGCTGGCTGATGTCGCCCTGTCGCCGCGCATCGTCGCGCGGAAGCGGGTTGCGCTTTTGGCGGAAGAAGCTGTTCGACCGCGTCTTGGCGGGCGTCACTGTCTCGTCGGCGACGGCCGGGGTGGCGGGGCTGGTTTCGGGCTTCATGGCGCGCGGCTCCTCCTTGTAAGCGGGAGCGCGCATGTCTCTCAGTCGCGGCGGCCTACGAAGAACGCGTGCCGCGATGGGCCTTATATGGGGATGGCGCCGGGACAATGTAAGGTACCGCCCGCGGCGGTGCCCGACGCCGCAGTTTGCGATGCGGCCGTCAAGTCGTTTGTCGATTCGAAAGGGTCGCCGGTCGAACGGAAAGCCGACGATACCGGGTGGTATGGCAATGATAAGGCGTTGTTTTCGGACGCGGCGCGCGCCCCTGCGGTGCTGTCCGCACGCCCCTGTGGCGCAGGAGACGCATCGCCGACCCACATTCTTTCGCCCCGGCGGCGGTCACGGCTGGACCAGCCGTCGGGATCGCCCCCTTCGTTTCCCCCACCGAAGGTTCTCCCCCCAATGAAGCTCCCCCAGCGATATCTCCGCGGCTCCGGCGACGGCGAATGCGACTGTCTGCCGCGCCCGGAATCCCCAGTGCTGACCACCTACGTCCTGCGATATCAGGATGCGTGGTTCGGGATGGAAAAGCGCGTCGCGTTCGAGGCCGAGGATGTCGCCGCGGCGCTGGTGATGATGGAGCGCGAGCCGATCGGTGCGTGGGCCGAGCTGACGCAGGACGGGAATGTGATCTGCCGCCGCGGGTTCGAGCCCGGCGGGGCGGCCGATTATTGGGTCGTCGACTAAGCGATCGTCCCCGTTGCGTAGCAAAGAGAGGCGGCGCCGCTCAGCGAGGCTGCCCGCAAGGCTCGGCTCATCCCGCGCGCGACACGGCTCGGCAGCCCGTCGTTGGCCAGCGCCGCGGCGCGCCGTCATGATCGGCTTTCCCATCCATCAACAGGAGACAAGCCATGAAAAGGCCGTTCGGCTTTATTGCATCGCTGTGCCTTGCGGGCGCGGCGGTTCACGGAGCGCCGGTGCTGGCGACCCAAGGCAATCCCGCCCCGACCGCCGCGCCCGCGGCGACGCTGACACCGGGAACCAGGGTCCATGACTCGGCGGGCGAGGTCGTCGGGACGATCGTGCAGGTCGAAGGCGGCCGGGTCGCGGTCGCGGTCGGCAACAACGGGATCGTCGTGCCCGCGACCGCCTTTATGCAGACCGACAAGGGCCCGGCGCTCAATGCCACCAAGGCCCAGCTGGTCGCGTCGGTGGAACAGGCGGCACAGAAAAATGCCGCTGCGCTCAACAAGGAGCTGAAGGTCGGTGCCAATGTCAGCAGCGCCGGCGGCAACAGCGTGCTGGGGCAGGTCAAGACGGTCAACGCCGACAGCGCGGTGCTCGCGACGGGCAAGGGCGACGTAACGCTGCCCCGGGCGATGCTATTTGCGACGAAGACGGGACTGGCCGCCAATATGTCGGGCAAGCAGTTCGCGGCAGCGGTCGCCAAGGCGAAGGGCGCGGCACCCGTCCAGTGACGCTCGGGCGGCGAGCGGTGCGTTAAGCTCCGTTCGCCGCGCTCAAAATCGCCCGTACACTCGCCGTCGCGACGTCGGTGTCGAGCCCGCAGCCGAACAGGCTTTTCCCGTCGGCGGTGCGGCATTCGACATAGGCGGCCGCCTGCACATTGCTGCCCTGGCCGATCGCGTGCTCGCTATAGTCGACGATGTCCATGATCGGGCCGCCTGACTCCGCGAGCGCGGCGATGACGCTGCTCATCAGGCCGTTGCCGCGGCCGCTGACGCTGCGCGTCGCGCCGTCGATGGTGAGCTTGCCGGCGAAGATGCGGTCGGTTCCCGCATGGCTTTCGGACCAGTCAACGAGCTGGAAGCGTTTGCCTGTCGTCACCAGATAGGCGTGGTCGAAGGCGCCCCAGATGTCTTCGGCGCCGAGTTCGCGGCTCGTCTCATCCGCGAGTGCCTGCACGACATGGCTGAAGCTCGCCTGCATTTTCTTGGGCAGTTTCAGGCCCTTGTCCTGTTCGAGCACCCACGCGACGCCGCCCTTGCCCGACTGGCTGTTGACGCGGATCACCGCTTCATAGCTGCGGCCGAGGTCGGCGGGGTCGATGGGGAGATAGGGGACTTCCCAGCGCTCGTCATTCTGGCGTTCGCGCGCGGCGAAGCCCTTTTTGATCGCGTCCTGATGGCTACCCGAAAAGGCGGTGTAGACGAGCTCGCCGCCATAGGGGTGGCGCGGGTGGACGGGGAGGCGGTTGCAATATTCGACCGTCTGGATGACCTCGTCGATGTTCGAGAAGTCGAGCTGCGGGTCGACGCCCTGCGTGTACATGTTGAGCGCAATGGTGACGAGGCAGGTGTTGCCGGTGCGCTCGCCATTGCCGAACAGGCAGCCCTCAACGCGGTCGGCGCCCGCGAGCAGGCCAAGTTCGGCCGCCGCGACGCCGGTGCCGCGGTCGTTGTGGGTGTGGAGGGACAGGATCGCGGCGTCGCGGTTCGGTAGGTTCTTGCCGAAATATTCGATCTGGTCGGCGTAGATGTTCGCGGTCGACGCCTCGACCGTCGCGGGCAGGTTGAGGATGATCGGGTTGTCGGGGGTCGGTTGGAGAATCTCCATCACCGCCTCGCAGACCTCGATGCTGAAATCGATCTCGGTCGTCGAGAAGCATTCGGGGCTGTACTGGAAACGCCAGTTGGTTTGGGGCAGTCGCGCGGCGTTGTCGCGCAGTTGCCTGGCGCCGTCGATCGCGATCTGCTTGATGTCGGCCTTGTCCATGCCGAAGACGATCTTGCGCCAGGCGGGGGCGACGGCGTTGTAGACGTGGACGATCGCGGTCCTGGCGCCCGCGAGGCTGTCGAAGCTGGTGCGGATGAGGTCGGCACGGCTTTGCGTGAGAACCTGCGGGGTGACGTCGTCGGGGATGCGGCCGTTCTGGACTAGGCCCGAGATGAAGTCGAACTCGGTGGCGCCGGCGCTGGGGAAGCCGACTTCGATCTCTTTCAGGCCGATGCGGCAGAGCAGGTCAAAGAAGCGGGCCTTTTTCTCGGCATCCATCGGGTCGATCAGCGCCTGATTGCCGTCGCGCATGTCGGTGGAGAGCCAGATCGGCGCCCGGGTGATCGTGCGGCCGGGCCATTCGCGATGGCTCAAGGGAATCTGCGGGAAGGCGCTATATTTGACCGAGGGGTCGCGGAGCATGGTCATGGTGTTGGCTTCTTCTTCGGGTGGTTGCGATATGTGTCGATCGGACCCTTGAGCGGGTGGCCGCGACTAGCGCGCAGCCAGTGTCACGCCCAAGGGCGTGTAAGTCGCAGAAGAAGAAGGGCGTTGCCGCGCATGGGCGCTCTAGTGATGCAAAATGTCGTGCTTGGCAAGGGGGGAGTGGGAAAATTGCGTCATCAACCCGTCACCCATTCCACCTTCGGATCATTGAAATCGACGACGTCGGCGAGTTCGCGGACGTTCGGATAGCCATAGCCGACGAGGTTGATGAAGGTCTGGATATTGAGCGCGAGTGCGACCGATTTGACCGGCACCGGGGCGACGTTGTTGCGAAAATTATTGTTGCAATAGATGAGGATGGGCCGGTCGGGGTTGGCGCCGATCACCGCAGCGAGGCTGTCGGCGGTGAAGTCGGTGAGCGGCAGGTTCACCGCGCCCTTGATGTGGCCGCGCGCGAAGGCGTCCTTTGATCGGGCGTCGAGGAGGAGGGTGCCGGGCTTCGCGGCCTCGGCCTTGAAGGCGTCGAAGGCGATGAGGCGCTCCGCACGCCGGGGCGCGACGCTGGCGGTGAGCGCCTGGAAGGCGGGATAGTCGATCTGGGGATTCGGTGCCGCCGCGTTCTGGGCGAAGGCGGGCGTTGCCGTCAGGGCGAAAGCCAGTAGCAGGGTGCGGCGCATGCGGATCCTCCCTTGAATATGGGGGAAGCTAGGCCGTGCTTGCTGGCTCTGCGATGAACCGAAAATGTCGCCGGGCCGCCTTGCCAAGTAAGGGGCGGCCTCGCGGCCCGGCGCAGTGCAGGGGGTGGTTGCGGGACGGGCTTACGCGGCTTGGCTCGCGTCGTCGTCGTCTTCGTCCCACGGTTCGAAAACCTCGTCCTCGATCAGATTGTCGATCGCGTGGACGCGGACGGCGATGCACCAGTCCTGCAGCGGGCCTTCCCAGGCGGCCTCGACTTCGGTCAGCGCGTCGGCGGCGCCAGAAGGACCGGGCGCCGGCCGATCGCCGACGAGGTCGAAATCCTGCACGCCGTCTTCGGGCGGAGTGATGTAGACATGCGGGTCGAGCCGGACATTGGCCCAGCCGGCAGTGGGGGCGAGGCCCTCGGCCTCGACGATCAGCAGCGGATTTTCTTCGTCGCCGTCGATCGAGGCGTTCACTTCGACAATTTCGCGGACCAGTTCGCTCATCACATGGCTCCTGTACGAAAAGGGGCGGGACCCGCGAAGGTCCCGCCCCGTTCATACGCGGTGCGTGTGACAGATTGGGGTGAGCCTTATTGTTTTTCGAACGCGGCGTGGATTTCGAGTTCGACCGCGTCGCTGACGGCGGGAATGCCATAGGCGATGCCGAAATCGCTGCGACGGATCGTCGTTTCGGCCTGGAAGCCGACCGTCGCCTTCTTGTTATAGGGGTTGGTGCCCGCGCCGTGAAAATCGACGTCGAGCGTGACGGGCTTGGTCACGCCGTTCAGCGTCAAATTGCCGGTAACTTTGGCTTCGTCGCCCTCATTGTCGAGGACGACGCTGGTCGACACGAATTTGGCGTCGGCGGGCGCTGCGCCGAAGAAATCGGGCTTGCCGCCGTCCTTGCCCGCGCGGAGAAGGTGGCTGGTGAGGCCGGCGCTGGCGGTCGTGACCTTGGCGACCGGGATGGTCACATCGACCTTTGACGCAGCCGCGTTGGCGGGATCGATGACGAGCGTGCCGGTCACGTCGCCGAAGATGCCCGTATATTTGCTGAAGCCGAAATGATCGACTTCCCACACCACCATCGTGTGGCCGGCGTCGGCGGCGTAGGTGCCCGCGGTGACGCGCGATTTGTCGGGCGCGCCGGGGGCGGAGCCGCCCTGCGCGAGGACGATCGGGGTCGCGACAACGGCGACGAGTGCGGCGGCGGCGTAGGGGAGGATGCGGCGCATGGAAAATCTCCTGTTGGGGAAGCCGAAGCTAGGCGAGCGGACGGGACGGCGTCAACAAGCGCCGGAGAAACGCAGCGTTTCGGTTCGGGTTGCGAACAGCACGTTGTCGCAAGCCGCTTGTGCTGCGGGTCATTTCATGCTGCAACGCAGCGAAGCATAAAAGCTGAGCACGAAGGCTGGGGGGCCGACGTTGATGGATAGCTTGTTCGTCCGCGAAGCGGGCGAGGTTGAAAATGCCTTTCTGGCGGCGCCGTTCGAAGAGGACGGCTGGAATGCGGCGCTGCGGCTGTTCGCGCGGCGCACCGGATCGTCGCGCGCGCAACTGCTGGGCTTGGGCGACGATGCGACGTTGTTCAACTTTATGCCCGATATCGATCCGGCCTATCAGCGCGAATTCATGGAAATCGAAGGGTGGCGGCCCGAGGTGAACTGGCGCGTTGCCGCGAGCGGCCGCCCGCTCGAGATTTTGAACGAGGCGCATTACGACATCGTCCGGCAGCATAGCGGCTTTGACGATTATGAGGAGCATATCCGCCGCTGGGACGGCATGCACGGCTGCCAGACGGTGCTGGTCGAGGGCGAGGGGCTGCTCGTCGGGCTGGCGTCGCTGCGGTCGGAGCGTGAAGGGCGGAGCGGACTGCGCGACCAAAAGCTGTTCGCGGCGGGCGCGAGCTATGCGCTGGCGGCGGTCAGGATGCAGCAGGCGATGGCTCGGCGCGGCGCGGCAATGACCGTCGGCGCATTCGATGCCATCGGGGTCGCGGCCTTTCTGATCGACCGGCGCGGTGCGGTTGCGGCGCTGTCGGCGGCGGCCGAGGCGATCGTCGGCGATGCTTCGCGCGGGGCCTTGCGCCTGCGCCGCGGCCGGCTGGGCGCGGCGCGCCGCGACGCCGATGCGTTGATGCAGGTGGCGCTGGCGCGCGCGTTGAAGGGCGAGCCGATGCAGCAGCACTGGATCGCCGCGCCGCATGATGGTGAGGGTGGGGGTGGCCTGCTCTGCGAATTATTCCGCCTGCCGCAGCGCGAATGGGATTTCGGGTTCGACCCGCGCGTACTGGTCGTCGCCCGGCGCGGCGCAGACTTGCCGGCGATGCGGGCCGTGCCGCTGCGCGCGGCGCTCGGCCTGACCCAGGCCGAAGCCGAGATCGCGCTGCGCCTGGCGAATGGCGAGGCGCGCGAGGATATCGCCGCCGGGCGCGGCACGAGCGCGCAGACGTTGGGCACGCAGATCAAGTCGATCCTGCGCAAGAGCGATGTGGGTCGCGAGGCCGAATTGACGGCATTGGTGAACCGGCTGATGCGTTAAGGCGTCGAGCGGCGGGGAAAGGATACCGGCGGCGGGTCGCTAGCCGCCGATATCCTCCAGCCAGGCACGAGCGCCACGGGTGTGGCTGCGCCCGGTTTTCGATTGCCCCCACGCAACCAAGTCCCGTCGAGGCGGCCGAATATCAGTCCTTTATAAAGGCGGCATACCCCGTGCGGGGTATATGCGACGAGCAGAGTTTTGTCGCCAGTGGCGGGCGCCACGCGGCGCGGAGCGCCAAGCCTCCCCCGGCGCGGAGCGCCAAGCGTCCCCCGGGCGCAGAGGGCCAAGCTTCAGCGCGCGCGGCGCGCCTCGAACCATTGGCGCATCGCGGCGGCGGCGCAGCCGGTGAAGCCGTAGGAGCCGACAGGCGAACAGCTGCCCGGACGCGTCGCGCGCGCGACATTGTCATACCCCTCGACCGTCGAGGCCCAGCTGCCGCCGCCGGCGGGAACATCGTCCTTGATTTCCTCGCGCAGGTCTTTGGGGACGCGGTAGCGTTCGGTTTCGGGCTGCTGCGCACAGACGACGATCTCGTCGCCTTTGGGCTCGGGGCAGGGTTCGTCGCCATAGGTATAGAGGACCGAGGTGCGCTGCGGCGGCTCGCCCGATTGCGCGAGCGAGCTGTCATTCTGCGCCAGCGCGGGCGAAGCGATGGCGAGCTTCGCGAAGAGGGGGAAGAGAAGGCCGGCTGTTTTCTTCATTATCGATCGCGTTCCCAGACCCCATATCCCCGCGGCGCAGATTGGCGTGCCGAGATGAACCTAAGCCGAACCTGCCGTGCGTAACCCATTGCGCTTTCGGTGCGAACTGGGTGCGACGGGGGGGGGGGGCGCGGGGCCGATGCCCTCCAGATGGAGATCCGGTCATGAAAAACCAAGCCTTGTTCGCGCTGCTCGCCGCGCTCCTTGCACCATTGTCGTTCGCCGCGTTCACGCCGCACGCCTATGCCAAGCCCGTCTATATCGGCGTCGAGGGCGGCAACATTGCCGTCAGCGGATATGATATAGTGAGCTATTTCGACGGCGATGGTGTGCCGGTCAAAGGCCAGGCCGATTTTGCGGTCGAGCATGACGGCGCAGCCTATCATTTCGCCAACGCCGCCAACGCCGCGCGCTTTCAGGCCAATCCCGACGCCTTCGTGCCGCGCTATGGCGGGCATTGCGCCTGGGCGATGTCGCGCGGCTATCTCGCGCCGGGCGATCCGCTTGCCTATGCCGTCGTCGACGGCAAGCTCTACCTCAACTTCAACCAGGAGGTGAAGGCGAAGTGGGACCGGGACCGCGCGGGCTTTATCGCAGCGGCGGAGAAGCATTGGGCGGTGATCCCCAAGGATGCCAAATTCGGGGGGTGATCGCGGTTTTGGGGTGGGGCGCGGGCGTTCTCTCATCCGTCATCCCGGCGAAGGCCGGGATCTCGCCCTCTCGGATTTACGCACCGGCGAGATCCCGGCCTTCGCCGGGATGACGACCTTGATGGGGGCAAATGTCGGTCGCTAGCCGCCATCATAAACTCCGTGCGAAGCGAACGAATTATGGCCGATTATTCCCGCAAACCCCTTAACGCCGCCCCGGCGGCAAACGGGCCGATCATCGTCAGCAGCAAACTCGTCGCGGCCAGTAACTTCATCGCACCGCGCCCCGACGGGTCGAGCATGCCGGCGCCAAAGATGAGCAGCGGCACCGCCAGCGGCAGCACCAGCAGCCCGCCGACCGCGCTCCCGCCCTTGAGACCCGCAGTCAATGCCGCGCTGAGCACCGCGAGCGATGCCAGCGCCGGAATGGCAATCGCAATGCCGATCGCCAGCACCTCGACGCGCGCCGCGTCCTGCGCGAGCAACGCCGCTGCGGGGAACAGGGCGATCATCAACGGCAGGCCAAAAGCGATGGCGTGTGCCAAAATCTTCACCGCCGCGATCACCTCGTCGGCGATCCCGCGCACCGCGAGCTGGTCGAGCACCCCGGCGTCGCGGTCGGGCCGGACCAGCCGGTCGATCGGCAACAGCGCCGCGAGCAAGGCCGCGACCCACACCATCCCGCCCCCCGCGCGGCGGAGCAGCGGCGCATCGGGTCCCACCGCAAAGGGAAAAGCCGTCGCGACGAGCAGGAAGAACAGCACCGGCAACCACAGCGCCCCGCTGCCCCACGCCCGCCGCAGGTCGCGCCAGAACAGGGCGAGCAGGGTGGTCATGCGAGCGCGCCCATATCGAGCTCGGCCAGATCGGGGACATCCAGTGCGAAATGCGAGGCGAGCCATACCGCCCCGCCATTGGCCCGATGCCTCGCAATCGCCGCCACCAGTAGCGCCTGCGCCGTGTCGTCCATGCCGTTGGCGGGCTCGTCGAGCAGCCAGATCGGCGCCCCGCTGGCGATCACGCTGACCATCGCGGCGCGCTTGCGCTGGCCGGTCGAAAGCATCGCCACGGGCACCTCGGCGAGCGGGGCGAGCGCCATTTCCGCCATCGCGCGGTCGACCGCATGGCCGTCCACCGTATCGATCCGCGCCCAGAAATCGAGCGCGCGGCGCAAGGGGAGTTCGGCGTCGAGCGCGGCAGATTCGTCGATCAATGCCATGCGTTCACGGCGTTCGACGGTGCCCGCAGCGGGGCGCAGCAGCCCGGCGGCAAGCCGGATCAGGCTCGACTTGCCCGCACCATTGGGACCGCGCAGCCACATGGCATCGCCGCGGTTCAGCACCAGGGACAAATTCTCGAACAGCAATCGATCGCCGCGGAGACATGCGACATCGGTCAGTCGCAGCAATTCGGTCACGCCATATCTTCCAGCGCGTGCATATCGTCGTCCGAAAAGCCGAAATGATGCCCGATCTCGTGGATCAGCACATGGCGGACCAGCGTGTCGAGCCGTTCGCCGGTTTCGATCCATTCGACCAGGATCGGGATGCGATAGAGGGTGACGCGGTCGGGCATGCCGCCGCTCTGGTCGATGCTGCGCTCGGTGAGCGGGCGGCCTTCGTACAGACCCGTCAGATCATACGGATGTTCGATGCCCAGCGACGCGAGCACCTCGTCGTCGGCAAATTCTTCGATTGCGACCACCACGCCCGCAATGTGCGGGGAAAACACTGCGGGCATCGTTGCCAGCGCGGCCTCGGCCATCGCGAACAGCGCATCGCCATCGGGCGCGCCGCCGGTCCATCCGGCAGGAAGCGCAGGGGTCAAATCGGGCAGGGCAGACTTGTCGCTCATCGCGCCCTTCCTTATGGCGGCGACACGATATTGACCAGCGGGAGATAAATCATGGTCCAGAAACTCGACGATGCACAACGCAGCGCCCTGCTCGCCCGCTTCCCCGACTGGGCGCACGAGCCGAAACGCGACGCGATTACGCGCCAGTTCAAATTCGCCGACTTCGCACAGGCCTTTGGTTTCATGGCGAGCGTAGCGATCATCGCCGAAAAGATGGACCATCATCCCGAATGGTCGAACGTCTACAATCGCGTCGACATCCTGCTCACGACTCACGACGCCGATGGCCTGTCGGAGCGCGATGCGAAGCTGGCCGAGGCGATCGAGGCCTTGGTCTGACCGCAGTTAAGGGCCGCTGACGATCGATTGCGGCGGTAATATCCGTCGCCCCCGCGAAGGCGGGGGCCGCTTTCGGCCTGGCGCAAGGTTGCCAGCGGCCCCCGCCTTCGCGGGGGCGAGGGGATTGTCTGAAGGGCAGCGCCCCACCCCAAAACCGCCGGCCATTTCTCCAACCGCGTGACTTGCGCTCCCAATCCGCTCGCTTAAAAGCAGCGCAAAGCCAAAGGGGAGCCCACCGCATGACCGACAGCCTGTTTCGCCGCAAACCGATCGTTCCGGAACGGCGCGAGGGCGAGCAGGCGCTGGCGCGGACGCTCGGCTGGCCGCATCTGATTGCGCTCGGCGTCGGCGCGATCGTCGGCACGGGTATCCTCACGCTGATCGGGGTGGGCGCCGACAAGGCGGGCCCTGCGGTGATCCTCTCTTTCGGCATTGCGGGCCTGATCTGCGCCTGCGCCGCGCTCGCTTACGCCGAAATGGCGACGATGATCCCCGCCTCGGGCAGCGCCTATACCTATAGCTATGTCGTGATTGGCGAACTGCTCGCGTGGGTGGTCGGGTGGAGCCTGATCCTCGAATATTCGCTCGTCGTCAGCGCGGTCGCCGTCGGCTGGTCGGGCTATGCCGCGCCTTTGCTGGAGGCGTGGGCCGGCTTCCCGATGGCGTTGATGCAAGGGCCAGAATTGGGCGGCATCGTCAACCTGCCCGCAATCGCGATCATTGCGGTCGTTGCCGGGCTGCTGCTCGTCGGCACGCGCGAGAGCGCGACGCTCAACGCCATCCTCGTGCTGGTGAAGATCGTCGCGCTCATCGTGTTCGTCGCGGTTGCGCTGCCGGCCTTTAACGCTGCCAATCTCGAGCCGTTCAGCCCCTTCGGCTTTGCCAAGCATATGGGCCCCGACGGGGTCGAGCGCGGGGTGATGGCGGCTGCGGCAATCATCTTTTTCGCCTTTTATGGCTTCGATGCGATCGCCACCGCAGCCGAGGAGGCGAAGAATCCCGACCGCGATCTCAAGATCGGGATCGTCGGATCGATGTTCGTCTGCGTTATCATCTATATCGCGGTTGCGGTCGCCGCGGTGGGCGCCATCGCCTACACCCGTTTCGCCAACAGCCCTGAACCTTTGGCGCTGATCCTGCGCGAACTCGGCAGCCCGCTTGCGGCGCAATATCTTGCCGTCTCGGCGATCATCGCGTTGCCGACGGTCATTCTCGCCTTCTTTTACGGGCAGAGCCGCATCTTCTTCACCATGGCGCGCGACGGGTTGCTGCCCGCCAGCCTTGCCCGGCTGTCGTCGCGCGGGACGCCGGTGCGGATCACGATCTTTACCGCGCTTGTCGTCGCGGTGCTGGCGGGCTTCATTCCGCTCGGCGAACTCGCGGCGCTCGCGAACGCTGGCACGCTCGCCGCCTTTGCTGCGGTGTCGATCTGCATGCTGATCATGCGCCGCCGCGCGCCCGATGCGCCGCGGACCTTCCGCGCCCCCATGCCATGGCTGGTCGGCGGGATCGCGGTGCTCGGCTGTATCTATCTGTTCTTCAGCCTCCCGGCACAGACGCAGCTCTGGTTTCTCGTCTGGAATATCGGCGGACTGGGCGTGTATTTCCTCTACGCCCGCCGACACGCGATCGTCGGTTGATCAGTCGAACAATTCGCTGAGGAAACTCTTTTTGTAATTTTTCTTGTACGGCTTGCCATATTGGCGGTCGTCATAGCCGCGCTCGCGATATTCGGGCTGCTGCTGTGGCGGCGGGGGAGGGGCGGACGCCCGCGGTGCGGGCGCGCCGGCGGCTTCGCTGCGCTCGATGATCTTGTCGAGTTCGCCGCGATCGAGCCACACGCCGCGGCACTGGGGGCAATAGTCGATCTCGATTCCCTGGCGTTCCGACATGGTCAGGTTCACGCGGCAGGTCGGGCAAAGCAGCCCCTGGGCATCGGACACGAAATTTCCTTTCATCGCAACGGCGACCAAAAAGGCCGCCGGGCCGTTAACGTGCCACGGCCGGCTTGCGTTCCGCAAACAGAAAAGGCCCCGCTCCGACCGGGGAGGCGGAGCGGGGCCGAGTTTCGCCGTGCTCTGTTCAGCTGTCGGCTTCAAAGGCCAGCAAGTCGCCGGGCTGGCATTCGAGTTCGGTGCAGATCGCCTCGAGCGTCGAGAAGCGCATCGCCTTCGCCTTGCCGGTTTTCAGGATCGACAGATTGGCCAGCGTGATGCCGATACGGTCGGACAGGTCGGTCAGCGTCATCCGTTTCGCGTGGAGCAGATCATCCAGTTTCACGACGATCGCCATCAGACGGTCCCTTCCAGCTCGTCGCGCATCGCGGCGCCCTGTTCGAACACCGCCGCCAGGACAAAGGCGAGCAGGATCGCGAGCAGGCTGCTGATCGAAAGGCCGCCCATCTCGCTGAACTCGCTGCCCGCCTTGGCGATGCTGCTGGCGATCCAGTGCAGGGGGATGGCGAGCAACTGGACCGCGACCAGCGCCCAGCCGATCCGGCGCAATCGTGCCGCATTGTCGACGATGAAGGGATCGCGCGCCGCGCTGGCGACGAGCGCCTGCAACTGGCGGATGATATAGCCCGCCGCAGCCAGGATCGCGATGAGCAACAGCATCAGCACGCCGAGCGGAAAGCGCATCGTCGTCGCGTCGATGAACTCAGGGGTGCCACGAATTTCGGTCATCACCGCGGGCCAGGCGACGACCAACGCGACCGCAACCCCGGCGACGATAAGCGTCGACGCGATGATAAACCCCAGCGTCAGCCAGAGCAGGCCGCGGGTCGCGCGGAGCAAGGTGGGATTGGCCGTAGGCATATCGTTCTCCGATAGGTTGATTATCGAAGAACGATATATAACGAGTCTGGCTTATCGTCAATCAATAATATCGAAGAACGATATGTATGAGGCCGGGCACGAGGACGGTGCGATTTTCCATCGTTACCCCGGACTTGATCCGGGGGCCATGACCGCACGCGCCGTGCCTCCGATCAAGGGTGCTATGGATCTCGGGTCAAATCCGGGATGACGAAGGGGACAGGCTCAAACCGGCTGCCAGTCGAACGCCAGCGGCGCCTCGCGAAAGGCGAAGCGGTCGAGGTGGCGCGCCACCGCACCTTCCAATGCTTCAAGCTGTTCGCCGACGCTGGCGTCGATCCGGACCCCCAGCGTTTCGGGTCCGGCATCGAAGGTCACCAGCGCATCGCCCGGCCAGTCGGCCCCGCGCGCGTCCTTGGGAAAGGTCACGGTGCCGTGGTCGGCGGTGAATTCGACCGCCAGATTATGCTGCCAATGCTTGCACAATTGCTGCAGATATTTGCTCGCGTGCGCGGTGGGCACTTTGGCCGTGGCTGAAACCGTCATGTCCGCGCTCCTTACAGCCGCTCGATCTTTTGCGCCGCCTCGTCGATCAGCGCGACGATGTCGTGCAGTGCCGCATTGCCCAAGTCGCGGTCGCCAAGCCGGTTCATCAGCACGGCACGCAAATTACCCATCGCCCGGCGCACCGAGGCCGAGTCCGTGCGCTGCGTTTCCTCGCCGACCGCGGTCAGCCGGGCGAGGGCGGCTTCGACGATCTCGCTATTGGCTTCGAGTTCGGCGCGGCCGGCGTCGGTGATCGCGAACAGCTTTTTCGCGCCGTCGCTCTGCTGCGCTTCGATCAGGTCCATATCGTCGAGCATCGTCAGCGTCGGATAGATGACGCCGGGGCTCGGCGCATAGGACCCGCCGGTCAGTTCCTCGATCTGGCGGATGAGGTCATAGCCGTGACGCGGTTCGTCCGCGATCAGTTTGAGCAATACCAGCCGCAGCTCGCCGCCGTCGAACATCCGCCGTCGTTCACCACGCTCGCCGCGGCCGCCACCCCGGCGGCCGCCGCCGAAGCCATGTCCGAACCCGTCGCTAAAGCCGCGTCCGCCGCGATGCATCGCATGCCGCCCGCCGCAACTGCGGCCATCCATTTTCGCATAGAATATCATATTTCGTTCCTTAGAGTGATTCTCGATGCGTCTAAGATATATCTTAAGACGGAGAGCGCAAGGCCTTGCGAGAAATTTTTCGCCGGAATGCGGGGCGATCAGGTCGCGGGGGCGATGCGCAAATCCCGCGATCGGCCTTGACTCTGCACCCATCGACGCTATTAGCGCCCCCGTGTTGCCACGGGTCCGCCCGTGACAATTCCGTCCGAGACAGTTGGTGAAGGGGATTTGCCCTTCTTAATTTCCAGCCGAGACGGGGAACAGTCTTTTTCGGTCGCCCGCCTGATTTCAGGCGACGCGTCTTGACCGACCCCATCGGACATCGTTGCGCAAATGCAGGTGAGCCTCGGCTTGCGACTGTGTTTGCGTGTGTTAGCCGCCCGGCGGCGCGTGCGTTTCGGCGCCCGCGGTTCCGGGCAGATGAGTGGAGTATAGGCATGGATCGTACGGAAAAGGCCGAAGCCGTATCCTCGCTGAACGCTACGCTGGCATCAGCTGCCTCGGTTGTGGTCGTCCGCAACCTTGGCATGACCGTCGCTCAGTCGACGGTGCTGCGCCAGCAGATGCGCGATGCAGGGGCCGACTTTCGCGTCACGAAGAACCGTCTTGCCAAAATCGCGCTCGATGGCACGTCCTATACCGGTATCGGCGAACTGCTGACCGGTCCCACGGCCCTTGCAACCTCGACCGATCCGGTCTCAGCTGCGAAGATCGCCGTGGAATTTGCCAAGACCAACGACAAGCTTGAAATCGTTGGCGGCGGCATGGGCGACGTGGTCCTCGACGTGAATGGCGTCAAAGCGCTGGCTTCGCTTCCCTCGCTCGACGAGCTCCGCGCCAAGATCATCGGTCTGGTGCAGGCTCCGGCCACCAAGGTTGCGCAGATTGCCGCAGCCCCGGCGGGCCAGTTGGCGCGGGTTTTTGGCGCATATGCCGCCAAAGAAGCAGCGTGATTTCGAACTAAACCTGAAACTTACTACCGGGATATCCCGGTTCTGATGGAGAATGAACAT
>CAYRQX010000026.1:2894-43760 GCA_964426485.1 uncultured Sphingopyxis sp. | reverse complement strand
GGGAGTGCCGCCGTATTTGGCGAGGACTTGGCGTTGTTTCCGACCAGCACGGCCGCTGCGCCGGATGAGAAACCTTGCGCTGCGGACGCCAGCGGCGCGACCCTCGCTCCGGTCAAACGGAAGCGAAGGAGTCGTGTGATGGAATACTTTACCGGCCTTGATGTCTCGGTCGACGAAACCGCAATCTGCGTCGTTGGCGACGACGGGAAAGTCGCGTTCGAAACCGCTGTGGAAACTGATCCGGCTGCGATCGCCGAGGCGCTGCGACCCTATGCGGATCGCATGCGCCGCGTCGGCCACGAGGCCGGGTCGCTGTCGCCGTGGCTGCACACCGAGCTGCTGGCGGAAGGTGTTCCAGCGGTCTGCCTCGAAACGCGTCATGTGCGCGCGGCGCTGTCGGCGCAGCGCAACAAGACCGACGCTAACGATGCGCTCGGCATCGCGCATATCATGCGGACCGGCTGGTTCCGCCAGGCTCACGTCAAGACAGACGCCTGCTATCGCATCCGCTTGCTGCTGGTTCAGCGCCGCAATCTGAAGCGCAAGTTCCTCGACCTCGAAAATGCCATCCGTCACTCGCTGAAAGTGTTCGGAATCCGGCTCGGCAAAGTCGGCCGCGGCGCCATGGAAAAGGCCGTCCGAGAGTCTGTCGCCGGCGATGCGATGACCGCTGGACTCATGGACTGCATGCTTCGGGCGCGCGCGGCGCTGTGGGCTGAGTATCTGACGCTGCACAAGCTGGTCGTGCAGATCGCCATGCGCGACGAGCTATGTCGGCGGTTCATGGCAATCCCCGGTGTTGGTCCCGTCACCGCGCTCAGCTTCAGCAGCGCGATCGACGATCCGCAGCGGTTCCGTCGTTCGCGCAATGTCGCGGCCTACTTCGGGCTGACGTCGAAGCGATGGCAGTCGGGCACCTCGATCGATGTCCACGGTCGCATCAGCAAGGCGGGCGATCCCGACGTGCGCCGCGCACTATACGAGGCTGCGTCGGCGATGCTCACCCGGTTCAAGGGCCGCGACATGATCAAGACATGGGGGCTGAAGCTCGCGAAGACCAAGTGTCACGCGAAAGCCCGCGTCGCCGTCGCCCGCAAACTTGCCATCGTGATGCACGCAATGTGGCGCGACGGTACCTTTTACGTCGGCGATCCAGACGCGTCTGCGCAGGACATCGACGCATCGAACGCAGCGAAACTGCAACGGCTCAGCCTCGCGAACTCATGAACAACCACCGCCCCATCGACCGCCAGTTGACGGCGCAACGAGCTTAGGAGGTCCGCGCAAGCGGCAGAGGAATGATACAGACCTGGAAAACGGGAAGCACGATATCTTGCCTGTGGCCGCCACGCGCGGACCACGCCGGAGTGCCTGTGATGCTGCCCCGTAAATCCGATAGCGACATGTGCCGCGACGGCGCCAACACCGCGAACGTGCGGTTCCAACATCCCGTCGATGAGCCCGGAAGAGTGCACGGCGTATCAGACCCTCGTCACATCGCAGATCTTGCAAGCCTGTCGTCGAATAGGGGCCAATTACTTGCTATGAAGGAGAGATGGAGATGGCGAAAACTTCGAAAATCAGGGAGCCAAATAAGAGTGCCGCCGTATTTGGCGAGGACTTGGCGTTGTTTCCGACCAGCACGGCCGCTGCGCCGGATGAGAAACCTTGCGCTGCGGACGCCAGCGGCGCGACCCTCGCTCCGGTCAAACGGAAGCGAAGGAGTCGTGTGATGGAATACTTTACCGGCCTTGATGTCTCGGTCGACGAAACCGCAATCTGCGTCGTTGGCGACGACGGGAAAGTCGCGTTCGAAACCGCTGTGGAAACTGATCCGGCTGCGATCGCCGAGGCGCTGCGACCCTATGCGGATCGCATGCGCCGCGTCGGCCACGAGGCCGGGTCGCTGTCGCCGTGGCTGCACACCGAGCTGCTGGCGGAAGGTGTTCCAGCGGTCTGCCTCGAAACGCGTCATGTGCGCGCGGCGCTGTCGGCGCAGCGCAACAAGACCGACGCTAACGATGCGCTCGGCATCGCGCATATCATGCGGACCGGCTGGTTCCGCCAGGCTCACGTCAAGACAGACGCCTGCTATCGCATCCGCTTGCTGCTGGTTCAGCGCCGCAATCTGAAGCGCAAGTTCCTCGACCTCGAAAATGCCATCCGTCACTCGCTGAAAGTGTTCGGAATCCGGCTCGGCAAAGTCGGCCGCGGCGCCATGGAAAAGGCCGTCCGAGAGTCTGTCGCCGGCGATGCGATGACCGCTGGACTCATGGACTGCATGCTTCGGGCGCGCGCGGCGCTGTGGGCTGAGTATCTGACGCTGCACAAGCTGGTCGTGCAGATCGCCATGCGCGACGAGCTATGTCGGCGGTTCATGGCAATCCCCGGTGTTGGTCCCGTCACCGCGCTCAGCTTCAGCAGCGCGATCGACGATCCGCAGCGGTTCCGTCGTTCGCGCAATGTCGCGGCCTACTTCGGGCTGACGTCGAAGCGATGGCAGTCGGGCACCTCGATCGATGTCCACGGTCGCATCAGCAAGGCGGGCGATCCCGACGTGCGCCGCGCACTATACGAGGCTGCGTCGGCGATGCTCACCCGGTTCAAGGGCCGCGACATGATCAAGACATGGGGGCTGAAGCTCGCGAAGACCAAGTGTCACGCGAAAGCCCGCGTCGCCGTCGCCCGCAAACTTGCCATCGTGATGCACGCAATGTGGCGCGACGGTACCTTTTACGTCGGCGATCCAGACGCGTCTGCGCAGGACATCGACGCATCGAACGCAGCGAAACTGCAACGGCTCAGCCTCGCGAACTCATGAACAACCACCGCCCCATCGACCGCCAGTTGACGGCGCAACGAGCTTAGGAGGTCCGCGCAAGCGGCAGAGGAATGATACAGACCTGGAAAACGGGAAGCACGATATCTTGCCTGTGGCCGCCACGCGCGGACCACGCCGGAGTGCCTGTGATGCTGCCCCGTAAATCCGATAGCGACATGTGCCGCGACGGCGCCAACACCGCGAACGTGCGGTTCCAACATCCCGTCGATGAGCCCGGAAGAGTGCACGGCGTATCAGACCCTCGTCACATCGCAGATCTTGCAAGCCTGTCGTCGAATAGGGGCCAATTACTTGCTATGAAGGAGAGATGGAGATGGCGAAAACTTCGAAAATCAGGGAGCCAAATAAGAGGGCAAGATAAAAGCCGTGCCAGCTTCGGGCACGCGGTGGTCGGTTTTCTGCGGTGTCGCGCGTATGGCACTGCCAAAATCTGCCATACAGATCGGTGCAGGTCCGCCCCGTCGGCGGGCTTTTTGTATGGCACGGCACCTCATGCGCGGTGAGGATGGTGATTTCCGCATCAGGCCGGGACGGAGCCGCGACCGCGGAGCGGGGTCGGCCAGCAAGGGCAAACGGCTCGCGGCACAGGTCCGCAAGGCAGCCGCCCGATCGGGCTATACCCGCTCGCGGCCAGGCGGAGGACGCGGCGGTGGGACTGGAGGGCATGGGCGGGGCCGACGGGCCATGGCTGCCATGCAGCGCAAGGCTGGGGCCCGACGCGTGACCGTCATGGCACGCGTCGTCCGCCACCAGGGTGCGCGGTTTCGGGCGGCGCCGCTCGCGCGCCATATTCGCTATCTCGAGCGCGACGGCGTAACCCGGGATGGCCGAGATGCGAGCATGTTCGATGCGAGCGGCGACGAGGCCGATCGCGATGCCTTCGCCGCGCGCTGCGAGGACGACCGTCATCATTTCCGCCTGATCGTCAGCCCTGAGGATGCCGCCGAACTCGGCGACCTCCGCCGCTTCACCCGAGACCTCGTGACCGACATGGCAAAGGATCTCGAAACGCAGCTCGACTGGGTGGCGGTCGATCATTGGAATACCGACAATCCGCATATCCATGTTCTCGTCCGCGGGGTCGCCGACGACGGCGCTGATCTCGTCATCGACCGCGGTTATATCGCGTCGGGCATTCGCGGCAGGGCGGAGGCGATCGCGACGCTCGAACTCGGGCCGCGGAGCGAACTCCAGATCCAGACCGGCTTGCAGCGCGAGGTCGATGCCGAGCGCTGGACGAGCCTCGATATGCGGCTGCAAAGCATGGTCGACGAGACCGGCGGCCTCATAGATCTGCGGCCTGCGACGGGCGACGACCGGCAGATGCACGGACTCCTCATCGGCCGCGCGGCGAAGCTCGAAGCGATGGGGCTTGCCGAACAGCAGGCGCCCGGGCTCTGGTCGCTCGCCACCGGGGCCGAGACGACGCTCCGCGAGGTCGCAGCGCGCGGCGACATCATCAAGACGATGCACCGGGCGTTGTCGCGCAGCGGCGGGCGCTTCGATCCGTCGGCGCTGGCGCTTCACGAAGGCGTGCCCGAGCGCGCTATCATCGGCCGACTGGTCGAGCGCGGACTTCATGACGAACTTGCCGGCAACGCATATGCGATTGTGGATGGTGCCGATGGCCGCACGCATCATATCCGCTTCGACGATATGGAGATGACCGGCGACGCGAGACCCGGCGCGATCGTCGAATTGCGCAGCTGGGAAGATGGCAGGGGCCGCGCGCATTTGTCGCTCGCCGTGCGATCGGACCTGCCGCTCGGATCCCAGGTGACGGCGCCGGGCGCGACATGGCTCGACCGCCAATTGATTGCGCGCAATCCCGTTGCCGCAGGAAGCGGCTTCGGACTCGAAATCCGCCAGGCGATGGACGACCGGGCGCGCTTTCTGATCGAGCAGGGTCTCGCGTCGCGAAACGGCGGGCGGCTATCCTTCACGCCCGGCCTGATCGACAAGCTCGCTTTGCGGGAACTCGATGCTGCGACAGTCGCGATCGCCGAACGGACTGGGCTGACATCGAGGCCCTCGGCGTCCGGCGAATATGTGAGCGGCATTTACCGCGAGCGCGTCACGCTGGCCTCGGGCCGCTTCGCGATGATCGACGATGGGCTGGGGTTCCAGCTCGTCCCGTGGCGCCCCGCGCTCGACCGACATCTCGGCGAGCACGTCACGGGCACCATGTCGCCTGGCGGTTCGGTCGATTGGGCGCTCGGCCGCGGCATCGGAATTTGACGAAGGCAGCACGATATGAACGACAAAATCCTCTGGGGCCAGATCGCCGCCGTCGGCACGATCGTCATCCTTGCCGTCTGGGGCGCGACGCAATGGACGGCTGCCGCTCTCGGCTATCAGGCCGCGCTCGGTGCGCCATGGTTCCGGCTCGGCGACTATCCCGTCTACCCGCCGCCGGCCTTTTTCTGGTGGTGGTTCGTTTATGACGCCTATGCGCCGCCGATTTTCTATCGCGGCGCGATGATCGCGGCCTCGGGCGGCTTCCTCTCGATCATCGTCGCCATCGCCATGTCCGTCTGGCGGGCACGAGAACGCCGCCGCGCCGAGACTTATGGTTCGGCGCGCTGGGCCGATACCACCGAAATCCGGGCGGCCGGAATGCTGGGCGATGCGGGCGTGATCCTCGGCCAATATCGGCGCCACTATCTGCGCCACGACGGCGCCGAGCATATCCTCTGCTTCGCGCCGACGCGTTCGGGGAAAGGTGTCGGGCTCGTGGTTCCGACCTTGCTCACCTGGCCCGGCAGCTGCATCGTCCACGACATCAAGGGCGAGAATTGGCAGCTGACCGCGGGCTTTCGCGCGAAGCACGGCCGCGTCCTGCTCTTCGATCCGACCAATGTCGGCTCGGCCGCCTATAATCCGCTGCTCGAAGTGCGGCGAGGTGAATGGGAAGTGCGCGACGTGCAGAATGTCGCCGACGTGCTCGTCGATCCCGAAGGCAGCCTCGAGAAGCGCAACCATTGGGAGAAGACCAGCCACTCGCTTCTCGTGGGAGCAATTCTGCATGTCCTCTATGCCGAGGAAGACAAGTCGCTCGCGGGCGTCGCCGCCTTCCTGTCGGACCCGCGCCGCGGAATTGCGACGACGCTGCGGATCATGCAGACGACCGCGCATCTCGGCGAAGCGGGCGTCCATCCGGTCGTCGCCTCGGCGGCGCAGGATCTTCTCAACAAATCGGCGAACGAGCGATCGGGCGTCCTCTCGACCGCCATGTCCTTTTTGGGGCTGTACCGCGACCCGGTGATCGCGGCGGTGACCCGGCGCTCGGACTGGCGCATCGCCGACCTGGTGACGGGTGAGATGCCCACCTCGCTCTATCTGGTCGTCCCGCCCGGCGATATCAGCCGCACCAAGCCGCTCATCCGGCTGATCCTCAACCAGATCGGCCGGCGCCTGACCGAAGAGCTTAATCCCGCGGCGCGGCCGCAGCGCCTCTTGCTGATGCTCGACGAATTCCCTGCGCTCGGACGCCTCGACTTTTTCGAGAGCGCGCTCGCCTTCATGGCGGGCTACGGGATCAAGGCCTTTCTGATCGCCCAATCGCTCAACCAGATCGAGAAAGCCTATGGGCAAAACAATGCTATCCTAGACAATTGTCATGTCCGTGTGAGTTTCGCGACCAATGACGAACGCACCGCGAAGCGCGTTTCCGACGCGCTCGGGACCGCGACCGAAATGCGCGCGATGAAAAATTATGCCGGGCACCGCCTCTCGCCCTGGCTCGGTCATCTGATGGTGTCGCGGACCGAAACGGCTCGCGCCCTCCTCACGCCTGGCGAAGTGATGCAGCTTCCGCCCGACCAGGAAATCGTGATGGTCGCAGGCGTCGCCCCCATTCGCGCGAAGAAGGCGCGCTATTATACCGATCGCCGGTTCCAGGCGCGCATCCTGCCGCCGCCCAGGCCGCAGGCATCGGACGCGGTGCGTCCCGACGACTGGACCGGCCTGGCGCCGCCTGCGATTTTGGGCCCCGTAGTTCCCGAGACCATGACGAGTGAGCAATCGTCCAATGCGATAGGCGAGGACGGAGACGAGGAGGAGGCGGCGAACAGCGGCATCCGGCAAGAGCCCGCGCTCCCTGACCACGAGAATATCGCGCCGGGGCCCGACGCCAGCATCAGCGAGTTCGACTTTGAAATTGTTGAGCGCGACGACGATCCGGTGCGCGAACGGAGGGCCATCGACGGCGCGATGCGCCGCGGCGCCCGCCTCGCTTCGCAGGATCCGGACGACGGGATCGAACTATGAGGAAGCCTTCGGTGAAGCGAACTTTTCGCATCGATGCCGTGCTGGCCCGCCAACTCGACGAGCGAGCGAGCAGTCGCCGGATCACGCGCACCGACATCGTCGATGCCGCGCTCGCGTCGCTCCTGACGCCCGATCATGAAGAGCGGCTCGAGGCCGTGCTGACCCGCAGGCTCGATCGCTTGTCGCGGCAGCTCGATCGGCTCGAATGGCATGTCGAGCTGTCGAACGAGGGTTTTGCCCTGTTCGTCCGCTCGTGGCTCATCAACAATCCGCCCTTGCCTGACGCCGCGCTGCGCGCCGCGCAGGCGACCGGGCGGAAAAGGTGGGAAGCCTTCGTCGACTCGCTCAGCCGCCGAATGGAATTGGGTCCGAAGCTCGGCGATGAACTGTCGCGCGAGATTGATGGCGATCATTCATCGCCTTCGGCAAAATAGGCCATGAGACGGTGCCCGAGATCGGCGTCGAGCCGGATGAAATTGCGCCGACCATCGGTGCGGTCGGCCTCGCGCGTGACAAGGCCGGCGTCGGTCAGGCGCTGCAGCAGCCGGAGCGCGCTGCTCATCGGAAGCCCCGACGAAATGCACAGCGAACTGGTCGAAACGGGTTTGGCTTCGGCCTCGTGGATGAAGAGATCGACGAGCATGTCCCAGGCTGGCTCGCCGAAGAGGCCGGGCGCGCCGACGAGCTGCCGGCGGAGCAGCCGCCGGCGCGCAGCCCGCTGCGCGTTCGCGAGCGCGTGCGCCGTCTCGGGCGCGCTGCGCCAATTGGCCGATGTGTCGCAAAGAAGATGGTCGGGCGCAGGGTAGGCACGAAGGTTGGCCCTTTGTTTGAGGATGGCCCGGTGACCGTGCATCGCGACAACGATATGTTCGAGCAGCTCGATTTCGAGCGCCCGTCCGATAGCTGCCAGCCGCGCCGTCGTCGCCACGTCGGCTTCGCTCGGGGTCGGATCGCCGCTCGGATGATTATGGACGAGAATGATCGCAGCGGCATCGAGCTCCACCGCGCGCCGAAAGATCGTGCGGGGATAGATTGCGACATGGCCGATGGTGCCCTGCTGCAATTGTTCGTCGGCGATCAGGCGGCGCGCAGGGTTGAGAAACAGCACCCTCAGCGTTTCATGCGGCAATGCTCCCATCGACAATTTGAGATAGCGAAGAAGTTTCGGATTGGCGGGATCGATCCCATGGTCGTCGAGGTCGGACCGCATCGACTCGATCGCGGCGGCCTGCGTTGCGGAAAGCAATGCGCTGACCGCACTGTCTGTTCCGAGCGTTCTCGCCAGCGCCTCAGGGGATTGCAGGAGGGTGCGCGCGAGCGTGCGATGCTCCGCCAGCAGAGCGTCGGCTATGGCCGCGCCATTGTCGGGCTCGATGACGGCGACGAGATTTGCCAGGACGGCTCGCTGTCGCCGCGCGCTAGCCGTCGCCGGTGACGCCAGGTTGCGAGGATGAGGATCGCGGGAACGAGCCACGACGTCGCCACCTGCATCGTGAGATAGGCCGCAGGGTGAAGGTGGATGTCGATCGCCCGGCTTATGTGCGCCAGCAACGGGGCGATGTGCAAAACGGCGACGCACATGGGCCAGAATCGATGCGCAAAAAGCGCGAGGATGGTGGTCGCTGCCGCGCCGAACAGGTCGATCGCAAGATGGCCGCTGTCGATCGACAGGAAATTCGGCGGCACGAAAGCGTGGAGCAACTGGTCCAGCCCCACCATGGCCGCCGCGATCCCCGCCATAACGCGTTCCGGACCACCGCCCCGCCAGGCGGCATAGCCTACGGCGACCGCCAGAAAGCCGAGAAACAATGCGATGCGCATGGACCAAGACTTTCATGGCAGTGCCTGCCCGTCAATCGGCGTCAGCCCGAAACGGCCTGGACGCCGGTTCCCATAGCGGCGATCGACGGACATTCGTGAAGGTCATAGCCTGCGGTCTCGCGGCCGATGTCGGCGAGTTCGCCATGGACACGCAGGATTTCGCCGCTGACGCCGACCAGCGCGACCTGCGCGTTCATCAGCCGACGGATCGTGGCCTGTCCCTTGATTGCGGGCACTCCGGCGGTATCGCGCCGGGCGGTGACGACGCTCGTCATCAGCGAGGATAAGGCGATGAGCGCATCGTCAATGCGCACTTCGGCCGCCGGAACGTCGCGGATAAGGCGCGCTGCTGTGATGGTGATTTCGTTGGACATGACTTCTCCTCTGCCGAAAGCCAATGCTCCGGCCCTTGCTGATCGACGGTGCGAAAGGGTCAGCCGGAAAAGATCCGCGTCAGTGTTTCACCGATCGTCACCGCCGCAAGAACGAGAAAGACGAGGACGGCCAGCATCGCTGCCATGATCCCGCCCCGGTTCAAGCGACGATGATCGTGCCTCCAGAGACCCTTGGACGGCGGGTCTGCCACGATGTCGTTCAGCGCCATCGGGGCCGGCTCGCCGTCCGGAAAATCGGATGGCACGAGCTCGGCGCGCGGCTCTAGTATGATCGGATCACATGGTATTCGGTCGTAGGTCTGGCGCAGCCGGGCGTAGATCAGCGCGGCCTCGTCGCGATTGGCGGCGCCGAGGATGTGCCGGGCGGTGGTGATCCTCAGATCAACCGCCTGCTTCGATATCTGGAGGTGGCGCGCGATCTGCTTCGAGGTCTGGCGCTCGAGCAGCAAATCGAGACATGCGCGCTGCTTCTCGGTGAGACGCGCCCAGCGCAAAGGCTCGTCTGACGGCTGCGACCCCGAATCAGTCATTGTTACACTCTTGTCAAAATCGCGCGCGACGCAAGTTGCCGCTCCCCGGATCTTCCTGGGATCGGACTTGATATCTCTGGAGCCTACGCCACCGCCTGTCTTTCATCGCCACGCTGCGACGCCGCGAAAAGCTTGTTGAATCCGGTGCTTTACTGCGTCTCTTACTCATCCCCGTCGAGCGGGGCGCCCTTGCCCCGCGTGAAGAAACGGGGATCCCGATGGGCGCAGAACCGATCCGGCTGGAAGCACGTAATCGTAGCGCACGCATGCTGCGCACGGCGATGGGCGGCGCAATCGCGGACTGGCTCTCCGACCGCGAAATCATCGAGATCATGCTCAATCCCGACGGTCGTCTCTGGGTCGATCGGCTCGGCCACGGGATTGAGGACAGCGGCGAGACGCTGAGTGCGGCCGATGGCGAACGCATCATCCGGCTTGTCGCCCATCATGTCGGCGCCGAGGTCCACGGGGCGGCGCCGCGCGTGTCCGCCGAGCTTCCCGATGGCGGCGAACGCTTCGAGGGATTGCTCCCGCCCGTCGTTGCCGCGCCGACCTTCGCTATCCGCAAGCCGGCAATCGCCGTCTTCACGCTCGACGATTATGTCGCGTCGAGCATCATGTCGGCGGTCGCGGCAGACATTCTTCGCAGCGGTGTGCGTGATAGGCTCAACATCCTCGTCGCAGGCGGCACCGGTACCGGCAAGACCACGCTGACCAACGCGCTGTTGGCCGAGATTGCGGGCAGCACCGACCGGATCGTCCTGATCGAGGACACGCGCGAACTTCAGTGTGCAGCGCCGAACCTCGTCGCGATGCGCACCAAGGACGGCGTCGCCTCGCTCTCCGATCTCGTCCGTTCCTCGCTGCGCCTTCGGCCCGACCGCATTCCGATCGGCGAGGTGCGCGGCGCCGAGGCACTCGAACTTCTGAAGGCATGGGGCACCGGCCACCCTGGCGGTGTGGGGACGATCCACGCGGGCAGCGCGCTAGGCGCGCTCCGGCGGATGGAGCAGCTCATCCAGGAAGCGGTGATCACCGTCCCGCGCGCGCTGCTCGCCGAGACGATCGATCTCGTCGCCGTCCTCGTCCGCGACGGAACCGGGCGGCGCCTCGCCGAACTCGCACGCGTCGACGGCTTCGACCGGCTGAGCCTCGAATATCGCCTCACGCCTCTCATCCCCCCAGAAGGAGTTTCAGCATGACGAAGGAAACCAAGCGCCGCCTGCTCGGCGGCACGATGCTCGACCGTCTCGGTGTTGCGGCTGTCCTGGCCTCCGGTGTCCTCTACACTGCCCCCGCGCGCGCCGGCGGCTCGTCGATGCCGTGGGAGGCTCCGCTTCAATCGATCCTCGAAAGCATCGAGGGGCCGGTCGCGAAGATCGTCGCGGTGATCATCATCATCGTGACCGGCCTCAGCCTCGCCTTCGGCGACACCTCGGGCGGATTCCGCCGCCTCGTGCAGATCGTGTTCGGCCTGTCGATCGCCTTTGCCGCCTCGAGCTTCTTCCTCTCCTTCTTCTCCTTCGGCGGCGGAGCGCTGGTTTGATGGAGGGGCAAGGGGAAGTGCCGGGCTTCTTCGCTCCGGTCCATCGAGCGCTGGCTGAGCCGATCCTGCTCGGCGGGGCGCCGCGCAGCCTTGCGATCGTGAACGGCACGCTCGCGGGCGCGGTCGGGCTCGGGCTCCGGCTCTGGGTCGTCGGCCTCGCGATCTGGGCCGTGGGCCATGCTCTCGCCGTCTGGGCCGCGCGCCGCGACCCGCAGTTCGTCGACGTCGCCCGGCGTCACCTCAAATATCCTGTCTGGATGCGCCCATGATGAACCTATCCGAATATCGCAAGAAATCCGCCCGCCTCGCCGATTTTCTCCCTTGGGTCTGCCTGGTGGCGGAGGGCGTGGTGCTGAACAAGGACGGCTCCTTCCAGCGCACGGCGCGCTTCCGCGGCCCGGATCTCGACAGCGCCACGCCCGCCGAACTCGTCGCGGTCACGTCGCGTCTCAACAATACGCTGCGCAGGCTCGGATCGGGCTGGGCGGTGTTCGTCGAGGCGCAGCGCGTGCCCGCGACGTCGTACCCCGTGTCGGACTTTCCCGACCCGGTGTCCGAGCTCGTCGATGTCGAGCGCCGCGAGCAGTTCCGCGAGGAAGGCGCGCATTTCGAGAGCTTCTATTATCTGACCCTGCTCTGGATGCCTCCGGCCGAAGAGGCCGCGCGCGCCGAGGCATGGCTGTACGAGGGCCGTTCGAAGGTCGGCGTCGATGCGAAGGAACTGCTGAAGGGCTTCATCGATCGCACCGGGCGAGTCCTGCACCTCGTCGAGGGCTTCATGCCCCAGGCCGAGTGGCTGGGTGACAGCGAGACGCTGACCTATCTCCACAGCTGCGTCTCGACCAAGATCCAGCGCGTCCGCGTCCCCGAGACGCCCGCCTATCTCGATGCGCTGCTCTCAGACGAGGCGCTCGTTGGCGGCCTCGAGCCGCGGCTCGGTGATCATCATCTTCGCACGCTCACGATCACCGGCTTTCCGAGCGTCACCTTTCCGGGGCTGCTCGACGAGCTCAACCGCCAGGCCTTCGGCTACCGTTGGTCGTCGCGCGCGATCATGCTCGACAAAAGTGACGCGACCAAGCTGCTGACGAAAATCCGGCGGCAATGGTTCGCAAAGCGCAAGTCGGTTGCGGCGATCCTCAAGGAGGTGATGACCAACGAGGCGTCGGTGCTCATGGACAGCGATGCCTCGAACAAGGCGGCCGACGCCGATATGGCGTTGCAGGAACTGGGCGCGGACGAGGCGGGCATCGCCTATGTCACCGCGACGATCACGGTCTGGGACCGCGATCCGGCAATCGCCGCCGAGAAGCTCCGGCTGGTCGAGAAAATCGTCCAGAGCCGCGACTTCACCTGCACCGTCGAGGGCGTCAATGCGCTCGAAGCCTGGTTCGGGAGCCTGCCCGGCCATGTCTACGCCAATGTGCGCCAGCCTCCCGTCTCCACACTCAATCTCGCCCACCTGATCCCCCTCTCGGCAGTGTGGGCGGGGGCGGAACGGGACGAGCATCTCGGTGATGCCCCCTTGCTTTACGGCAAGACCGAAGGTTCGACCCCGTTCCGCCTTTCGCTTCATGTCGGTGATGTCGGCCACTGCCTCATCGTCGGCCCGACGGGTGCGGGTAAATCGGTGCTGCTGGCGCTCATGGCGATGCAGTTCCGCCGCTATAGGGGCAGCCAGATCTTCGCTTTCGACTATGGCGGTTCGATCCGCGCCGCGGCACTCGCGATGGGCGGCGATTGGCAGGATCTCGGCGGCGCCTTGCACGATGCGGGAAGCGACGGATCGGTCGCGCTGCAGCCGCTCGCGCGCATCGACGAGGCCGCCGAGCGTGCGTGGGCGGCCGAATGGCTCGCAGCGCTGCTCGCTGGCGAGGGTGTCGCGGTCGACCCGGTAGCGAAGGAGCATATCTGGTCGGCGCTGAGCTCGCTCGCGACCGCGCCCGTCGCCGAGCGCACGCTGACCGGCCTCGCGGTTCTGCTCCAGTCGCAGGAACTGAAGCTTGCCCTTTCGCCCTATCTTGTCGGCGGTCCGTGGGGGCGCCTGCTCGACGCCGAGGCCGAGCATCTGGGCTTTGCACGCGTGCAGGCGCTCGAAACCGAGGGTCTGGTCGGTGCTTCATCGGCCGCAACGGTGCTGTCCTACCTGTTCCACCGGATCGAGGGTCGCCTCGACGGATCGCCGACGCTGATCATCATCGACGAGGGCTGGCTCGTTCTCGACAGCCCGGCGTTCGCGGCGCAGTTGCGCGAATGGCTGAAAACGCTCCGCAAGAAGAACGCGAGCGTCATCTTCGCGACCCAGAGCCTCGCCGACATCGAGGGATCGAGCATCGCGCCGGCGATCATCGAGAGCTGCCCGACGCGCATCTTCCTGCCGAACGAACGCGCCGCCGAACCGCAGATCGCAAGGGTCTATGACCGCTTCGGTCTCAACAGCCGGCAAGTCGAGATATTGAGCCGGGCGACGCCGAAGCGCGACTACTACTGCCAGTCGCGGCGCGGCAATCGGCTGTTCGACCTCGGTCTCGGCGACATCGCGTTGGCCTTCGCCGCCGCCTCCTCGAAATCCGACCAGATCCATATCGGCGAACTCATCGCCGCGCACGGGCAGGACCAGTTCGCGGCGGCCTGGCTCCGCCATCGCGGCCTCGTCTGGGCCGCCGATCTGCTCGGAAATCTCGAAATCGCAGCCCCCTGAAGGAGTGAATATGATGAACATGTCTTTGTACCGTCGTGCCGCGATGGCCGGCCTCGTCGCGATCGCCATGCTGCCGGCGGGCGCCGTCATTGCGCCGGCGAGCGCACAGGTCGGGGGGATCGTCCACGATCCGCGCAACTACGCCCAGAACATCCTGACCGCCGCGCGGACGCTCGAGCAGATCAACAACCAGATCAAGCAGTTGCAGAACCAGGCGACTTCGCTCGTCAACGAGGCGCGCAACCTGCAGAGCCTGCCGGTCTCGACGTTGCAGGAACTGCAGGGGCAGGTCGATCGCACGCGCGAGTTGCTGGGCGAGGCGCAGCGCGTCGCCTTCGACGTCGGCGACATCCAGAAGACGTTCGACGCACGCTATCGCGGCTCGGCGCTGTCGGGTCCGCAGGCAGCGCTGGTCGCCAACGCCGAGGCGCGCTGGAACGACAGCGTCGGTGCCTTTCAGGATGCGATGAAGGTGCAGGCGGGTGTCGTCACCAACATGGGCGGTGCGCGCCAGACGATCGGCACGCTGGTGACCGCGAGCCAGTCGGCGACCGGAGCCCTGCAGGCGGCGCAGGCGGGCAACCAGTTGCTGGCGCTCCAGTCGCAGCAGCTCGGTGACCTCGCCGCAGCGATCGCGGCGCAGGGCCGCGCCGAAATGCTCGACGCCGCGCGCGCCGCGGCAGCCGAGGCCGAAGGTCGCGAACGCTTCCGCCGCTTCCGCAAGGGAAATTGAGATGGAGCGGGCGGGAAAGATCGCCAGCATCGCAGTGCTTGGCGGTCTGGCCCTGACGCTCGCGTTCGTCGCGGCGTCGGACCCGCCCGCGCCCCGTGCGTCCGCTCTTCCGCAGATATCCGGAGCGGACGCACGACCCGAACTCGAGGACATATTGCGCCGCTGCAGAACGGTCACCGCCGCCGATCCCGAGTGCGAGGCGGCATGGGAGGCGAAGCGCCGCCACTTCTTCGGCCAAGGGAAGGATGAGAAATGAACGATACGGGCGTAATCGACCAGTTTCTGTCGGTCTTCTCGACCTATATCGACAGCGGCTTCGGCTTGCTTGGCGGCGAGGTCGGTTTCCTGTCCTCGACCCTGATCGTTATCGACGTGACGATCGCGGCGCTCTTCTGGGCGTGGGGCGCCGATGAGGATGTGATCCAGCGTCTCGTCAAGAAGACGCTCTACATCGGCGTCTTCGCGTTCATCATCGGCAATTTCCAGAGCCTCGCGTCCATCATGCTCGAGAGCTTTGCCGGCCTCGGGCTCAAGGCGAGCGGCGGCGCCATGGCAATCGGGGACTTCATGCGTCCCGGCGTCGTCGCCGCGACCGGGCTCGAGGCGGCAGAGCCATTGCTCGATGCGAGCGCCGACCTCCTCGGTCCGATCGGTCTGTTCGTCAATTTCATGCAGATTCTGATCCTGCTCGTCGCCTGGATCATCGTCGTGCTCGCCTTCTTCATCCTCGCCGTACAGGTGTTCGTGACGATATTGGAGTTCAAGCTCGTCACGCTCGCGGGTTTCGTCCTCATTCCGTTCGCCTTCTTCGGGCGCACCGCTTTCATGGCCGAGCGCGTGCTCGGGCATATCGTCTCGTCGGGCATCAAGGTGCTCGTCCTTGCCGTCATCACCGGCATCGGGACGACGCTGTTCGACCGCTTCCTGAATGCGGGCATCGGACCTGAACCCGACATCGAGCAGGCCATGGCGATCGCGCTTGGCGCGCTGACGCTACTCGGCCTCGGCATTTTTGGCCCCAGCATCGCCAACGGGATTGTTGCCGGAGGACCGCAACTCGGCGCCGGCGCGGCAGCCGCGACCACGATCGCGGCTGGTGCCACGCTCACTGCGGGTGCGGCTGGCGCAACGCTTGCCGGTGGCGCCGCGGCCACCGCCGCGCGCGGTGCGGCTGCGGCAGGTGTGCGGGGTGCAGGGAGTGCTTCGGCTGCCTATGCATCGGGAGCGGCCGGAAAGAGCGGGGCGAAGGCTGTTGGCGGAGGCTTGGCCAATGTCGCGCACACGGCGGCGCGTTCCGCCTCCGCTCCGCTTCGTAGCATGGCCCATAAGGTCCGGGCGAACTTCGAGGCTGGACGTCAAGGCAATGGGGGACCGGCTCCGTCTGCCCCCGTCGCCGACGGCCCGCCCGTCTGGGCGATCGCGATGCGTCGCCGCCAGATGATGACGCAGGGTGCAGCCGTCGGCGCTCAGACCCTGAAAGCAGGCGACAGCCACGGCGGCGGCTCTGCTCCCGACATCAGCGAAAAGGACTGACCGATCATGTTCAAGAGACCGACCAACCATTATGGCCGCGCCCCCGAGCCGGTCACCCCCTATCAGCGCGCCGCGCAGGTCTGGGACGACCGCATCGGCTCCGCGCGCGTCCAGGCGAAGAACTGGCGGCTCGCCTTTTTCGGGTCGCTCCTCCTTTCGGGCGGTCTTGCGGGGGGCCTCATCTGGCACTCGGCGCGCGGCACCATCACCCCTTGGGTGGTCGAGGTCGACAAGCTCGGCGAGGCCCGCGCGGTCGCGCCGGCGGACGAGGATTATCAGCCGACCGATCCGCAGACGGCGTTCCATCTCGCGCGGTTCATCGAGCATGTGCGTTCGGTCCCGGCCGACCCGGTGGTGCTGCGCAAGGACTGGCTCCGCGCCTATGATTTCACGACCGCGGCGGGGGCTCAGGCGCTCAACGATCATGCCCGCAACAACGACCCCTTTTCCGAGGTCGGCAAGGTCCAGGTCGCGGTCGACGTCTCGAGCGTGATCCGCGCCTCGAAGGACAGCTTCCGCATCGCCTGGACCGAGCGTCGCTATCAGGACGGCAGCCTGATCGAGACGTCGCGCTGGTCGGCCATTCTTACCGTCACCCATGTGCCGCCGCGCACTCCCGATGCCCTCCGCCGCAATCCGCTTGGAGTGTTTGTTTCCGCTATTTCCTGGTCGAAGGAGCTCAGCCAATGAAGGCCTTTTCCCGTATCTCGCTGCTCGCGGGTGTCGCTGCGCTCGGCGTGGCGTCGCCATCCCTCGGGGCTGAAGGTCGCGATCCGAAACAGAATGTCGGGCGCGCCAACGACGCGGCGCGCGTGCAGCCCGATCGCGCGACCTTCCTCAACGCGATCCAGAAATATGCCTGGGCCGAGGGCGCGCTGTATCAGGTCTATGCGTCGCCGGGGCAGGTCACTGACATCGTGCTGCAGGAGGGCGAGGAGCTTGTCGGCCCGGGGCCGGTGGCTGCCGGCGACACGGTCCGCTGGATCATCGGCGACACGGTGAGCGGCAGCGGAGCGAGTCGCCGCGTGCACATCCTCGTGAAGCCAACGCGGGCCGACATCATGACGAATATCGTCATCAACACGAGCCGCCGGACCTATCACATCGAGCTGCGCGCGACGCCCGCGACCTATATGGCGTCGGTGTCCTGGTCCTATCCGGAAGCCGAGCTGATCGCGCTGCGTGCTGCGGAGGTGGAGCGTGAGCGGGCGGCGCCGGTCGCGGCCGGGCTCGACCTGGGCGCCCTCAACTTTCGTTACCGGCTGTCGGGCGACAAGCCGGATTGGCGACCGGTGCGCGTTTTCGATGACGGGCGCCAGCTCTTCATCGAGTTCGGCGAAGGCGTCGCAACGGGCGATATGCCCCCGCTGTTCGCGGTCGGTGAAAAGGGCGAGGCCGAGCTCGTCAACTACCGCGTCCATGGCCGCTTCATGATCGCCGATCGCCTGTTCGAACGCGGACAGCTTCGGATGGGTGCCGGACGCGCGGCGCGCGAGGTGGTTATCGAGCGCGTCGGCCGCGTGCGGGGGCGCTCGTGAGCGCGCCGGAACGGGACGAGGAGGAGGTGGTGGAACTCGTCGCTGTCCCTCCCGCAAGCGGCGAGCCCTTTCGGCTTGGTGCCGAGCCGCCGAGCGTCATGCGCCTGTCGCGCAAGGCGCTGGCCATTCTAGGCGCCGCATTGGGGACCGCTATCGGCGGCGCGCTTCTCTATGCGCTGCAGCCCGCCAAGCTCAAGGTGGCCGAGAATCTCTACGATAGCGACCGTGCGAACAAGTCCGAGCTCGTGACCGGAGCGCCGGGCGATTATGGCAAGATCCCGAAGCTCGGCGAGCCGCTCCCTGGCGATCTCGGGCGGCCGATCCTTGCCGCGCGCGAGAATGGCGAGACCGTCCCGGTGCCTCCGATCGGCGCGCCTCCGCCGCCAGACCCGCGAGCCGCTGCGGCGGAGCAAGCCCGCGCGCGTGCGGCCCAGGAACGCGAAAGCGCGCGCGCCAGCCAGCTCTTCCTCGGCGGTGGGGCGTCGGTCACCTCGCAGCTGCCGGTGCTTGGCGAAGGCGTGTTGCGACCGGCGCCCGACAATCTGCAAGCCAACCCGACCGCGGCCGACAAGCGCAAGGGCTTCCTCAGTGGTGATGGCGCCGGTCCGGCAGAGAGCATGGCGCGGCTCGTCCAGCCCTCATCGCCGCATCTGGTCCAGGCGGGCAGCGTGATTCCGGCGGCACTCATCACCGGCATCCGGTCCGACTTGCCGGGCCAGATCACCGCGCAGGTGACCCAGAATGTTTACGACAGCCCCACCGGGCGCATCCTGCTCATTCCGCAGGGTGCTCGGCTGATCGGCGAATATGGCAGCGAGATCGCCGACGGGCAGAGCCGGGTCCTTCTCGCATGGGACCGGCTGATCCTGCCGGGCGGGCGCTCGATTGCTCTCGATCGCCTGCCGGGCGCCGATGCGGCCGGCATGGCCGGGCTTGCCGACCGGACCGATTATCATTGGGGCCATATGCTGAAGGCCACGCTGGTTTCGACGCTGCTGGGCGTCGGCGCCGAACTCGGCGCCGAAGACGAGGATCGCCTCGTTCGGGCGGTGCGGCGCGGCGCGCAGGACAGCATCAACGAGACGGGACGGCAACTCGTCGAACGCCAGCTTGGAGTGAAGCCGACCATCACGGTTCGGTCGGGCGCGATCCTCCGCGTCATTGTGACGCGGGACATCATCCTCGAGCCTCTGGATCGAGGCGGACGATGACCCGGCTCAGGCTCGGTCCGATCGCCGAAGACAAGCCGGTCAAACTGACTCTCGAATTGCCCGGGCTGCTGGCGCGCGATGTAGCGGACTATGCCGCCGTCCATGCGGCGCAGACCGGCCTCGCGACTCCCTTGCCACCTGAACGGCTCATCCCCGCCATGGTCGAGCGCTTCATTGCAGCCGATCGGGGTTTTGCGCGCCTGCGTTCGCGGCGCTGAGCCTGCGTGGCCGCGCGTGTCTTTTTATATGCCGGACTTGCACTTCCGATCCGAACGACGCAGACCGGACGCATTCCTTGGGTGTCGGGGGGCGGATGAATGAGCCAGGAACCGCATCAACGGACCGAACAGGCAAGGTCGGCACTCGCGACGCTCTCGGTCGTCGGAGCGGCCCTCGCTGGCGTTGCTGTCGGTGTGCTCCTGGCTCTGCCCCTACGGTCCATCGCCTGGCCGCTGCTGGCCATCGGCCTCATAGCCCACCTGTTTGCCATGGTCGGAACACGCCGCCTTCTCGCTGCAGGCGGCTATAACCCCCCATGGTGGCAGCGAGCGGGATATTGGCTGTGCTGGGTTGCCATCGCCGCCATCGCCATCATCGCCGCGATGCGGCTGGTCTAGCGGCGCGGCGCCCGGCAAGGGATTGAGCGCATTATAAGGGTGGATGGCTGGCGAACCGCCGGTTTGCTTGGCTCCGTCTTTGCGGTTATTGCGTATTCCCGGCCCGGTCATTTGCGGCGATCTCCTCAGCCCATGGTTCAACAGGCTGGGTAGAGACGATGCAGACAGGGGAAGGGCGAGCGCCATTCGGCGGCGCGGGCGAACGGGACGCTGGCGAGGAAATCTCGATCGAGTTTCTCGGGGCGGCGGGTACGGTGACCGGCTCGCGATATCTTCTCGGAGATCGCGGCGCGAAGATCATGATCGACTGCGGCCTGTTTCAGGGTGGTCGTGAGCTTCGCGAACGAAATTGGGAGCCGGCGCTCTCTGACCACCGGGCCATCGACACCATCGTTCTGACCCATGCACATCTCGATCATTCAGGCTATATTCCGCGCTTTGTGAAGGAAGGCTGGAGCGGCCGGATTCTGTGCACCGACGCCACTGCGGACCTTTGCGGCCTCCTCTTGCCCGACAGCGGCTTTCTCCAGGAGAATGATGCGGTGTTCGCCAATCGCCACGGCTATTCGCGCCACAAGCCCGCGCTTCCTCTCTACACGAAGAAGGACGCCGAGGTGGCGCTCGACTATCTCGATCCGGTCCGCTTCGGGGCATATCGTTCGGTGGCAGGGGGCGCCGAACTTCGCTTCCATCGTGCCGGACATATACTCGGGGCGGCATTCGTCGAACTCAAATGGCGTGACCGCACGATCCTCTTCTCGGGAGACCTGGGCCGCTTCAACGATCCGGTCATGCTCGATCCCTCGCCTCCCGTGGAAGCGGATTATCTGATCGTCGAATCGACCTATGGCAACCGGAGCCATGAGGCGCTGGATGCCGTAGCGGCCCTTGGCGATGCCATCGAGCGCTGTGTTCGCCGCGGCGGAACCGTGGTCATTCCGGCCTTCGCCGTCGGCCGGGCCCAATCCATCCTCTATCATCTATCACGCCTGCGCGCCGCGGGGCGGATCAGCAATGTTCCCGTCTATCTCGATAGCCCGATGGCAATCGACGCGAGCGGCATCTTCTGCCGCCATGCCGGCGACCACAGGCTGAGCGAAGCGGAATGCGATGCCGCTTGCAAGGTCGCGCGCTATGTTCGCGATGTCGAAGAGTCCAAGGCTCTCACAATGAGTCCGGTGCCCAAGGTCATCATCTCGGCAAGCGGAATGGCAACAGGCGGCCGCGTTCTCCACCATCTCAAACGCTATGCGCCCGATGGCCGCAACCTCATTCTGTTCGCCGGCTTCCAGGCGTCCGGCACGCGCGGCGCTGCAATGGTGGCGGGTGCTCCCAGCGTCAAGATCCATGGCGAACAGGTTCCCGTGCGAGCCGAGGTGCGCAATCTTTCGATGCTGTCCGCGCACGCCGATGCCGACGAGATACTGAAGTGGCTCGGCCAGTTCGTACGGGCGCCCCGGATGACGTTCATCACCCATGGTGAGCCCGATGCCGCGGCCGCTCTTGCGCGGCGCATCGGCGACGAGCTCGGCTGGCCTTGCCAGATACCCGGCCTTGGCGATCGGGTGGTGCTCGAATGACCCACCGCGCCCCGGATACCGGACCCGCGTCGGAGAATATGGCACCCCATCGCCTACGGGCTCGGCCCCTCGGCCTGTTCCTGCCACAGCAGCAACCGGCCGTCGTCATGCGAACCGATTGCTACATATGCCGCTCGGAAGGTCTTGCGGCGCGCAGCCAGGTGCTGATCCAGGCAGGGGAGCGGGAGATATTGGCCTCGCTCCTGCATTCGTCCGGCGAAATGATCGCGCCGGGGGAGATCGGCCTTTCGGAATCAGCCGCCGCGGCGCTTGGGGTCGCCCCCGGCGATGCCGTCAGCGTGCGCCACGCACCGCCCATCGATTCCTTCGGAGCATTACGCGGTCGCGTGTATGGAAATCGTCTCGATGGCGCGGCCTTTCGGTCGATCGTCGACGATATCGTTGCTGGCCGGTATAGCGACGTCCATCTGTCCGCCTTCGTAACGGCCTGCTCCGCCTTCCCTCTGGATCATGCGGAAACGGTGGCGCTGACCGGTGCCATGGTCGCGTCCGGCGAGCGGCTGGCCTGGGGTTCGGACGTCGTCGTCGACAAGCACAGCGTGGGAGGCCTGCCCGGAAACCGGACCACCCCGATCGTGGTCGCGATTGTCGCCGCGCTGGGCCTCATCATGCCAAAGACATCGTCCCGAGCGATCACCTCTCCGGCAGGTACGGCCGACACCATGGAAACGCTCGCGCCCGTGAATCTCGACGTCGGCGCGATCCGACGTGTCGTCGACCACGAAGGCGGATGCATCGTGTGGGGCGGCGCCGTCTCCCTCAGTCCGGCTGATGACATCATCATCGGTGTCGAGCGGGTGCTCGATCTCGATGCGGCGGGCCAACTGGTCGCCTCGGTCCTGTCCAAGAAGCTCGCGGCGGGCGCAACGCACCTCGTCGTCGACATGCCGATCGGACCGACGGCAAAGGTCCGCTCGCCCGCCGATGCTGCCGCACTTTCGGGGGCGCTTCAGAAGGTTGCAGCGGAGTTCGGCCTGATCCTCAAGGTGATGCAAGGCGATGGTCGCGAACCTATCGGTCGGGGAATCGGCCCTGCCCTCGAGGCGCGCGACATCCTGGCTGTGCTCGAGGGACGCGATCCGCCCCCCGATCTCGCCCGCCGCGCCTGCGAATTGGCAGGCGCGCTCATCGAACTCGCGGGCCGCGCCAGCCCCGGTACCGGTGCGGCCCTGGCCGCTCAAGTGCTGGCCGACGGGTCGGCTTGGAGCAAGTTCCAGCGAATCTGCGAGGCGCAGGGCGGCATGCGGACACCGCCCCTGTCGAATCATCGCCATGTGATAACTGCGCAGCGCCCGGGATACGTTTCGGCGATCGACAATCGCAGGCTCGCCAAGCTCGCCAAGCTTGCAGGCGCGCCAGCCGCGAAAAGTGCCGGCCTCGAAATGCACGTCCGGCTCGGCTCCGCGGTCGAAACAGGAACGCCCCTCCTCACAGTGCACGCCGAAAGCCAGGGCGAACTGGCCTATGCGCTGGCCTATGCCGAGGCCGTTGGCCCCATTCTCGAGCTATCCGACCGATGACCCCGCCGATGTTCCTGCCGCTGCCCGGTAACGGCAAGTTCGCGGTTGGACTCGCGGGCCTGCTCGGGGGCGAGGTCGGACGGATCGAAACCCGCAGATTTCCGGACGGTGAGACCTATCTGCGGCTCCGTTCCGAGGTTGCCGGCCGCGACATCGTGCTCGTCTGCACGCTGGATCGCCCCGATACCAAGCTGGTTTCGCTTCTTATCGCAGCCGACGCGGCCCGCGAGCTCGGCGCCCTCAGCGTAGGGCTCGTAGCCCCATATCTTGCCTATATGCGCCAGGACCGGCGCTTTCAGAATGGCGAGGCAATCAGCTCGCGCAGTTTCGCGCGCCGCATTTCGGGCGCCGTCGACTGGCTGGTCACGGCGGATCCCCATCTTCATCGATATGCCTCGCTCGGCGACATCTATGATATTCCGGCAGAGGCCGTGCATGCCGCCGTGCCGATTTCCGACTGGATCAGAACCCATATCGAGCGACCGCTCATCATCGGTCCCGACAGCGAAAGCGAGCAATGGGCGAGCGCGATCGCACGCCGTGCGGGTGCCCCTCATGCCGTCTGCAGCAAGCTGAGATTGGGCGATCGCGACGTCAGGATCGCGCTACCCGATCTCGCGGCGCATACGGGGCGCACCCCGGTTCTGGTCGACGATATCGCGTCATCGGCCCGGACGCTGATCGAAGCGGCGCGGGGAATAGGAGAGGCCGGCTTTCCGCCGCCCGAATGCGTCATCGTGCACCCATTATTCGCTCGAGGCGCCTTCGCGGCACTGTCCGCCGAGGCGGGGCGTATCGTCAGTACCGATGCCGTCGCTCATTCCAGCAACGCCATCAGCCTGCAACCGGTCGTCGCGCAGGGCGTGCAGCGCCTCCTCGCCAAGCTCGATCGATAAAGCGGCCGATATCTAGGTATTTTCCGAAGCTGCGAACACTACGTATGTCGAGCTTGGACCCGGGACCCTAGTCCTGTTGGCGAAGAACAGGATTCTTCGACAGGCAGTCAGGGCAGCGGCCCGAAGGAGTTCAAGATGATCAGGAAAAGCATCATGATCGCGGCGGCAGGCATTTCGATGTTCGCGGCCGCTCCGGCATTCGCCCAGGGCATCGGGCACAGTTTCTTCATGCGGGGCTCGATCGTCGAGGCCAGCGCGGGCAATACCGTGGTCTGCATCGGCAAGGCCGACGGTGCCGAGGTTGGCCAGACGCTCGACGTCTATCGGAACGTCCGGCATCCGGGTCCCGTATCATCGAAGGGCAATGTTGCCCCCTTCCATCGCAAGCGTGTCGGCCAGGTGACCATCGACCATATTTACGATGACCATTTCGCCCATGTCACGATCGCCGAAGGCAAGCCGGCCAAGAACGATATCGTCGAGCTTCGCAAAGACTGAGTCCGGTCCTTTCCGCAGCGCGGGCGAGGGCCGGAGGTCCTCCCCGTGCGCGGACAGGAACGCGCCGCGTCGCGGCCCGGATGTCGGATCCGTGGTGGAGGCATGAAGCGGTAATAGCCCGCCTCCAATGCCGAATGCCTCTTGACCTTGGACCATGGTCCAACCTGCACAAGCGAGCGGATGTCATGGGAAGCTATAAGATCGGAAAGCTCGCCGAAGCCGCAGGCGTGGGGCGCGATACGATACGCTATTATGAGCGGACGGGCTTGCTACCGGCCCCGGGACGTACCTCAGCTGGCTATCGCCTTTACAGCGACGAGGATCTTGAGCGGCTCAACTTCATTCGCGCGTCGCAGGAACTCGGATTCACACTCGAACAAGCGCGCCAGCTTCTCACCCTCAAGGCATCGGATACGGCCACTGCGGCGGCAGTGCTCGAGATCACGCTCGACAAGGTGCGGGAGGCCGAAATGCGCGTCAGGAAGCTGGCTGAGATTCGGGATGTGCTGCAGGACCTCGCCGACAATTGCCCGCGAGAGGCACCAGTCTCTGACTGCAACATAATCGCATTCTTGGCGGAAAAACGAAGACCAAAAAAATAGCGTTCGCAGGGGAACGTATGACACCGTTGAAAATAGGGGATTTTTTATGAAGAAATATTCCATTCTGTTGCTCACGCCCGCGCTCCTTCTCGGAGGCTGCGTCACGACCCGGGCCACTCGGGCCGAAGTCGACAGCTGCCGGGCCATGGAAGAGAAGATGGGGCTCGATCAGCGCCATGACCATGGCGAGATGAAACGCCAGGGCTTCAATCCGATGAACCTGTCGCACGGCCGCTGCCAGCGGATTCTGCGCGACGCGAAATGACTTTGTCCGGGTGGCCGATGGCCACCCGGACTAGTTCGAGGAAGGGATAATGCCATGACAAACGGAAAAATCGGCCTCAAATGGGCTGGATATGGTGTCGCGCTCGCAGCGGCACTCGCGCTCGTCGGCTGTGGAGACAAGGCCGAGAACAAGGCCGCGGACGCCGCCTCGGTGACCCCCGACGCGCCCGCTGGTGCCGCTGGTTCCGCGCCCGCCACCGATTCCCCATCCGCTACGCCGGCCGCGCCGGATGCCATGGATCATGAAGATGATGCGATGGACGAGGAAATGACGCGTCACCATCGTCAGCAGATGGACCATGACGAGATGCGCAAGGGCGGGGTGGGGCAAGGCAATATGCAGCCTGCGGATCAGGCCACGACCGATCAGCCGGCGCCGATGAAAGACATGTGAGCACATTTGCCGGGCGGAGTGACCAAGGATGCAGAAATCATTCCGCTTCGGCCTGTGCGTGGCGATGGCGCTTCTGATGGCGTCGCACGTCCATGCGGAGGATGCCGACGAGCACGCCGCCCATCATGGGAGTGCCTCGCCGGCTGGCGGCGTGGCGGCTGGCAGCATGGCGTCATCCGGGATGAAGCCCGCGGGCGAAATGCAATCGATGATGGGCGAAATGATGGAAGGCGAGCATGGCGGCCGCCGCCAGTCTCCTTTCTTCTCGCAATTGCTCGCGCTACCGGCACTCGATGACGCGGCGAGGCAAGCCCTGCTGCGGCAAGCCGAGCAACGGTCGCATCGAGGGCTGATGCTGATCTCCGAGGCTGCCCGTGCAGCCGCGCACGCCGAAACGGCGACCGAGCAAATCGCCGCCGTGCGCAATCTTCGCGAAGGCAGCGATCTTCTCGATAGCGGTGCGGCCGCCCGGATGGCCCTCGCCGGGACCGGAAAGCCCGAGGGCGCCGCGATGAACTGGTTCCGCGATCGCCTGTCGATCGAGCCGGACGAGACGCACGCGGCCCATCCTTTCGGTCTGTCTCCCTCCCACCTGCTGCTGATGCTGTTCCTCCTCTTGCTGAGTACCGGCCTCGCCGCGCTGCAGCTACTTCGTCTCAAGCGCATCCGTCGGATCGTCGCAGCCAGAAAAGGAACCGCGAAGGTCGCCAACACGCAGCCGTCGCCGGCCGCAGCTCCGGAGATGCAGGCCGCTACGACCGCAGCACTCGCGCCAAGCAACGCGCCCGCCCCGGCCGGTGCTTCGCTGCGCAAGCCCCGGCCCTGGTCCGGACCGCTGCGGGTGACGCGGATCATCCGGGAGACGCCGACCATCAGGACCTTCCGTCTCGCCGATCCCGCAGCCGACCGGCTGCCTTTCGATTTCCTGCCCGGTCAGTTTCTGCAAATCGAGGTCGAGCCCGAGCCCGGCAAGCGTGCCCGCCGATCCTACACTATCGCCTCGTCGCCGACGCAGCGGGCCTATGTCGAACTGACGGTGAAGCGCGAGGAGCAGGGAGCGGTGTCCCGCCACCTGCACGACACGCTCATTGTCGGGGATCTCGTTCGAGCCTCGGGTCCTTTCGGCACCTTCACCTTCACCGGGACGACCGCGGATAGTATCGTGCTCATCGCAGGCGGTGTCGGGATCACGCCGATGATATCGGTATTGCGCTATCTTACAGACACCGCCTGGCCGGGCGAGATATTCTTCCTTTATGGCGCTCGGTCCACGGACGAGTTCGTCTTCCGTGACGAAATCGAGCGACTCGAGCGGCTTCATGACAATCTGCATGTCTTCGCCGCGATGGAGCGCTCGCCAGGGACGGTCTGGCATGGCGCCGTCGGCCCCCTGACGCGGGACATGCTGCTTTCGGCCGTCCCCGACATCGCGCGCCGCCGCATCCACCTGTGCGGTCCCCCCGCGATGATGGCGGCGATGAAGGCGGAGCTCGCCGAGCTCGGCGTGCCGGAAGTGCAACTTCATACCGAAGCCTTTGGGCCCGCATCGCTGCCCATCGATCCAGTCGACGCGCCCAGCGCGCCCGGCAACGATGCAAGTCGCACGGTACAGCCTCCGTCCGCGCCTTCCACAAGGATTGCCGAAGCTTCGGTGACGTTCGCTCTGTCGGGTGTGTCCGCCGCCCTGGCTGGCGATCAGACCGTGCTCGAAGCCGCCGAGGGGGTTGGCGTCGAGATACCCTATTCCTGCCGCACCGGAGACTGCGGACTATGCGTCACCAAGCTGCTCGACGGTGAAGTCACGATGGCGAACGAAGCGGGCCTGGCGCCGGAAGACAAGGCGAACGGCTATATATTGGCTTGCCAGGCCAAAGGCAGCGGCAAGCCGATCGTGGTTGAAGCCTGATGCGCGAACGCGGCGACATACTGATGGTGCTTCTGGTGGGGTTCATTCTGGTCTTTCCGGCCGGATTTCTCGTTCACGCATCCCCGCGCTTCCCCGGTAGCCTCGGCGGCGGTCTGCTCGGCATCCTTGCGGCCCTGTGCATGCTGCTGACGCTTCCCTATTTGGCGGCCAAACATATCCCGCTCCTCGATCGTCGGATTACACGCTATGTGCGGAAGCCGACGCTCCTTGCCGTTCATATCTATTCTGGCGTCCTGGGAGCTTTCTTCGCCCTTTTTCACACGGCGCACAAGTTCGCGAGTCCGCTGGGACTCATGCTAACCAGCCTCCTCCTCCTCACCGTTGCAAGCGGATTTGTCGGACGCTATCTCCTCGGCGAACTTGCGAGGGCCTTGCGCGGCCGCAAGTCGGAACTGGCTTCGCTCCAGTCGGCCTTTCTGGACATTCCGGCGGCGCCGGCCGAAGTTGGGGAGACACAGGAGCCGCCACGCTGGCTTCGATATGTCTTCACCCGCGCAAACCAGCCTGCCGAACCTCCACCGCGGGACGCGATCAAGCTTGCCGCCGCCATTTCCGACACCGAATATGCCGTGCGGGCAGAGGAAGTGACGGGAGTGCTCTTCGCACGCTGGCGATGGTTTCATATCGTGGCCGGTTCGCTGCTTTACGCGTTCGTGATTCTCCATATCGCTGCCGCCGTCTATTTTGGTCTTCGCTGGCCATGATGCGCCACTGGCTGCTTCCGGCCCTTTTCGCGACCAGCCTGCTCGTCGTGCTGCTTGGGCTGCCGGCGCTGTCGCGGTCGAACGCCCCGCCGCAGGCCGGCCTGGTCGCGCAGCTCGTTTCGCCGGGTCCCCTATCCGAGGTGCATCGCAGCCTCGCAGGATCGTGCCGAAACTGCCACACCCCCATTGCTGGCGTGACGGGGGAGACATGCAAGAGCTGCCATGCCGCGACCGACTTCGGAAACAAGCAATCGACCCAATTCCACGCCTCGGCCTCGCAATGCACCTCGTGCCACGTCGAGCATGCGGGCAGACAGAGCCTCATTCGCATGGATCACAAGGCCCTGTTCAAACCGGGAATATGGTCGCAGCGCCCCGCCGCCACAACCGCGGGCGGTGCGGTGACAGGCGTGCTCGCCTGTGCTGGTTGCCATTCCATTCGCGACCCTCATCTGGGCCTCTTCGGAACGCGCTGCGCGAGTTGCCACGCGACCGACAGCTGGCGCGTCGAGGGCTACCGGCATCCCTCGACCAATTCCCGGAACTGCTCCGAATGCCACCGGGCGCCGCCGAGCCACTATATGGAGCATTTCAGCATGGTTTCGCAGCGCGCCGCAGGCGAGCGAGCGACCGTAGAACAATGCTATGCCTGTCACACGACTGACAGTTTCAACAATATTCGCAGGAGAGGCTGGTATGATCACCATTGACGGCGGAAGCGGACATTGGCTCGAGAGCCTGTTCCGCCTCGCCGTGGTTATCCTGGAACTGAGCGGCACGGCAACCATCCTGGTGGGTGCCGCGCTGGCGACCGCGACGTTTCTCCGTCAGGCCTGCCGAGGCCTCTATGCCGAAGCCTATCGTCCGTTCCGATCGACACTCGGTCGCAGCATATTGCTCGGCCTTGAGTTTCTCGTAGCCGGCGACATCGTGAAGTCACTGGTGATCAACCCTACGCTTAACGACCTTTTCGTGCTCGCGGGCCTCGTGTTTGTCCGCACCTTCCTGAGCATTTCGCTGGGCGTCGAGATCAATGGTCATTGGCCTTGGGAGAATACGCGCATGGAGCGCGCCCGTCTCGACGCGGCAACAGACCGGTGATGACCATGTCATCCGACACGCTCGCGCGTATTTTTCCGAAAGGATGGAGGCTTCGGCCGCTTGGCTCGATTCAATGGGAGAATTTTCATGCTTGAGAGGCGATCGATTCTGGAGACCGGGCTTGCCCTGACAATGCTCGTCGGCACCGCGCGCGCCGAAGACCCACCTCCCGGCGGAGGAATGCCCGATTCCCATGCGATGCCGCTTGCCGATTGCGCGGCGTTGTGCCTGGAAACGCATCGAAGCTGCATCGAAGCCGCGCGCCATTGCCTCGAAGAGGGTGGCGACAAGGCCGCTCCGGGGGTCATGGCTGTTCTTGCCGATTGCGCAGGGATTTGCCTCACGACCGCGCAATCGCTGCTTCGCAATTCTCCGGCCCATGGGGTCCTTTGCCAGGCTTGCGAGCAGATCTGCCGATTGTGCGCGGAGAACTGCGCTGCGTTCGCGGGTGACGCACAACTGTTGCGCTGCGCGAACTTATGCCGCCGCTGTGCCGAGGGGTGCGGCATGATGGTCATGTCTTCATAGCAGCACACGGCGTTCCGATTTTCTTTGGCCGAGAGATCAGCATGTGGGCTTCACGTATTTCGATCCGGACGTTCGGTGCAGCATATCGAGCACAGCGGCTCCGATCCGACTCGGCGTCGATACAAAGCAAAGATTTCGAATGGAGACATATCATGCGCAAGATTTCCCCTGTTCTGACGGTTCTTGGCCTCCTCGCCCTGACCCAGATGCCGGTCCTCGCCGACGAGAGCAAAGGGCCGCCGAAGAAGCCGGCCGCGACCGCGCCGGCCCAGAAGCCCGCCGACGAGCATCGCCACGGCATGGACCATGGCGGACAGCAGATGCACGACAAGATGATGAAAGATCACCGCGAGGGCATGGAAAAGATGCCGGATCAGTCCGGCGGTGGATGCGGCGGCAACGACAAGCCCATGCCCGCCACGGGCGGCATGGGGACTTCGAAGCCTGCGGACAAACCGAAAGACATGCCGATGAAGCACGAGCATATGTGAGCATCGGTCGGTCCATCCCCCCGGAAGCCCGCTGCCCCCGTGGCAGCGGGCTTTTTGTCTGAAAAGCTCAAATGTTCCCGTGAAGATTTTCGGTCCTGCGGCAGCCAGCCGGAACTCCGCAGTTTTTGGCGGATCAAGCTTCGGATTCTTGCTCCTCCTGATTGCCGTTGCCGCGACGTCGGCCACGCAAACGGCCGCCATCGCTTTTCTGCCGTCCTTGATCGAGGGCAGCGCGGTGATCCCCGTTGCCGCAACCCACGATTTCCATATAGTGAGCCTTTCGGCTTCCTTTCCTCTTGCCGCTCTCGGCCTTGCGCCCATTTGGGGGTGGTTGGCCGATCGCATGGACTATCGGGTGCTTCTTCGGATCGCGCTTCTGGTCCTCGCGGCAACGACACTGGCGTTCGGCAGTACCGATCTCGCCACCTTATATCTTCTGCGCATCCTGTCTGGCATGGCGTCGGGGGCCATCATTCCTCTCTCGCTCCTTGCTGCGGGCTTCCGGGCCGAGAGCCGGGTGGGTCGGGCCCGTCTCTTCACATGGCTGACCAGCTTTGTCTTTCTTGGTGATCTGGCCGGCCCCCTGCTCACACAATTGTCTTTTCCGCTGCTGCCGTCGGCCCCGCTGTTCCCTCTCGCCCTGGCACTCTTGCTCGCCGGTTGCCTGCTGTCGCCCTCTCAGCTTCCCAAACGGTCTCGTTCGCATGCCATCCCGCGCCGCAGCAACCGCGACAACAACCGGAAGACTGCGACACTCCTCGTCATCACCATTATCGCCGGCGCTGCCCTGGCGGCCCTTCACATCGGTCTGCTGGTGACCGGCCAAGGCCTTTCGCTCGACCGCAAAGCTATCGCCTTCATGCTGAGCCTTTGCGGCGTCGGCATGCTCGCGGCACAAATCGCGCAGGCCCGTTTGGGTTGGCTTGTCCGCCGGCCGGTCGATCTCACGCGTCTTATGCTGCTCGTTCTGGCAATCGGACTGTTGGCTTCGCAAAATCCGCGGTCGATCCTTGGTCTCGCGGGGATCGCTTTCCTTCTCGGCTGGAGCGCGGCCAGCCTTCGCCTCGTGACCAGCTTCTGGATCAGCAACCGCAGCTCCCGGGTTTCGGGTGCTCGGCTCGGGCTCCAGCATGCGGCGGCGAGTATTGGACAGGCGGCGGCGCCGATCGGGCTTGCGCTCGCGGGAGTGGGGCAGCAGTGGGTGATCACGTTCACCCTGGCGGCGGCGGCATTGATCGTCGCTCTCAGCCTGCCTTTGCTGTGGCAAGAGGGGGAACGGACGAGCGATCGGTCCAGTCAGCCATGATCCCTTGCGGAGCAAGCGATCGCCTCGAGCAGTGCGCGCGCGATCAGCGGCTTTGAAATGACATGCTCGAATCCAACGCGCCTCGCTTCGCGTTCCAGCGCGTCGTCATGATAGGCGGAGATCATGATCGCGCAACCGCACCAGCCCTTCGAGCGCAAGCGTCTCAGGAGTGACAGGCCGTCGATGTCCGGCATGCGAAAGTCGACGACAAGGCAATCGGCATGAAGTGATCGCGGGTCGGCCAATAGCGCGCTGCCGCTAGTATAGGCCCGGACCCGAAATCCCTGGGCCCGCAGCATCAATTGCGTCGAACGGCGGACGCCCGGGTCGTCGTCCGAGACCAATATCGTGAAGGGGTGACGGTACGATTGCCCGATGTGCACAGACATGAGTGGCGAGCATCCGAAAATCGATTCTCCGTGAGTGCAGCATTCCAGAACCGCGTATCTCAGTCGCTACGTAATCATCCCAGTTTGGCTTCGCTGCGACCAAGGCCCGCAGCAAATGCAATCCGGAGCGCATCGGAAAGACTGCGGACAGCCAACTTGCTCATCAGGCTTGCCCGGTGGACTTCGATGGTTCGCGAAGAAACGCCTAGATCATAGGCGATGGTCTTGTTGGGATAGCCTCGCGCGAGCCCATCGAGAACCTCCTTCTCGCGGGGCGTCAAGACGCCGATCCGGACCTGCGCTTCGGCTTCTTCCGTCGCTCGGACATCGACCCGGTCGATACGGGCGAATCCGCGGTCGATAGCCTCAAGTAGCGATGCCTTCTCGAAGGGTTTCTCGATAAAATCCACTGCGCCCGCCTTCATCGCCTGCACCGCGAGAGTGACGTCGCCATGACCGGTCAGGACGACGACCGGCATATTGATGCCGCGCTGCGCCATTTCCGACTGGACCTGAAGCCCATCTAACTCAGGCATGCGAACGTCGAGAAGCACACATCCAGTCTCGGCCGTGCGTGCCAGCTTCAGAAATTCCACGCCGCTCGCATAGGTCCGTACCTCGAACCCCACCGTCCGCAGCATGAATCCGGCTGACTTCCGGATGGCCTCTTCGTCATCGACCAGATGAATGAGGCGCTTATCCTGCATGTTCTTCCTCCAGCTTTGCGTGAACCAAGGTGAATCGGAACACGGCTCCACCGCCTGGACCGTCCTCGACCCAGATCCGTCCGCCATGAGCCTCAACGATCGTCCGACAGATCGACAGGCCGAGCCCCATGCCGTCCGATTTGCTGCTGACAAAAGCCTGGAACAACCGCGGTATCACGTCCTCCGCAATGCCGGGACCGCTGTCCTCTACCGCAATCTCGATCATCTCGTCGGCCCGCAGCCTGGTGGAAACGCGCAGTTCCCGCACTTCGGAGTCCGCCATCGCTTCAATGGCATTGCGCATGATGTTGACCAGAACCTGCTGGATCTGGACGCGGTCCACGAGCGTAGGTGTCGCGGCCGGGTCGAAGGTGAAAAAGCTGCGGACCCCGCGTTCCCGGGCACCGATAAGCGCCAGCTTGCCTGCCTCGTCGATCAGGCGCGGCAAATCCTCTACGGTCTTTTCCACCTCGCCCCGAGCTACGAAATCCCTGAGGCGGCGAACAATATAGCCTGCCCTGAGGGTCTCATTGGCGGCCTCCGTCAGCGCTTCGTGCAGGATATCCCGCGGTATATCCCCTTCCCCGTCAACAAGATCCCGCGTCGTCTCCAGATAGTTGGCAATGGCAGTCAGCGGCTGGTTAAGCTCATGGGCCAAGGTCGAGGCCATCGTTCCCATCGCGCTCAGCCGCGAGACATGCACAAGCTCGGCCTGCAATTCCTTGAGCCTCAGCTCATCATGTTCCTTTTCCGTCAGGTCCCGAATGAAGCCGGTGAAGATGCGCCCTTCCGGCCCCCCCGCCTCGCCGACCGACAATTCCATTGGAAAAGTCGAACCGTCCCGGCGCTGCCCGACCACGATGCGGCCGATCCCGATGATTCGGCGCTCTCCCGTTTCGAGATAATGGCCGATATATTCGTCATGCCTGATACTGTCCGCCCGCGGCATGAGGCAGGACACATTGCGGCCAAGCAATTCGCTCTCGCCATAACCGAACAATCGCTCGGCCGCAGCGCTGAACGAGGTTATGCGCCCCCGCTCGTCGATGACGATCATGGCATCGGGAACGGTCGCGAGAATCGACTGCAGATGTCGCTCGCGGGCTTCGATCGAGCCGCGCATTGCCGCATCCTCGGTGATGTCGCGCACGATGCTGCCGAAACCGCGAATCACACCCGCTTGATCTTTCAGGGCATTGATCGTCAGCCTGGCGAGATATTCGGTTCCATCACGGCACACGCGCCAAGCCTCACGCTCGAGGGAACCCTGCGCGAGGGCCGCCGCCAGATCGGCTTCAGGCCGGCCGTTCGCCATTTCATCGGGCGGATAGAAAATCTCGTGCGAGCGGCCGCACAGATCGGCGCTCGACCAAAGTCCCTTCCTCTCGGTCTCGCCATTGATCGCGCGGATGGTGCCGGCGGGATCGAGCAAGACGACGACATAGCCGCTGGCCTCGCGAAGCATGAGCTCCGATAGCGCCTCGATTTCGCGGACGTCGTCGCGCCACGCTACCGAATTGTCTTCGGGGATCATGTCATCCCCAGCCGTCCAGGCCGGGCGCGTAGGCGACAGGGCAATGGTTTCATGGCCGTCGGAATCCCCCAATCGGAACGGGCACTAAGTCAAATACGCAGCTCGGCGCGATACCCCTCGAAATTTCTCGCGCGATCCAGCCTGAGCGCTGCACCGGCGTGGGAGTTCCGGAGTAATGCCGCCTTGTCGGGATCGATCATCGTTCGCCGCCGCGCCACTCGAGACCATTGCTTGCGGGCCGCTGCTCCAGGCTGGCGTGACCGATACTCGACGTCGATATGGCCGCGGCTAACCGTCCCGCGAGCACCGATGCTGCGAGTCAGCCAACACACGAGACCGATAGCCATTGCGAGCAAGCGTCGCAGAAGCCGATCCTTGGAGTTCGCATGCCAATGGCGCAGGCCTTACGGATCGATAGCCAGTGCAAGCAGGCCGTGACGCGAGGTCAGTCCAAGATTTCCGATCCGGCACTCAATGGATGAAGATCGCACGTTCAAGCATGCAATTGTCCATCATGCACCGTCGCCTGGGTGGTGATGACCGGCCGCCTGATATGGCCGTCCGGTCGCACCATCGTACCGTTGCGCGTTCGCTACCGTCTCGGGTCCAGGGATCACCACCACAATCTGAGGCCGACGACCACGCGACGCTCGGTTGTCAGTTCGCGGTCCGCGCGCCGGAAGGCGGCGGTGCCATCGAGCGCGCGTTCCCAGACAAAGCCGACATAAGGTGCGAACTTGCGCGACAACTCGTAGCGTAGTCGGCCGCTCAGCTCGACATTGCTGAACCCGCCACCAAGCTCGCGGTCGACCGAGCGCTTGGAATAGAGGTTGGTCTCGACCTGGGAGGTCAAGATCAGCCGATTGGTGAACAGAACCTCGTAGCCGGCCTTGGCGCGCCCCGCGATGCGGCCATCGTCGCCCACATAGGCGGTCAACTGCACGTCGAACCAATAGGGCGCCAATCCCTCGACGCCTGCGGCAAGCCATGTCGTCGCTCCCTTGCCGAGATCCTGGCGAACTCCCAGCACCGTGCCCCAGAACGGACTCTTGCTGTGCCACCAGAGCGCCTCGACGCTGCTTTCAGCATCAAGACGATCGCGCGAGTTTTTCAGGCCCTGGCTGCGCAGCCATAGTTTGTCATTGTCCTGCCCCTTCGTGACGAGCACCGTCCAGCCCACCCCCTGGCCCTCATTGCCGCTGACGAACTCGAGCTCGTCGACGAGGACCTTCGGAATCGAGAGCTTGTCGGCCATCTCATAGCCGGGCAGTGTCGAATTGCGGTAGCCGTCCGAATAGTCATTTGAATCGCGCGCGTCCGGCGGAGCCTTGCCGCCCTGCATGCGGCCCATGTCCATCTTCATACCGGTGCTCGGCACATCCATGCCAGGCATGTCCATTCCCGCATGGTCCTGGGTTTGAGACGCGGGATGGATGTGCTCCTCCGGTGGAGGCACCTGCCCCGCCTGGAAGGCGTCCGGCGCCGTGGAAGATGGCTCTTGCGCCGAGGCGGGTGATGCAATCGCAGTCGAGAAGAGGAGGACAACCAGGAACGGCGCGGGGCGGGTGCGGGCCATGCGGATCATGCGACGACGACCTCCCGGAACATGCCGGCCGCCATATGGTAGAGCAGATGGCAGTGAAACGCCCATCGACCCATAGCATCGGCGGTGACGCGGAAGCTCACCCTCTGGGCAGGCTGGACCACCACCGTATGCTTGCGGACCTGGAAGGCGCCATCGGATCCTTCGACATCGCTCCACATGCCGTGGAGGTGCATCGGATGGGACATCATCGTGTCGTTGACCAAGATGATGCGCAGTCGCTCGTTCGGCTTGAAGTGGAGCGGCCGCGAGTCATTGAGCTTGATTCCGTCGAGCGCCCAGATGAAGCGCTCCATATTGCCGTTGAGGTGGAGCTCGATCTCGCGTTCGGGCTCGCGCGGATCGGGATCGCCATTGGGTGTCCGCAAGTCCGCCAGCGTCAGGACACGCCATGAGCGGTCGCGCAGGCCGGCGCCGGGATCATCGAGATTGGCGCGGGGATAGTCGACGCGCATATCGGTGTTCGCGCCATATTCGGTGCGGGCATGCCGGGCCTTCGGCGGCATCTCCGTCAGGCCGTGCCCGGCGTGCTCGCCGCCGCCCATCGTCATCATCGCCCCCATCATGTCGACGGGATCGAGCCAGGGCCGCGCATCGAGGGCGGGGACCGGTGCCGACATGCCGGGAGCAGGCGCGATCGTGCCGCGGGCAAAGCCGGTCCGATCGATCGCCTGGGCGAAGATCGTGCGTGCATTGCCGTCGGGCATGGTGAACTCGACATCATAGGTTTCCCCCGGGCCGATCCGGAACTCCTCGACCGTCACCGGCACCACCGGCTGCCCGTCGGTAGAAACGATTGTCAGCTCCACACCGGGGATCCGTACGTCGAAGAAGGTCGCCGTTCCCGCGCCCACAAAGCGCAGGCGCACATGCTCGCCGGGCGCGGCGACGGCGGTCCAGTTGCCCGCAGGCGTCGTCCCGTTCATAAGATAAGTGTAGGTCGCTGCGGAAAGGTCGCTATAGTCGGTCGGATTCATCCGCGACCCGTTCCACATCCGCCGCCGTTCGAGGGCTTTGGCGAGGCCCAGCTCGCTCACATCCTCTAGAAAGTCGCCGGCGGTCGGCTGCGCGAAGTTATAATAGCTGCTCAGCTTCTTGAGGTTCGTGAAGATCTGGAGCGGTGGTTCGTCCGACCAGTCGCTCAGCATGATGGTATAGTCGCGGTGGGGAACAGGCCCCGTCGGCACCTTCGGCTCGACGACGATCGCGCCATAGAGCCCGGTCTGCTCGGCGAGCGTGTGGGCGTGATACCAGTAGGTGCCCACTTGGCGCACTTCGAATCGATAGGTGAAGGTCTCGCCCGGGGCGATACCGGCGAAGCTGATGCCGGGCACGCCGTCCATTTCTGCGGGCAGGATGATCCCGTGCCAGTGGATGCTGGACATCTCCTTGAGGCTGTTGCGAACGCGCAGCGTGACGGTGTCGCCCTCGCGCAGGCGCAGGATCGGCGCGGGTACGGCGCCGTTCACTGCCGTCGCGACCCGGCGCTTGCCGGTATAGTTGACCGGGATCTCGGCGATCTCGAGGTCGAATTCGGTCCCGCTCAACTCAGCCGTCGACGCGGAGAGGGATTTCGCCTGCAGTGCCGGGATGAAGCCCGCGACGGCTCCGCCAATCGCCAGCCCCTGAACGAAGCGCCGCCGTGCGATCGGCAAGCTATGAAGGAGGGGCATTGAATGTTTCTTTCGCCAGAAGATGGTCAGGCCAGATCGAGAACGATCCGCCCGTCAATGTCGCCGCGGCGCATACGCGCAAAGACGTCGTTGATGTTCTCCAGCTTTTCGGCGTGCACCGTCGCATGCACCTTGCCTTCGCCGGCGAAGGCCAGTGCTTCGAGAAGGTCGAGCCGGGTGCCGACGATCGAACCGCGAACGGTGATGCCGTTGAGTACGGTGTCGAAGATCGACAGCGGAAAATCGCCCGGTGGAAGGCCGTTGAGCGCGACCGTACCACCGCGCCGGACCATGCCGAGCGCCTGCTGGAAGGCCTTGGGCGAGACCGCGGTGACGAGGACGCCCTGCGCACCGTCGATCGCCTGCTTGATGGCGGCTGACGGATCCTCTTCACGCGCGTTGACTGTGAGCGCCGCGCCGAGACGGGTCGCGAGATCGAGCTTGCGGTCGTCGACGTCGACCGCAGCCACATTGAGACCCATCGCGCGGGCATATTGCACCGCCATGTGGCCGAGCCCGCCGATCCCGGAGACGACCACCCACTCTCCGGGCTTCGCCTCGGTGGCCTTCAGCCCTTTATAGACGGTGACGCCGGCGCAGAGGATCGGCGCAATGTCGAGGAAGTCGACATTGTCGGGAAGATGCCCGACATAATTTGGATCGGCGAGGACATATTCCGCGAAGCTGCCATTCACCGAATAGCCGGTATTCTGCTGGCTCTCGCACAACGTCTCCCAGCCGCCCAGGCAATGCACGCAATGCCCGCAGGCGGAGTAGAGCCAGGGGACGCCGACCCGGTCGCCCTCTTTTACAAGAGTGACGCCCGATCCGACGGCGGCGACATGTCCGACGCCTTCATGCCCGGGAATGAAGGGCGGGTTGGGCTTGACCGGCCAGTCGCCCTCGGCCGCATGCAGGTCGGTGTGGCATACGCCGGCCGCCGCGACCTTTACCAGGATCTGGCCGGGTCCGACCGTCGGGATCGGCGCCTCTTCGATGACCAGCGGCTTGCCGAATTCGCGGACGACCGCCGCCTTCATGGTTTTCGCCATGTCTGCTTCTCCTTCCGGGAGGGATCAGAACAGGCCGAGCGCATGCTCGTCATAGGAGACGAGCAGGTTCTTGGTCTGCTGATAATGGTCGAGCATCATCTTGTGATTTTCGCGTCCGAAACCCGACGCCTTATATCCGCCGAAAGCGGCATGTGCGGGATAGTGATGGTAGCAGTTGGTCCAGACCCGCCCGGCCTCGATCGCGCGGCCGAGCCGGTAGGCCGTGTTGCCGTTGCGGGTCCAGACGCCCGCGCCGAGGCCGTAGGCGGTATCGTTGGCGATCGCGATCGCCTCGTCGACTGTCTTGAATGTGGTCACCGACAGCACCGGCCCGAAGATCTCTTCCTGGAAGATGCGCATCCGATTTTCGCCGAGGAACACGGTGGGCTGCACGAAATAGCCCCGATCGAGTTCGCCGCCGGGGAGCGCCCGCGCGCCGCCGGTCAGGCATTGCGCGCCCTCGGTTTTTCCGATGTCGATATAGCCGAGGATCTTGTGGAGTTGATCTTCGGATGCCTGGGCGCCGATCTGGACCGAAGGGTCGAGCGGATCACCTTGGCGGATCGCTGTGACACGCGCCACGGCGCGCTCGATGAAACGGTCGAAGATCGATTCGTGGATCAACGCGCGCGAGGGACAGGTGCAGACCTCGCCTTTGTTGAACGCGAAGAGCGTGAAGCCCTCCAGCGCCTTGTCGAAGAAGGCGTCCTCCTCGTCGAGCACGTCGGCCATGAAGATGTTGGGCGACTTGCCGCCAAGTTCCATCGTCTGGGGGATGAGATGGTCGGCGGCCGCATGCATGATCTGCTTGCCGGTGACCGTCTCGCCCGTAAAGGAGACCTTGGCGATCCGTGGATTGGCGGCGATCGCCTGGCCAACGGTGCGTCCAGGTCCCGTCACGACGTTGAACACGCCAGGCGGCAGAATATCGGCGGTGAGCTCTGCGAACATCAGCAATGTCAAAGGCGTCTGGGACGCAGGTTTGATCACCGTGCAATTGCCCGCGGCAAGTGCCGGAGCGATTTTCCAGGCTGCCATGAGCAGCGGGAAGTTCCACGGGATGATCTGCCCGACGACGCCAAGCGGCTCGCGGAAATGATAGGCGATCGTGTCGGCATCGATCGTCGAGATCGCGCCCTCTTCCGCCCGGATGCAGCCGGCGAAGTAGCGGAAGTGGTCGATCGCCAGAGGCACGTCTGCGGTACGCGTCTCGCGGATCGGCTTGCCGTTGTCGATCGTCTCGGCGAAGGCCAGCAGCTCCAGATTGTCTTCCAGCCGGTCGGCGATCCGGTTGAGCAACCGCGCACGCTCGGCTGGTGATATCTTGGCCCACTGATCCTTGGCCGCGTGCGCCGCATCGAGCGCGCGCTCGACATCTTCCGGTGTTGACAGCGCGAACTCGGCGATCAGGGCGCCGTTGATCGGGCTCGTATCGGCGAAATATTCTCCCGCAGCGGGGGGACTCCAACGACCACCGATGAAATTGTCATAGCGATGCCGGAAGGACGGCGCGGCATTGATGGTGCTGAAGGCCTGTTCGAACATGATCGCGCTCCATTAGCTGTCTTGAGCTAGATCGCCTCAATGCCGTCCCGACCGTCCCTTCAATATACGTAAGTTACGAATCCGCTCTGGAGCGGCCCGGTATTCGCACGGATCATGCGACTGGATCCTCGTCCGAGGTCAGGCCGTTTCATGATCCTGACCGACCAGTCCGGGTCCGGATGCCCGAGATTCTCCGGCGGGTCGCGACCGAGGCAGCCGGTTGGGGAATGGCCCGCCGAGGGTGCGAAGCGGGTCATAAGTTGTCGTTGGGCTCGCTTGTTTCCCTCTCAGCAACCGCCCCTCGACACACCCGAAGATCCGCCCCGCGTTCGTGAGCCTCGCGCATATTCCCGAGAGGGACTTTGGTTTCGCTCATCAAACCGAGCTTGCCCGAGAGATGCTGTTCGCTGTTCCTCGCCCGTATACGCAATGTGCGAAGCGCCGCACGGATCAGATTTTCACCAGGCGCAGTCGCAACGAATTGCCGATCACGCTGACCGAAGAGAGCGCCATCGCGGTGGCGGCGATAATCGGCGACAGCAGCAAGCCGAAAACCGGATAGAGCGCGCCAGCCGCGATCGGAATCCCGGCGACATTATATGCGAAGGCGAAGAAGAGATTCTGGCGAATATTCCGCATCGTGGCATGGCTGAGATGCCGCGCCCGGACGATACCCATCAGGTCGCCATGGAGCAGCGTCACTCCGGCGCTCTCGATCGCGACATCGGTGCCCGATCCCACCGCGATCCCGACCTCGGCAGCAGCGAGCGCGCG
>CAYRQX010000026.1:0-2884 GCA_964426485.1 uncultured Sphingopyxis sp. | reverse complement strand
CGATGCCGATGGAAGCCTGCGCGAGCGCGGGCGCGTCGTTGACGCCGTCGCCGGCCATTGCGACAATTCTCCCTTCCTCGCGAAGGCGCGTTACCACGGCACTCTTCTGGTCCGGCAGGACGTCGGCCTCGACATCGGCAATATCGAGGCGCCGCGCTATCGCCTGCGCGGTCGTGCGGTTGTCGCCCGTCAGCATGATTACCTTGATGCCGGCCTCCCTGAGCGCCCTGAGCGCTGCCGGAGTTGTCTCCTTTACCGGATCGGCGATGGCGATGACGCCCGCTGCGCGCCCGCCGATTGCCAGGAAAATGGCGGTAGCCCCGTCCCCGCGCAGCCGGTCGGCCGGACCCGCGAGGTCGCCGGGGCCGATATCATATTCGGCCAGGAAACTCGCGTTGCCCGCCTGCACGGTTTGCCCGTCGACCATGCCGACTATGCCCTTGCCAACCGGCTGGTCGACTGCGGTCGGTTCGAGGAGCTTGATCCCGCGCTGCTCGGCGGCCTGGACGATCGCCTGTGCCAGCGGGTGTTCGCTTGTACGTTCAAGGCTTGCCGCAATGCGCAGAATCTCTTCCTCGGCAAAACCCTCCGCAACTTCGATGGCGACGACCGAAGGCTTTCCGGCCGTCAGCGTTCCGGTCTTGTCGACCACCAGAGTATCGACCTTCTCCATGCGCTCCAGGGCCTCGGCGTTCTTGATCAGCACTCCAGCCTCGGCACCGCGGCCAACGCCGACCATGATCGACATCGGCGTCGCGAGACCGAGCGCGCAGGGGCAGGCGATAATGAGGACCGCGACAGCGGCCACAAGTCCATATCCCATCGATGGCGCCGGGCCGAATAGCGACCAGGCGACGAAGGCAACCAGTGCGACCAGAATGACAGTCGGCACGAACCAGGCCGATACCGCATCGGCGAGCCGCTGAATTGGGGCACGGCTGCGCTGGGCGTCGGCCACCATCTGCACAATACGCGCAAGCATCGTATCGCGGCCGACCTTCTCGCTTCGCATCACAAGTCCGCCGGTCTGATTGATCGTTCCACCGATCAGCGCGGCCCCGATGTCCTTCGTGATGGGCATGGATTCCCCGGTAACCATGGATTCATCGACCGTGCTCCGCCCTTCCATGACGATACCGTCTACCGGGACCTTCTCGCCAGGGCGGACTCGCAGGACGTCGCCTACCACAACCTCGGAAAGGTCTATTTCCTCGTCGCTGCCGTCCGCGGCGACGCGGCGGGCGAGCTTCGGTGAAAGATCGAGAAGCGCCCGGATCGCGCCACTGGTTGTCTCGCGGGCGCGCAGTTCGAGTAGCTGGCCGAGCAGCACCAACACCGTGATTACGGCGGCTGCCTCGAAATAGACCGCCACCGAACCGTCCGCGGCGCGGAAAGCATCTGGAAAGATATCGGGCAAGAGTGCTGCGACCATGCTGTAAAGCCAGGCAACGCCTGTCCCCATTGCGATCAGCGTGAACATGTTGAGGTTACGCGTACGCAGCGACTGCCAGCCGCGCTCGAAGAACGGCCAGCCCGCCCAGAGGACGACGGGCGTCGCAAGCAGCATCTGGACCCAATTACTAGCCTGGCGGGAGATCAGCATATGAAGTCCGGTCATGTGCCCGCCCATCTCGAGGGCAAGGACCGGAAGCGCAAGCACCAGGCCGATCCAGAAGCGTCGGCGCATGTCCCGATATTCTTCGCTCGGGCCGTCGGTGGCTTCGGGAACGATAGGCTCCAATGCCATTCCGCAGATCGGGCAAGCTCCTGGTCCCGGCCGCTGGATCTCGGGATGCATCGGACACGTCCAGATCGCGCCCTTCGGAGGGGGCGGTGCCGAGTTCTCCGCGCCGCCGTGATAGCGAGCCGGGTCCGCTCTGAACTTGCCCAGACATCCCGCACTGCAGAAATAATGATGGACGCCGGCATGCGTGAGCTGGTGAATACTCGTCTCCGGATCGACTGCCATCCCGCAGACGGGATCGGTAACCGCGCCTTCCGCCAAATGGCCATGATGCTGATGATCCATTGTCAGAAGCTCCTGTCAGATTTCCAGCTCACCCGCCTTTCACCAGGCGGCATGATTGCAACTCGCCTTCATTCGGATCGTCATTCTCTGATATATGCAAAAATCACATTCCCCTCAGCCTTGTCGGACTCACTCCTCTTGTGTTGCGCCACCTTAACCGTCACCGGCTTACCGTGGGCGCGGCTTCCTTCTGTTCGCGCATCGATCGCGGCGGCGCTCCGTGCCAAATGATCGCGACGGTCTATGTGGCTCTCGCTCCACTCAGGGAAGGCCGTCGGTTAAATAGGTGTCCGTCGTCAGAACATTCGGCACAACTCGCGGCGTAGATTAGCGGAGTGCGGACCTCGTCAGGGGGTTGATGTTAGGCGGCGAACTTGCGGTGCTGCAAGCGCCGATGTTCGATGGTCTGTCGCTTGATCCTTTCGCGCAGTTTGATGATTGCCGGAGCCCTGCCGAAGTAGGCGTCGGCAGGCGTCACGTTGGCCAGGCTCTCGTGGTATCGCTGGTGATTGTAGTGCTCGACGAAGGTCTCGATGTGGGCTTCGAGGTCGCCGGGCAGGAAGTAGTTTTCCAGCAAGATGCGGTTTTTCAGGGTCTGGTGCCAGCGCTCGATCTTGCCCTGGGTTTGGGGATGACACGGGGCGCCGCGGACATGGCTCATCTTCCGGGCCTCGATGTATTCCGCCAGCTCACCCGCGATGTAGCTGGGGCCATTATCGCTGAGTATCCGGGGTTTGTGCAGCACCGTGGCGCTGTCGCAACCAGAAGCCGCCAGGGCGAGGTCCAGCGTGTCGGTGACGTCCTCGGCTCGCATGTTGGTGCACAGCTTCCAGGCGATGATGTAGCGCGAGAAGT
>CAYRQX010000025.1:0-44632 GCA_964426485.1 uncultured Sphingopyxis sp. | reverse complement strand
GGGGCAAATATCGCGAGAATATGTTCGTCATCCCCGACGAGGTGCCGAACATCGAGGACGAGGGCCCGCTGGTGTCCGACGATGCCGAGTGGATGGCATTGAAGCCGATGAACTGCCCCGCCCACGTCCTGATCTTTCGCCAGGGGATGAAGTCCTACCGCGACCTGCCGCTGCGCATGGCCGAAATGGGCTGCTGTCACCGCAACGAGCCGCACGGTGCGCTGCACGGCATCATGCGCGTGCGCCAGTTCACGCAGGACGACGGCCATATCTTCTGCCGCGAGGACCAGATCGTCGAGGAAGTGCGGTCGTTCTGCGAACTGCTCGACCGCGTCTACAAACAGCTCGGGTTCGAGAAATATGCGGTGAAGCTCGCGCTGCGCCCGGACATGCGCTTCGGCACCGAAGAGATGTGGGACAAGGCCGAGGCCGAGCTTCGCGAAGCTGTCGCGCGCGCGGGCATGGCGAACGACGATTATGGCTGGGAAGAACTGCCGGGCGAAGGCGCTTTCTATGCCCCCAAGCTCGAATTCCACCTGACCGACGCGATCGGCCGGACGTGGCAGTGCGGGACGATCCAGTCCGACCGCGTGATGCCCGAACGCCTCGACGCAAGCTATATCGGCGAGGATGGCGAGCGCCACCGCCCGGTGATGCTCCACCGCGCGATCCTCGGCACTTACGAGCGCTTCATCGGCATTTTGATCGAGCATTTCGCGGGCCGCTTCCCGACCTGGCTCGCGCCGGTGCAGGCCGTCGTCGCGACGATCGTGTCCGACGCCGACGTTTATGCCAAGGATGCGGTGGCACAGCTCACCGCGGCGGGTATTCGCGCCGAAATCGACGTTCGCAACGAAAAGATCAACTACAAGGTCCGCGAACACAGCCTCGCGAAGGTTCCGTACCTGCTCGTGGTTGGCAATCGCGAGGCCGAAGAAGGTACGGTCGCGATCCGCACCCTCGGGCAGGACGGCCAGCGCATCATGCCGCTCGCCGAAGCGATCGCGATGCTGAAGGGTGAGGCGACCCCGCCGGATCTCCGCGCCGGGTGACGAGCCTTTCTCAGCTGGTCGGCATCGCACCGTTGACGCTCGCCGGCGCGGCGACGATGACGTTTGGCGCGGCCTATGTGCGCGGGCTGACGGGCTTTGGCATGGCGATCATCCTCGTGCCTTTGCTCGGCCTCATCATCGCGCCGGGCGAGGCGGTGGTGCTCGGCATCCTGCTGCAATTGCTGATCGGTCCGGTGGGCTTGAAAGTCATCCTGGACGACGCCGACCGCAGCACCGCCATGCCCATCGCCTTGCTCGCGATGCTGGCGACCCCGGCGGGAATGTTCGCGCTCGATGCGACGACGCCCGACGTCGCGCGGCTGCTCATCACGCTGATCGCGGTCGGTGCCTTTGTTGCCGTCCTGCTGCCAAAACAGCCCGAGGGGCACCGGCCGGGGCGCATCGCGATCGCGGGGACGGGCATCACCTCAGGTATCCTCACCGGCTTTGCCGCCATGCCCGGCCCGCCGGTCGTGCCTTTCTACCTTCGCCGCCACCTTGAACCGAAAGTCGCGCGCGCGTCGATGATGCTGATCTTCTTCGCGACCGCGATCGCGGGGACGCTGGCCGCGCTGTGGGTCGGCATCGCGACTTGGCGGCTTTTGATCCTGTCGCTCGTCCTCTTCCTGCCGATGTGGCTTGGCAACCGGATCGGCGGGCGCCATTTCGGCACCGTGCCGCCGCACGTCTGGCAGGCGATGGTTGCGGTCGTGCTCGGCGTCGCTGCGGTGTCGGCGGTGGTGCGGATTTTGAACTAAAGGCTGCGCAAAGCCTGAGCGGGTTTCGCCGAGAGCAACGGCCAGCTTCCCGCGATACCGATCAGGAACGACAGTCCCGCTCCGCCGATCAACGTCGCGCCGACAATCAGCGGGTCGGGGGCGAAATCGAATTCGAACAGCTGCGTCACCACATACCAGGCGCCTGCGAGCCCGAGTCCGAGTGCGAGCATCGCCAGGATCGCTGCGAGCACTGCATATTCCATGCCCTGCGCGCCGAGTATCTGCCCGCGCGTGGCGCCGAGCAGCTTCAGGATCACGCTGTCGTAAACACGCCGTTCGCGGCTCGCCGCAATTGCGCCGATCAGCACCGCAATGCCCGCAAGGATCGCGATACTCGCCGCTGCCGCAATCGCCTGGCTCATCTGCGTCAGCAGCGTCGTGACCTGCGACACGACATCGCGCACCGCGATCAGCGACACCGATGGGAAGGCGCGCGGGATGCTGCGCGACAAGGTGGTTTCGGCTTCAGGACCGACGGCCACCGTCGCGACCATATTATGCGGCGCGGCGTCGAAGGTGCCGGGCGAAAAAACGAGCACATAGTTGAGCCCGAAATTGTCCCAATTGACGGTGCGGAACGATGCGACCTTCGCCTGCACCTCGACCCCCAGCACATTGACCGACAGCGTGTCGCCCAGCTTCAGCCCGAGCGATGTGGCAACCTCCTGCTCGACACTGACCAGCGGCGGCCCCTTATAGTCTGCTGCCCACCACTCACCGCCGACGAGTTCGCTGCCGTTGGGTAGGACGGGGCTGTAGGTAAGCCCGCGGTCACCGCGCAGCACCCACGCCCCCTCGGGCAGTTCGGCGAGTTCGTCGACGCGCTGGCCGACATATTCGGTGACGCTGCCGCGCAGCGCCGGGATCATGTTGACCTCGGCCTTGGCGTCGGCGCCCTTCACCATCGTCTGAAAGCGCGCGGTCTCGGTGCGCGGCACGTCGAGCACGAAGAAGCTCGGCGCACGCTGCGGCACCGTCGAGCGGATTTCGGCGGTGATGCTCGTCTGGATCGCCGCCAGCGTCACGAACAAGGTCAGACCGAGCCCGAGCGCGACGACGAGCGCCCCGGTTGCGGCGCCGGGACGGTGCAGGTTTGCAAGCGCGAGGCGGAACAGCGGGCGTTTCGGCCGCGGCAGGCGGCTCGCGGTGCGGCGCACCAGCCAGCCAAGCCCGACGAGGATGAGCAGCAGCCCGATCGCGGCCCCGATGAAACTCAACGCGAACAGAGGCTCGCGCGCGGTGCCGACCGCCAGTGCGATGATCGCGGCCAGCGCGGCGGCGACCGCGATAACCGTCTGCCGGTCGATCCGTGCCGCGCCGCTTACCGTCGCGCGGTAAAGCCCGGCGGCGGGAACATGCCGCGTCGCTGCGAGCGGGGGCAGGGCAAAGGCGATCGCGATGAGCAGGCCATAGGCGGCGCTGACCGCGAGTGGCAGCGGGTAGATGGCGACGCCGGGTTTGACGGGCAGCACATCGCCCGCAATCGCGCCGATGATCGCGGGCGCGAGCGCCCCGACGATCAGGCCAGCGACGATGGACACCGCCGCGACCGCGAGAATCTGCAACCCATAGATGCGTGCGACCGTGCCGCTGTCGGCGCCGAGCACCTTCAGCGTCGCAAGGCCGGGGCGCTTGCCCGCAAGATAGCTCGCGACGCCGTTGCCGACGCCGATCCCGGCGATCACCAGTGCGGCCAGCCCGACGAGCGACAGGAACTGCCCCATGCGCTCGATGAAGCGCCGCGTGCCGGGCGCGCCATTGCTGCTGTCGGTGATGTCCCAGCCCGCGTCGGGAAATTCGGCGGTCAGCGCCTTGCCGACCGCTTCGGGGTTTGCGCCTTCGGGCAGGCGGAGGCGATATTTGCTCTCGTAGAGGCTGCCGGGCTGGATCAACTGCGTCGCGGGCAGGTCGGCGAGGCCGATAATCGCGACGGGGCCGAGCGTGAAGCCTTCGCCCAGCCGGTCGGGCTCCTCGGCAATCACGCCGTCGATCAGGAAGCTCGTCTCGCCGAACTTCACGCGTTCGCCGACCTTGAGGTCGAGCCGCGAGACGAGGTCCTTGCCGATCCAGATGCCGCCCGGCGGCGGCGGTCCTTTGCGCGCGCCGCTTTCCAGCCGCATTGTTCCATAGAGCGGGTAGGCGCCGTCGACCGCCTTCAATTCGGACAGCAACGCCTCGCCGTCGGGATCGTTCGCCATCGCGCGCAGCCGCACGGTGGCCGAGGGTGTGCCGACGCGGCGGAATCCCGCCATCTCCTCAGCTGTCGCCTCGCGTTGCGGCAGGCTGAACTCGACATCGCCGCCAAGGATCGTCTGTCCGCGCACTTCGAGTTCGGACGTGATGCCGCGCGTCAGGCTGCCGATGGCCGCCAGCGTCGCAACGCCGAGGAAAAGGCAGACCGCGAGGAGGCGAAGACCGCGGATGCGCGCCGCGAGATCACGTCGCGCAATGCGCCAGAGCGTGGCGAGGGGCAGCACCTAGGCGGCCCGCTCTTCGATTTTTCCGTCGTGCATCACGACGACGCGGTCGCAATGCTCGGCGAGTTCGGGGTCGTGGGTGATGATCAGCAAGGTCGCGCCGAGCGCCGCGCGGCGCGCAAAGATCAATTCGATGATCGCCTGTCCGGTCGCGGTGTCGAGATTGCCCGTCGGCTCATCGGCAAAGATGATCGCGGGCGAGCTTGCCATTGCGCGTGCGATCGCGACGCGCTGCTGCTCGCCGCCCGACAATTGCGCGGGATAATGCGTCAGCCGGTGGCCGAGGCCAACCGCTTCGAGTTCGGCCGCGGCGCGTCCGAAGGGGTCGGCAATCCCCGCCAGTTCAAGCGGCACCGCGACATTTTCGAGCGCGGTCATGGTGGGGAGCAGGTGGAAGGCCTGGAGCACGATCCCGATCCGTCCGCGCCGCGCGCGCGCCAGATCATCCTCGTCCATCGTCGCGAAATTGAGCCCTGCCACGCGGATACTGCCGCCATTGGCGCGTTCGAGCCCGGCCAGAACCGCCATCAACGAACTTTTGCCCGATCCCGACGGCCCGAGCAATGCGACCGAGGTTCCAGCGGGCACTTCCAGATCGACGCCGCGCAAAATTTCGACAGGGGCCTTGTCGCTTCCCAGCGTGAGCGTCACATTATGGGCGGCGATCGCCAGGTCTGGCGAAGGTCGAGGCGCGTCGGTCAAGAAGGGACCCTTTGAAATGAGAACGGCCGGATGGCGCTCTTACGCTTTATATGGTTGCGCGATCGCGCTTTGCCAACCGCTCGCCGCGTGCGGATCGGCGGAAAACCCGTCGGCTTCGACCAATGACAAGGTCGCGGCGAAAACAGCGCCCGCAATCCCCGCCGACGCGCCGCTCGTCATTGCCTTCGGCGACAGCCTCTACGCCGGCTATCAGCTCGGCCCGAAAGAGGGGCTCGCGCCGCAATTACAGGCGGCGCTCGCCAACGATGGCATCGTCGCGCGCGTCCAGAATGCCGGCGTTTCGGGCGATACCACCGCTGCGGGCCGCCAGCGCCTGACCTATGTGCTCGACAATGCGAAGGTGAAGCCCGCGCTCGTCCTCCTCGGCCTCGGCGGCAACGACATGCTGCGCGGCATCGGCCCCGACCAGACGCGCGCCAATTTAGAAGCGATGCTCGCCGAATTGAAGAAGCGCGAGATTCCGGTGCTGCTCACCGGCATGATCGCCGCGCCGAACCTCGGCAGCGACTATGCGAAGGCGTTTAACCCCATCTATCCTGAGCTCGCATCGAAATATGCGGCGAGCTTCTACCCGTTTATCCTCGACAATGTCGTGACCGACAAGGCGTTGATGCTGGGCGACAATATGCACCCCAATGCCAAGGGGGTGAAGGTGGTGGCGGACGGGCTGGCGCCGCTCGTCGAACAGGCGTTGCCGAACGCGGGCTAGTTGGCGCGCGGGCCGAACAAGATGATCGCCGCGCCGCCGAGGCACATAGCGGCGCCGATCAAATCCCAGCGGTCGGGCTTCGCGCCTTCGACCGCCCACAGCCAGATCAGCGCCGAGACGATATAGACCCCACCATAAGCGGCGTATGTCCGCCCCGCATGCTCTGCGTCGACGAGTGTGAGCAGATACGCGAACAGCGCGAGCGACGCCATGCCGGGGACGATCCACCACACCGACTTGTCCAGCCTGAGCCACGCCCAGAAGGCGAAGCAGCCCGCGATTTCGGCGAGCGCCGCCCCGATATAAGCCAATGCCGTCATCACCCCACCGTGGCGGGATCGCGGGCAAAAGAAAAGGGGCGGCCCGCAGGCCGCCCCTCCTTTGTCATTCGCCGTTCCGAAAGATCAGAAAGCGAAGCCGACGCCAGCGACGAAGGTGTCGAAGTCACCGAAGTTCTCGATGAACTGGTGACGATATTCGCCCTTGGCATAGATGTTCTGGCCCAGCTTGTGCTGATAGCCGGCACCCACATACGGATCGTCGATGTCGCCGAAGGTGTAGCCGCCGGTGGCATAGAGCTTGCCGTTGGCGCCGATCTTGGCGCCCGCGCGGCCGCCGGCCGAGAACTGGACGTTCGCGCCGTCGACGAGGACCTTGTCGCCCGCGATTTCGGCACCGACGAAGGTCGAGCTGCCGAGGTCGAAGTCATAACCGGCAGCAAGGCCGAGCGTGCCTTCGTCCTGGCCATTGCCGGTGATCAGGCCGCCGCGAACTTCCACGCGGCCTTCGCCCTGGGCCATGGCGGGGGTTGCAACGATGGCCGTCAGGAGAGCGGCTGCAACTGCGAATTTCTTCATGTGTTTTTTCCTTCTGCTTTTAATCGGGTCGGCCCTTTTGGGTCGTGGCCCACGCCGTAAATGGCGTTTGCAACTGTCGCTTCAATGAACGGATCGTTCAGAATGTGACAATTTTCTTACCTGTGTTATTTTTACCACACGGTATAGAATAGGTATGCGGCCGTCGTCGCCAAAATTTGGCGGATAACGGCGCATAGTGATGTCAGCTGATCTTCGCCCCGCAGGACGCAAACAGGCCCGGTTTAGCCCAGCGCGGCCTGTTTTTCCTCGGCGATGCGGTCGAGTTCGGCGCGCGTCGGCTTGGTCGCGGCGCTCTTCAATTGCCCGCACGCCGCCATGATGTCGCGCCCGCGCGGGGTGCGTACCGGCGCCGAAATCCCGGCCTTGAAAATCAGGTTGCTGAACGCGCGCACCCGCTCGGGCGACGAACATTCATACATCGCGCCGGGCCAGGGATTGAAAGGGATCAGATTGACCTTCGCATGCAATCCATATTCGCGGATCAGCCGGACGAGTTCGCGCGCATCGTCGTCGCTGTCATTCTTGTCCTTCAGCATCACATATTCGAAGGTGATGCGCCGCGAATTGCCGGCGCCCGGATAATCGGCGCACGCTTTCAGCAGTTCGTCGATGCCATATTTGCGGTTCAGCGGCACGATCTCGTCGCGCACTTCCTTCGATACCGCATGGAGCGATACCGCTAGGTTGACGCCAATCTCTTCGCCCGCGCGCGCCATCATCGGCACGACGCCGCTGGTCGACAGCGTGATCCGGCGGCGCGACAGCGCCAGCCCGTCGCCGTCCATGACGATCTTGAGCGCACCCTTGACCTCGTCGAAATTATACAGCGGCTCGCCCATTCCCATCATCACGATGTTCGTCAGGATGCGGCCGTCGGCGGTGTAATTGCCGCCTTCTTCGTCGTCTTCATCCTCGGGATCGGGGCCAAAGCCTGCCATCGTGCCCTTGGGCCATTCGCCGAGTTCGTCGCGCGCCAGCATCACTTGCCCGACGATCTCGCCTGCGGCGAGGTTGCGGACGAGGCGCATCGTGCCGGTGTGGCAGAAACGACAATTGAGCGTGCAGCCGACCTGGCTCGACACGCACAAGGTTCCCCGATCGGCGTCGGGGATGAACACCATTTCATATTCCTGGCCGTCGGCGGCGGCGAGCAGCCATTTGCGCGTTCCGTCGCTCGACACCTGCGCCTCGCGTACCGTCGGGCGGCCGATGATGAAACGGTCGGTCAGCCACGGGCGCATCGCCTTCGCGATATCGGTCATCGCCTCGAAATCGGTGACGCCGCGATGATACATCCAGTGCCAGATCTGCTTGGCGCGCAGCTTCGCGGCCTTGGCGTCAAGGCCCGCTTCGACCAGCACCCCGCCGATCGCGTCGCGCGTCAGCCCGATCAGGTCGATTCGGTTGCCCCCGCGCAAGGGAACGGTGCCCGTCGTGACGGGGTCGATATGGCCGGGAATCTGCATGATGGGCGGCCATATAGGGGGGAAGGGGCAAAAGCGCAATTGCGGGCGGCGTTGCTATGCCGCGGCGAAGATATCGGCGGTCAGCTGCGCTGACCGCCCTCAATCGCTTCCTCGAAGTCTTCCAGCGATCCGACCTGTTCCGCAGGCGGGATGCCGGGGGCCTGCGGAAAGATCGAGTCGATCCGTCGCCGCATCATATCGTCGAATGTCGCATGGTTCGAAATGCGCGAGCTGCTGCTGACCGCCAGTTCGGACAGGATCGCGGCCTTGATCCGGTCGAGTGCCTCGGCGCTCAATATGCCCGCGTTAAGCAGTTCCTCGCAGAGCTGGATCAATCCCACCGTCGTTGCATGCGCGCGCAACCCGATGAAATCCAGCGCATGGTGCCGCTCGCGCGCAGCAGCGTCACATCTCAGGCCGGCAGTAATTCGCGACATATTATTCTCCCAATCCCCGGTTCGGCGGGCTTCTTTGAGCCGCTGCCGCTGGCCGTTGGTGATGATCATGCGCAATGGGCGACTGGACGGCAAGCCCCGATTGCCGTCCATTTCCCTGATCGGCCGTGGCGAGCCTATAGTGACGCCAGCATCCCCAACACCTGCGGTACGGTCCCGCTCGCCTCGGCATTGCGCAGCGGCAGGACATTTTGCACGAGGATTTCTTGGGGCGTCGGTTCGATCGCAAACAGCTCCATCACCTCTTCGGCGAACGCATCGAGCGGCATATAGCCCTCACGCGTCGACTGGCCGGGGGTCAGGTCGGTGCGCACTGCGGGCGGCGCCAGTTCGATCACCTCGACCTTGCCCGCCAGCTGGATGCGCAGCGCCACCGAATAGCTGTGCATCGCGGCCTTCGTCGCCGAATAGGTCGGTGCCTTAGGCAACGGCACGAACGCCAGTCCCGATGTCACATTGACGATCGCCGCGCCGTCCTGCGCCGTCAGATGGTCGACCAGCGCATCAATCAGCCGGATCGGGCCGAGGATATTGGTGACGACGGTCGCCTCGGCCTCCGCCAGGTCGCGCTTGGCGCTCGCATCCTCGGTGCTCATGATGCCGGCATTGTTGACCAGCACATTCAGGTCGGGATGCTTGGCGACGATATCCTTTGCGAAGGCTGCGATGGCATCGGCATCGGTGACGTCGAGCTGCGCCGCCGACATATTCGGCCGCCCCGCGATCGCCGTCTCCAGCTTCGCGGCATTGCGCCCGGTGACGATGACCGTGTTGCCCGCGTCGTGCCAGCGCTGTGCGAGCGCCAGCCCGATGCCCGAACCGCCGCCGGTGACGAGGATGGTGTTGCCTGTGGTTTTCATGGATGGCCTCCTTTGGGGTGGTGAGAAGGCCTGGATATCCTTATACTCTCCAAATGAAAGTAGGCACCCGAAAGTGCCATAGTTACCCAAAAGAGAGATTTGGATTTTCCGCTATGCCCGCACCTGAAAAAATCACTTATGATCCGAATGCGCCTGTCGATCCGCGCGTCGAAACGCTCGTCAACGAACTCATCGGCCGAGTCGCCGACAAATGGACTCTACTCGTTCTGGAAGAGCTGGAGGATCACGGAACGTGCCGCTTTACAGAATTGTCGCGCCGCGTTCCCGGCATCAGTCAGAAGATGCTGACGCAGACCTTGCGCCAGATGGAGCGCGACGGGCTGGTGGTGCGAACCGTCCATCCCGTCGTCCCGCCCAAGGTCGAATATTGCCTGACCGATCTCGGCCATAGCCTGGGCGAAGCTTTTTGCGGCGTGTGGGTCTGGGCGGAAGCCAATCTGGAAAAGGTGGCACGGGCGCGGCTGGCGTTCGACGCGCGGGGGTGAGGCTAGCGCAATTCGCATCATCGTCACGCCGGACTTGATCCGGGGTCCATGACTTCAGCGTTGCAGTGGATCCCGGATCAAGTCCGGGATGACGAATGATGGGTACGTCCGCTTCCCACCCCAAAGCCGACATTTCCCACAAGCAAGCCGGAACCATGATCGTGCCCGGATCATGGCCCCGGCTTTGACGGGCCCTGCAACTTGGGTCCGCCGATCAGTTGCGAATCGAGCTGACCTGGATCGGCTGGTCGCGCGCCGCAGTGGCGACCACGACATCGGCCTGTGCGGAGGCGACGCGCTTTGTGTCGCGGCGGCATTGCCGCACGTCATTTTTGCCCGCGATGTCGAAATCGGGCGCGGTGCCGCACACTTCGACGACGGCGCGCCAGATGCGGCGGTCGAGCGCCTGGGTGCCGGCCGCCGTTCGCAGGTCGAGGTCTTTGTGCGCCACCGCGACGCTCGGGTTCGGGGGGGCGGTTTGCGCCAAAACAGGCTGGCCGATCGACACGGCAGCGAGGGCGGCGAGGATCAGAGGCTTTTGCATCTCGAGTCTCCATCGGCCGGCGGAAGAGGAGGGGAGGAAGCCGGCGCCACACAGATAATCGATCGGTGGGAGCTGCAGGAGCAACGAGTTTGCGCCGCCATTCTGCAAAATTGCAGAATGAGGCGGTCGCCATTATGACGCACAAGACAGCATGTATGATTGGAACGACCTGAAGGCCTTTCTGGCCGTGGCCGAATCCGGCAGCACGCTGTCTGCCGCGCAATCGATGCGCGTCAGCCAGACGACTGTCGCCCGCCGCATCGCCGCGCTCGAGCAAGCGACCGGCGTCATCCTCTTCGACCGGCGACAGGCGGGCTATACGCTGACCCCGGTCGGGGAGGCGATGCTGGCAAGCGCGCTCGCCGTGCGCGACGCCGCCGACCGCTTCGGCGAGGCCGCGGGTGCGCGGTCGCGCGACGCGGGCGGCACGGTCAGCCTCACGACGATGGAAATCTTTGCGGTGACGATCCTGCCGCCGATCCTGCGCGACCTTCGCGCCGCGCATCCGGGCATCCACATCCATCTCGACACCGCCGACGAACCGCGCGATCTCGCGGCGGGCGCGGCCGACATTGCGATCCGCAGCTGCAAGCAGCCGACCGGCGCGGGCCTTGTCGGCCGGCGCATCGCCGACAATCCGTGGACCGTTTATTGCAGCCGCGACTATGCCGACCTGCACGGCATCCCGCACAGCCGCGAGGAACTTGCCGCCCACCCCTTCATCGGTGGTGGCGGCTATGTCTGGGAACCCTATCAGGCGTGGCTAAGGCAATATGGGCTCGAGGATTCGGTGGTGATGAAATATGACACCGGCACCGGTCTGCTCGCCGGGGTGCGCTCGGGCATGGGGCTGACGATCCTGCCGGCCTTCATCGCCGACCACGAACCCGACCTGATCCGCTGTATCCCGCCGAAGAATGAGGACACGACCGGCCTGTGGCTGCTCACCCACGAACGGCTGCGCCACGTCCCGCGCGTGCGTATCGTCCTCGATTTCCTCGCCGCCGAACTGACAAAGCTCGCGCGCAGCTAGGTCGTCAGCGCAATCTCGCGCACCCCAGGGCTGCCGCATCGATCGCGGTCGCGGCGCCGCGCAGCCGATATGTGTCGGCGATCGCGCCGCCGGTCGCGGTCCCGCTTTCGACGCTCATGCTCGGCGCCGATCGCATCGCGGCGACGATCGCGGCATCCATCCGCGGGTCGCTGGCCCAGCCGTGCGCGCCATTGCCGGTCAGGATGAAGCGGCGGCTGCCGATCGTCAGGCGCAGCTCGCGCCCGGGCGCGCGCTCTTTCGACAGGCGGACGTAAAATTGCCCGCGAATGCGCGACTTCGGCCAATATCCGACGCTGGCATAGGCCTTGACCTGCGGCCTCCCGATTGTCGCCGCCGGCGCGGCGAGCGCGTAGCAGCGCGGCGCTCGGGGATCGCGAAACGCGCCCCAGCCATCGAAAATGCCGAGCGCTGTCGGACCGGCCGCAAGCGCCACGGCTGGCACCGCCGCCAGCATCAGGAAAAGAGAGGCCAAGCGCCGCATCGCGCCTCGTTCGCGCGATTGGGGATGCTTTGCAAGCATGGCTTGCACGCGCCGTTCCGTGCGTTAAGGAAGGTGGACATTTTCAGGGGCCAGAATCGGGGTGCGAATCGCCTCCGATGCTCTGTCCCCAAGGGACTTTTCCCGAGAAACACGCAGGATGGCGGATTTAGAATGAAAGCGACGATCGAACGCGCAGTGTTGTTGAAAAGCCTCGGCCACGTCCAGTCGGTGGTCGAACGGCGCAATACGATCCCGATCCTCTCCAACGTGCTGATCGAAGCCGACGCATCGGGCCAGCTCAAACTGATGGCGACCGACCTCGACTTGCAGGTCGTCGAAACGATCGCCGCCAAGGTCGAAACCGCAGGCACCACCACCGTGTCGGCGCACACCTTGTTCGAAATCGCGCGCAAGCTGCCCGAGGGCGCCGAGGTCAGCCTTGCCGCTGCAGAGGGCAAGATGCAGGTCAAGGCCGGCCGCTCGAACTTCAACCTGCCGACCTTGCCGCGCGACGATTTTCCGGTGATCGCCGAAGGTGACCTGCCGACCAATTTCGAGCTGCCCGTCGCCGAGCTGATCCAGATCATCGACAAGACGCGTTTTGCCATCTCGACCGAGGAAACGCGCTATTACCTCAACGGTATCTTCCTGCACGTTGCCGAAGATGCTTCGGGTCCGGTGCTCAAGGCTGCGGCGACCGACGGTCACCGCCTCGCGCGCTACACCGTCACACGCCCCGACGGCGCGTCGTCGATGCCCGACGTCATCGTACCGCGCAAATGCGTCACCGAAATCCGCAAGCTGCTCGACGAGGCCGAGGGCAATGTCGAAATCAGCCTGTCGGCGAGCAAGATCCGCTTCCAGCTTGGCCATGCCATCCTGACCTCGAAGCTGATCGACGGCACCTTCCCCGACTATAGCCGCGTCATTCCGACGGCGAACGACAAGCTGCTCAAGGTCGATCCGAAGAGCCTCTATCAGGGCGTCGACCGCGTCTCGACGATCGCCAGCGAAAAGACCCGCGCGGTCAAGGTCGGCCTCGACAAGGACCGCATCACCCTGTCGGTGACCAGCCCCGAAAACGGCACCGCCGCCGAAGAGGTCGCGGCAGTCTACGATAGCGAAGCGATGGAAATCGGTTTCAATGCCCGCTACCTCAGCGACATCCTCGGTCAGGTCGATGGCGATACCGTCGAACTGCACTTGGCCGACGCCAACGCCCCGACGCTGATCCGCGAAAGCGAAAAGAGCCCGGCGCTTTACGTGCTGATGCCGATGCGGGTGTAATCACCCGCCAAAGCCTGAAACGAAAAAAAGGCCCCGCAATCGCGGGGCCTTTTCTTATCCGGCCTTCGCAACACGCCAGATCACGCCGCCGGTGTCATCCGCAACCAGCGCGCTGCCATCCTTCGCTACTTTCACATCGGCAGGGCGCCCGCGGGCGGTCTTGCTGTCCTTGCCAAGGAACTGGTCGAGCAGCGTGACGGGCAAGGCATCGACGGGCTTGCCGTTGGCGCCGAACTTGACGAACACGACGCTGTAACCCGCGACAGGCTCGCGGTTCCACGACCCGTGCAGCGCGATCAGCGCACCGTTTGCCCAGCGATCGCCAAGGTCGAGACCCTGGGTGAAGGTGAAGCCCAGCGGCGCGGTGTGGGCACCCAGCCCATATTCGGGGCGCTTGACATATTGGCGCCGATCCTCGGCTTCGGGCTCGACGCGTGGGTCGATGTAACCGCCCCAATAATACCAGGGCCAGCCATAGAAATCGCCTTCGGTGACGTCGGTCAGATAGTCGGGGACAAGGTCGCTGCCGAGCATGTCGCGTTCGTTGACGACGGTCCACAGCCGGTCGCTGCCGGGATAGAAGTTAAGACCGACGGGATTGCGGATGCCCGCGGCAAACGTTCGCATATATTTATTCTCGGGGCGCACCTCGAGCACGCTGGCGCGGCGGAATTCCCGGTTCATGCCCGCTTCGCCGATATTCGAGTCGGCGCCGACGCCGACATAAAGCCAACCATTAGGCGCCACCGCAAGGCTCTTGGTCCAATGGCGGTTGGTGCCCTTTGCCGGCAGGTCGACAAGCTTGGTCGGCTTGCCGCTCATCTTCGTCTCGCCCGCCACATAGGGGAAGGCGAGCAGCGCGTCGGTATTGGCGACGTAAAGCGTGCTGCCAACCAGTGCCATGCCATAGGGTGAGTTGAGCCCGGTGATATACGCCGTCTTCACCTCTGCCTTGCCGTCGCCATCGGCGTCGCGGAGCAGGGTGATACGGTTCGCCGACGGTTTCCGGCCCGTGCCGCCCCTGCCCATCAGATTCTTCATGACCGCGCCCTGCACGCCGCCATCCTTGCGCGGCGGGCTTTGCGATTCCGCGACCAGAACATCGCCGTTCGGCAGCACCAATATCGTGCGCGGATGGTCGAGCCCTTCGGCAAAGCGTGCCACTGCAAGACCCTGCGCGGCGCGGGGCGTCTGGCCCGCGGGCCAGCTTGTCGCTTCGGGCACGTTGATCGTCGGGAAGCTCTCGGTCTTTTGCGACGCCATCACTGGCACCCGGCCGCTGAGCTCGGCGGTCGAGAAGCGCGCCACATCGGGGCGCGACATGATATAGAAGGTGACGCCGCCGGCGATCAGCAGCAGCAACAGGGCGAGGGCGGCATATTTCAGGATCTTGCGCATTGCGCCTGTCTACACGGGCCACGCGCGGCGTCAAAGGGGTTGCAGCGCCGCACAAAGGTTAACCGGCAACGGCCATCGATTAACCTTACCCGATCGTTCATCAAGGTTGGGAACGGCGCGGTGAGGGGCGGGGCGTAAGATAGCGCTCACCCTAACGGACCAGGAATTCGATGCACCTGCCAGCACCCTTTCTCACCGATCGCGACGCGGTCGAGGATGCCCATGCGCTGATCAGCACGCATGGCGAAGAAGCCGGTTTCGCTGCCGCAGCGCGGGCCGAGCAGTATCGCGTGCTCGGCAATCACGTCCATTTCGCGCGCTGGCGGCAGATCGAGCGGCTCATCACCTATTTGTCGGTCGAGGACATCCTCGACACGGTGCATTGAGCGCCTAGATTCGCAGGCCCGCGGTTTCGGGCAATCCCGCCATGATGTTGAGATTCTGGACGCACGCGCCGCTCGCGCCCTTGCCCAGATTGTCGAGCCGCGCGACGAGGCGGAGCTGGCGACCGTCCGCGTCTGAGAAGAGCATAAGGTCCATCCGGTCGGTCGCCTCATCCTTTTGGCTCAGCAGTAGTTCGGCTTCGTCGCCGCGCCGCACCGACACCAATTGCGAGCCGTCGAAATGGGCCGTCAGCGCATCGAACACGGCATTGGCGGTTGGCGCGTCGAAACTCAGCGGCACTTCCACGAGCATTCCCCGATATACCGGAACGACAGCGGGCGCGAACAGCGGCGGGTACGTCAGGCCCGCGCCCTGCTGCATTTCGGGCACATGCTTGTGGTTGAGCGACAGGCCATAGCTGCGAAAACCGATATCGGGCTCGGCCTCGAAGCGTGCGATCAATTCCTTGCCGCCGCCCGAATAGCCCGACACCGCATTGACGCTGAGCTGCGCATCGGCCGGTACGATGCCTGCAGCGACCAGCGGCGCGACCAGCGCGAGAAAGCCCGTCGGATAGCAACCGGGGTTGCTGACGCGCGTCGAGGCGGCAATCGCTTCGCGCTGCTCCGCACTCAGTTCGGGAAAACCATAGGCCCAGCTAGGCGCCACGCGGTGTGCAGTCGACGCGTCGATCACCTTCGCGCGGTCGTTGCCGATCATCGCAACCGCTTCGATCGCCGCGGCGTCGGGCAGGCAGAGGATGACGAAATCGGCACCGTTCAGCGCCTCGGCGCGCCGCGCGGCATCCTTGCGCTCGGCGTCGGGCAGGGTGATCAGCGCGAACTCGCTTCGTCCGGCAAGCCGCTCGGCAATTTCCAGACCCGTCGTTCCCGCCGCGCCGTCGATGAAGACCGTATGTGTCATGATTTTATCGCAGTCGTTTATAGCCGGTGACCGGCACATCATTCCCTTTCGCCGCCGACCGCGCGATCACGTCGGCCAGCGGTTCGCTGTTCACCGCCATCCATCGTCGGCTGGCGTGAATGATGGTCTGGCCGTCGGCCATGATGCCGACATGCCCGGGAAAGAAGACGATATCGCCGCGCGCGAGCTCTGCGGGATCGACATCCTTGTCGGCACCCAGCGACGCAAGTTGCAGGTCGCTGTCGCGCGGCAACTGGACGCCGGCGGCGGCCCAGACGAGCTGGACGAGTCCCGAACAGTCGATGCCCTTGGCGGTGCGGCCGCCCCAGACATAGGGCGTGCCGATCATCTGTTCGGCGAGCTCGGCGGGATCCTTCTCTTGCGCGCCGGCTTCGACCAGCGACGCGAGCGGCAGATAGCCATGCGACGTCGCCAGCCATTCGCCCTCGGGCTCGCCCATCACCAGCGCACCGCGGGGCAGGACGGCGGGGCCGCCGCTTGCGGCATCGGGCGCGCTGTGCAGCATCGCCTCGATCATCGCGACGCGGTGCGTCGGCGCGATCGGCGCGGCGAGTGCTTCGGCCGCGAGATAGCCGACATAATGGTCGGCAAGGCAATAGCCCCACGCCCAGCCGCCGGTCAGGTCGAGCAGCGCAAAGCCTTCGCCGAACAAAAGCTCGCTCGTCTGGTCGGCATCGATCGACGGCGATGCGCGCAGCGAAGCGGCGGGCAGCACGCCGCTTCGCATCATTGGCGCCGCATAGTGCGGCGCGAAATGCGTTCCGGCGACGGCGATATCGGCGAGGTCGGGCCGGATCGCGACGACACGCGGGTCGAAGCTCTGCGACGTTCCCGTCAGCCCAAAGCGATCGCGGCCCGCGCCAGCGGCGCCGGGGCGCCCCATGCGCACGCGGTTTGCCGCTGAATTATCGCCACTTTCTGCTGTCACTTGCCGTCCTGTAAAAAGCTGGGTTCCGCGTGCGGCGGACAATCGCGCGCCATTAGACCAGCAGGCCCGGCTTTATCAAGAATGTTCAGGCTTTCCCGCGCCGGTCGTAGCGTGCCTGCAACATCGCCCAGGCGGCGCGGAGTCCCAGCGCGGCGCCGCCTTTCGGACGCCCGGGTTTCGCCGAGGGGCGCCATGCGAAGGTGTCAAGATGGGCCCAGGCGACGCCGTCGGGCACGAAGCGCTTGAGGAACAGCGCCGCGGTGATCGTCCCGGCAAAAGCGGAACTGCCCGCATTGCCAAGGTCGGCGACGTCGGTTTCGAGCAGATCGGCATAACCATCCCAGAGCGGCATCCGCCACAGCGGATCGTCGCGCTCGATCCCGCCCGTGAGCATCGCCTCGGCGAGCGCATCGTCGTTGGCGAACAGCGGTGGCAGGTCGGGGCCGAGCGCGACGCGCGCGGCGCCGGTCAGCGTCGCGAAATCGACGATCAGTTCGGGGTTGGCTTCACCCGCCCTGGCGAGTGCATCGCCCAGCACCAACCGCCCCTCGGCGTCGGTGTTGCCGATTTCGACGGTCAGCCCCTTGCGGCTCTTGAGCACGTCGCCGGGGCGGAAGGCGTCGGCCGAAATCGCGTTTTCGGCCGCGGCGACCAGGCAATGCAACCGGACCGGCAACCCGCTGGCCATCACCAGTTCGGCGAGCGCCAGCACATGCGCGGCGCCGCCCATATCCTTCTTCATCAACCGCATGCCTGCCGCGGGCTTGATATCAAGCCCCCCGCTGTCGAAGCTGATCCCCTTGCCGACCAGAGCGATGCGCGGATGATCCTCCTTGCCCCATTCGATTTCGATCAGGCGCGGCGCGTGATGCTTGGCCGCCGCACGGCCAACGGCGTGGATCATCGGATAACCCTGTTCGAGTGCCTCACCCTTCGTAACGGTCAGCTTGCCGCCGTGGGCCTTGGCGATCCGTTCGGCCGCCTTTTCGATCGCGGCCGGGCCCATATCGGCGGCCGGCGTGTTGACCATGTCGCGGACGAGTGCGGTCGCGCGCATTTCGGCAACCATCGGCGCGATCGCGCCGACATCGCTCGTGAGCAGGACGCGCGGCCCTTTGGTGGCCGGATTCGATTTATAGGCGTCGAAGCGATATTGCGCGCTCATCCAGCCGAACAGCGCCTTTCCCGGTTGCTGGCCTTCGAGTCGATAGCGACCTTCGGGCAGGATTTGCCCCAGCTTGGCGAGGCACCACGCCGACAGGCGTTCGACATTTGCGACGGTCGTGACGACCGCCCATTTTTCGGGATCGTCGCCGGGCAGGATCGCGTGGACAAAGGCATCGGGTTTGAAACCGACCGCCGCCAGATGCGCGCGTTCGCGGGCGCTGCGGCCCGTCAGCCATTCGTCATATCCCTTCTTGTCGACGAGATGGATCGGGTGCGCGTCCTGCCCCTTGTCGGGCTGGATCAGGTCGGAATAGTCGGTCATGCGCCTGGTGCTAGGCTGCTTGGGATATTTTGTCGATTCCCGGCGTTATGCCTGCATGACGACCAACGCATACCGGCGAAATGCCGCTTCGATCCTTGTTGCCGCGCTGCTGCTGGCGGGCTGTTCAGACGGTGAGCCGACGAAGGCGGACAAAGCGGCCGCGGCATCGGTGCCCGGCGCGCCGCCGGCGGGCGCGGCCGACGAAGCGGCAAAGGATGCGCCTGCGTCACATGTCACCGAAAAGAACGACCTGATCGAGTTCGTCTATTCCTATCCCGCCGACGCCGCACAAATTTCCGAGCTAGCGAGGGCGTTGAACGGCGACCGGGAGGCCAAGCGCGGGGCGCTGGTTGCGGCGGCGCAGCGCGACGAGGCAGCAGCGGCGAAGGGCGATTATCCCTATCGCACCCACAGTCATCGCCAGACCTGGCAACGTGTGACCAGCACACCGCGCCTTCTCAGCCTGTCATCGGAGATCGAAACCTATGGCGGCGGCGCGCACGGCATGCAGACCTTCGACACGCTGATATGGGACCGCAACCGGCGCAGGCAGTTGAAGCCGCTCGACCTGTTTCAAAATAGCGAAACCTTCGACGCCGCGGTCCGCGAGTCATTCTGCGCTGGAATCAAGCGCGCGAAGGCCGCGAAGGGGATAACGGCCGACGACGCGTCCGATAGCCCGTTCGGCAAATGTCCGCCCGCGTCGGCGCAGACGGTGTGGCTCGGCTCGTCGGACGGCCGTTACCTCGACCGCATGACGATCGCCATCGCGCCCTATGAGGTCGGCCCCTATGCCGAGGGCAGCTACAAGATCAACGTCCCGGTCACCGGCGCGCTCGTCAAGGTTGTGAAAGACGAGTTCGCGCGCGACTTCCTCCCCATCAACTGAAGGATATATTCATGGCGAAGCAGCCCAAAGCCGGCAAAGTCGGCGAAAGTGCAAAGGAAAAAAAGGAAAAGCGGAGCGCCGCGACGAAGCTGCGCAAGGCGGTGGGGTCGGGCAAGACGATTGCCAAGCCGCCGTCGGATCGCGAAGCCGATCTCGACCGTCCGCCAAAGTGGGAACCGCGCTACCCAGGTTCGGGCCGCCTCGACGGCAAGGTCGCGATCGTCACCGGCGGTGACAGCGGGATCGGCCGCGCAGTCTGCGCGCTGTTCGCGCGAGAGGGCGCAGACATCGCTATCGTCTATCGCGATAACAAGGCAGACGCCGCCGACACCGCCGCGATCGTAGAAGGCGAGGGGCGCCGCGCAATCACCATCAAGGCAGATGTCGGCAAGGAAAAAGCGGGCGAAAAGATCGTCGCTGAAACCGTGGCAAAACTCGGAAGCCTCGACATTCTCGTCAACAACGCCGGTGAACAGCATCCCGCCGAAGATATTCGCGACATCAGCGCCGACCAGCTGCAGCGAACCTTCGCGACCAACATATTCGGCATGTTCTATCTGGTGCAGGCGGCGCTCCCGCACCTCAAGAAGGGCGCGGCGATCGTCAATTGCACGAGCGTCACCATGTATCAGGGCTCAAAGGGCTTGCTGGATTATAGCGCGACCAAGGGCGCGATCACGGCTTTTACCCGCTCGCTCAGTGAGAATCTGGTCGGGCGGGGTATTCGCGTGAATGGCGTTGCGCCGGGGCCGATCTGGACGCCGCTCAACCCGCGCGGCGGGGCGCCGGCGGAGAAAGTTGCAACCTTCGGCGAAAGCACGCCGATGAAGCGACCGGGTGAACCCAATGAGGTCGCGCCCTGCTTCCTGTTCCTCGCGTGCGACGACAGCAGCTATATGTCGGGCCAGGTGCTGCATCCCAACGGCGGCACGATCGTTAATGGCTAGCGGGGCGGACAAGGAGAAACGCCATGCCAGCCAAATCGAAAGCCCAGCAGAAAGCCGCCGGCGCCGCGCTCAGCGCCAAGCGCGGTGACACGCCGAAGTCCAAACTAAAGGGCGCGTCGAAACAGATGGCCGACAGCATGTCCGAAATGCAGCTTGAGGATTTCGCCAAAGGCTCGACCAAGGGCAAGCCCGAGCACGCGGATTAGGGCCTATTCCGCGGCTTCAAGCTCCGCCGGTGCCGACGCCATTTTCGCTTGGGCGTTGGAGAAGGTCAGCACGCCATCGGCAATCGCGCCGGTCCGCATGTCGATCCGGTCTTGCACATAATTCTGGCTGAGCCGCCACGGGAGCGCGGCCGTACTTTTCGGCATGATGTGCAGCGACCGCTGGATATAGCCCGACGAGAAGTCGAAGACATTTTCCTCTTCGAGGCTCGACGGATCGGCGAGCGCGGGGGTTGCCACAGTGGTTCCCGTATCGCGCATATGGTTGAGCACGCGGCAGACATATTCGGACACGATGTCGGCGCGCAGCGTCCAGCTTGCATTGAGATAACCGAACACGGCGGAGAAATTCGGCACGTTCGAGAACATGCACGCCTTGTAATAGAAGTGATCGTGCCAATCGACCGGCGCGCCGTCGACCCGAACCGCAATCTTGCCGGCGACGGCGAGCTTGAGGCCGGTCGCCGTGACGATGATGTCGGCGTCGAGATGCTTGCCCGATTTCAGCTGGATGCCCGTCGCGTCGAACGTCTCGATATGATCGGTCACGACCGCGGCCCGGTCCGCCTTCATCGCCTCGAAGAAATCGGCGTCGGGGACAAGGCACAGGCGCTGGTCCCACGGGTTGTAGGGCGGAGTGAAGGCCTTCGCGTCGTAGCGGTCTCCCAAATTTTCCTGAAGCTTCTTGGTCAGGAACTCCTTGACCTTTTCAGGCTTTTCGCGCGCGCGCCGAAAGGCAATGTCCTGCAGCCGGACGTTTTTGAAGCGGGTGATCTTGTATGCGAGCTGCTCGGGCAGGAATTTGCGCAGGAAGTTGGCGAACCCGTCCTTGGCCGGTCGGATGAAATACCAGGTCGGCGTGCGCTGGAGCATCGTGACGTGGGCGGCGTCCTTCATCGAGGGGACGATGGTGACCGCGGTCGCGCCCGACCCGATCACGACGACTTTCTTGCCCTTGTAGTCGAGGTCCTTCGGCCAGAATTGCGGGTGGATGATCTGGCCCTGGAAGTCCTCGCGGCCCGCGAACTGCGCGTCGAAGGGCTCGTCATAATCATAATAGCCCGATCCGAGATACAGCCAGCGCGCCGTCGTGGTCGACCTTGCGCCCTTGCTGTCTTCCATCGTCACCGTCCAGCGCGCGGCGCTGCTGTCCCAATCGGCGCCGACGACCTTGCTGTCGAAACGGATGCGCTCGCGGATATGACGTTCGTCGACGATGCGGTTCAGATATTCGAGGATCGACGGACCGTCGGCGATCGATTTTTCATGCTTCCACGGTTCGAAGACGAATCCCAGCGTGTGCATGTCACTGTCCGAGCGGACGCCGGGGTAACGGAACAGGTCCCAGGTGCCGCCCAGCTGTTCGCGGCGCTCGACGAGGGAAAAGCTGCGGTCGGGACAGTTCATCTGCAAATGCACGGCCATGCCGATGCCTGAAATGCCTGCGCCGACGATCAGCACATCCTGATCGACGGGTGCAGCTTTCGTGTCCGCGGGGCGTTCCATGGTCGCCGTACCTGCCATTATCCTGTCTCCCGATTATGTTTGGATGCAGCTTACGCACCACGTTTCATTTTGCAATCGAATTGACGTTTACGGAAACTACGGCTAGCGAGCGCAGCTTCGCTTGTGACTGTCACAAATACGTCATAGAGGCGAAACCAATTTGTAACGACGTGGCCGTGCCGCCGCGGACCCCACGAAAGGGACTGAATATATTGCGCCAGATCGCTGTCCTTCCCTATCGATTCGGCGGACCCGCGCAGGATGGCCCGACCGAAATCCTGCTGATCACGTCGCGTGAGACGAAACGCTGGGTGGTGCCGAAAGGCAATCCGCTGACCGGCATGTCCCGTCACGCCGCCGCTGCGGTCGAGGCCGAGGAAGAGGCGGGGGTGATCGGCGCGGTCTGCCCGACGCCGATCGGCAGTTATGAATATCGGAAGCGCCGGGGAAACGGCGCGTCGATCATGTATAATGTCGAGGTGTTCCCGCTCGCGGTGACGAACGAACTCGACGACTGGAAGGAAATGGACGAACGCGACCGCCAATGGTTCTCGTTCAGCGACGCCGCGTCGGCGGTCGACGAGCCCGATTTGCAGGCGCTGATCCGCTCGTTCGGCGACAGCGGCTTTCGCGCCGTCGCCCAGCCGCGCGGGGTCGTCCACAATGTAGCAGACAAGGCAGGGGTTAGCTGGATGTTCGCATGGTTTCAGCGTTTGCTGCCGCGACAGGGAAATTTCTTTGAGTTGTTCGAAAGCCATGCCGCGACGCTCGTCGCTGGCGCCAACGCCTTGTCGCGCATGCTGCAGGGCGGCGAAGGCATGGCCGACCATGTCCAGGAAATCATCGAGCGCGAGCATGACGCCGATGCGATCACCCGCGAAGTGCTGCAGACCGTCCGCCGCACCTTCCTGACCCCCTTCGATCGCAGCGCGATCACCGACCTGATCGCGTCGATGGACGATGCGATCGACGAGATGCAGAAGACCGCCGGCGCGGTCGACCTGTATGATGTGACGGAATTCGAGCCCGAGATGCGCGACATGGCGGGGATCATCGTTGATGCCGCGCGCCTTACCGCCGAGGCGCTGCCGCTGCTCCGCAACATCGGCGCCAACGGGCCGCGGCTTCACGAGTTGACCGAGCGGCTGGTGCGGATGGAGGGTCATGCCGACGAAATCCATGCCGCCGGACTGAAGCGCCTGTTCCGCGAGCATGGCGAGGCGAACCCGACACGCTTCCTGATCGCGCGCGAACTCTTTCGCCATCTCGAACGCGTCACCGACAGTTTCGAGGACGTCGCGAACGAAATCGACGGCCTGGTCATCGACCACGCATAAGCGCGGGCGTCCACCATGCACGAACTCGCTTTCCCGCTCCTCGTCGGTCTCGTCATCCTCGCGTTGGCGTTCGACTTCCTGAACGGACTGCATGACGCCGCGAACAGTATCGCGACCGTCGTCGCGACGCGGCTGCTGCGCCCGGTGCAGGCGGTCGTTTTCGCCGCTTTCTTCAACTTCGCCGCCTATTTTCTGTCGGTGATCTTCCCCGAACTGCACAAGGTCGCCGAAACGATCGGCCAGGGGATCATCGACAAGGACCTCGTCACCCCCGCAGTCGTGTTCGGCGCGCTGGTCGGTGCGATGTTCTGGAACGTCGTCACTTGGCTAAAGGGCATCCCCTCCTCATCGAGTCACGCGCTCGTCGGCGGGATCGTCGGCGCGGGCGTCGCGCATGCGGGGTTTGAGGGGATCGAGTGGACCGGGCTCAACAAGACGGTGATCGCCATCTTCCTGTCGCCTTTGCTCGGCATGATGCTCGCGATGCTGGTGATGCTGGTCAGCAGCTGGGCACTGCACCGTGCGACCGCGAGCTTTGCGGAGAAGACGTTCCGGCGCCTCCACCTCCTCTCGTCGGCCGCCTATTCGATCAGCCACGGATTGAACGACGCGCAAAAGACGATGGGGATCATCACCGTGCTCCTCTATTCGACCGGCTATCTGGGCGGCGAATTCCATGTGCCGCACTGGGTGGCGTTCAGTTGTTATATCGCCATCGCGCTTGGCACGCTGTCGGGCGGGTGGAAGATCATCGAGACGATGGGCGGCCGCATCACCAGGCTGTCACATCATCAGGGTTTCGCGGCCTCGACCGGCGGGTCGATCATGGTGTTCACCGCCAGCCTGCTCGGCATCCCGGTATCGACGACGCACACCATCACCGGCAGCATCATCGGCGCCGGCGTCGCGCGCCGCGCCAGTGCGGTGCGCTGGGGCGTCGCGGGCAATGTCGTCGCGGCATGGTTCATCACCATCCCCGCAAGCGCGGCGGTCGCGGCGGTTTTCTATGCGATCACGCGCCTGTTCTGATCACCGCGCCGGGCGATAATCGACCCTGGCCCCGCCGACCATCCGCACCGGCAGATAGAGGCCGTTGCCATAGACCTTGATCTCGCCGATTTCGAAACCGTCGACCCGCGTGCGGATCACGAAGGGCCCTTCGCGCCGCTGGTCGACTGCGCGTTTGATCTTGGCCTGCAGTTTGCCGAGGTCGTTCGCGAAATTCTGCGTCAGCGCGTCGGCGATCAACGGAGCGAAACCCGGGCTTTTCCCAAGGAGGATCAGGAGGTCGCCGCCGACCCCATCGGTGTCGCCGTTGATGTTGAGATCCGTAAAATGCACCTCTGCCGACCCCGGTTTATTGGCGGGAATCGCGGTCATCCAGATGCGCCCCCGCGTCGGTTCGCCGGGGCGTGCGGCCAGCCGCATGTCGACATCGACGCCGAGCGCAATGCGACCACCTGGCGAACCATAGATGGTCGATTCGCCGAATTTCACCGTCATCGCGCCTACCTTGGGCAGATCGAACGGCCGCGCCGACCGTTTCGCCAGCGCGCGATCGACGACGGGCTGGAGCACCGCATAATCGGCAATCACCGGCACCCGCACGTCGAGATGCGGCTTGGGCACTTCGCGAACGAGGCGGGGCAGGGGGGTGGGTTTCGGATCGGCGGGGCGGCCGGAGACGAAGGTTTCGGTGATCGCCTCCAGCCCGAGGTTGAGGTTCATGCGGTCACCCTCGATGCGGTAGCCGCCATAGAGGATGCGCTGCGGCGTGACGCGCATCCACACCGGCGGATTTTCGCGGTTGAGTTCGAGCGCGGTGAAGCTCTGCCGCCAGACATCGGCAGCCTGTTTGCGGATGTCGATCTTCGCGATCTCGCGGTTCACTTCGCGTTCGACGTCGCGAACGATGGGTTTCAGCTTGGCGTCGGCCTCATCGGTGAAGGTGATCCGGCGCCCCAGGAAATCGATCCCCGGCGCCTGGGTCCAGCCATAGCTGATCCGCGCCTTGCCCTGCGTGCGCCAGTCGGGCGTAAGTTCGATGCGGACCCGCGCATGCGCCATCGCCGCGCCCGTCGCGGTTTCGCCCTTCAGCACGCCGCCGACGTCGCGTGCGGCGATCGTCGCCCGCAGCGGCACGTCGACGACGATCTCGCTCCCTTCACCGCGAAGCCGCAACGGCCCGCGCGTGACCCGGCCGACGATCGTGCAGGCGATTGGCGGCGTGACCTTGACCTTCTTGCCAAAGACCTTGACCCGCTGCGGCTGGACGCACGCGGGCTCGCGCTGGTGGATCTTCCACAGCGTTTTCGGAACCGCGCGTTCGAGCGCCTGTTTGAGCGACGCGGTGTTGGCGTTGATCGGCACCGCGATCAGCGATTTCTGCGTTGGAGAGGGGGCCTTGTCGGTCGCACGCGGCGGCGCCTCGACCTCGGTCTGGCGGTCGCACGCCGTCAGCAACCCCAGCGATAAAAGTGCGGCAAGCGTCGAGATGCGCATGAACGGCCCCTGTTCGATGTATCTGGATAACATCGAAATGGTAAAGCCGTTCCCATATTATGCGTCAGTCCGTGACGACCCCAAACAGATCATGCTCGTCTGCGTCCTCGATCGCGACATCGACCACATCGCCAGCTTTGACCGTTGCCGCGACATCGCGCAGATAGACATGGCCGTCGATCTCGGGCGCGTCGGCTTGGCTGCGGCCCGTCGCGCCGATGCTGCCGTCCCACTCAGGATCATTGGGGTCGGCCTCGCCGACTTCGTCGATGATCACGGGAAGGGTGCGACCGATCTTGGCTTCGAGCTTCGCGGCGCTGATCGCGGCGGTTTTCGCCATGATGCGCTGATAGCGTTCTTCCTTCACTTCTTCGGGCACCTGGTCGTCGAGGGCGTTCGCCTGCGCACCGGCAACAGGTTCGAAGCGGAAGGCGCCGACGCGGTCGAGCTGCGCTTCGTCGAGCCAGTCGAGAAGATATTGAAAATCGGCCTCGGTCTCGCCGGGGAAGCCGACGACGAAGCTCGAGCGGATCGCAATGTCGGGCGCGATGGCGCGCCAGTTCTTCAGCCGTTCGAGCACTTTCGCTTCGTTCGCGGGGCGCTTCATGCGTTTGAGCACACTCGGGCTCGCGTGCTGGAACGGGATGTCGAGATAAGGAGTCAGCAACCCCTCGGCCATCAGCGGGATGACCGCGTCGACATGCGGATAGGGATAGACATAGTGGAGGCGCACCCATGGGGCGCGGCCATCGCTGGTCCGGAGCTGGCCGAGCTCGCGGGCGAGGTCGGTCATATGCGCGCGCACTTCGCGGCCGTGCCACTGGCGCGGGTCGTGGCGGATGTCGACGCCGTACGCCGAGGTGTCCTGGCTGATCACCAGCAGTTCCTTCGTCCCCGCGGCGACAAGCTTTTCCGCCTCGCGCAGCACCGCGTCGATGCGGCGGCTGACGAGCTTTCCGCGCAGGTCGGGGATGATGCAGAAGGAACAGCTGTGGTTGCAGCCTTCGCTGATCTTCAGATAGCTGTAATGGCGCGGGGTGAGCTTCAGCCCGCCCTCGGGGACCAGGTCGATGAAGGGGCCCTGGGTCGGCGGCGCGGCGTCGTGGACGGCGTCGACGACCTGTTCATATTGATGCGCGCCGGTGACCGCGAGCACGTTCGGGAAGCGGGCGCGAATGACCTCGGCCTCATTGCCCATGCAGCCGGTGACGATGACGCGGCCATTTTCGGCCATCGCTTCGCCGATCGCCTCGAGGCTTTCTTCCTTCGCCGAGTCGAGGAAGCCGCAGGTGTTGACGAGCACGACGTCGGCGCCCGCATAATCGGGCGACAGGCCATAGCCGTCGGCGCGCAGCTTGGTCAGAATCCGTTCGCTGTCGACCAATGCCTTGGGGCAGCCGAGCGAAACCATGCCGACCTTCGGCTGGGAGGGGAGGGTTTTGACTGTCATGATTGGCGCGGCGCATAGGCGATTTTTTGGTGTTTGTCACCAACCGTTCGAAAGCTGTGCCCCTGCGAAGGCAGGGGCCTATCTCCGGTGGGTTCTATATCGAACCGGCAGGAGATGGGTCCCTGCCTTCGCAGGGACACGGGCAAATCGGAGAAGATTATTTCCCCGCCAGCGTATCCGCGACGATCCGCCAGACCTTGGGGTTGATGCCGAGGCCCAGATGGGTGCCGTCGACTTTGATGTTCCGCGCGTGGCTATTGTAGATGTCGACCGCGATGTCGGGCCCGACAATGCCGTCGCGGTCGGAGTAGATGACGGTCAGCGGCTGAGTCAGCCCTTTCAGGTTGCGCGCATGGATCTCGCGCTCGATCGCATCGAAATCGCGGCTGGCGAAGCGCCGGGCAAGCGCGGTATATTTGGGGCCGCCGATGATCGGGCTACCCATGGTGATGATTTCGCGGACCAGTTTTGGGTAAGTCCGCGCGGTTTCGCGGGCGATGACGCCGCCGAGGCTCCACCCGATCAGGGTGAGCGGCGCGCCGTCGGGCTCGACCCATAGGGCCGCCTGCGCCGCGAAGTGTTCGACATCGGCGGCAACGCGGCCCTGATTGCGGCCCATGCCCCAGTCGCGGACGTGATAGCCGAGGTGGCGGAGATAGGCTTCCAGCGGGCGCATCGACAGTTCGCTGGCGCCATAGCCTGGAAGGAGCACGACGGGGCGGCCGTCGCCGCGCGGGGCGCCGATGAGGTGATGGCCGGACAAGCCATAGCGCAGCATGTCGAGCGGCAGCGCCAACTCGCCGAGCGTCGCGAGACGGCTTGGCGGTTTCAATCCCGCGGGAAGCGGGGTGTCGCGGGGCATCGCCTTCTCCCTCCTGTCGCCCTATAGCTCGCCGCATCGGCACGGCATTGCAAGGGTGGTGAAGCATGATTGGCGTATTTGCAGCGATTTCGGCGGCGATTGCGGTGGCGGCGGGCGCGTTCGGCGCGCATGCCGCGTCGGGTCCGCAAGAGGCCGAATGGCTGCGCACCGGCGGGATTTATCAGTTGATCCATGCGGTGGCGGCGCTCGCGATCATGGTCGTCGCGCGCGGGCCGGCGATCATGCTGCTCGTCGGCGGCGCGCTGTTTGCCGTCACCCTTTATGCCATGGCGCTCGGTGGCCCGCGGTGGCTCGGCGCGGTGACGCCGATTGGCGGCAGCCTGCTGATTATCGGGTGGCTGTGGGCCGGCTGGCTTTACTGGCGCGGATGAACCCGATCAATGAATAGGGACTGTCCCTGTTTATTTGGCGATCACCTCGGTCACCCGCCCGGAACGCTCGCCTCACACTCTTCGCAGCGGATGACCTCGACAACCTGATCGCCCGGTTCGAGCCGCTGCGCTTCGGTTTCCCAAAAGCCATAGGGCTTGCCGCCGCGATAGATGCGCAGCCCGCGCCCGCCGCTCGCCAGCTGATCGATGCTGCGACCGATTTCCTCGCCGGCGACCGCGCGTTCGCGCAGCTGAACACGGCCGCCGATGCTGGCGAGGTCGGCCATATAGTCGGCGACATGCGCGCCCTGCGCCGATCCCGCGAGCAGCAGGCCGGTAAAGCTGACCGGGTTGATGACATTATTCGCCCCGGCTTGCCGCGCGAGCAGCTCGTTATCCTGTGCGCGGATGACGACGCTGATCGGCACTTTGGGCGACAGATGGCGGACGGTGAGGACCATGAGGATCGAGGTGTCGTCGCGCCCCGCCGACACCAGCACCGCCTGCGCCCGCGCGATCTGCACGTCGATCAACGTGTCGTCGTTCGACGCATCGCCCTGCAGCACGTTGCAGCCGATCGCCTCGGCTTCGGCGATCCGCGCCGCCGATTCGTCGATGACGACGACGCACGCGGGGTCGGTGCCGCGCGCGATCAGTTCCTTGACCGCCTCGCTGCCGCTGACGCCGAAACCGAGGACAACGATATGGTCGGTGAGCTTTGCCTGGATGCGGGCCATGCGCCATTTTTCCCATGTGCGTTTGAGGACGAAATTATAGGCAGTGCCGACGAAAATGAAGAGCACCGCGATACGGATCGGGGTGACGATGACCGCCTCGATCAGCCGCGAGCGGTCGGACACCGGCGCGATGTCGCCAAAGCCCGTCGTGGTGACCGAGATCATCGTGAAATAGACGACATCGAGGAAGCTGATATGCCCGTCGTGGCTGTCCTTCAGCCCGGCGCGGTCGATCCAGTGGACGAGCACGACGATGCCGATCAGGAAAAATGCGACGCCGAGCCGCGCAATCACATCGGCCCAGATCGGCCATTTGCTCGCGCGTTTCAGCGGGCGGAAGATGTGCGGCATCTTCAGCTTGTCTGACGGGCGTTTGCTCATCGGGGCGGCATTTGCTTCATCGGATCGACGGGTATGCGATTTTCGCGCAACTGGAAATGGCGTTATGCGGTCGGGACCTGCCCGGTTGCCCTGGCGCGCCCGATGACGTCGCGCTCAACCGCCGTAGGCGCCGCGCAATGCCGCCAGCGAGGCATCATGCGTCAGGTCGAGCTGGAGCGGGGTGACCGAGATATAATCGTCGTCGATCGCCTCGAGGTCGCTGTCGTGGCCGAGGCTGTGCTCGATGCCGTGGAGGCCGAACCAGTAGTAGCGATAGCCGCGCGGGTCGGTGCCCTCGACGATCGAGCCGCGGCCATAGTCGTGGAAGCCCTGGCGGGTGACGCGGATGCCCTGCACCGCATCGGCGGGGATCGCGGGGAAGTTGATGTTGATCAGCGTGCGCGGTGCCATCTCCATCGCGAGCAGCGGGCGCAGCACCTTTGCGCCCCAGGTCGCGGCGACTTCGAAAGGCACGGTGTCGCCCATGCCTTCCTTGGCATAGACCTGGCTGAGCGCGATCGACGGGATGCCCGCGAGCGCGCCTTCGATTGCCGCCGATACGGTGCCCGAATAAGTGACGTCGTCGCCAAGATTCGCACCGCGGTTGACGCCCGAGAGGATCAGGTCGGGCTTTTCGGGCATCAGCTTGCCGATCGCCATCATCACCGAATCGGTCGGCGTGCCGCTGCACGACCAGCGGCGTTCCTCATGCTGGCGGATACGCACGGGGCGCGACAGGGTGAGCGAGTGGCCGGCGCCCGACTGTTCCTCGGCGGGGGCGCAGACCCAGATATCGTCCGAAAGCTCGCGCGCGATCGCTTCGAGCACCGCCATGCCGGGGGCGTAATAGCCGTCGTCGTTGGTGAGGAGGATGCGCACGATATGTCTCTCTTTCTTCGTCATGCCGGACTTGATCCGGCATCCATTCGGCGGCGGCGTCGTGGACCCCGGATCAAGTCGGACGAGTCACTTGCCTCGTCCGAGGGTGACGATGGTTTTAGCTGGCCGGAGTAAGCTTGGTGATCCCACCCATGTAGGGAAGCAGCGCCTTTGGAATGTCGACACTGCCGTCAGACTGCTGATAATTTTCGAGGATCGCCACCAGCGTCCGCCCGACCGCGAGGCCCGAGCCGTTCAGCGTATGGACGAACTCATTGCCCTTGCCGCCTTCGCGGCGAAAGCGCGCGTTCATCCGGCGCGCCTGGAAATCGCCGCAAGTCGAGCAGCTCGAAATCTCGCGATAGGCGTTCTGGCCGGGCAACCAGACCTCAAGGTCATAGGTCTTGCGCGCCGAAAAACCCATGTCGCCGCTGCACAGCAGCATCTTGCGATAGGGCAGGTCGAGCGCTTCGAGGATCGCCTCGGCCGCCCGCGTCTTGCGTTCGAGTTCGGCGTCGCTGTCCTCGGGGCGCACGATCGACACCAGCTCGACCTTCCAGAACTGATGCTGGCGGATATAGCCGCGCGTGTCGCGCCCCGCCGACCCGGCTTCCGAGCGGAAGCAGGGGGTCAGCGCGGTCATGCGGATCGGCAGATCGGCTTCGGGCAAAATCTCTTCGCGCACCGCGTTGGTCAGGCTCATTTCGGAGGTCGAGATCAGCCAGCGGCCGTCGGTGGTCTGGAACAGATCCTCGCGAAACTTGGGGAGCTGCGTCGTGCCATAGGCGGCCTCGTCGCGGACCATCAACGGCGTCGCGCATTCGGTGTAGCCGGCCTCATTGGTCTGCTTGTCGATCATGAACTGGCCGATCGCGCGTTCGAGCCGTGCCATCTGGCCCTTCAGGAAAGCGAAGCGCGCGCCCGACATCTTGGCCGCGGTCTCGAAATCGAGCCCGAGCGCGGGGGCGAAATCGGCATGTTCCTGCGGCGTGAAGTCGAACGTCCGCGGCGTGCCCCAGCGGGCCATCTCGACATTGCCTTCCTCGTCTTGACCCTCAGGAACGTCGGCGAGCGGGATGTTCGGGATCGCGGCGAGCATGTCCTGCAGCGCGGCGAGCTGTTCGCGCTCGGCGTCTTCCTTCGCGGGCAGCGCGGTCTTGAGGTCTGCGACCTCGGCCTTCAGCGCTTCGGCCTTGTCCTTGTCGCCCTGCGCCATCGCCTGGCCGATCAGTTTCGACGCTTCGTTGCGGCGCGCGAGCGCGGCCTGGATCTCGGTCTGCAGCGCGCGCAGCGACGCGTCGGCCGCCACGATCCGGGCGGACAGGGGGTCAAGGCCGCGGCGCGCGAGGCCGGCGTCGAACGCTTCGGGATTCTCCCGGATCAGGCGGATATCGTGCATGCGCCGCGCTATGGCGGCGCGGCGCGAACGGTGCAAGCCGTCTTAGCGTTCGAGTAGCCCGGCAAGCTGGCCGATCGCGGTGCCCCAACCTTCGTAGAAGCCCATCTGGTCATGCTTCGCGCTGTCCTCGGGGGTCTTGTGGAGCACGCGCGCCGAATAGAGGGTGCCGCCGTCCTGCGCCTCGAAGGTCAGAATCGCCGTCAGCGCGAGCCAGGGTTCGGCGGGCTGCCAGCCTTCGGTAAGGACGGTGGTGAAGACGAGCCTTTCTTCGGGCACAACGTCCAGAAAGCAGCCATCGACATGCGGCTGGAAATCGGCGGCGCCGGCTTCGCGCATCCGCGTCACAAAGCCGCCGCCGGGACGCAGGTCGAGCGTGACCACCTCGCATTCGATCGGCGCAGGGATCCACCATTTCGCGAGATTCTCGGGCACGCTCCACGCGTTCCACACCGCCGACGGCGGCGCAGCGATCAGGCGGGAGATGGTGAGGGTCGTGTCGTTGGTCATCCTGTTCTCTCCGGGGGCGTTTGCGATTCGACGAAGGCCGCGAGGCGGTCGGTGCGGCCGTGCCAGATCGCGCGTTGCTGCGAGAGCCAGCTTTCCGCCGCTGCGAGCCGCTCGGCATCGACGCGGCAGGTACGGACGCGCCCCTGCTTTTCGGTGTGGATCAGCCCCGATGTTTCGAGCACGGTCAGATGTTTGAGGAAGGCGGGGAGGCCCATCTTAAACGGTTCGGATAGCTGCTTTACCGGCGCGGCGCCTTTCAGCAGACGGCTGACAACCGCACGGCGCGTCGGGTCGGCGAGCGCGTGAAAGAGCGAATCAAGATGTTGGTTCACCATATGGCGAACCATAAGAATGGTTTTCCAAATGGCAAACTGATTCGCATGGCCGATAAAAAAGGGCCGTCCCGAAGGGCGGCCCTAGTTTCTGAGGTTCAGGTTAGCCCCCCAAACCGCCAGTGGATCTCTTTAAGCCGCGTTGGCGTCTTTGTCGTTCCGGTTCGCGGCACGGCGACGCGCGACGAGCGCAGCGGCTGCAGCGCCGAACAATAGCATCATCGGCGGTGCGGGAACAGGGGTCGGGTCGCCCGACGATCCGCCATGGCTGCTGCTGCCGCCCGAGCTCGACGAGGAGCTGGAAGACGAGCTGCTGGTCGACGAAGAGGATGACGAACTGGTGCTGCCGGTCGAACCAAAGCTGCTGCTTCCGCCGGTCGCGCCGGACGATGTCGCGCCGCTCGATGTGCTGCTGCCGCCCGAGCTCGACGATGAGCTGCTGGAGCCGCCCGAGCTGCTGCTTGAACCGCCCGAGCTGCCCGAGCTGCCGCCGCGCGACGAGCTGCCCCAGCCTGAGCTGCCGTGCGACGAACCGCCCTTGGACGAGCTGCCCCAGCCGGAGCTGCCCTTCGACGAGCTGCCGCCCGACGAGGACGAACTCGACGAGGAAGAGGAGGATGACGATGACGAGCTCGACGACGAACTGCTGCTCGACGAGGAAGTGCTGACGTTGCCCGACGAGGTTGAGACATTGCCGGAAGAGGTCGAGGTGCTGACGCTGCCGGTCGATGTCGAGACGCCGCCCGTCGAGGTCGAGGTCGACACGCCGCCCGTCGAGGTCGAGACACCGCCGGTCGACGTGGAGACGCCGCCGGTCGAGGTCGACACACCGCCCGTTGACGTCGACACGCCACCCGTCGAGGTGCTGACGCCGCCGGTCGAGGTCGAGACGCCCGACGAGGTGCTGGAGGTCGTGCTGAGGCCGCCGGTCGTCGTCGAAGTGACGACGATGCTGCCGCTGCTTCCGCCGCCGCCGCTGCTGCCACCGAAGAAGCCGCCAAAGAAGCCGCCGCCGAAACCGCCGCCAAAGCCGCCGCCGATCACGGTCACGCCGCCGCCGCTGCTGCCGCCTTCAAAGCCGCCGCGCGGGAAGGGCGCATAGGGGATGGGGGGCAACGGGATCGTCTGCGTCACGACCTGCGTCTGCGGGGTCGCGGTGCGAATGATGCGCTTCGTCGTTACGACGCGGCGCACGCGCTTCACGGGCTTGCGCGCGGCATGACGCTTGCGCACGACTTTTTTGCCGACGCAGGGCGAGCAGGACTGGACCGTCTGGGCGCGTGCCTTCGGGACGTCCGCGATCTGCATCGCCCCGCTACCGATGATCGCCCCGCCGCAGGTGCAGGCGCAAAGCTTGGCAAGGGCCATTCGGACAGACATAGGCTTTTCTTTCTTTCCCGTTGCAGGTGCGAAGCGCCACCGACCGGCACCCCCAATTCACCTTCGCTATAACCCAAAAGGCCAAAGCTTTGTGAACGCAGCAATTGTGTTAACCGCGTTTGCCTGTCCGAGAGCGGGAATTGCGCTGGAGAATCAACCAAAATCCCGGTATCTGTCCCAAAACAGAACGTAATTCGCAATAATTCTATGCAATTGGTTAAGCTTCGGACCTAAATCGCGCCGGATCGGCCGGCCCTGCTGCGCGATGGCCAACCATGTAGAATCACTGATTTTGCTCCGCCGGTTCATCCCTGCTTCACGGGTTGCCGCTATCCGCAGCTTAGGCGCTTGTATCGTCGCCAGCGGCTGGTTATAGGCGCGCCACTCCCCGCACCGCATGGCGGATCGCGTGGTGACAGGAAAGGACGCGAGAGCCCCTCATGCCGACCAAGATTGCTGACGTTGGCGCTGACGCGCTTCGCGAAGCCAAATCCAATCTCGATTCGGACTATGTCCCCAGCGACGACGAAGAGTTCATGAATGAGCGGCAGCAGGATTATTTCCGCGGCCTGCTCCTCGCCTGGAAAAAGTCGATCCTGTCCGAATCCGAATCGACGCTCGCGCATCTTCAGGACGCTCCGCTGCGCGAACCCGACCTTGCCGATCGCGCGTCGAGCGAGACCGATTGGGCGATCGAACTCAGAACCCGCGACCGCCAGCGCAAGCTGATCGCCAAGATCGATTCGGCGATTCGCCGCATCGACGAGGGTGAATATGGCTATTGCGCGGTGACCGGCGAGCCCATCTCGCTGGCGCGCCTGCAAGCGCGCCCGATCGCGACGATGACGCTGGAGGCGCAGGAGCGTCATGAGCGCAACGAACGGATTTCACGCGAAGATTAGGGGTAAGGGACCCAGTCGCATTTACGTTTCCGCAACGGCTGGCTTCTACCTTCGCCCGCCTGACATAAACGCGGGGAACGGTCGTTATGGAATCGCGTGAGCCGGTATCGGTAGATGAAGAAGTGGCGGCGCTGTCGCGCGGCGCCGATCGGGATAGCCTGTTCATGCAGGCGACCCTTGTCCTCCCCGGCCGCCCCGATCCGGTGACCGTACGTGTGCGCAACCTGTCGCCCGGCGGCATGCTGGCCGAATCCCCGATTCCGGTCGCGCAAGGTGCCACGATCGAAGTCGATCTGCGCAACGTCGGCCGCGTGCCGGGGCGTGTCATATGGGCAGGCGAGGGCAAGTTCGGTATTGCCTTCGACCGTTCGGTCGACCCGCAGGCGGTGCGTCGTCAGGTAGTTTCGCAATCCGATTTGCCGCCGCATCTGCGGCGTACAGGGCTCGAGAAGGGGCCCTTCTACCGCCGGCGCTGATGCGTCCCTCACAGGGTGGCATCAGCGGGGCGATAGCGCTGGCGGTCAGCCGACCGCGAGCATCTCTTCCTTCAGTTTCAGTTTCCGCTTTTTGAGCAGCGCGACCAGTCCGGTATCGGGGGCGGGACGGCGCTCTTCATTCGCAATTTTCGCATCGAGGTCCGCGTGACGGGACTTCAAGGTGGAAAGGTGCGACGTGCTCATTGGCATTCTCCTTTTCGACTCGATGGGCAGGACGAATTAAATCACGAAACCGCCCCGATGTCGTGGCGATTCGATGGGGCGGTCCCCGTTGCGGACCAGTGGTGAACGTGGCAGGGAGGCGATGTGAGCCCCGAGGAAATTGCCCAGCGCTTGGAACTGCTTCGCATCGAGCATCGCGATCTCGATGCTGCGATCATTGCGCTCGGCACCGCGGCGGTTCCCGACCAGTTGCAACTCGCGCGGCTCAAGAAACGCAAGCTCAGACTGCGCGACGAGATCGCCTGGTGCGAAGATCAGCTGCTTCCCGACATCATCGCCTAACGGCTTGAATTAAAACGGGACGGCGCGCCCGGCATAATAATGGTTACCGTTATTGCCGAGCAGGTGGGTGGCGTGGCATCTCCACGTCATGGTCGGCGGGCGAACGAACATGATGGCAATCGATGTGCCGGTGCAACGCGCACAGGTGGAAAATCTCTATGTCGAGGCGATGCTGCTCGCTGATGAGGCGCACGCGGCCTTTGCCGCGCAGCGCGACCTTGGGCGTGCCGGCGGCGATGCGGCGGCACAGATCGGCCTTGCGTGCGAATCGCTGAAGACGACAACGCGGCTGATGCACGTCATCGCCTGGCTGCTCCATCGCCGCGCGATGTTCGCGGGCGATCCGGGCGCGGGACCGAACGACAGCGCCGCACGGATCGGGGCAGCGGTGGCGGCCGACTGGGATGTCTGCGCGGGTTTCGATGCGTCGGTGCGCCGGATTGTTTCGGCAAGCGAGCGATTGTTCGAGCGGATTGCGGCGATCGAAGCGGGATGGGAGGCGCCGCGCGCGCGGGCGCCGGTGCAGCAGTTGCTTGCCCAGCTGGAAGCGCGGCTTTGAATTGAGAATGGCGGGCCCGACCAAACGGCAGCTAGCGACCGATTGCGGACGTAGGCGTTACGGGGCACAGTCTCATCATGCTTAACTACCGTTCTCCAAATCTTCTGTGGCTTATGGCCGGAATAGCGCTCACGCTGAGTGTAGGCGCTTGGCTTCTACTAGGCGAAACGCCAGTGGCATGGGCACTGATCGTCATTTCATTTGCTGTGGGGGTCGAAGCGTCGACATCTCAGGCAGCAGCGCAAATTGGAGCAATGTATTTTGATCAGGACAGCGACGAAGTCGAACGCCGGGCATACAGCCCACGCGGGGCATTGTTCCGGTGCTGCTATCTAGGTTGTTTCGGCGCTGCGGCTGTCCTCTTAGGCCGCGGCGGCTACAATCTCTTGCCAGACAATTTCTGGGCAGTTGCGTTCATCCTTGGGCCCATTCTGCTCTATTACCTTTGGGCTGGGGCGAGTTACGTGAATTCGATCTCTCACCTAGCCCGTCGAGAGAGTTGGCAGCGTCAAAAATTACGCGGCTGATGTCCGCTTCCCACCCCAAAGCCGCAATCCGCCTTTGAAAAAGTGCTTTCCTACATTATTCCGCTGTGCCAGCCTTCATCTCAGCTCTTTCAATTTGCAGGCAAAAGCGGTCGCTGTCCGGATGCAGGATTGGACCAGGGTCCGGCTGTCATCTGTCGGTCGAGCGCGACAAATGGGGCACTGCAATAGGCTGAACTTTCCTGACCTTTGGCATGATGGCCCGGCGTATGCGCCGACCGGCGGCGCCTGCTCGGAATAACCGAAAAGGACAACGGCCGCTCCCCAATCCAACGAAGGCATTAGCTGCTAGCCCAGCCACTCCACCCACGCGCCGTGCGCGTGCGCTTTTGCGATTTTCCTCGGTTCCTCGCCGCCCGGCCAGTAACGCACGACGAGTTCATGGTGATGCACGGTGCGATTGGCCTCGAGCGCAACCCACGCAAGCGGGCGTTCGGCGGTCGCGCGCGCGCCCGCGGCCTCCATCGCAGCGGACACGCGCGCCTGTTGGTCGGCCGGAACATATTGCCAGACGATCGAATGCATCAGCACCCGCGTCGTGCCATCCGCTTGCGGCTTTGCGAGCTCGCTCTCAACGAAATCGGCGGCGTTTGCGCAGATCAGCTTCGGCGGCTCTTCCGTCGCGGCGGCGATCGCCGCCTCGATCCGCTCGAAACGAACCCGATGTTCGGGCCAGATATAGGCCTTCAGCCGCAACGCCTGAACGGGGTCGGTCAGGTCGACGGGCGTAACGTCGCAGCCTTTGAGACCCGCGATCTCGATCGCATGCTGCGGCGGATGGTTGCCGCGCCATTCGGGCTTGAACGCCATCGCGCCCGGCTGCGGCCCGACATGGACTCCGCCGAGGTCGTAATGATAGCGGTCGATCATCAGGTTGATGCCGCCGCTCGACCCGATTTCAAGGCAGTCGAAGCGCGGCGGCAGGCCCTTGTCGGCGAGCCACAGCATTGCGGCGATGAAGTTCGAAGAGCGCCCCGCCTCATTGGTTTGCGGCGGACCGTCGAGCCACGGCAGCAATGCCGCCTCGTGCCGCGCGACCACCCCGGCGATGATCGCATTGTCGTTGATGTCTTCGGCATCGGCGTAAATCGGGGCGAGTTCATGCGCCGCTTGCGACAGGTGCAGCGCGTGGATGCCCCCCGCAGCCCGGAGCGGCAGGGCGTCGGCGAGCGGGGCCCCCTGCCACCCTGCGACGCGCCGCGCAAATTCGCTCGCCGGCTTGTCGAGCAGTGCGCCGAGCGCGGCGACGATGCGGGCGGTGACGCGCGCGTCGTTGGTGCGGCAATAGGCGACTTGATTGGCAAAAGCGGTGCGGACGGCTTTGGGACCGGTTTCGGCCATGTCGATCGGCTTGTAACGCTCGCTCATTGCCCTTTTTCCTCTCGCCGCTTATGGGCGCGCAAGCTTATGCCCGAACCGATCATCTTTGCCATCCCGAAAGGGCGCATCCTCGACGAGGCGCTGCCCCTGCTTGCGCGCGTCGGCATAGAGCCTTCGGCCGAGTTTTTCGACAAGAAAAGCAGGGCGTTAGTCTTCGGAACGAACCAGCCGCACATCTCACTGATCCGCGTGCGCGCGTTCGACGTCGCGACCTTCGTCGCGCATGGCGCGGCGCAGCTCGGCATCGTCGGATCGGACGTCGTCGACGAGTTCGACTACAGCGAGCTTTACGCCCCCGTCGATCTTGGCATCGGCCATTGCCGCCTGTCGCTCGCGGGGCCGGAGGGCAGCGCCCCGCCGGGGCTGGGTGAAAGCCATATCCGCGTCGCGACCAAATATCCCGGCACCACGCGCCGATGGTTCGAGGCGCAGGGCATCCAGGCCGAGTGCATCAAGCTCAATGGTGCGATGGAAATCGCGCCGAAGCTGGGGCTCGCTTCGCACATTGTAGACTTGGTTTCGACCGGCCGCACGCTCGTCGAAAATGCGCTCGCCGAGCAGACGATCATCAGCGAGGTTTCGGCGCGGCTGATCGTCAACCGCGCAGCGTTCAAGCTGCGTTCGGCCGAAGTGCCGGCGCTGGTCGAAAAATTCCGGCAGGCGGTGGGCGATGCGGCGGCTTGACGCCTCCGCGCCCGGCTTCGCGGCCGAGTTCGACGCGCTGGTCAGTGATCGGCGCGAGAGCACATCCGATGTGTCGAGCGATGTCGCGGCGATCATCGCGCGGGTGAAAGCCGAAGGCGACGCCGCGCTTGCCGATTATACCGCGAAGTTCGACGGTTTCGATCTCAACACGAGCGGGTGGAGCATTTCGAAGGAAGAATGCGCCGCGGCGTATGAAGCGTTGGCGCCCGAACTGCGCGATGCGTTGAACCTCGCGGCCGACCGCATCCGCGCTTATCATGCCGCGCAGCTTCCCGAGGACCGCGACTATCGCGACGGTACGGGCGCGCGGCTCGGCGCGCGCTGGAACGCGGTCGATGCCGCTGGCGTCTACGTGCCCGGCGGGCGCGCCGCCTATCCCTCGTCGGTCTTGATGAACATCCTGCCGGCCAAGGTCGCAGGGGTTGGGCGCATCGTGATGATGACCCCGACGCCGGGCGGCGAGACCAATCCGGTCGTGATGGCCGCGGCGCATATCGGCGGGGTCGACGAGATATGGCGCGTCGGCGGCGCGCAGGCGGTGGCGGCGCTCGCTTACGGCACCGACCGGATCGCGCCGGTCGATGTCGTCACCGGCCCCGGCAACGCGTGGGTCGCCGAGGCGAAGCGCCAGGTCTATGGCGTCGTCGGTATCGACATGGTCGCGGGCCCTAGCGAGATCGTCGTGGTTGCCGATGCGAAGAACGAACCGCATATCATCGCTGCCGATTTGCTCAGCCAGGCCGAGCATGACCCGACGAGCCAGTCGATCCTGTTCACCGACGATGCGGCCTTTGCCGATGCCGTTGCCGCAGCGGTCGATGCGATCATCCCGACGCTCGGCACTGCGGCAACAATGCGTGAAAGCTGGGCCGACAACGGCGCCATCGTCATCGTCCCGGCGCTCGCCGATGCCATCCCGCTTTGCGACCGGCTCGCGCCCGAACATCTAGAACTCGCGGTCGATGCCGCCGAGGCCGATGCGCTGTTCGCCAAGGTGCGCCATGCCGGCTCGGTCTTCCTCGGCCGCCAGACGCCGGAGGCAATTGGAGATTATGTCGCCGGTCCCAACCATGTGCTGCCGACCGGCCGCCGCGCCCGCTTTTCGAGCGGGCTGTCGGTCAGCGATTTCATGAAGCGCACCAGCTTCCTCGCTCTCGACGAAAAGAGCCTTGCCGCGATCGGCCCGGCCGCGGTCGCGCTCGCGGGGGCCGAGGGGCTTCCTGCTCATGCGCTTTCGGTCAGCCAGCGTCTCAACTAAGAAAAGAATCATGAACAAACGCTCCCAGTCCCGCTCCGCCGCCCGTCTCGCCGCCGTTCAGGCGCTCTATCAGCACGAGATGGAGGGCACGCCCGTGCCCAAGCTGATCCACGAATTTCACCAGCACCGCATCGGCGCGACGATCGAGGACGAGGAATATGCGGATGCCGACACCGCCTTTTTCGACGATATCGTCAAGGGCACGCTCGCGCGCATCGAAGAGATTGATGTCGCGATCGTCGAACGGCTCGCAAGCGGCTGGTCGATGGACCGGCTCGACCGCACGATGAAGGCGATCCTGCGTGCCGGTTCGTACGAACTCATGGCGCGCGGCGACGTGCCGGTGGGCGCGGTGGTCAGCGAATATGTCGATGTCGCGAAGGCGTTTTTTGACGCGCGCGAGGCGGGTTTTGCCAACGGCCTGCTCGATGCGATCGGCAAGAATGTGCGCGGAACCGGCGCTTAACTCATCCGTTCGCATCGAGCCCTTCGACTGCCTTGGCAGGCGCTCAGGACAAACTTCGGCCTTTGGCCGAAGTCGAGATGTCCCTCGGCTTGGCGCCATATCGATGGGTGTCTCGACTTCGCTCGACACGAGCGGAATTGGAGCATTCCTATGGGTGAGAGGGTAGCATGAGCGAAGCCGATTTCATCGCCCGCCTGCGCGCCATCGCGACCGATCCCGCCGCGCGCGGGCTGGCCGACGATGCCGCGGTGCTCGGCGACCTTGTCCTCACCCACGACATGATCGTCGAGGGGGTCCATTTTCTTCCCGACGACCGGCCGCAGGATGTCGCGTGGAAACTGGTCGCGGTGAACCTCTCCGATCTGGCGGCGAAAGGCGCCGCGCCGCTCGGCGTGCTCGTCGGCTACAGCCTGACCGGCGACGAATTTTGGGACGCCGCCTTCGTTCGCGGTCTGGGCGAGGTGCTGCGCCGGTATGACGTGCCGCTGCTCGGCGGGGACACTGTGGGCGTTCCCGCGGGCGCGCCGCGCACATTTGGACTCACCGCGATCGGGAAGGCGCCAGCGACCGGCGCGCCGGCGCGCAGCGGCGTCAGGCCGGGCGACCAGATATGGGTCACGGGGACGATCGGCAACGCCGGACTGGGCCTCGCGATGCGGCTGGGCCAGGTCGACCCGAACGAAACCTGCCTTGCCGCCTATTGTCGTCCCGAACCGCAGCTCGCCTTCGGGCAAGCGGTGGCGGCGCATGTCCACGCGATGATGGACGTGTCCGATGGCCTGCTGATCGATGCGCAGCGAATGGCCGGGGCGAGCGGGTGCGAACTTGGTATCATGCTTGAAACCATCCCCCTCTCGGCGGCGCTGCTCGCGGTGCGCCCCGATGTGCTCGACACGCGGCTCGCCGCGGCGACCGCGGGCGACGATTATCAGTTGCTGTTCGCTGCCGATCCCTCGGCCGCCGCCGCGATCCGCGAGATTGCGGCCGGGCTGCATGTCGCTGTCACGCCCATCGGCCATGCCGGGGTCGGCGAGGGGCTCATGCTGACGCACCGGGCACAGCGGATCGCGCTGCCCGGGCGTCTCGGCTTCATGCATCAGGTCGCGCCGACCAATAAATAGGGACAGTCCCTATTTAATCACGGAAACGAGGTGTCAGGCCGAAGCGCCGCATGCGATTAAACAGGGACAGTCCCTATTTATTGACGCGACGTCGCGCATCAGCGCAAAACTGCCAAAAAACCGGGCTTGCCCTTGGCTTTCTTTCTTCCCATAACTCGCCCGTCTAAATTTGGGGCGGTCGCATCAGGGGAGAGAGCGAACCGGCATCAATAAGTCGGACGTGCTCGACTGCTATCTTCTGCGTCGCCCTTCTCAATGGGAAGGAATAGTCACGCATGAATCCGGTTTTGATCGCGATAGCGTGCGGCCTGTTGGCCGTGCTCTATGGGTTCATTACCTCGCGGCAGGTGCTCAGCGCCTCCCCGGGTAATGAAAAGATGCAGGAAATCGCCGCCGCCATCCAGGAAGGCGCCAAGGCCTATCTCGGCCGCCAATATCGTACCATCGCCATCGTCGGCGTCGTCGTCGCCATCCTTGTCTGGTGGTTCCTTGGCGAGGTTTCGGCCACAGGCTTCCTTATCGGCGCCATCCTGTCGGGCGTTGCCGGCTTTGTCGGCATGAATATCTCGGTCAAGGCCAACGTCCGCACCGCGGCCGCGGCGCAGACCGGTCTGCAGGCGGGTCTTACCATGGCGTTCCGCGCCGGCGCGATCACCGGCATGCTTGTGGCAGGCCTTGCGCTTCTCGCGATCTCGGTCTTTTTCTGGTATCTGATCGGCCCCGGTGGATACACCGTCGGCGGTGAGGACCGCACCGTCGTCGATGCGCTCGTCGCGCTGGCGTTCGGCGCCTCGCTGATCTCGATCTTCGCGCGCCTGGGCGGCGGCATCTTCACCAAGGCCGCCGACGTCGGCGCCGACCTCGTCGGCAAGGTCGAGGCCGGAATTCCGGAAGACGATCCGCGCAACCCGGCGGTGATCGCCGACAATGTCGGCGACAATGTCGGCGACTGCGCGGGTATGGCCGCCGATCTGTTCGAAACCTATGTCGTCACCGTTGGCGCCACCATGGTGCTGATGGCGCTGCTGCTGAAGGGCGCGGGCGACCAGCTGCTTCCGCTGATGAGCCTGCCGCTCCTGATGGGCGGCGTGTGCATCATCACCTCGATCATCGGCACCTATTTCGTCCGCCTCGGCGGCGGAAAGAATGTCATGGGCGCGATGTACAAGGGCTTCCTCGTCACTGCGGTCCTCTCGATCCCGGCGATCTGGTTCTCGACCAGCTATGTGCTGAAGGGCGACATGGCGACCGACATCACGGGGACCACATTCAACGGCAGCGATCTTTTCTATTGCTCGCTGCTCGGGCTCGTCATCACCGGGCTGATCATCTGGATCACCGAATATTACACCGGCACCAATTACCGCCCGGTGCGCTCGATCGCTAAGGCTTCGGAAACAGGTCATGGCACCAATGTGATCCAGGGCCTCGCGATCAGCCTTGAATCGACCGCGCTGCCGACGCTCGTCATCTGCGCCGGCATCATCATCGCCTTCCAGACCGCGGGCATCATCGGCATCGCCTTTGCGGCGACCGCGATGCTGGCGCTCGCCGGCATGGTCGTCGCGCTCGACGCTTATGGTCCGGTCACCGACAACGCCGGCGGCATTGCCGAAATGGCGGGCCTCGATGATTCGGTTCGTGAAAAGACCGACCTGCTCGACGCCGTGGGCAACACGACCAAGGCGGTGACCAAGGGTTATGCGATCGGTTCGGCGGGTCTCGCGGCGCTGGTGCTGTTCGGCACCTATACCGCGGACATCACCGAATATTCGGCGAAGCTCGGCCTGACCGAGCCGCTGACCTTCTCGCTGTCGTCGCCCTATGTCATCGTCGGGCTGCTGCTCGGCGCGCTGCTGCCGTATCTCTTCGGTGCGATGGGCATGACCGCGGTCGGCCGCGCAGCGGGCGAGGTGGTCAAGGATGTTCGCGACCAGTTCAAGAACAACCCCGGAATCATGACCTACGAATCGAAGCCCGACTATGCGCGCACCGTCGATCTGGTGACCAAGGCGGCGATCAAGGAAATGATCATTCCGTCGCTGCTTCCGGTTCTGGCCCCGATTGTCGTCTATTTCGTGATCCGCGCGGTTGCGGGTCCGGCGGCGGCGCTCGAGGCGCTCGGCGCGCTGCTGCTCGGCGTGATCGTCGGCGGGCTGTTCGTCGCCATCTCGATGACCTCGGGCGGCGGCGCATGGGACAATGCCAAAAAATATATCGAGGACGGCAATCACGGCGGCAAGGGCAGCGAGGCCCATAAGGCCGCGGTGACCGGCGACACCGTGGGCGATCCGTACAAGGATACGGCGGGTCCGGCGGTCAACCCGATGATCAAGATCACCAACATCGTGGCGATCCTGCTCCTCGCGGCGCTGGCGAACGGCGCGGTTTAAGCCGCACCGCCTGCAGGCAAAGAAAGGCCCTGCCGGAGCGATCCGGCGGGGTTTTTTCGTTGTCCGCTTTGGGGCCGCCATTGTGATTTTCGGTTATTCCGAGCCGGTGCCGCGATCCGGTCGGCGCATGCGCCGGGCCATCATGCCAAAGGTCAGGAAAGGT
>CAYRQX010000024.1:0-46602 GCA_964426485.1 uncultured Sphingopyxis sp. | reverse complement strand
TCGGCCAAAGGCCGAAGTTTATCCTGAGCGCCTGCAAGGCAGTCGAAGGGCTCGATGCGAACGGGGTAGGTAGGGCAGCCTCCGGTCGTTAAACGACGGCTCGGCCGCTACGCCGCATACGCCTCCCGCAACTCGCGCTTCAACACCTTGCCGATCGGACTGCGCGGCAGCTCTTCCACCACCGTAATCGCACTCAACCGCTGCGTCTTGCCGACCTTGGCGTTGCAGTCGGCGCGCACGCTTTCCGCATTGGCGCCCGATTTCAGCACGACGAACGCCACCGGCGTCTCGCCCCATTCCTCGCTCGGCATACCCACCACCGCCGCCTCGACGACGCGCTCGTCGGCGAGCAGGATCGCTTCGAGGTCGCTCGGGAAAATGTTGAAGCCGCCCGAGATGATCATGTCCTTGGCGCGGTCCATCAAGGTCAGGAATCCGTCCTCGTCGATCCGTCCGATATCGCCGTGGCGGTAGAAGAGATGTCCTTCGGCATCATACCAGTGCATCGCCTTGGTCGCGTCGGGGCGGTTGTTATATCCGGTCATCATCGCGGGGCTTCGGCCGACGACTTCGCCGACCGACCCCTGCGGCAGCTCGTTGCCATCCTCGTCGATCACCTTCGCGATATGGCCCGGCGCGGGCCTGCCGACGGTGTGGAGCTTGTCGGGGAATTGATGCGCCTCGAGGATGAAGGCGGCGCCGCCCTCGGTCATGCCGTAAATTTCGACGAGCCCGCCCGGCCAGCGTTGCAGCACATCGGCCTTCAGTGCTGCGGGGAAGGGCGCCGAGGTGCAATATTTGACGACGAAGCTGGAGAGATCAAAGTCGCCGAAATCGTTCAGCGCCATGATCCGGCGATACTGCACCGGGACCAGCATCGTGTTCGTCGCGCGCTCGCGCGCCGCGAGTTCCAGGAAACCGCGCGCATCGAATTTCTTCATCAGCACGACCTGCCCGCCCGACCCGACGGTGGGCATGAAGCTCGCCATCGTCGTGTTCGAATAGAGCGGGGTCGACAGGATCGTCACCGCATTGGGGCCATAGGCGGGGGCGCCGCGGATGATATGCTGCCAGCGCATCGCGTGGCTGTGGACGATGCCCTTGGGCGTGCCCGTGGTGCCCGACGAATAGATGATGTTGAACCCGTCCTCGGGCAGAATCTCGACCGGCGTCGGCTTGGCGCCCGCCAGCGACAGCCAGGCATCGAGCGGCGTGCCCGCGTCGCTGCCGTCCATCGCGATCAGGTCGCTGGCGGTAATGACATGCCCTTCGAGGCTCGCCTTCGCCGCGCTGTCGAGGAACAGGTGGCGCGCGCCGGTGTCGGCGATCATCGCCGCCATCTGCTCGCCCGTCGCGCTGTTGGTGACGAGTCCCGCAACCCCGCCGGCGCGCAGCGTGCCGAGGATCACCGCCATTTGCTCGACGCTGTTGAGGCCCGCGATCGCGGTGCGGTCTCCTTTTGCGAATCCGTCCTGCTGCAACCGCGCGGCGATTCGGTCGGTCAATTGATCCAGTTCGGACCAGCTCAGCCGCCGCGCTGGGTCGGCAGCCGCTACGGCATCGGGACGCTCCGCAGCATGGGCACGGACAAGGTCGGGCAGGGTGGCGAAGTCGCCGTCAAGCATTTCGATACTGGTCATGGGCTAGGGTTAGCACAGCCAAAAGGCGGTGCAATGCCGGTGGGGCGGCGGCGCGACAGCATGTTGCGACGACGGCGGGGATCGGGAATGGCATCGACGGATAGTGCCGAGCAAGACGACCGGAAGTTACGCGTCGCGATATATCATCCGCTGGCGGCGCGCCCATCACCAGTCCCACCTCGCTTGACCAAAAGTTTCAGCTTGCTACTCATCTTCGACATAAAGAAAGCAACGATTCCCGGAGATGATGCCCGATGCACCCCTCAGTTTACGCCCGCACTAACCCCGACAAAGCCGCGATCATCGTCGCCGAAACCGGGGAGGCGATCAGCTATGGCGAACTCGACGCCGCCTCGAACCGCGCGGCGCAGCTCTTTCGCTCGCACGGGCTGGGGCATGAGGATGTCGTGGCCTTCATGCTCGACAACACGCCGCATTATTACGGCCTGACTTGGGGCGCACAGCGCGCGGGGCTGCGTTATGTGTGCATTTCGTCGCGGCTGACGCAGGACGAAACCGACTACATCCTCGAAAATTCGGGCGCGCAGATTCTCGTGGTGTCGGCGAGCCTTGCCGGCGCCGCGCAGCAGCTCACGACCGGGATCAAGCGCTTCGCGATGGGCGGCGACATCCCCGGATACGCCGATTGGGAGGATGCCGTCGCTGCGATGCCCGCGACGCCGGTCGCCGACGAGCGCGCCGGGGTCGACATGCTCTATTCGTCGGGCACCACCGGGCGCCCCAAGGGCGTGCGCGTGCCGCTGCCCGAGGATCCCGCGATCGATGCGACGAACAGCCTCGTCATGCTCGCCTCGGCGGTGTTCCAGATCAACGCCGACAGCGTCTATCTGTCGCCCGCGCCGCTCTATCACGCCGCGCCGCTGCGCTGGTCGATGACGATCCACCGCCTCGGCGGCACCGTCGTCCTGATGAAGAAATTCGATCCCGAAGCGGCGCTGTCGCACATCGAAACATATCGCGTGAACGCCAGCCAGTGGGTGCCGACGCATTTCGTGCGCATGCTCAAACTGCCCGAGGAAGTCCGCACCCGCTACGACACCTCGTCGCTTAAGGTCGCGATCCACGCCGCAGCGCCGTGCCCGGTGCCGGTCAAACAGGCGATGATCGACTGGTGGGGCCCGGTCTTGTTCGAATATTATGCGGGCTCCGAGGGCAATGGCATGACCTTCATCTCCAGCGCCGACTGGCTGACGCACCGGGGCAGCGTCGGCCGCCCGATCCTCGGCGCGGTCCACATCATGGGCGAGGATAATGAGACCGAGCTCGGTCCGAACGAAGAAGGCGCGGTTTTCTTCGAAAGTGAAAATATCTTTGAATATCACGGTGATAGTGAAAAAACCGCCTCCAGCCGCAACTCGAAAGGCTGGTCGACGCTGGGCGATGTGGGCAAAGTTGATGAAGATGGCTTCCTCTATTTGACCGACCGCAAGAGTTTCATGATCATCTCGGGCGGGGTGAATATCTATCCGCAGGAAATCGAAAATCATCTCGTCACCCATCCCAAGGTCGCCGACGTCGCGGTTGTCGGCGGCCCGCACGACGAAATGGGCGAGGAAGTGATCGCGGTTATCCAGCCCGCCGACATGGCTGACGTGGGCGACGCGTTCCGCAATGAACTGATCGCCTATGCACGCGAAAAATTGTCGGGCGTGAAGATCCCGCGCCGCATCGACTTCCTCGAAGCCTTGCCGCGCCACGATACCGGCAAGCTCTACAAGCGCCTGCTCCGCGACCAATATTGGGAAAAGGCGAAAGCGGAGGCCTGATCCGATGACCGCGCGCGTCGAATTCTTTTTCGACCTCTCCTCGCCGTGGACCTGCCTCGCCTTCCACAACCTGCCGGGCGTGCTCGAACGCACCGGCGCGGCGGCGGTGTATCGGCCGATCCTCGTCGGCGGGGTGTTCAATGCCGTGAACCCCGCCGTCTATGCGGCGCGCGAGCAGACCGACAACCGGCGGCTCCAGCACAGCTGGAAGGTGCTCAAGGACTGGGCGCGGCTCGCGAATGTGCCGATGAACTTCCCGTCAGCGTGGCACCCTGCGAAGAGTATCGCAGCGATGCGCTTCTGCTGCGCGCTCGAAGAGGATCAGGCGGCGCTTGTCCGTTTCGCGCGCGGCGCCTTTGCCAGCTATTTCGTCCGGCAGGAGAATCTCGACGACCCCGCAGTGCTCGCGGCGGTCGCCGATGCTGAAGGGCTCGATGGTGCTGCGCTCGCCGCAGCGGCCGCGACCGACGTGGTAAAGGCCCGGTTGCGCACGAACACCGATGAAGTCATCGCGCGCGGCGGCTATGGTTCGCCGACGATTTTCGTCGACAAGGGCGATATGTATTTCGGCAACGACCAGCTTCCGCTCGTCGAAGCCGCGCTCACATGTTGAAAAGGACTCTCCCGTGAAAGACCGTATTTCGATCACCATGCTGGAGGGCGGCATCGCCGACGTCCGCCTGATCCGCGCCGACAAGATGAACGCGCTTGATCCGGCAATGTGGGAGGCGCTGGCCGAGGCGGTCGATCAGCTCAAGGAGACCGCAGGCCTCCGCGTTGTCGTTCTGTCGGGCGAAGGCCGCGCCTTCTGCGCCGGACTCGACCTCTCCAGCCTCAGCAATGATCGCGATCCGGGGGCGAGCAGCGCGGGGGGAAGCCTGTCCGACCGGACGCGCGGGATCGCGAACAACGCCCAATATGCTGCGTGGGGCTGGCGCGAACTGCCGGTGCCGGTGATCGCCGCGGTGCACGGCGTCGCCTTCGGCGCGGGCAGCCAGATCATGGCCGCCGCCGACATCCGCATCGTCCACCCCGACACGCGCATCGCGATCATGGAAATGCGCTGGGGTCTCGTCCCTGACGTCGCGGGCATGGCGCTGTGGCGCACGCAGGTCGCGGACGATGTGCTGCGCGAGATGATCTACACCAACCGCGAATTCAACGGATCGGAGGCGAAGCTTCTCGGCTTTGCGACGCATGTCTCGGACGATCCATTGGCCAAGGCAATGGAGCTGGCCGAAGTCATTGCCGACAAGAATCCGCACGCGATTCGCGGCGCCAAGCGGCTGTGCAACATGCTGGCGGACGCGAGCGACGCGGAAGTCTTGCAGGCAGAGAGCGACGAGCAGGTCAAGGTGATCCGCACCCCGAACCAGATGGAGGCGGTGATGGCCGGAATGCAAAAGCGGAAACCGAATTTCACCGATTAAGCGGAAAACCAAACTCGTTCGTGTTGAGCGAGGTCGAGACACCTCTCGACCATGCGTTACGCCGAACGGCATCTCGACTTCGCTTGATACAAACGGTTTAGAGGAGCTCCAAAAACCGCACGGCATTGTTCCAGTCGTACTTGTGCGCGGCGCGTTGTGCCTGCGCCTCGGCATCGGCGCCCCAGCGGCGTTCCTGATAGCGCTCGTCGAGGCTGACCGCCTCCCACAAGACCTCTGCGTCGAACGCTGCCTCGACGCGCGCCAGCCCCGCGACAAGCGATCCGCCGATGGTGACCAGCTTCGTCAAGGCCGCTATCCGCCAAGGATCGAGCGCGAACACCGCATCGCGCAGCGCCGCGACCGTTTCGGGCGGCTGATCGACGGGCAATATTCCCTGCGTGATGACGAACTCGATCCCGAATCGATCCTCGGCCCAGACGAGCAGCGGGTTCCACGCCGCCACCTGCTCGGCCTGCAGCATCGCATCGCGGTCGTCGCGGTAACAGAAAAGGTCGGTCGCGGCATAAGCGGCGATCGGCTCTGCGAAGCCGATCGGATCGGGTGACGCCAGATCGATCGCGGCGTTGGTGAGGCCGGTCATCGGCATCGCGGCCGGATCGATCGTCTCGCCTTGCGCCATCCATTCGGCGACAATCGCTTCGGCAAGCGCAATGCTCGTCACGACCAGCGGCGCTCGCTGCGGCGTGCGCACAGGCCGGCCGTCGAGCGCGATGCCCCAGTCGCCGTTCTCGGCGACGACGGCAACCTCTTTCCAAAAGCGCTTCACGGGTTTTTTGGCGACCGCCAGCGGCGGGCGAGCAGCAGCGGCATCACCGCGAAATCGAACGCGCCGACCAGAACGATCGCGGCGCCGATCCAGCGGTCGGTCGGCTGGCCGGCCAGCGCGAAACCGCCGCTAATCAGGATGAAACCGATCATAGCAAAAGCGACGCCCATCAGGCGCATGATCGAGAGGGCAAAGAAACGTTTTTTCGCGAGCGCGTCGTCGGCTTGGGTCATACGCTCTCCCTATCGCCGCCAAGGTGACGCATCAACTGCGCGAGCGCGCCATGACCGGTCGCCTCGACCCCCTCGATCACGCGCCCGCGCTCCTCGGCGGACTTGTTTTGCGACAACTTGATCGTCGGGCGCCACGCGGCGATCCGCATTTCGAAACCGACGATTGCGCCGGTCATCTTGCTGAACAGCGCAGGGTTCATCTTGTCGCGTGTCCACGGCGGATTCGCGCCGACGCGCGTTTCGTGCTGGGCGGACAATCTGTCGAGCTGCGTGACCAGCTCGGTATCGGCGAGCCTCCGGGCCACACCTTCCATCTCGATCGCGACATAATTCCACGTCGGCACCTGATCGGCGTCGGCGTACCAGCTCGCGCTGACATAGGCGTCGGGGCCCTGCACGACGGCGAGCGCGTTCGTGCCAGCCAAATGGCGGGTGAGCGCATTGCCACGCGCCAAATGGAATTGCAGCATCGTCCGGTCGTCGCTCAGCACCACCGGCGCGTGCGCGACGCGCGGCCCGTCGGGGGTGCTGGCAAAGATCGCGGCAAAGCCGATCTCGCGCACGAGCAATTCGGCGAGATCGTCCTGCCGCGGGCGGAAGGCGGAGTTCGGGTGCATCAGCTCGCTTTGGGTGGGCGCGCCGGATACTTTTTGGCGCTCGGCTTCTTGCCCGCGGATTTCCCGGGCGCCGGCTTGCCGGGCTTGCCCGGTTTCGCTTTCGCCTTGGGTTTCGGCTTGCCGACGAAATCGGTCGGCTTGCTCTCGGCGGTGCGGCCGCGCCGTTCGCCGCGCCGCGCCTTGCGGATCTGCTTGCTGTGGGCCTTCGCCTGCGCCTTCAGCGCCGATTTGGGCGGGGGGCCTTTTTCGGACGGGTCGATCCCGACTTCGCCGAGCAGCAGGTCGAAGCCCAACGCGTCGAGACTGGCGGCGAAATGGTCGGGCACCTCGGCGCTGATGTCGATCGCACCGCCGTCGGGATGGTCGATGCGCAGGCGGCGGCTGTGCAAGTGCATCTTGCGGCTGATCGTGCCGGTCAGGAACGCGCCCTTGCCGCCATATTTGCCGTCGCCGACGATCGGATGGCCGATCGCCGCCATATGAACGCGCAGCTGATGGGTGCGGCCGGTCAGCGGCTGGAGTTCGACCCATGCCGCGCTGTTCCCTGCGCGCTCGATGACGCGATAGCGTGTTTTCGACGCGAGACCGCTGTCATGGACGTGCATCTTCTCGCCGCCCGATCCCGGCTGCTTGGCGAGCGGCAGGTCGATTTCGCCCTGCTGGATGTCGGGCACGCCGACGATCAGCGCCCAATAGGTCTTCTTGGCGCTGCGGTTCGAAAAGCTCTTGGCGAAATAAGCCGCCGCCTTCGGCGTCCGCGCGATCAGCAGCGCGCCCGAGGTGTCCTTGTCGAGCCGATGGACGAGCTTGGGCCGCGTCGGGCCATCGAATTTGAGAGCGTCGAGCAGGCCGTCGACATGCTGCTCGGTCTTCGTGCCGCCCTGCGTCGCGAGACCGGGCAGTTTGTTGAGCACGATCGCGCTGGCATCGCGGTGGATCATCATGCCGGTGGCCAGTTCGACATCGGCTTCGGTCAGCGGGCGGCCCTTGCGTGCCGGACGCGCCACGGTCTCGACCGGGGGTGAGGGCATGACGAGCTTCTGCCCGGTCGCGATGCGGTCGGACACATCGGCCTTTTTGCCGTCGAGCGTCAGCTGGCCCGACCTCGCCCAGCGCGCGAGCAGCGCGTGCGGCGTGCCCTCGCGATGGCGCTTGAACCAGCGGTCGAGCCGGATGCCGTCATCCTCCTCGGCAATGATTGCGCCGTCGAGTTTTGCGTTGTCACTCATGCCGGCACCTGTCGTATGATGAAGAGGCCTAGCCCGCAGGCGGCGATCGCGCCGATGACCGACGCGAGGACATAGGCGACTGCCTGCGCATTTTGGCCGCGTTCGAAAAGCATCCAGAATTCCATGCTGAAGGAGGAGAAAGTGGTGAAGCCGCCGAGGACGCCGACGCCGATGAAAAGGCGCGCGGTTTCGCCGCCATCGCTACTGCGCGCGAGCGCGCCGATCAGCAGCCCCATCAACAGGCCACCGGCGATATTGATCGAGAGCGTCCACCAGGGGAAGCCGGGGCCGAGCCGCGCGAGCATCGCCTGACCCACCAGATGGCGGGCGCCGGCGCCGATCGCGCCGCCGATCATGACGGGAAGCAGGCTGTTCATGACGCTCGCCCTAGCCGGAAACGGCGGCGAGGCATAGCGGGTGCGTTTTACGCGTCGGGCCTTGTCAGCGCGGTGCTCTCACGCTCGCGCATCGCGCGCCAGTTTTCGGGGCGAACGAAGTCGCCCTGCCAGATGCCGCGCCGTTTTGCCTGCGCCTCGGCTTCCTCCACCATATAGGCGTCGCTCGTGACGACCGCCCAGCCGAGCCGGGTCATTTCGGCACTGAGGTCGATGCCGTCGGGGAAGGGAGCGGTGCGGCACGCGGCGAGCGTGCGATTGTAACGGTCCTTCGCCGCGACGTCGCAATGGAGCGGCCCACGGCCGACCAGTTTTTCGAGGGCGGTGCGCGCTTCACGCCCGCAGGGCCAGCGGACGGCGCCGCGCGTGCAATCCTGTCGATATTCGACCGCGTCGATGCCGGTCAGGCGGATCGTTAGCGGGGCGTCATCCTTTCGCACCGTCAGGCTGTCGCCGTCGATCACATGGACGAGCGGCACGGTCAGCGCGGGGGCCGGCAACCACACCCAGGCCAAAAAGGCGAGCCCGGCGAGCATCGCCAGCGCGAGCAGCGACCGGAAGCGCCGCCGCCAATGCTGCGCGAGTAGGGAGGAACCTGAAACCATCATGTCGGCCTGACTGGCTGATGATGGCTTGGCAAGGGATGAATTAATGATTGACGATGAGAACAAATCATGTCCAAATTGGAGCCAGTCCGTTCCCGCCGTCGCTTGCCAACTCGCGCCAATATCGAAGCTGGGTCCGAATTGGCAGCAAAAGGGAGCGAACAAAAGGTGAATAGCGCCGAAATGACGGCATGCTTACGCCACGGTGGAGCGATGAAAATGGGGACGGCAGCATGATAGACCTACACTCATTGGACACGGCGGCATTTCTGCCCAACGGTTTCGGCAAACAATATGATGGGTCTCCCGGAGCGCTCCGGGAAGCGGTTGCATCGCCACTTTTGTTTATAGGGTCGCCTTGCGATTGTCCCGACCTGGCTTCGCTTGCAAATGTGCGCCTGGCAAAGACAATATCCGCAGCCGCAGCGGCAAATTACATCCGGCAAACAGCGACGCTCGACATTGTCTGGCTGGCTGCGGCGGACGCGATCGAAAGCGAAACGCTCGCCGATATATGCGCCGCAGTAGAAGGGCAGGGCTGCAACCTTGTTCTCGAAACCCGGCTGCCCGCGCTCGACCGGCTCGTGGCAGCCATTCCCGTGTCGCTTAACGCCCAGTTTATGGTCGACGCCGATCCGACGGATCGGCTGATGGCTTTGGCGGCGGCACGGCGTGTGCGGGGTGGGGTGTTCCACGATATCGCGCGTGACGATGCGATAGAGCGGATCGACCGGCTGCAAGAGGAGGTCGCGCGCATCTCTCGTTTGCTTGGCGACCTCGCTGGCCAGAGGGGCGGCCTGCCCGGCACGCCGACGGGCTATACTTCACGGGCCGAGGATCTGGCTGACTATGGCGGACAGATACGCGCCCCGGCGCGCGACTTTGCCGTGATGCCGCGCAGCTTCGTTCCCGAAGAGCGCACGCTCGATCGGCAGCGCGCCAAGGCGGTGCGGCGGATGCTGCGTCAGCGGCGGATGCGCGAACAATATTTCCCTGCCGACCTGTTCGCCGATCCGGCGTGGGACATGCTGCTCGATCTGTATGCCGCGCGGCTCGAGCGCCAGCCGGTGTCGGTGTCGAGTCTGTGCATCGCCGCCGCGGTTCCCGCCACGACGGCGCTACGCTGGATCAAGACGATGACCGACGCCGGACTGTTCCTGCGCGAAGACGATCCGCACGACGGCCGCCGCATCTTCATCGCGCTCGCCGAGGGCGCCTCTGACGCGCTCGCCCGTTATTTCGAGGCGCTTGACGAATAGCCATGGTCGGCACGGGTCGGCCCGGCTAACTTCCGGTCATGAAGGATGCCGTCGAAGTGGTCGTGAACGACCGAATGCAGCAGGGGTATCGCTATTTGCGTACCGCCCCGATGGGGAAGGCGTTCGACCCCGATTTCGAACCCGAACTCACGCCCGCCGAGATGCTGGAACTTGGGGTGTTTTGCGGCAAATATATGACCGACTGCACCCCCGAATTCCCGGAAAGCTGGTTCAAGAAGGCAAAGCTTTCGCCCGAACGTCCCGACTGCTCGCTCAACTATTTCGGGATTCGGGCAAGTGTTCCGCTGCATATATGGGTCCAGAAAGGGTGGATCCATCCCGACGACCCGCGCGGCTGGTTCCAATGGTATTGCCGTTATTATTCCGGGCGGCGGATGCCGGGCGAGGATCATCGCCAGATTGCGCGGTGGCGGGCGTTCCGGCGCCACGCCGCTCAAGTGCGCAAGCATTGCGAGCCGGGCGATCCTTTTTGCCGGCCGAAACAGCGGCAGGCGCTGCTGCAATGGGCTTACGACAGCCGAATCATCTAGCCCTGAAACCAAGAGCATTTATCTTGGCGGCGGCGCGCCCCATTTCAGCGCCCACTTTAACGGAGTTTCCTGCCGATGCCGATCATGGCCGCCCGTGTCTATCATGACGGCAAGCTCGTCCGCGACATCGGTCCGGACGAAGCGATCCCCGAAGATTGCGAAGACGGCGACTTTTTCTGGCTTGGTCTTTACGAGCCGACGCCGGGCGAACTCGAAGGGATTGCGAAACGCTTTGGCCTCCACCCGCTCGCTGTCGAGGATGCATTAAAGGCGAACCAGTTGCCGAAAGTCGAGGCTTATGGCGACCAGTTGTTCGTCATCACCCGAACCGCCAACCTCGACGCGGATATCATCCAGCCGGGCGAAACCGCTTTCTTTCTTGGCCCGCATTTTTTCGTTAGCGTCCGTCACGGGTCGGCGCGCACGCACACCGACATCCGGGCCCGACTCGAAACCTTGCCCGCAAAGCTCGCGCACGGTCCCGACTATGTACTTTATGCCGTGCTCGATTTCATCGTCGACGGCTATTTTCCTGTCGTCGATGCTATCGAGGACCGGATGCTGGCGGTCGAGGACAGCGTGATGGACACGCCGCTCGACGCCGCAGATATCCGTCACCTCTATACCCAGCGGCACGAGATCATCCGCTTCCAGCGCCTCGTGGGCATGATGAAGGAGGTCGCCGGGCGGCTTGCGACCGAGGACGACCTGCCCAATATCGACCCTGCGGTACGGCCCTTTTTTCGCGACATCTGGGACCATGTGCAGCGTGCCGAATTTCGTTTGACCGGCCTGCGGGACATCGCGGCGTCCGTTATCGAAACCAATGGTATGCTCGAACAGCAGCGTCAGGGCGTGATTACGCGCCAGCTCGCGGCCTGGGCTGCAATTCTTGCGGTGCCGACTGCGATCGCAGGCATCTATGGCATGAACTTCAAATTCATGCCCGAACTCGATTGGGGTTTCGGCTATCCCTTTGCCCTCGCGCTGATCTTCGGCGGATCGGGGTTGGTCTTCTGGCGTTTCAAGCATATCGGCTGGCTTTGACATGCGCGTCTCGCTTGCCAGCGGCGGCGGCTTATGGCAGGGGCGCACCTCCCGTTGAAGATGACATCTCGGGGGCGCTTAGCTCAGTTGGTAGAGCATCTCGTTTACACCGAGAGGGTCGGCGGTTCGAGCCCGTCAGCGCCCACCATCCTTCCCTTGTTGCGCACGCCAGACGCTCCAGAGGGTGAATATCCCCATCAATGCCCACACGATGTTCAACCCCGCAGAGGGGAGCGCGCCATTATAGCCCGAATTGAGCACAAACCCGCTGGCACCGATCACGTTCATCCATTGATAAAGATAGCCGCGCGGCTCGATCCGCCCGAGCGACAGCAGGACATAGCTGGCGAGGATGAGCGCGGCGGCGAGCCAGCCGACGACTTCGATCGCGATCTGGAAAACACTCATCTCTCCTCCCTTCGGGCGGTCTGGACCCCGGTCGGAGACAGGATGTTCAGCGCATCGTCTTTTCGAGTGCCTCGACCGCATCTTTGGCATCGGCGAGGCTGAACCCGGTGCGTTCGCGGACCAGCTTGATCGCCTCGATCTTGCGGTCCTGACGAAGCAGCATGCGGATTTCCTCATCGTCTATCCGCTCGTCCCCGACGCGGACCATCGGCCTTGGCGGAGGTGCGGTGAGGTCGCGGCCTGCCCTTTGCCGGCGCAGATAGCGGGCAAGGAGCAGGCCGAGCACCAGGCCGAGGATCAGGATCAGCAGTTTGCCCATTCGCCCGATCCTCGCCCGCCCGCGCTTACGCCGCCAGCTTGCGCAGGACGTAGTGCAGGATGCCGCCGTTCATATAATATTCGACCTCGTTCGCGGTATCGATGCGGCAGAGCGTGTCGAAGCTGAAGGTCGAGCCGTCGGCGCGGGTGACGTTCACCGTCACCGTCTGGCGCGGCTTCAGGTCCGCGACGCCGGTGATGGTGAACTGGTCGTCACCGGTCAGGCCGAGCGTCTCGCGGGTCTGGCCGTCGGTGAACTGCAGGGGCAGCACGCCCATGCCGACGAGGTTCGAGCGGTGGATGCGCTCGAAACTCTCGACGATCACCGCGCGGACGCCGAGCAGATTGGTGCCCTTCGCCGCCCAGTCGCGCGACGAGCCGGTGCCATATTCCTTGCCGGCGATGACGACCAGCGGCGTGCCGTCGGCCTTGTGGCGCATCGCGGCATCGTAGATCGGCATGACCTCCGAGCCATAGCGCGACATGCCGCCTTCGATGCCGGGGACCATTTCGTTTTTGATGCGGATGTTGGCGAAGGTGCCGCGCATCATGACGTCGTGGTGGCCGCGGCGGGCGCCGTAGCTGTTGAAGTCGGCTTTGTTAACCTGATGTTCCATAAGCCATTTTCCGGCCGGCGAGTCCGCCTTGATCGAACCGGCGGGGCTGATGTGGTCGGTGGTGATGCTGTCGCCGAGGATCGCGAGCGGCTTGGCGTCCACGATATCGGCCACCGGCGCGGGGGTCATCGTCATGCCCTCGAAATAGGGCGGGTTGGCGACATAGGTCGATCCGGCGCGCCACTGATAGGTGTCGCTGCCTTCGACCTCGATCTTCTGCCAATGCTCGTCGCCCTTGTAGACATGCGCGTAGCGCGCGACGAACATCTCGCGGTCGACCGCGCCCGCCACCGCCTCGGCCACTTCGAGATTGGTCGGCCAGATGTCGGCGAGGAACACGTCCTTGCCCTGCTGGTCCTGCCCGATCGGGGTGGTGGTGAAATCCTCGATCACCGTGCCCTTGAGCGCATAAGCGACGACGAGCGGCGGCGAGGCGAGGAAGTTCGCGCGCACGTCGGGCGACACGCGGCCTTCGAAGTTGCGGTTGCCCGAGATCACCGCCGCGGCGACGAGGCCATTTTCGTTGATCGCCCTGGAAATCGGTTCGGCGAGCGGCCCCGAATTGCCGATGCAGGTGGTGCAGCCATAGCCGACGAGGTTGAAGCCGATATTGTCGAGATGCTGCTGCAAGCCCGCCTTGATCAGATAGTCGGTGACGACCTGCGATCCCGGTGCGAGCGAGGTCTTGACCCACGGCTTGGGCTTCAGCCCCAGCGCATCGGCTTTCTTCGCGACCAGCCCCGCGGCGACGAGGACGCCGGGGTTCGAGGTGTTGGTGCAGCTGGTGATCGCGGCGATGGTGACGTCGCCGTCGCCGATGTCGAAATCCTTGCCCTCGACCGGCACGCGCTGCTGCGTCTTGTTATAGACATTCGCCATGTCGGCGTTGAACACATCGTCGACGTCGGGGAGCGAGACGCGGTCCTGCGGCCGCTTCGGCCCCGCGAGCGACGGGACGACGGTGGCAAGGTCAAGTTCGAGCGTGTCGGTGAAGATCGGGTCCGCGGCACCCTCGACGATCCACAGCCCCTGCGCCTTGGCATAGGCCTCGACCAGCGCGATATTCTCGTCGCTGCGCCCGGTCAGGCGCATATAGTCGAGCGTCTTGTCGTCGACGCCAAAGAAGCCGCAGGTCGCGCCATATTCGGGCGCCATATTGGCGAGCGTCGCGCGGTCGGCGAGCGACAGCGACGCAAGGCCGGGGCCGAAATATTCGACGAAGCGGCCGACGACGCCCTTGGCGCGCAGCATCTGCGTCGCGGTGAGCACGAGGTCGGTCGCGGTGACGCCTTCCTTCAGCTTTCCGGTGAATTTGAAGCCGACGACTTCGGGGATGAGCATCGACACGGGCTGGCCGAGCATCGCGGCCTCGGCCTCGATCCCGCCGACGCCCCAGCCGAGCACGCCCAGGCCGTTGATCATCGTCGTGTGGCTGTCGGTGCCGACGCAGGTGTCGGGATAGGCGACCGTCGTGCCGTCGGCATCCTCGCTCGACCACACCGCCTGCGCGATATGTTCAAGGTTCACCTGGTGGCAGATGCCGGTGCCCGGGGGCACCGCCTTGAAATTCGACAGCGACTTCGATCCCCATTTCAGGAAGTCATAGCGTTCGCCGTTGCGATAATATTCGATTTCGACATTCTGCTCGAACGCCTTGGGATGCCCGAATTCGTCGACCATCACGCTATGGTCAATGACGAGGTGGACGGGGACGAGCGGGTTGATCTTCGACGTGTCGCCGCCCAGCTTGGCGATCGCATCGCGCATCGCGGCGAGGTCGACGACGCAGGGAACGCCGGTGAAATCCTGAAGCAGCACGCGCGCGGGGCGATACTGGATCTCGCGGTTCGAATGCGGGTCCTTTTGCCAGTCGACCAGCGCCTGGACGTCATCGGTCGACACGGTGAAACCGCCATCTTCGAACCGCAGCAGATTTTCGAGCAGCACCTTCATCGAAAACGGCAGGCGCGAGACATCGCCCAGCTTGGCCGCGGCCTTGTCGAGCGAATAATAAGCATAGTCCTTGCCGCCGACGCTCAGCGTCGAGCGGGTCGCAAGCGTGTCGTTGCCCGTGGTCGTCATAGGATTGCAGTCCCCATGTTGGCGCGGCGGGGAATGACTGTCCGATGGCGAAGCGGGAGAGCGGGGCCAACGGGAGTCGCACGCGCGGGTTTATGTTGGCGCCGCCTTACGCCCAGGCCAAGGAAATGCAAGGGGGTGGGGGGAAGATTTGGTTCACGCAAAGGCGCGAAGACGCAAAGGAAAACCGCCTCGTTTATACACTTCGTCACCCTCGAACGAGACAAGTGGCTCGTTCGACTTGATCCGGGGTCCATGCGACGGCGGTAGAGTGGATCCCGGGTCAAGTCCGGGATGACGATATGAGAGAGGCCAGCTTGTTTCCGGCCTGTTCCAATGCTATCTTACCGGTATGACCAAGGAAACAAGAGTCTCCGCCAAGGGCCAGGTCGTCATCCCCAAGGATGTGCGCGACCGGCTGCATTGGGACGTCGGCACGGTGCTGGAGGTCGTCGACGGCCCCGCCGGCGTGATGCTGCGCGCCAAGCCCAAGGCGAAAAAGGCGATGAGTTTCGACGAAGCGATGGCGAAAATGCGCAAGACCGTGAACTATAAGGGGCCGCGGATCAGCGACGAAGACGCCCATGCCGCGATCGACCGGATGTTTCGCGAGGACAAGAGCTGGGACCCGCCGACTTGAAGGCGGCCGATACCAATATCCTTGCGCGGTTCATGCTCGACGACGATCCGGTGCAGTCGCCGATCGCGCGCGATCTGGTGAAGGCGGGGGTGTTCGTACCGTTGACCGTGTTGCTCGAACTCGGGTGGCTGCTGCAATCGCGCTACGGAATGGAGCGGGGGCATCTTGCCTCTTCGCTGCTGGACCTATTCGACGTGCCGGGGGTCGTGCTGGACGATGACGACGCGGTGCGGAGCGCCGTTGCGGCTTTTGCGAAGAGCGGCGATTTTGCCGATCATATCCATCTGGTCGCGGCGAAGGGCGTCGAGGCGTTTGTGACCTTCGACCGGGGCTTGGTGGCCAATAAAGGCATTGGGGTGCCGGTCGAGATCGTGGGTTGATGGTGACGATCCCCCGCGAAGAATATGATCGCCTGCGCGAAGCGGCCGACGATCTGGCCGACCTCAGCGCCTATGACAGCGCCAAAGCGGCGCTGGCGGCGGGCGAGGAGGAACTGTGCCCGCCGACTAAGCCAAGCGGCTGATCGCCGGCGAAAGCCCGCTGCGCGTTTGGCGCGAACTGCGCGGGCTGAGCCAGGTGAAGCTGGCGGAGGCGCTGGGGGTTCGGGTGGATGATTTGGTTGAGTGTATAGAATTCGGACTCTGGTGGGGCGTCCCATAGCAAGCCGTCAACGGCTTCCGCATTTCGACTTCTGCGCCTTGGATTTCCGCTGGGGTGATAAATTTGTCGAGCGATCAGATAGCAACGCTTCATTCAAGGTCAGCATGATATGGGGTATTCCACAAGTCGTTTGCAGTTCATCACATTCGGAGTAGATTTGCCAGAATGGCCAAGGCGAAATCATCTATGAAAAAGCAGCGGCCAGTGCTGGAAGCGTTCAGCATTGACCATGCCGAGCGGGTGACGAAACTTACCCGCACAAGGCTTATCCGGTGGGACCGGCTCGGCTTCTTTTCTCCAGAATATCTCGACGAGGAAGATCGCGGAAATCCCTACTGCCGGATTTACTCGTATGAAGATCTCGTCGGCCTGAAAATGCTCCGTAGTCTGATGACGGATTATCACGTTCCGCTGAGTGAAATTAAAGCCGCTTACCCGGCAATGACAGCGCAATGGACGAGACCCTGGTCGGAGATTGAGATTGGCGTGCTTCAGCGCAAGATTGTCACCGACATCAAGGGTGAGCCTCGGAATATCACCGACGGGCAGCTTGCCCTCAAATGCGTGCCCCTGCCCTCCATTGCCGAAGAAGTGCTCAGGGAGACCGAAAAACTGCGGAACCGCAAGCGAGCGGATGAAGGAAAGTTTGAGCATCATAAATTTGTCGCTCGGAACGCGTCCGTGTTCAAAGGGACCCGCATCCCGGTCAGCATCATTGAGGACTTCATTGAGGCTGGCTATTCGGACGATGCAATCGTCGAAGAGTATCCGACTCTGACCATTAAGGACGTGCAAGCCGCTAGGCGCACGCATAAGTTAGCTGCCTGAGCCGCCACTTTGAGGCGATCGAGTTCTTTGCTGACCACTGTATGACGGAATCCGTCTGCAAGTTTCTTGAAGAGCGCGGACATAAGGTTGTTCGGTTGGCCGAAAAACTGCCTCCTGATAGCCCCGACCCTATGGTGGCCGCCTACGCTTCGCGCAAAAATGCAGTCCTTTTGAGCTTCGACGGTGACTTTAATACCATCGCACTGAGATTGCCAAAAGGCGCACGCCGACGCTTCAAAAAACTCAGCCGTATTCATATGGCGGTCAAAGGCCCAACAGCCCACATGAGAATTGCCGCTGCAATTTCCCTTATCGAATTCGAATGGTCGGAATCGGCTAAGCGGGACAACGACGGGCGGCGTATGTGGATCGTGGTACAGCCGTCCGGCATAAAAACTAACCGTTAGCGCGGGCCGCAATTTCTACCGTAAGCGGCGTTCCAGTTCCTCGACGCGACCTTCTAGTTCGTTGACGCGATAGATCGCATTACGCGCGTTCGTGTCGGCAATGTCTATCCGGTCATAATCACCCTCTGTGAAGCGGCGCGTTGCGCTATCGCCACAGCTTCCGAGCAAGAGGCCCACAATAATCATCATTTCATATGGTAGGCGCTTTGGCAATTTCACGGTCTTCCCTTTCATCCAAAGGGGGAGATTGTACGCCGGAATTACGGTGACGGATGCAGAAATTCCAATTCTTCCGCTAAAAAGACGCCTGCGCCGCCAGCCTTGCCCCGCCACCAAACCCCTGTCACCTTCCCACCCTGACCAGCGAGCAGGGGAGATGACCATGCGAACCACAGAAAAGGCCGCCGCGACGGCGATGCTGGGCCTTGCCCTTCTCGCCGCGCCCGCTTTCGCGCGCGAGCCCGGCGCCGTGCTGATGCCCGGCAATCCCGAAGCGCGCGCCTTTCAGGAAGCGGTGGGCTATGCCGATGCGGTGATCGCGGGCGATACCGTCTATCTGTCGGGTGTGGTCGCGGGGCCGGCGCCGGGGGATGATGGGCTGGAGCCGGGGTTCGAGCGGGCCTTTGCCCGCATCGCCGCGACGCTGGCGCGCGCGGGAGTTAGTTGGGACGATGTCGTCGACATGACGACCTTTCACACCGACTTGGCCGGCACCATCGACGCCTTTGTCGCAGTCAAGAACCGCCATGTGAAACTGCCCCCGCCGGCGTGGACGGCGATCGGGATCAGCGCGCTGTATGAGCCGACGGCGCTGGTCGAGATCAAGGTGACGGCGCGGGTGCGGGGGAAGTAGGGGGCCGGGATTTCCCCTGCTTCGTCACCCCGGGCCCTTCGACCGGCTCAGGACGGGCTTGATCCGGAGGCCGGCCGTCCCATTCCGCTGTCGCTGATGCTGGCGATGCCGATCAAGCGCGTCGATCTGGGCCGATCAGGCGGCGTAACCCCGCCGGATCAGTTCAGCGCGTCGTTGATCGTGTTGAAGATCGTCTCGAGATTGAGGCCGAGCGTCTGAAAGGCGATGATGCACGCCAGCGCGATCAGCGCGGCGATCAGCCCATATTCGATCGCGGTCGCGCCCTTTTGGTCCTGTAAAAACGTCGTTCCCGGCATCGTCGATTCCTCCGCCCTTCCGTCATGGTCCCGCGCGGCGATAGCGTAGCGCGGATGTGGCGGCTGTTGAGGAAGAGGCTTAACGAGCTGAAAAGGCTGTGCATTGCCGCCGGGCGGCGCTTGGTCAGGCCGTGCCGCGCACCACCAGATGCACGGGGATGCGCGTGCCGCTGCGCGTGCGTTCGTCATCCTCGAGCGCCATCGCGACAAGCGCCTCGCCCGCGGCGTCGAGGTCGGGTTCGAGCGTGGTGAGCGCGGGGTCGGCGAGGGTGCCGGCGCGGATGCCGTCGAAGCCGATCAGCGCGACGTCTTGCGGAACGCGGCGCCCGGCGTCCTTGAGCCCCTGCAAGACGCCGAGCGCGAGCATGTCGCTGGCAGCGAAGATCGCGTCGGTTTCGGGATGCGCCTCGAGCAAGGCCTGCACCGCGGCGACGCCCTGCGCGTGGCGGTCGGCGGCGGCGGGTGGCTCGGCGACGATCGCGGTGAGGCCGTGCGCGGCGAGCGCGGCAGAGAAGCCGTCGCGGCGCTCGTCGAACTGGCGCTGCGGCGATTGCTGCGGCCCGACGAAGGCGATGTGGCGGCGGCCGGCGCGCACGAAATGTTCGGCGGCGAGCTGGCCGCCGATGTCATTCTCGCTGCGCATCCAGTGGAACGGGCTGCCCGGGCTGCCCCAGCAGACGAAGTCCAGGCCGGAGGCCTGCGCCTGCGCGAAATAGTCCCATGCCGCGCGGTTGCTGGTGGTGCCGATGACGATCATCGCGTCGGCGAGCCCCGAGGCGACGAAATCGGCGCGGAAATTGTCCGGATTTTCCTGGAAGCTGACGAGCAGGTTGAACCCGCGCGCCGAGGTCGCGGCGGCGATGCTGCCGAGCAGCGCGAAGTAGAAAGGGTTGATCGCGCTGCGGTCCTCGCCGGGGCGGCAGATGGTGACCAGCGCGATCGTCTCGCTGCTTTTGAGGCGCAGCGACGAGGCGTGGCGGTCGACGACATAGCCCAGCTCGCGCGCAGCGGCGGAGACGCGGGCGCGCGTTTCGGCGTTGACGCCGGGGCTGTTGCGGAGCGCGCGCGAGACGGTCGACTGCGACACGCCGGCGCGCTCGGCAACGTCGAACGATGTGGGACGCAGCATCTTTCCGTTCACCTTGGCCTCTCTCCCCTTGCGCCGTCTGTTGCCGCGAGCGCGGGGCTTGTCAATCGGCGAGGCCGTGCGCTTGTCCGGGACGACGGCCTAAAGGCCGTCGAGCGCCAGCAGCGCGAAGCTCGCGAGCCAATGTTCGCCCATATAGTCGCCGGTGACGTGGGGGAGGGCGGCGGCGAGGTGGCGCTGCGCCGCGGCTTCGGCCACGGGCGTGACGGCGTGCGCGGGGCCGAGCGCGGCGGCGATGGCGCGCCAGCTCCATGCGCGGCTGAGGTTGAGGCCGTCGAGATGCGCGATCTTGCCGTCGCTGCGGTCGGAGACGGTCGCGGGGGTGAAGAGCGTCGCGGGTTGCTGCTGCGCGGCGCGGGGGAGGAAGGCGTCGAACCAGCGTGGGAAGTCGTCGCCGAGGACGGCGGTCATCAGATGCGCCTCGGTGAGCGCCGAGGACAGGAATTCGTCGCCGCCGGGTTCCCATGCCTGGCAGTCGCGGTCGGCGGCGAACCAGCCGCGGGCGCGGGCGTCGATGAGCGCGACCAGCGCGGGGTCGCGCGGTTCGGCCCAGTGGCGCGTGAGGAGCAATGCAAAGCTGATGTTGAAATGGGTGCCGACGCGCAGCGGATAAGTGAGTTTGGGCAGGAAGGCGTGGAAGCGATCGGCAAAGGCGGCGGCGAGCGGTTCGAGCGCGGGGCCCCACGGGGCGTCGTGGCGTTCGGCCTCGGCATGGAGCGCGAGCAGCCAGGCCCAGCCATAGGGGCGCTCGAAGGCGGCCGAATAGGGGCGATCGAGGAAGGCGCGTTCACCCGCGACCTTTTCGGGGACGAGCATCGCGTCGGCACGGGCGCGGATCTCGTTCGCGATGGGGAGGCCCGGGAAGCGGCGCGCGAGGCGGAGGATCTGCCACCAGCCATGGACGCAGCTGTGCCAGTCGAAGCTGCCGTGGAAGATCGGATGATGCTCGCGCGGCGGCTTTGCGTCCTCGGGACCGGTGAGGACGAGGTCCATCTTGTAAGGATATTCGCGGCCGAGATGGGCGAGGGTCGCGGTGGCAAAGCGGGCGGCGTGGTCGGGGGTCAATTCCATGCAACCTCCATATCCGTTCGCATCGAGCGAAGTCGAGATGCCCCGAGGGAGCGCGCAATCGATGGGTGTCTCGACTTCGCTCGACACGAACGGGATTAAAGGACGGCGTCAGAAGGCGAACAGCCAGATGAAGAGGATGTTCACCGCGAGCAAAGGCACCGCCGTCCCGATCTGCGCCTTGATCACGCCATAGGGATTTTTGAGTTCGAGCAGCGCGGCGGGGACGAGGTTGAAGTTGGCGGCCATCGGGGTCATCAACGTGCCGCAGAAGCCCGCGAGCATGCCGATCGCCGCGACCACCGCGGGATCGCCGCCATATTGTTTGATGAGCAAGGGCATGCCGACCGCGGCGAGCATCACGGGGAAGGCAGCGAAGGCGTTGCCCATCACCATCGTGAACAGCGCCATGCCGAGCCCGAAGGCGAGCACGGCGCCGAACAGGCTGCCCTGCGGGATCGCGGTGCCGATCAGGCCGCCCACCACGTCGCCGACCCCGGCGAGCGCGAACACCGCGCCGAGGCTGGCAAGCATCTGCGGCAGGATCGCCGCCCAGCCGACCGAATCGAGCAGGTGGCGGCCCTGTTGCAGCGGAAGCAAAGGCGGGGGTTTGAGGCGCGCCATGCCGACCGCGAGCGCGATCAGCACGCCGAGCGCAAGCGAGATGAGCGTCGCTTGTTTCGGGTCGGCGAGGCCCGCGACTTCCTTGAAGAGGAAGGTGCCGATGAGCGCGACGGCGGGGATGATCAGCGCGACGAGGAGGAGGAAATTGCCATATTTCGCGGCGCGCTCGGCCTGCACCTCGGCAGCGACCTCGCCGCCGGGGGCGCGGCCGATCTGGCCGGTGCCGGCGATGGCGACGAGCGCGAGGACGAGCAAGCCGTTGCCGAAATCGCCCAGATAGTCGCCGCCGAGCATCGAGAGCGCGAGCAGCCCCCAAAAGAGACCGTTGCCGAGACGTTTGGGATTGCTGCGGTCGGCGAGGCCGAGGACAGCGAAGAGCGCGAAGGTCAGGCCCGCGAGGGTGTAAACGAAGTCGAGGGTGATCATGCCCTGGCCTCCGTTTTTGCCGCCATGCGGCGGTCGAGGCGGCGGAGACGGAAGCCGTGAATCAGGAAAGCGGCGATCGCCGTCGGGATCGCCCACAGCGAGAAGTGCAGCGGCTCGATCTGATAGCCATAGCCTTCGAGCACGCCCTTCATCAGCAGGATCGAGCCGATGGCAAGGAAGATGTCTTCGCCGAAAAACAGCCCGATATTGTCGGTCGCGGCGGCGTGCGCCTTGACCTCCTCGCGCTGGTCGCCCGAGAGCCCGGGGTTCGCCGCCTCGGCGGCGGCTTCGGCCATCGGCGCGACGAGCGGGCGCACGGTCTGGGCATGGCCCGCGACCGAGGTGAGGCCGACTGCGGCCATGCCCTGACGGAGCAGAAGATAGGAGGTGAGCAGGCGACCGAGCGTCGCGCCCTTCATGCGGCCGATCAGCGTGCGCGCATGTTGCTGGAGGCCGTAAGCTTCGAGCAGGCCGATGACCGGAAGGACGATCCATATGATCGACACATAGCGCGTGTCGTTGAACGCCTTGCCGAAGGCCGCGACGATCGCGGTGAGGTCGAGCCCCGCGGCGAGCCCGGTCGCGAGCGCCGAGGCCATGATGACGAGCAACGGATTGAAGCGGAGCAGGAAGCCCGCGATGATGATGAGGATGCCGATCAGGACGAGCATCAGCCACGCCCCGACAGAGCTGAGAATATTTGTTCACGCGGAGACGCGGAGGCGCGGAGAAGGAAGAAAGAAGAAAAAAGGGGATTCGCGCAGAGGCGCAGAGATAGTAATTTTGAATATTCTTTGTTTCCCCGCGAAGGCGGGGATCTATCGCCGGTGGGCGCAAGATAGAACCGACAGGAGATGGGTCCCCGCCTTCGCGGGGACACGGCGCTATATTTCTCTGCGTTCTCTGCGCCTCGGCGCGAATCAAATTCTCCGCGCCTCCGCGCCTCCGCGTGGACCTTCTTCATTCGTGCTCGCCCCCCGCCTCGCCATAGCCGCCGCCGCCCGGCGTTTCGATCACGAAGGCGTCGCCTGTGTCGAGGTTCGCGCTGCCCGTCGCGGCGAGCACTTCAACCGATCCGTCGGCGCGCTCGACCCAGTTGCGGCCGGGCGCGGCATCGCCGCCGCCCGCGAGGCCACTGGGCGCAATTTTGCGACGGTTCGCGAGGATATTCGCGGCCATCGGTTCGCGGAAACAGATGCGGCGGGTGGCGCCGTCGCCGCCGTGCCATTGGCCCTTGCCGCCCGAACCTTTGCGGATCGAGAACGCCTCGACAATGACCGGGAAGCGCGTTTCCATGACTTCGGGGTCGGTCATGCGGCTGTTGGTCATATGCGTCTGGATGACGCTGGTGCCGTCGAAGCCGGGGCCGGCGCCCGAGCCGCCGGCGATCGTTTCATAATATTGGTGCGTGTCGTTTCCAAAGGTGAAATTGTTCATCGTTCCCTGCGCGGGCGCCATCGCGCCGAACGCGGCGAAGAGAGCGTCGGTGATGACCTGGCTCGTCTCGACATTGCCCGCGACGACTGCGGCGGGATAGGTGGGGGACAGCATCGAATCGGGCGGGACGATCAAGGTGACGGGGGCGAGGCAGCCCTCGTTCATAGGGATCGGATCGTCGAGCATCGTGCGCAGGACATAGAGGACGGCAGCGCGGACGACCGGCATCGGCGCGTTGAAATTGTCGGGGAGGGTAGCGCTGGAACCCGTGAAGTCGATGGTGACGTGGCGTGCCTCGCGGTCGACTTTGACGGCGACGACCACCTCGGCGCCATTGTCCATCGCGTAGCGGAATTGGCCGTCGTCGAGGCGGGCGATGAGTTGACGCACGGCGGCTTCGGCCTGGCGCTGGCCGTGCGCCATATAGGCGGCGACGGTGGCGGAGCCGTGCGCGGCGGAGAGGTCGGCGAGCGCGCTTGCGCCGCGCTGGCACGCGGCGACCTGGGCTTTCAGGTCGGCGATGTTGAGCGCCGGATTGCGTGCGGGCCAGTCGCTATCGACAAGGTGCGCCGCGACGGCAGCGTCGCGGAAATGGCCGTCGTCGACGATCAGCATATTGTCGAACAGGATACCTTCGTCTTCGATGCTCTTGCTGTCGGGCGGCATCGAACCGGGGGCGATGCCGCCGAGGTCGGCGTGGTGGCCGCGTGCAGCGACGAAAAAGGCGGGGGTGTCGGCTGTCTCGACGAACACGGGCATGATGACGGTGATGTCGGGGAGGTGGGTGCCGCCGTCATAGGGGGCGTTGAGCGCATAGGCGTCGCCGCGCCGGATGCCGCGACCGTCTTTGGTGCGCTGGCGCAGGATCGTGCGGACGCTCTCGCCCATCGAGCCGAGATGCACGGGCATATGCGGGGCGTTGGCGACCAGGCAGCCGGTGCCGTCGAAGATCGCGCACGAGAAATCGAGCCGCTCGCGGATGTTGATCGACGAGGCGCTGTGCTGGAGCGCGCCGCCCATTTCCTCGGCGATCGCCATGAACAGGCTGTTGAAGATTTCGAGGCGGATCGGGTCGGGATCCGATGGACCCTCCCCATCGACTTGCGATGGGGAGGTGGCAGCCAGCAGGATCGTTGAGGTCTTGGCTAAACGCAGGGTCCCCTCATGCTCAACCGTCGCTTTCCATCCCGGCTCGATCACCGTCGTCGCCAGCGCGTCGACGATGATTGCAGGGCCGGCGATCCTGCGGCCGGGGGCGAGGGCGGCGCGCTGGTGCAGCGGGACCAGATGCTCGCCGCCCGCTAGCCAGGCGGTGACGGTTTCGGGGGCGGTTTCGGCGGCAGCTGACGGCGGCGGCAAGGTCGCAGGATCATCGCCCGCCTCGGTCAGTTCGACGCGCATGCGATCGACGACGAGATTGCGATGAGGGGCGTAGCCGAAGCGTTGGCGGAAGGCGGCGGCGAAGGCCGATGCGACCTCGGCGGGCGGGGCGAGAGGCAGTTCGATCGCATTGTCGCTGTCGGCGAGGCGGACGAAGAGCAGGGTTTCGCGGGTCGTTTCGGCGTCGGGAGTCAGGTCGGCGCCGGCGTGAGCGGCGAGTTCGGCTTCGACGTCGGCGAGCGTGGCGGCGCAATCGCCGTCGAGCGTGAGCCCGAGCGTGCGCTCGCGGATCGCCGAGGGGCGCGCAAGGCCCATGCCATAGGCCGAGAGCACGCCGGCGAGCGGGTGAAGCAAGATCTCGTCGACCCCGAGTGCGTCGGCGACGAGGCAGACATGCTGGCCCGCGGCGCCGCCGAACCCGACGAGGCTGTAGCCCTGCGACACATCATGGCCGCGCGCGATGGTGATGCGCTTGATCGCGTTCGCCATCTGCTGAACCGCGATGGCGAGCAGCCCTTCGGCGAGGGCGTCGGGGGTGATATTGCCGATTTCCGCAGCCATGGTGGCGAATTTCCGCACGACCACATCGCGGTCGAGTGGCTGGTCGCCGTTGGGGCCGAAGAGCTTGGGGAAGTGCGCGGGCTGGATCTTGCCGAGCAGGACATTGCAATCGGTGACGGTGAGCGGCCCGCCGCGGCCATAGGCGGCGGGGCCGGGGTTTGCGCCGGCGCTTTCGGGTCCGACGGTGAGGCGCGCGCCGTCCCAGCGGCAGATCGAGCCGCCGCCCGCCGCGACGGTGTGGATGCGCAGCATCGGGGCGCGGATGCGCGTGCCGGCGACGATCGTCTCGTTATCGCGTTCGAGGCGGCCGGCGTAATGGCTAACATCGGTCGAGGTGCCGCCCATGTCGAAGCCGATCAGGCGCGTCTTGCCGAGCGGCGCGGCGCTGCCGACCATGCCGACGATGCCGCCCGCGGGGCCCGAAAGGATCGCGTCGCGGCCGTGGAAAGCGGCGGCCGATGCGAGGCCGCCCGAGCTTTTCATGAACTGCGGGTCGACGCCTTCGCCCAGCTCTGCGACGAATTGCCGCACATAATGGTGGAGGACGGGTGAGAGATAGGCGTCGGCGAGGGTGGTGTCGCCGCGGCCGATCAGCTTGATCAGCGCGCTGACATCGTGGCTGGTCGAGATTTGCTTGAAGCCGACCTCCAGCGCGATGGCGGCGAGGCGGCGTTCATGCGCGGGGTAGCGATAGCCGTGCATCAGCACGATCGCGATGCTGGTCAGGCCGTCGCCCCGCGCGACTTGCAGCGCGGCGCGCGCGGCGGCTTCGTCGAGCGGGGTCAGGACATCGCCCTCGGGGCTCATCCGTTCGACGATTTCTGCGACGGCGGCATGCGGCGGCGCGATGCGGTCAAGGCGGCGCGCGAAGAGGGCGGGGCGGTCCTGATAGCCGATCGTCAGTGCGTCGCCAAAGCCCCGGGTGATCGCGAGCAATGTGGGCTCGCCCTTGCGTTCGAGGAGGGCATTGGTCGCGACGGTCGACCCCATGCGGATCGCGAGCGGGGGGAGCGCGCCCGCACCCACGCCCGTCAGGTCGCGGATCGCGCCCACCGCGGCGTCGCCGGGGCGCGCTGGGTCTTCGCTGAGATATTTGGTGGTGACGACCGCGCCGTCGGGGCTGCGCGCGACGACATCGGTGAAGGTGCCGCCGCGGTCGATCCAGATGTGCCAGCACGCGTCAGTTTGTCGGGACATTGTCGGGCCAGCGAATGACGATGGCGAGGCGGTTGTCAACCGTGGTGCGCCGCCAGCTGCCCTTGAGCTGGCGTTCGATCAGCGTGCGGATGAACTGCGTGCCGAAGCTTTCGCTTTCGATATGCGGCGTTTCGGCGAGGTCGCTTTCGGTCCAGTCAAGCTCGATATCGCCGCCGTCGCGGTGCCAGCCAATGGTGAGGCGGCCCTTGCCCGCGAGCGCGCCATATTTGATGCTGTTGGTGACGAATTCGTGGACCGCGAGCGACAGCGCCTGCGCGCCCTCGTCGCCCAGGCGGACCTCGGGGCCGGTGATGGCAGCGAGCTGATCGGCCGAAACGCCCGCGATTTCCAGCTCGCGGTGGACGATGCGGCCGAGATCGACGCTGTCGACGGCGCCGGTGACGAGCATCTGCTTGGCGTCGGACAAGGCCCGCATACGGCCGTCGAACTTGGCCTCGAAATCCTCGAGGCTGGTCGATTCGCGCAGCGTGATGCGCGCGAGCGCGCCGATGCGCGCGAAGGCGTTTTTCATCCGGTGCGCCATTTCGCCGATCATCAACTCGCGATCGGCGGCATAGCGCGCCTGTTCGTCGGCGAGCGCCTGGAAGGCGCCGACCCGGCGTTGCTGGAGACGGTGGAGCTGCATCGCGAGCAGCATGATCGCAAAGCCGAAGAGGAAGATGCCGAAGGGGCGGCCGATCCGTTCGAGCAGCCGGCCATAGGAGATGCGCATCGTCCATTGCCGGTCGGCGACGCGGAGTTTCTGCTCATGCGCGTCCCAGCCCATCGTGCCGTGGCGGAAGATCAGCGGCGCCGACGGACCCTCGCCCGCATAGATTTCCAGTCCGTCGATCGCGTCGAGCTGGGGCCCGAGCACCGCGGTCATCAGGTCGCGGACGCGGAACGGGGCATAGACAAAGGCCTCGATCGGCCGCGCATTTGGCGCGGTGGCGATGGTGGCCGGCTGGATCGCATCGTGGGAAATGCCCGGCGCGCCGGTTGTGGCCCGCCCCGCATAAATCGGCACATAGATCAGAAAACCGGGCTGCCGCTCGGCGACGCCCTTTTCCTGGACGAGCTGGACGATCCCGCTCGCCGCGGGCTGGCCGGTTTGCCAGGCGCGGCGCATCGCCTCGCGCCGGACCCGCTCGCTATACATGTCATAGCCGAGCGCGCTGTCGCGGCGCGGCGTATAGGGTTCGACGAGCACGATCGGAAAGCCGATCGGCTGGCTGGTTGCGGGCCAGACGGCGATGTCGCGGCCGTAATTCTGGCGCAGCATCGCCTCGGCCGCGGCGGGTGAGCCCTGGCGCATTGCCACCGCAATGCCGATCCCTTCCATCCCCGGCGCGTGAATTTGCGGCCGCAGCGCGGTGAGATAGGCGCGGATTCCCGGCCCGCTTGACTGGCTGTCCGATTGATAGAGCGCGCGCACCCCCTCCAGCACCGCGATATGATCGCGCAGCCGCATATTGGCCTGGATTGCGACGCGGTCGGCGCGGTCGGCTTCCTCGCCGCGATTGTAGAGAAAGCTCGCGCCCGCAGCGAGCAGGGTGGCGATCAATATGATGAGACCCACGAACCGGGCAGAGAGCGCCAGCAGCCGGTCTGCCCACGACGAAGGGCGCATATGTTCATCCTGCCTGATGGCTGCCGCAGCAGCGCCCCCCTCTGTCGCCGGATGTTTCACGCCGCGCCGCCGATAGCAAGTTTATTTCGTGCCGCACGGGCGGCGCCGATACGGGTTGCGAAACGCAACCCGTCGCCTATGCTGGCGCGATATTTGGGAAAGGATGCGGGATGATCATTTACGGGTCGTTGGTATCGCCGTTCGTGCGAAAATTGCTGGGCTATCTGGGCGAAAAGGGGATCGATTTCGAGCTGAAGGGCGTCGGTATCGCCGATCCCGATCCGGGCTTTCGCGCCGCGTCGCCGCTGGGCAAGATGCCGGCGATGGACGACGACGGCTTCCTGCTCGCCGATTCGAGCGCGATCATCCAATATGTCGAGGCGAAACACCCCGAACCCGCGCTGATCCCCGCCGATCCAAAGGAGCGTGGCAAGGTGATCTGGTGGGAGGAATTTGGCGATACGGTGTTCGCGGCGTGCAGCGGCAAGATGTTCTTCAACCGCATCGTCGCGCCGAAATTCCTCGGGCGCGAGGGCGACCTCGCCGCCGCGGCGCAGGCGGAGGGTGAGGAATTGCCGAAGCTGCTAGCCTATCTCGAAAGCGCGATCCCGGCGTCGGGTTTCCTTGTCGGCGACCGGCTGACGCTGGCCGACCTCGCGGTCGCGTCGCCGCTGATGAACCTGCGTCATTGCGGTTCGTGCATCGATGCCGCGACGCATCCGAAGATTGCGGCGTGGAGCGAGGCGATCCTGTCGCGGCCGAGCATGGCGCCGTGGATCGCAAAGGAAGAGCGGCTGATCGCGAAGGTGATGGCAGCCTAGCCTGGATCGCCGCGCTAATATTCGACGAAGATGCGGACCCGGTCGGTGGTGATACCGATTGCCTGCGCAATCTGTTCGCGGCTGCGGTTGATGAGGTCCTGGATCGGTTCGGGCGGCGTGCCGATTTCGGGCGCGGCATCGTCGGTGACCGCGGCGGTTTGATCTTCCTCAACGTCGGGCGCGGGCGCCGCAGCATCCGCCAGTTCGGGCGCCGCACCGATCGCGCTTTTGAGCTCTACGGCGCTCAGCGTTGCCGGCGACACCGGGCCTTCGAACTGGCAGCCGAAAAGCCGCCCGCTGGCCCAGATGACGACCGCCGTAATGTCGCCCGCATGCGGAAGCTCGATTTCTATCCGGTCGCCGTTCGCCAGTTTGACGTCGCTTTCGAGCAGCAGGCCCGTCCCCGAGATATTGTGGATCTGCACCTCGATGCCGGTGCCATCGTGTCGCAAGCCCGAGGCGAGAAGGCTGAGTTTTCGGCGCGCGTCGAGACGTTTGTCGGCGCCGGGCGCCGATGGCAGAAAATGTCCGAAAATAGGCATAAGCGGGTTGTTGGGGGCAGCTGGTTAAAAGAAGGTTAGCGGAGACGAGGAAAGATGGCGCTTCGCCATAAAAACCGACGGGGTGCCGCCGCCTAACCCCCGCCGTTCCCCGTGCGGGTCAGTTCGATCGTTCGCGTCATTCCGATTGCCGCCAGAAACGCCGCGTCATGGCTGACGACGAGTAGCGCGCCGTCATAGGCGGCGAGGCCGGTTTCGACCGCCGTCAGCGATTCGATGTCGAGATGGTTGCCGGGTTCATCGAGGATCAGCAATTGCGGCGGTTCTGGCGCGCCGAGGACGCAGGCGAGGCCGGCGCGGAGCATCTGGCCGCCGCTTAGCGTGCCGACGATGCGGTCGGCGGCGTCGGCGCGGAAGCGGAAGCGCGCGAGCGCGGCGCGGCACTGGTTGTTCGTCGTGCCCGGATTTAGGCGGAGGAAATTGGCGGCGATAGAAACCTTAGGGTCGAGCAGGCTGACACGCTGGTCGAAAAGCGCGGACGGGACACCCACGCGCACCTGTCCCGACCAAGGCGCGAGTGTGCCCGCGACGAGGGCGAGGAGTGCGGACTTGCCCGAGCCATTGGGGCCGGTGATGGCGACGCGCTCCGGGCCGGTGAGGGTGAGCGACAGATTGTCGATGACCGGCCGCCCTTCGGCATAGCCCGCCGTGACATGGTCGAGGGCAAGCACGGTCCGCGATGCGGGAAGACCGGACGAGGGCAGGCCGACCGACAGGGGATCGACAATCTCGACCTTCGCGCGCGCGGCGGATAGCTGCGCTTCGGCCTCGCCGCGCTGGCGTTCGGCGAGGCGGCTGCCCGCGGCGCGCGTTTCCTCGGCACGGCGTTTCTGAGCGCCGAGGAGAATTTTGGGCATGCCACCGCGATCAGCTTTGCCGCGCCCGCGCGAATCGCGGCGGTCCTGTTTTTCGGTGGATGCTTGCGCTTGCCGCTGCGCCGTATCGGCGCGCCTTTCCGCGCCCGCGAGTTCGGCCTCGACCGCTGCCTGCTCGATCTCCTTGCGCGCGCGAAAGGCGTTCCAGCCGCCGCCGTATCGCGCGGCGCCAAGGCTGGTCAGTTCGACGATCGCGTCCATCTCTCCCAGCAATTCGCGGTCGTGGCTGACGATGATCGCGCCGCCGCGCCAGCGGGCGAGCAGGTCGCGCACCACTTCGCGGCCTTCTGGATCGAGATTGTTGGTGGGCTCGTCGAGAAGCAGGAAATCGGGCGCGGCGAACATCGCGCCCGCGAGCGCGGCGCGCGTGCGCTGGCCGCCCGATAGTGTCGCGAGCGGTGTGTCCGCGGGAAGCGGCAGGCCGACGCCCGCGAGCGCCTCGTCGATCCGCGCTTCGAGTGTCCAGTCGGCGTCGCCGATCTCCTCGACGCTCGCCTCGCCCGCTTCGGCCTTGCGCAGCAAGGCGAGGCCAGCGCGCGCGCCGAACAGGTCGGCGATGCTTTCGTGCGAGGCGACCTGCACGGTCTGCCGTAGCATCGCGATGCTGCCGTCGACCGCGATGCTGCCCGACGCAGGGGCGAGTTCGCCGGTCAGCAGGCGCAGCAGCGTCGATTTGCCGATGCCGTTGCGCCCGACGATGCCGGCGCGTTCGGGCTGGAAATTAAGGTCGAGGTCGACAAGGACGGCGCGGCCGTCAGGCGTGGACCAGCTGAGATTGGAGATTGTAATCGACGGCATGGATATGAGCTTTCCTGGCGGCAAGGCGGGGCGTTGCGGGCAGGTTGCGGTCCATGGCGGGAATCTCCGGTTGGTTGAGCTGTTGATGTAGGCTGCGGGGTCACGGCATGCAAGCCGGGCGCGGCGGCGGCGATGTCGGCCGTCGACCGATTGCGGTGGCCCCCGTTCCAACATTTCGTCATTCCCGCGAAAGCGGGAACCCAGCGCTAGGCCAGCCGACGGACGCTCTGGGTCCCCGCTTTCGCGGGAATGACGGATGTGGGGCATGACAGCTTTTCACCCCATAGCGGCCCCTATCGGGTGCCGCGTGTATTATCCCGATAAAACCCCTTGCCAAGCAGGCGCTACAAATGTAGCACGCTACAAATGTAGCGCATGAGGTGAGTCGTATGTTGTCCAGCCTGCCCCCGCGAGAACGCGAGATCGTCGATATTCTCTATGAGCGCGGCGCGTCGACCGTGACCGAGATTGGCGAGGCGCTGGCCGATGAATTGTCGGGTTCGGCGATCCGCGCGATGCTGAAGCGGCTCGAGACCAAGGGCTTCGTCGTGCGCGAGCAATCGGAACATGGTTTCGTCTATACACCCAGCGTGTCGGACAAGGCGGCGCGCAAGTCGGCGCTGAGCCAGGTCGTGCGCGTGTTCTTCAACGGATCGGCGACAAGCGCCGCCGCCGCGCTGCTCGGCATGCAGGGCGAGATGAGCAATAGCGAACTCGACGAACTCGAACAGATGATCGCCAAAGCGCGCGAAGGGAGAGGGTGATGTTGACCACCGCCATGTTGCTGGGCCTTGCTTGGAAATCCGTCGTGGTTGCGGCGCTGACGCTGGGGTTGCTGCGTCTCGCGCGGTCGCGTTCGGCCGGCGAGCGGTCGATGATCGCGCATGCCGGGCTGATGGCGCTGCTCGCGCTGCCCGCCGCGATATTGTTGCTGCCGCAATGGACGCCGCTACCTGCGAGCTGGTCCTTCGAAGCCGCCGCGCCGATCGTGCAAACGGCCAGAACAACCGGGGGATCGGCGATCGATCCGGCGCCCGCCGCGACGTCAGTCCCTGTCGTGGTGGATACGGCCGGATCGACGCCGATCGTTTTTCCGTGGAGCGACCTTGCCACCTTTCTCTATCTGCTCCCGCTCTTGCTCCTATCTGGAATGATGGCGCTCGCGGTGGTGCGGCTGTTCGCGATGCGCGGGCGCGCCGAAGTCCTTGTCGAACGGTCGTGGCTCTCGGCGCTTGCCGAAGCGCAGCGGCGCATGGGGTTCAAGCATGGCACCGCGCTGCTCGTGAGCGACGAACTGCGCTCGCCGATCAGCTGGGGCGTGCTGCGTCCGACGATCGTGCTGAGCCCGAAAGCCGTGGCGGCATCGGGTGAGGCCGAGGCGATCATCGCGCACGAACTGGCGCATGTCGCGCGGCTCGACTGGGCGAAACTGCTCGGCGCGCGTGTCGCCTGCGCGGTGTTCTGGTTCAATCCGCTGGTGTGGATGCTGGCGCGCGAAAGCCATCAATTGCGCGAGGAAGCGGCCGATGACGCGGTGCTGATGGCCGACATCGACGGACCCGATTATGCGACCTTGCTGGTCGGCGCGGCGCGGCACGACAATCAGGGCGCGCTGCTTGCGGCGCATGGCGTCGCGCCGGGCAAGGACAGTCTGAAGCGCCGGATCACCCGCGTGCTCGATAGCAGCCTGAAGCGCGGCCCGGCGAGCGCGAGCTGGATCCTGATGAGCCTGGTGGTGCTCGCGGGCGTGACCGCGCCGCTGGCGGCCTTTTCGGCAACTGCCGATCGCGAAACGACGGCGGACGTCCACTCCGCAGCCGTCTCGACGACCAAAAAGACGACGACGGTCACAGCGCAGTCCGCCGCAGCGGCGAAGGCGGCAGCGACCGATGATGCGGCCGCCGCCGCCGCGACATCGAAGACACTCTCCGCCGAGCAGCTGGTGAGCATGCGTGCGGTCGGGGTGACCCCCGAATATGTCGCCGAGATGCGCGAGCATGGCGGATCGCTCAACGCCGATGAGCTTATTTCGGCGAAGGCGAGCGGGATCGATCCCGCCTATGTCCGGCAGATGCGCGGCGTCATTCCCGGCGCCGATTTCGACGAACTGGTTGGCGCGCGGCATGTTGGGGTCAACGCCGCCTTTGCCCGCGACATGAAAGCCCATTTTCCCGACGTCGGGATCGACGATCTGATCGCGCTGAAGGCGATGGGCGTCGACTGCGATTTCGTCACCGACATGCAGAAATCGGGGGTGAAGATGCGCGACGCCGACGATGCGATCGAACTGCGCGCGACGGGCGGGTTCCGGCCGGTGAAGCCGCGTCCCGCTACGGCGGCGCGCCCGGTATCGAGGGCGGTGCGCGGCGACAATGTTGCGGTTGTCGATATGGAACGCGGCGTGATCGAGGCGCGGCGTGCCGATGGCCGGACCGCGCGGGTCGAATTCCCTGTAACGCCCGAGCCGCCCGAGCCGCCCATCCGCGACTGACGCCCGCGACTGACGCCCGGACATTCGTCCGCAGCGACCGACGATTAATCGAAACCTGATTCAAAATTGCCGCTGCGGCGGCGAGCGATGACGCTCGCCCGGCGCACGGAGGGAGGAGTGTGTCCAATGAAAGCCCTGTATCTTGCCGGCGGCGCCGCGTTGCTGTCGATCCTCGCCTGTTCGGCGCCGACCGCCGCCGCAGACCCGCTGGTCCTGAGCGATGTGAGCTGGGTCGCCGAGCCCGCGGGCGGAAAGAAAGGCGCGCCGCGCGTTCGCATCCAGCACAAACAGTCGAGCAGCGACCAGAGTTTCGACGGCTCGCGCCCCTATTTCGCCGCCGCGGAAGCTGCGCTCGGCCGGAGCACGCCGGGGCCGGTGAGCTTTGCCGTGACGCATGATGCGGGGACGCTGGCATGCACCGGCTCGCTGATCGGGCCGTTCGAGGGCAAGGGCGAGTGCCGCTTCACTTCCGATCCCGCGTTCGAGCGCGCGCTCGGCGAACGCGGTCTTGTGCCCGACCGGCGTTCGACCCTGCTTGCGATGCTGATGGTCGATGCGACGATCGAACTGGCCGACGGGCTGACGCGTGAGGGCGTGCGGCCGAAGGATGCCGACGATCTGATCGCGGCGGCGGCGCTCGAGGTGCGGCCCGAATATATCCGCGATCTCAAATCCGAAGCGCTGGTGCTGACCGATGTCGAGGATGCGATCGCGTGCAAGGCGCTGGGCGTCGACGGCGCCTATGTGCGCGGGCTGGCCGCGGCGGGGTACCGGGGGCTGAGCGCCGACGAGGTCGTCGGCATGAAGGCGATGGGGGTCACGGGCGAATATGCGCAGGCGATGAACCGCGCGGCGGGGGGAGTTTCCAAGTGACGCGATGGACCAGCCTGATGGCGATCGCGGCTGCGCTATCGACGCCCGTGCTGGCGCAGGAGACGGCGGCGCCGACCGGCGACACGCCGCCGCCCGCGCCGACCGAAGCGCCCGCGGGCGGGATCGGCGATGCGGCGCGGCAGGTCTATACGCCCGCTGATTTCGCGCGCTACGCGCCCAATAATGCCTATGACATGCTGATCCAGGTTCCGAGCTTTCAGATCCGCGACAATGAAAATCTGCGCGGGCTGGGGCAAGCGACGGGCAATGTCCTGTTCAACGGCGAGCGGCCGTCGAACAAGGGCGACGACATGTATACGCAGCTGTCGCGCATCCCCGCGGGCAATGTCGAGCGGATTGAGGTCGTCGACGGCGCGACGCTCGATATTCCCGGATTGTCGGGACAGGTCGCCAATATCGTCTATCGCGCCGATAGTTTTTCGGGACAATTTTCGTGGAAGCCCGAGTTCCGCGCGCATTATACCGATCCGCTGTTCACCCGCGCCGATGTGTCAGTGCGCGGCCGCAGCGGGACGGTCGAATATGAGGTCGCGCTGAACAACGATGATTCGGCGCGCAGCGGGGCGGGCGGGCCGACCCTGATCTATGATGGCGCGGGCAATATCCTCGAGCGGCGACAGGACATCTGGAACACGCATTATGACACGCCGAAGCTGTCGGGGCGGATTACGTGGGATCCGCCGGGCGATACGGCGCTGAACCTCGGCGGCCATTATCAGCGCAAATATGACCGTTATTATGAGGATGGCGTGCGGACCGGCCCCGGCCTGCCCGATCGCGTCCGCACGGTATATGAAAATGCCGACAGCTGGAATTACGAGGTCAGCGGCGATTATCAGTTTGGCGTCGGCCCCGGAAAGCTGAAACTGATCGGGCTCCGCCGGTTCAGCCACGAGCCCTATCGGCAAGAGATCATCACGACCCCCGACGGCGGCATCGCGACCGGCGACCGCTTTGCGCAGACCGGCGACCTTGGCGAGACGATCGGGCGCGGCGAATATCAGTGGAAGATGTTCGGCGGCGACTGGCAATTATCCGGAGAAGCCGCGTTCAACACGCTCGACAATGTCGCGTCGATCGCGGTGCTTGATCCGGCGGGGGCGTGGATCGACCAGCCGTTCGAGGGCGGCACCGGCGGGGTCAGCGAGGATCGGTATGAAGGGTTGCTGAGCTTTGGACGCAAGCTGAGCGACAAGCTCAATTTCCAGATCATCGCGGGCGCCGAACATTCGACGATCACCCAGACGGGCATGAACGGCCTGACGCGCAGCTTTTTCCGGCCCAAGGGGTCGATCTCGCTCGCCTGGACGCCGACCCCCGATTTCGACGTTTCGGTAAAAATGCGGCGGCGCGTGCTGCAATTATCCTTCTATGACTTTCTCGCGCGCGCTTTCCTGAACGACGGCAACCAGAACGAAAGCAACAACGACCTGAGGCCCCAGCAGGACTGGACCTATGAGGCGGAGATCAACAAGAAATTCGGCGCTTGGGGCTCGACCAAGCTCATCCTGATCTATCGCGACGTCGAGGACCGCGTCGACGTGATCCCGATCGGCACCGATGGCGAGGCGGTGGGCAATATCGCGAAGGCGAAGGCGGGGGCGATCGACTGGACCGCGACGATCAACCTCGACCCCGCGGGGATCAAGGGGCTGCGGCTGGAACCGCGGATGCTGCTGCAGAAAAGCTCGCTGCGCGACCCCTTCACCGGCGAAAAGCGGCAATGGAACGGCTTTACCGACACGGTGGTCAGCCTCGGCCTGCGCCACGACATTCCGGCGAGCGACTGGGCGTGGGGCGGCAATGTCGAATATGCACATTATCAGCCGAGTTATCGCCGCAACCAGACCGACAAGCTCTGGGAAGGGCCAGTCTGGGCGTCGGTCTTCGTCGAGCATAAGGATGTGCTGGGCCTGACCGTCCGCGCGTCGGTCCGCAACATCGCCAATGCGCGCTCGAAGCGCGATCGCACGGCCTATACCGGGGTTCGCGGCGAAAGCCCGATCAGCTTTATCGAGGAGCGCGACCGGCTGATCGGTCCGATCTTTTCCTTTTCGGTGCGCGGGACGTTCTGACTGGCTAAAGGGGGCCGATGGTGGCGCGCCGGATCAAAATCTATTTCGACGGCGGGTGCCGGCCGAACCCGGGGCGGATGGAAACCGCCGTGGTGACTGGCGGCGCGGCGACGGTCGTGCGCGACGCGGGGATCGGCAGCAGCATGGATGCCGAGTGGCTGGCGCTGATCGCGGCGCTGCGGCTGGCGCAGGACCTGCGACTGACGAATTTTGTCCTGCTCGGCGATGCGGTGGCGGTGGTGGAGCAGGCGAATGATGTGGTGCGGGCGCGGGGGGAGGCGGCGGGGCATCTCGCGGCGTTCCATGCGCTTGTCGGTAACGGGCCAGCGCCGACCATACGCTATATCAAACGGACGCAGAATCTGGCGGGCATCGCGCTGGCGCGCGGGCGATAGCGCCGAAACGCTGTCCAACCGCAAAACTAGTTGTTAAACGACGCGCGCCTATCATTGGCCGACCAAAGGAAGAGCAGCGCGTTGAAGCCGACCCATCCCCTGCCTGTCCATCACAGCTGGCCGCTCTATGAGCGCGACCGCTTTTTCGAGCTGGGGCAGTTGCACGGGAATGACATGCTCGATCCGGTTCCCGATCTGCACGACGTCGTTGCCCCGGTGCGGCCCGCCCGGCTGGGCCAGTGGGAGTGCGACCTGACCAATAGCGACCGGCTGAGTTGGTCGGACGAGGTCTATGATATTTTCGGCATTCCGCGCGGCGCGGCGGTGGCGCGCCACGAGGCCGTCGCGCTCTATGGCGAAGGGTCGCGCGCCGCGATGGAAAAGCTGCGCGCCTATGCGATCCGGCATCGCCGCGGTTTTACGCTCGACGTCGAAATCAAGCCCGCGCAGGCGCCGCAGCGGTGGATGCGCCTGATCGCAGCGCCGGTCTGCGTCGACGATCTTGTCGTCAAGCTGCACGGTCTGAAGTTTCTCGTCCCCGATGCGAGCGGTCGCGAATAGTGCACCGATCGATCGGCCGGACCTGAGAAACCACCGTTCTGGCACTATTGGCGGCGGCTTTCGTTGACGCGCTCGTGCCTTCGCCGCAGTCGATTATGACAGGCGTCGGGGGCACCGAAGGGCCGGCCGCGCCTGATTCTTCCATCATTTCCGAAGGCATTTGCCCCGTATATGAAGTTTTTTAATCGGTTTGCGTCGACCGCGCACGACATGGCCATCGACCTGGGTACCGTCAACACGGTCGTATATCTGCGCGACAAGGGCATCGTATTGAACGAGCCGTCGGTCGTGGCGCTGGAGACGCGCGACGGCGTGCGGCGCGTCAAGGTGGTCGGTAACGAGGCCAAGCCGATGATGGGCAAGACCCCCGACAATATCCAGGCGATCCGCCCCTTGCGCGACGGCGTGATCGCCGACATCGACGTCGCCGAACAGATGCTGAAGCATTTCATGGACAAGGCGCAGGGCGGGGCGAGCCGTTTTGCCCGCCGCAGCAATGTCGTCATCTGTGTCCCGTCGGGGTCGACGATGGTCGAGCGCCGGGCGATCCGCGACGCCGCGACCAATGCCGGTGCGGTATCGGTCCAGTTGATCGAGGAATCGCTCGCCGCGGCGATCGGCGCCGGATTGCACGTCACCGAACCCTGCGGCGCGATGGTCGTGGACATCGGCGGCGGCACCACCGAGGTCGCGGTGCTGTCGCTCAGCGGCATTGCCTATAGCAATTCGGTGCGCGTCGGCGGCGACAAGATGGACGAGATGATCTCGTCGTCGATCCGCCGCCGGCACAATCTGATGATCGGCGAAATGACCGCCGAGCGCGTGAAGCTGACGATCGGCTGCGCGACCCCGCCGGTCGGTGACGGCATGGTCATGGGCGTGAAAGGCCGCGATCTGGTAACCGGCCGCCCGGCCGAGGTGCAGGTGACCGAGGCCGAGATCGCTGAAGCGCTGATCGAGCCGGTCGGGCAGATTGTCAGCGCCGTGCGCGCGGCGCTCGAGCAGACCCCGCCCGAACTGTCGGCCGACATCATCGACGAGGGCATCACACTCACCGGCGGCGGGGCGCTGCTGCGCCGGATGGACGAGGCGATCGCGAAGGCGACCGGGCTGCCGGTGGTCGTTGCCGACGATGCGCTGATCTGCGTTGCGATGGGCGCGGGCCGCGCATTCGAGGATCCCGCCTATCATGGCGTGCTGATCACCGCATAAGCCGAGCCATGCACGACTGTTTCGGGGTGGTGAGCCGCCCTTGTCGTTTTCGGTTATTCCGAGCCGGGGCCGCGATCCGGTCGGCGCATGCGCCGGGCCATCATGCCAAAGGTCAGGAAAGGTCACCCTATTGCAGTGCCCCATTTGTCGCGCTCGACCGACAGATGACATCCGGACCCTGGCCAAATCCGGCATCCCGGCAGCGACCATTTTTACCTGCAATTTGAAAGAGCTGAGATGAAGGCTGACACAGCGGAATAATGTAGGAAAGCACTTTTTAGAGGCGGATGGCGGCTTTGGGTTGGAAATGAGACTGGCGGCTTACCAGCTACAGACCCCGGTCATCGTCATCTATAAAACTCCGGCAAGCATGGATGACTCCCTCGAAAAATCGCTCAAACCAACGCCTCTTAAGGCGGCGTCATGGCCCGGAACGGGCTTGTACCGCGTCATTCCATCGACAACCGTTCTCTCCATAGGGATGAGCCCTCCCCCCGATTTTTTTGCCTTCCTGAACCATTCCTGCCGCCTCACAATCCCATCCGTCACGGGTTCGTCGGTAACCGTAATGCTAATGGATTTCAGCCGATATCCGTTACCAAAAGCTGTTCCCAAGTCTTGCGGATTTACCCGCTCGGCGGAGGCTGGATCAGCACGATCGCGAAAGGTGACGAGAAGGGGATAGCCGCTACGCGGCTTCTCCCCTTGGGCAAATGGCAGCAGTTCGGCAGGGACAATCCAAGTCTCCCGCCTTGAACGCCATTCGGGGAAAACGGTCAAAAAGGCGCGCTCATAATCGGCTTTGAATTCAGGTGTTTGGATAAGCTTTTGCCGGATTACGTCCTGCGGATATTCGGGAAACCCATCGCCCGATTTGAGCAGTGCAAACAACGTCCGCCCGTTTGGTAGATCGACAGCGACCGCTTCCCCTCGATAGTCTTGCGACCAAGACGAGAAACCAATTTTGATATCCGTTATTTTGTATTCCCAGACCGATGAGCCCGTTTTTATGCCGACGGGCGTCTCGACCTCGACCGTGATCCTATAACGTAAGGTTTCAGAGGGTTCGATCCGCGAGCAGCCGAACAAGAGAAGTGCAGAACCAGCAGCCACACTTTGCAGCAAGAGGCGTCGCGATGTCATGCTCTTTGTTCTCTATGATGATACCTGCGCGCCGATATTAACAACCAGCGCTATAATGCCAATCTCGCCCAAACGAGTATACGCAACACTTTAAGATATCGTTCGGCGAACGTCAGTTGTCCATGCCGATCCCATGTCCAGCGAATGACTGGCTTCGGTCGATAGCAGTCACTGTGACAGACAAAATATAGTCTTGACTAACTTTTCTGCGACGACCAGCTTCGGCGCGCGCTGCGGGAGGGAAAAATGGCGTGGAGCAACTGGTCGGGCAGCGTCACCGCAAGCGGACAGGTCGCGCGTCCGCAAAGCGAGGGTGAGCTGGCGGCGCTCGTCCGCAGCGCCAACAAGCTGCGTGTCACCGGCGCGGGGCACAGCTTCATGCCGCTCTGCGAATCGGGCGAATTGATCGTCAGCCTCGACGATATGGCGGGCGCGATGCATATCGCGGCCGACCGCCGGACCGCGCGCATCCCCGCGGGGTGGAGCATCCGTCGGCTGACCGCGGCGCTGTGGGACGAGGGGCTGGCGCTTGCCAATCAGGGCGACGTCAATCCGCAGTCGCTGGCGGGCGCGATGGCGACGGGGACGCATGGCACCGGCGTCGATCTGGGGTCGCTCGCGACCTTCGCGCGCGGCTATCGCCTTATCGGCGCCGATGGCGAGGCGCATTGGTGCGACGCCGACACCAATGCCGATCTGTATCAGGCGCAGCGCCTGTCGCTCGGGCTGTTCGGTGTCGCGACCGAAATCGAGGTCGCGGTCGTCCCCGCCTTTTACCTGTCCGAACGGATCGAGAAGCGCCGCTGGGCCGAAATCCGCGAAAGCTATGACGCGCTCGCGCAGCAGCACCGCCATATCGAATTCTGGCTTTTTCCGCACAGCGACCATGTGATCCTGAAAACGCTCGACCTGTGCGACCCCTGCGACCCGCCGCCGAGCACGAGCGATATGGAGGAGGCGACGTTCCGCCGTATCCTTGACCTGTCGGCGCGGCTGCCGTTCCTGACCCCCTTGCTGCAGCGCCTGATGATGAAAAGCGGCATTTCGGGCCGCCGCCGCGGCCCCGCGCACGCCATTTTTCCGTCCGACCGGACGCTGCGGTTCGAGGAGATGGAATATGAGATGCCGCGCAGCGCCGGGCTCGATACGCTGGACGAGGTCGTCGGCTGGATCCGCAAGCAGCGGCTGCCCGTCACCTTCCCGTTCGAATATCGCACCGTCGCCGCGGACGATATCTGGATGAGCCCGATGAACGCCGGACCCGTCGCCGCGATTTCGATGCACCAATATGCCAAAATGCCCTGGGCGGCGCTGTTCGCCGAGGCCGAGGCGATCTTTCGCGCCCATGGCGGACGGCCGCATTGGGCGAAACGCCACACGCTGAGCCGCGCCGACGTCGCTGCGCTTTACCCGATGGCGGGACATTATAGAGCGGTGCGCCGCGCCGCCGACCCGACCGGGAAATTCCTCAACCCGCATCTGGAGACCTTGTTCGCATGACGACTGACCGGGAATTGCACGACCATCTGATCGGCCGGCAGGGTTCGCGTGCCGACCTCAACACGCCCGTGCTGGTGCTCGATGTCGAGGCGCTGGACCGCAATATCGCGGTGATGGCCGCACTCACTGCGCATCACGGTGTCGCGCTGCGCCCGCATGCCAAGACGCACAAGAGCGTCGATATCGCGCTGCGCCAAAAGGCGGCGGGGGCGGTGGGCGTCTGCTGCGCCAAGATCGGCGAGGCCGAAGTGCTGGCCGAGGGCGGGGTGTCGGGCATCCTCATCACCTCGCCCGTCGCCGCACCTGCCGCCATCGACCGGCTGGCAAAGCTCGCGGTAAACGCCGAGGGGCTGAAGGCGGTCGTCGATCATCCGGGCGTGGCCGGTCGCATCGACGCGGCGCTGGCGGCGCGCGAAGCCAGGCTTGACGTCATCATCGACATCGACCCCGGCATCGCGCGCACCGGCGTCGCATCGCCCGAAGCCGCAGTAACGCTCGCGAAGATGATCGCTGCATCGCCGAACCTCGAATATCGCGGCGTGCAATTTTACTGCGGGTCGCAGCAGCATATCGAAAATTATGCCGACCGCCGCACCGCGATCGTCGAGCGGACCGCCTATCTGCAACAGGTCATCTCCGCGCTGACCGAAGCGGGTTTCGCGCCCGCTATCGTCACCGGATCGGGCACCGGAACCCACCGCATCGACCTCGACCTTGGCGTCTTCACGGAATTGCAGGCGGGCAGTTATGTCTTCATGGACAAGCAATATCTCGACTGCGACATCGCCGACGGCGCGGCGCCGCCGTTCGAGGTTTCGCTTGCCGTCGACGCGCGGGTCGTCAGCGCCAACCACAGCGGGCTCGTCACGATCGACGCCGGATATAAATCGCTGTCGACCGATGGCGGCGTCGCGGTGGTTCAGCGCGGGGCGCCCGAAACCGCCCTTTTCGCCTTCATGGGCGACGAACATGCCGCGCTGATCGCGCCCGAAATCGGGACGCAGCTGGCGCCCGGCGATCCGGTCAGCCTGACGGTGCCGCACTGCGACCCCACGGTGAACCTTTATGACCATTATCATATCGTCGCGGGCGATACGCTCGTCGACATCTGGCCGGTCAGCGCGCGCGGCCGGGCGCGGTGATCGCCGCCGCCCGCCAACCGCCGAAGCAGGATCGCGCGCGGCAGACGCAGGGCCGCCTGCTCGACGTCGCGGGCGACCTCTTGGCCGAGGTTGGGCTCGACCGGATTTCGACCAACATGATCGCGGCGCGCGCCGGGCTGACGCCGCCCGCCCTCTATCGCTATTTCGACGACAAATATGCGGTGATCGAGGCGCTCGGGCGGCGGCTGATGGCGCGTCAGAACGCGGTGCTCGAAAACTGGATCGCGCGCCATGCGCCGGGCGGGATCGCGGGCATGGCCGATCATATCGGCGATCTGTTGGCTGACAACGCCGCGGTGACGCGCGCCGAACCGGGGGCGGTCTGGATATTGCGCGCGCTGCATGCGTCGCCGCAACTCGTCCATGTCCGGCTCGAATCGCATCGACATGTGACCGATCGGCTGACCGATGCCTGCGTGCCCTTCCTGCCTGGCATCGATCGCGAACGGCTCTGGTCGCGGCTGCGGCTCGCGGTCGAACTTGGCTTTGCCGCCGACGAAATGCTGTATGAGGAAGGCCGTGTTTCAGCGGGCGTGGTCCGCGCCGAAGTGGCCGCGATGCTTCGGGCATCGCTGCTCGACCTTTTACGTCCCCCTCCCGCTTGCGGGCGGGGTTAGCGGAGGGCTGTCGCGGATTTGGCTAAGGAAACAAGCCCTCCCCCGACCCCTCCCGCAAGCGGGAGGGGAGTAGAAGCGCACCTCGCCGCAAGCATGCTTCCCTTTCGGCGATGCAGGCTTTAGAGGCGGGGGCATATGGCCGCTGACAGTCCGCCCGATTTCCGCCTGCGCCTGCGCCGCGACAGCAATGCCGTCATCGCATGGCTCCGCGATATGTGGACGCGGCGCTGGTTCCGCTGGCTCGGCTATCTCGCGCTGGCAGGCGTCCTTTTCCTCGCGCTGATCTGGGTGATTTTCGCGCGCGACCTGCCGTCGGTCGACCAGTTGCGCGACTATGAACCGCCGCTGCCGACGATGGTCCGCGACGGCGAGGGCAAGCCGGTGCACAGCTATGCGCGCGAACGCCGCGTCCAGCTTGAATATAGCGAATATCCTCAGCTTTTGGTGCGCTCCTTCCTCGCGGCCGAGGACAAGACCTTTTTCAGCCACGGCGGCATCGACTATCCGGGCATCGTCAGCGCGATCATCACGAACCTCAGCAACAGCGGCCGCCCGATCGGCGCCTCGACGATCACCCAGCAGGTCGCGAAGAACCTGCTGCTCACCAATGAGCTCAGCTATCGCCGCAAGGTGCGCGAGGCGATCCTTGCGATGCGTATCGAGGATGCGCTGACCAAGGAACAGATTCTCGAGCTGTATCTGAACGAAATCCCGCTCGGCCGCCGCGCTTTCGGCGTGCAGGCGGCGAGCCGCGCCTATTTCGACAAGGACGTCGATCAGCTCCAGCTGCACGAAATGGCCTTCCTCGCAATCCTGCCCAAGGCGCCCGAAAAATACGGCCGCGCGCGGTTTGAGCGCGAGGCGATCGCGCGGCGCAATTTCGTGCTCGGTTCGATGCAGGACAATGGCTGGATCAGCACCGCGCAGCGCGACGCCGCGCGCGCGATGCCGCTTGGCCTCACCAATAGCGGCAACACTGCGATCGCGCAGGTCGGCGGCTATTATATGGAAGAGGTGCGGCGCCAGCTGATCGCGCAGTTCGGCGAAACCGCCGACAAGGGCCCGCACAGCGTCTATGCCGGCGGCCTGTGGGTGCGCACGCCTTATGACGGCAAGATGCAGGCGGGCGCGACGATGGCGCTGCGCAAGGGACTCCAGCGTTATGATGCTGGCAAGGGCTGGTCGGGGCCGATCGCGACGATCGAGGCCGACGACCAGTGGCAGAGCCGCCTCGCGTCGAGCTTCATCGGCATCGACTATGACAATTGGCGCGTCGCCGCGGTGCTGTCGAAATCGGCGGGGGCGGCGCAAATCGGCTTTTCCAACGGTGATACCGGAACGCTGCCCGCGAGCGCCGCGACGATGAGTTATCGCAAGACCGGCGGCAGCGCCTTTTCGGCAATGCGTCCGGGCGACCTGATCGTCGTCAAATCGAACGGGGGCAGCAGCTATGCGCTGCGCAACATTCCCGAAGTGTCGGGCGGCATGGTCGTCGAGAGCCCGCATTCGGGGCGGATCTACGCGATGCAGGGCGGCTTCGATGTCCGCCTGTCGCCTTTCAATCGCGCGACGCAGGCCGAACGCCAGCCGGGTTCGACGATCAAGCCCTTCGTCTATGCCGCGGCGCTCGACAATGGCATGACCCCCGCAACGATGATCGTCGACGGGCCCTTCTGCGTCTATCAGGGCGCCAGCCTCGGCAACAAATGCTTCCGCAACTTCGGCGGCAGCGGCGGATCGGGCGAGCATACGATGCGCTGGGGGCTCGAACAGTCGCGCAACCTGATGACGGTGCGCACCGCGAGCCAGGTCGGCATGGAGCCGATCGTCGAAACGATCCAGACGATGGGCATCGGCAAGCACGAGCCTTATCTGTCGACCGCGCTCGGCGCGGGGACGACGACGGTCGAAAAGATAACCAACGCCTATGCGATGCTCGCGAACCATGGCCGCGCGCTGACGCCGCGCGTGATCGACTATGCGCAGGATCGCCGCGGCAAGGTGATTTTCCCGGCCAATTGGAAAGCGTGCGAGGGCTGCAACAAGAAGGATTGGGACGGCCGGCCGATGCCGCGTTTTGCGAGGTCAGGCAAGCAGCTGATGGACCCGATCACCGCCTATCAAGTCGTCCATATGCTCGAAGGCGTCGTCCAGCGCGGTACCGCGGTGCGGCTGCGCGACCTGGGCGTGCCGCTGTTCGGCAAGACGGGGACGACGACGGGCCCGAACGATGTGTGGTTTGTAGGCGGCACCCCCGACGTAATCGCGGGCATGTATATCGGCTTCGACCAGCCGCGCAGCATGGGCGGCTATGCGCAGGGCGGCAGCTATGCGGCGCCGATCTTCAAGGATTTCGCGCTCGCCGCGCTTGCCGGCCGGCAGCCGATCCCCTTCGCGGCGCCGAAGGGCGTGCGCATGGTGCGGATCGACCGCCAGTCGGGCCGCCGCGTCTATGGCAGCTGGCCGGGCACCGACCCGAAAGCGTCGATCATCTGGGAGGCGTTCAAGCCCGAAAGCGAACCCCGCCGGACGATCCGCCAAGAGGAAATCAAGCCGGTCAAGGCGCCGCGACGGCAGGATGCGCCTGTCCAGCAAGGGTCCGGTCGGCGCACCGACAGCGACTTCCTCGACGACCGCGGCGGCATCATCTGACGTCGCCCACCGTCTTCCCCTGCGGCTCATGAGGCCGTAAGGGCGGGACCAACAATTTTCAGGAGCAAGGACATGCGCGCCGAAGCGCAGGATCATATCGACAAGATTGGCGCCGCGCTGGCGCTGCTGCGGCGTTTCCTCGACTGGGACCGCGCGGTGCGGCGGCTCGACGAACTCAATGCGAAGGTCGAGGACCCGACGCTGTGGAACGATTCCAAGGCGGCGCAGGAGGTCATGCGCGAACGCCGCCGCCTCGATGAGGCGATCAATGCGACGCGCGCGATCGAAAAGGAATGCGCCGATACCGCCGAACTGATCGAACTCGCCGAAATGGAAGGCGACGAGGCGCTGGCCGATGAAGCCGTCGCCAGCCTCGCGACGCTCGCCGCGCGCGCCGAAGAGGACAAGATCAAGGCCTTGCTCGCGGGCGAGGCCGACGCCAACGATGCCTATATCGAAGTCCATGCGGGCGCGGGCGGCACCGAAAGCCAGGACTGGGCCGAAATGCTCCAGCGCATGTACAGCCGCTGGGCCGAAAAGCGCGGACTGAAGGTCGAGTTGGTCGAATATCAGGCGGGCGAGCAGGCGGGCATCAAATCGGCGACGATGCTGGTCAAGGGCGAGAATGCCTATGGCTATGCCAAGACCGAAAGCGGCGTCCACCGCCT
>CAYRQX010000023.1:0-47863 GCA_964426485.1 uncultured Sphingopyxis sp. | reverse complement strand
AATCCACCCCAAAGCCGCCATCCGCCTTTGAAAAAAGTGCTTTCCTACATTATTCCGCTGTGCCAGCCTTCATTTCAGCTCTTTCAATTCGCAGGCAAAAGCGGTCGCTGCCCGGATGCCGGATTCGGCCAAGGTCCGGCTGCCATCTGTCTGTCGAATGCGACAAATGGGGCACTGCAATAGGCTGACCTTTCCTGACCTTTGGCATGATGGCCCGGCGCATGCGCCGACCGGATCGCGGCCCCGGTTCGGAATAACCGAAAACGACAAGGGCGGCTCCCCAACCCAAAGCCGACGAAAAGAACTACTTCTTCAACCCAATCTCCCTCAACCGTTCCTGCAGATATTCGTCTGCGGTGATCGGCGTCGGATAGAGGTTCGGGTGCGCGGCATCGACGCAGCTTTCGAGCGTCTCGATCGGATAGTCCGAACGGAAGTGCAGGAAAAAGGGCATCGAGTATCGCGCGACGCTCGCGCGGCCCGCGTCGGGATTGCGGACGCGGTGGGTGGTCGAGGGCAGCTTGTTGTTGGTGAGGCGCTGGAGCATGTCGCCGACATTGACCGCCATCGCGCCCGGCGGAGGCGAGACGGGAAGCCAGCTGCCGTCCTTGTCGAGGATCTCGAGCCCCGCCTCTTCGGCGCCCAATAGCAAGGTGATCGTGTTGATATCCTCATGCGCCTCGGCGCGGATGCCCTTGGCGGGCGCCTCGACCGGCGGATAGTGGAGCAGGCGCATCACGCTGTTGCCGTCGGCAATCGTGTCGTCGAAGAAATCGGGCGCGAGGCCGAGGTAGCGCGCAATACCCGACAACAGCCGGCCGCCGACGCGATCAAATTCGGCGAATAATTTGTCATAAGCGGTGCGGAAGCCTTCGACCTCGGCGGGCCAGACATTGTTCGGCTGCTGCGCGGCAAGGCGGTGGCCCGCGGGCAGGTCGCGGCCGACGTGCCAGAATTCCTTGAGGTCGACTTCTTTCGCGCCCTTGGCGATCTCGGTCCCGAACGGCGTGTATCCGCGCGCCCCGCCGCCGCCGGGGATATGATAGGCGCGCTTGGTTTCTTCGGGCAGCGCGAAGAAGGCCTTGGCCTTGTCCCAAGCCTCATCGATCAGCGCGGGGTCGATGCCATGATCGGTGATCATCGCGAAACCGAAGCGTTCGAAGGACGCTCCAAAGTCTTTCGCGAACTGGTCGGCGGGGAGCGACATCGAAATGGTCGGAACAGCGGCAGTCATATCATCATCCATATGGGGCGCAGGCCAAGCCTCCGCGACTCTGTCCCCGCATGTAGGAGCGTCGGCGGTAGAGGGAAAGAGGCTGGCTCTTTTCAAACCGCCCGCGATTGCTAAGAGAGCGGCATGGCAAAATCATATTGGCTGATGAAATCCGAACCCGACGCCTATGCGTGGGACCAACTCGTCAAGGACGGGACCGGCATGTGGGACGGGGTGCGCAATCACACCGCCAAGCTCAATCTGATGGCGATGAAGGTCGGCGACGAAGCGCTCTTCTATCATAGCAACATCGGCAAGGAATGCGTCGGAATCATGAAGATCATCGAAGAATCCTCGCCCGATCCGACCGCCGAAAAGGGCGCGCCCTGGGTTATCGTGCGCGTCGCGCCGGTCCGCGCGCTGAAGCATCCGGTGACGCTGGCGGCGATCAAGGCCGACCCCAAGCTCGCCGACATGGATCTGATCCGCCAGTCGCGCCTGTCGGTCGGGCGCGTGACGCCCGATGAGTGGAAGCATATTCTGAAAAAGTCGGAGAAGCCCGAGGCCTGAGCCGGCTTACCCGCCGCGCAGCTTGGCCTGCAGATGCTTCGCCACCGACGGGTAGAGCGGATGGACGAACTCGCAGCCGTAATTATTGCCATCGGCGCGGCGGACGACCGCCTCCAGCGGTTCGAGCCCGGGCAGGTTCACCCAGATATGCTTGCCGATTTCCGGCCGGAAAAACGTAACCATGCGAAAGCCCGTCGACGACAGGTCGAACAGTTCAACGTCGAAAGGGTTCAGCCCAGGCTCACGGAAGCGCGCGCGTGCTGTCACGGGTGCGCGCTCGGCGCCGCGCCCGGCGGTCGGCGCTTTTTTGGTCTCGATGGTGCGATTCCCCAACACGGATTCGGTCCCTGCATGTCATTCTTGGTCGAACCGCTTTTAGGGCACCATTGGTTACCTCAAAGTGAAGCGATATGGTGAAAATCGGCTATACCGGTGGGGTATCGCCGACCGCCATCAACTGCCCGGGAAAAGGGACCGCGAGCGCCACGGCGGCGCGCCATTCGCCGCTCAGCCATGTGGCATAATCCTCCGGATGAAGGATCACCGGCATGCCCTTTGGCTGATGGTGCGCGACCAGCCGGTTGGCGTCGGTTGTCAGGACTGCAAAACAGGGCCAGTCATCGCCCTGCCGATGGATTCCGGCAAAAGCGAAAACCGGCCGCGAGGGCACCGAGAACCAGTGCTGCCGCCGCGCGCCGTCGGGGCCCGACCAGTAGGCAAAGGCGGTCGCGGGGATCAGGCAGCGCAATTCGGCATGGCGCAGCGTCCCGATCCAGAAGGGGCTCGCGAGGTTGCGCACATTGGTGACCGGCCGGTCGCCCTGCGGCGGCGGCGGGACGCCCCAGAGCTTCGGGCGCAGATAGCGCCGCGATCCTCCACGGCCGTCGCTGACGATCACCGGCGCGGGGCGTCCGGGCGCGACATAGTCGCCGGTCCAGGGGTCGTCGCCGGCTTCGGCATCGAAAGCCGCGGCGATCGTGCTGGCCGGCGCATCGAGGCGGTAGAGGTTCGTCATGGCACGGGTTTAGTCGGTCCCGCGCACCCGTCCGCGACCGGCCTTGACCGTGCTGCGCGCTTTCTTGCTGTCGACGCGGCGCGCCTTGGCCGCCTTGCTCGGCTTGGTCTTGATGCGGCGTTCGGGGCGGACGAGCGCGGCATCGACGAGTTCATTGAGCCGCTCGCGCGCGTCGGCGCGGTTCGCTTCCTGGGTGCGATAGCGGCGCGCGAGGATGATCAGTTCGCCCTCGCTGGTCATCCGGCTGCCTGCCAAGGTTTTCAGCCGTTTGAACGCGTCTGGCGTGAGGCCGAGGGCATAGACGTTGACGCGCAATTGGCAGGCAGTGGCGACCTTGTTGACATTCTGTCCGCCGGGCCCGGTGCCGGCCAGAAATTTTTCCGATATCGCGCTTTCTTGTATCTCAGCCACGCGTCGGCTCCGCTCCCTCCGGCGCCGCGAAGCCCAAGGCGATGAAGCTGCCGGGAAACGGCGCCTCGGCAATTATCGACGGCTTGACGTCACGTTTTACGACAAGCCGTTCGGCGTGGAGCAGCGTGCGCGTTTTGGTGCCGCCGCGGCCATAGACGGGGTCGCCGACGAGCGGAAAGCCCAGCCCTTCGAGCGCATGGACGCGCAGCTGGTGGGTGCGGCCGGTTTCGGGGCGGAAGCGCAGAAGCGCCCGCTCGCCCACCACCGCGAGCTTTTCCCAATGCGAGACCGAGGGCTTGCCTTTCGGGTCGCCGACCATGCGCCAGCCTTCCTCGGCGGTCGAAACCTTTGAAAGCGGCAGGTCGATCGTGCCGCCATCGCCGCCCGGCACGCCGTCGACGATTGCGAGATATTGCTTTTCGACCTCGCGGCTCTCGAACGCGCGGGTGAAGCGGCCATGTGCCTTGGGATTTCGCGCGAGGAGCAGGCAGCCCGAGGTATCGCGGTCGAGCCGGTGGACCGCGAGCGGCCAGCGCTTGAACCCGAATTTGAGGAGGTCGAGATGATTTTCGAGGCTGATGCTGCCGTCGCGCGGGGCGTCGACGGGAAGACCCGCAGGTTTGTCGATGACGAGGGCCTCGCCGTCGAGGAAGAGAACACGATCTGAAAGGAGCATGGCGCGCTATAGGCGGGCCGCCGGTCAGCCGAAAGCGTAAACATCCATCATGGGCGAATCGCGGCGGGTGCTCCTTCACCCTCCTTCGTCATTTCCGGACTTGATCCGCAATCCCGCTTATTGAGGCATCGCTGGCTTCGACATCGAGCGGGCCCCCGATTTAAGTCCGGGTGACGATCAAAAATGTCCGTCAGCAACAGACCGTTAGCCGCCGCTCAATTCACCATCCGCGCATAACCTTCCCAATAGGGCGCACGCAGGTCCTTGCGCAAAATCTTGCCGCTGGCGTTTCGCGGCAGGGCCTCGATCACGTCGATGCTGCGCGGGCATTTGAAGGGCGCGATGCGCTCGCGCGCCCAGGCGATGATGTCGGCTTCGTCCACAGTCGTGCCGGTCTTGGCGACGACCACGGCCTTCACCGTCTCGCCCCATTTCTCGTCGGGGATGCCGATCACCGCGACCTCCTGCACCGCAGGATGGCCGAAGATCGCGCTTTCGACCTCGGCTGGATAGACATTCTCGCCGCCGGTGATGATCATGTCCTTCATCCGGTCGTGGATGAACAGATAGCCGTCCTCGTCGAGATAGCCGGCGTCGCCAGTGCGGATCCAGCCATCGTCGGTCATCGTGTTGGCGGTCGCATCGGGCAGATTCCAATATCCCAGCATATTGTTCGACGAGCGGGTGACGACCTCACCCACGTCGCCCGTCGGCACCGGTTGGCCGTCTGGCCCGAGAATGACGATTTCAACCCCCGGCAGCGCTTTGCCCGCCGAACGCATGCGCGCATTGCCCGCCGGGTCATGATCCTCAGGCGGCAGCATCGATATGGTGCCGGTGGTTTCGGTCATACCGTAAGCCTGGATGAACTGCGCGCCAAACACCCGGATGCACTGGCGCAGCAGCTCGAGCGGGATCGGCGCGGCGCCATAGAGAATATATTTGAGGCGGCTGTAGTCGACGCTGGCGCAGCGCGGGTGCATCAACAGCATCTGGAGCGCCGCAGGAACCATGAAGAAGCGCGTGACGCCATGCTGCTCGACCGCGTCGAACACCCCGTCGGGATTGAATTCCGCAAGCACGATGCCCGGAAGCCCTGCCGCGAGCGCCATGATGCCAAGTCCGGTGCCGCCGATATGCGCGCATGGCATCGCGACCAGCACCGCCTCGTCATCCTCCCATTTGGTATAGGGCAGATCAAGCGTGCTCGAATGTTTGCGGAGCGCGAAGAGATTGTGGTTCGACAGCACCGCGCCCTTGGGATTGCCGGTGGTGCCCGAGGTATAGAGCTGGAGCACCGCGTCGTTCGCGCCCGACGGTTCAAAGGGCAGGCGCGCCGCGCCGTCGATCATCGCCCAGGCATCGGCGGCGCCGACGATCGCGGGATCATTCTGCAGCTTTCCCGCGAGCTGTTCGGCGAGCGTATCGAACCCCGGCCCGGCGAACACCATTTTCGCCTGCGTGTCGTTGACGATGAACGCCCATTCGGTTGGCGACAGCCGCCAGCCGATGGGTGCCATCACAATCCCCGCGCGCGCCGCGCCGTAGAAGAGCGTGAAATATAGGTCGCTGTTCTTTCCGATCCACGCGATGCGGTCGCCCTTTTTCAAGCCCGCCGCGATCAGCGCCGATGCCGCACGCGCCGTCCGTTCGTCGAGCTCGGCGTAGCTATACACCCGATCCTCTTCGCGCAGCGCGACCCGGTCGGCGCGCTCGCTAGCCCAATGGGTCAAAAATTCGTCGAATGTGAAAAGGTCCGAAACGTCGCGGCCCATGGCCTCTCTCCTCGAATCGCATCTAATTCGTGCAATTGCGGCGAGGCTAGCGGCTGCGGGCGCGACGTAAAGCGCCGATCGGCCGACCTGTCGCTATCGACAGGTTCGTGGGCATCTCGCGTCGGCACAGCTTCGGCCGATTGCACGAAAGGCAGAGAGCTATTAGGCGTGTTCCTATAGAAGGGCGCCAAGCCAATGAAATCATTTGCCGTTGCAGCCATCTTCGCGATTTTTGCCAGCGCGGCGGCGGCGGCCGAGCCGGACAACGTCGCGCGCGGAGCGAACGCCGAAATCGTCGTGACCGCCATTCCGCTGGCCAAGTCGCGATCCGACCTGGAGGCTTGCATCGCGCGGCAATGCCCGCCCGAAGAGGATGTGCAGGCGACGCTCGTCCACGCCGAAAACCAATTTGTAGCCGGCGCCTATAAGGACGCGCGACAAACGCTCGAAAAATCACTCGATCGCAACCGGCGGTACAAGGCGAAACTGCCGTTGGGGATCGCCGACCTGCTCAACGCGAACGCGAATGTCGCGGCGCACCTGGGCGAAGCGACGATCTATCGCCATGCCTTGTTCGAGCGGCGCGATACGCTGCGCGACCATCTTCCGGCCGATGACCCCAATATGCTGAGAGCCGAACTGGATCTGGGCGATTCCCGGCTGAAAATGGGCTATCCCCAAGAGGCCGAGCGGAAATATCTGAAAATGGAACGCTATGCGCTGGGCAAGGGCCGCCCCCAGATTGCCGCGATCGCCCGGACCCGCTATCTCTCGCTGCTCGTGCTTAAGGCGCAGGCGAGTCCGGCGGACGATTGGCGCGCGAAGTTGGCGCGCAAGGAGATCGCGAAATATGTCGCGAACCCGACCCCGGGTGCAGAAAAATATGCGCTGGTCGGCGAACTGCTAGCGCTGCGGCTGGATCGCGCGATGGGGAAACACAAGTCGACCGACGCCCTGATCGCCCGGATGATCGCCGAGGGAGGAATGGAGCGACCTGCGTTGCTGTACGCCCCCGCGCTCGAACGGAATGACGAGGATAGCTGGCGCGCGGAGCGGAGCGGCAATGTAAATCGCCGCGAACCGATGACCGACGTCGACAAATGGGTCGACATCGGTTTCTGGGTCAATGACGCGGGCCGCGTCGAAGAGGCCGAAATCCTGCGAAACCAGGGCAACACCGGATGGGCCGACATACTTCTGCGCTCGATAGGCGGGCGGCTATACGTTCCCGCGGCGTCTGCCAGCGGCGCCCGCCAGCGCTTCTTCATGATCGAACGCTATACGCTGACCGCGGGCTGGGAACGGAAAACGGGATCGCACCTGCGGCAGCGTTCGCCCGTCCCGAAGATCGAAAGGCTCGATCTGACTCCCTGAAGCCCGCTCGCGATCTTCATCTGCGGCGGAAGAGTAGCATCAGATTGTTCGCAGGCATCGCGCGGCGTTCGGCGAAGGCGAAGCCAGCATCGACAGCCGCCGCCTTGACCTCATTCGTCTCGCGAAGGCCCCACGCCGGGTCACGCGCGCGCAGGCTGGCATCGAAGGCCAGGTTGCTGTCCGCTGTCGGGACCCCGCGCTCGATATAGGGGCCATAGAGGATCAGCGGCGCTTTGGCCGCCAGCAACCCCGCTGCGCCAGCAAACAGGCCCAGCGTGGCCTCCCACGGGCTGATATGCACCATATTGATGCAGAGGATCGCGTCAGCTTGCCCGATCGGCCACGCATGTGCCGACGCGTCGAGAGCCAGCGGCGCCGCGATATTGGCGAGCCCCGCGTCGGCGCGATAGGCGGCGATCGAGGTCAGCCCGGCGGGATCGGGATCGCTCGGCTGCCAATCGAGATGCGGAAAGGCGGCGGCGAAATGGACGACATGCTCGCCCGATCCGCTTGCGACTTCGAGTATCGAGCCCGTCACCGGCAGCCAGTCGGCGAGCACTGCGGCGATCGCATCGCGGTTGCGCAGCGTGGCGGGGGCGTGGCGTTTCTCTTCGTCTCCGCCCTCACCCGGCGTCCAAGGCTGCGGTGTCACCTTTTCGCCTGCGCCCTTGCGCGGCGCTCGCGCATGATCAGCCAGGCGAACAGGCCGACCGGCCCGACCATCAGCGTCAGGAACAGGAACGGGAATTGCACGACGCGGCTGAAGCCTTTCTGGTCGGCGTCGCGCGCGATCCACATGCCCGTGAACAGGTCGAACGCCAGATAATGGATCCAGCCCATCGTCGCCCCGCCGGGACTGTCGAAAAGCTTCATCACGCCCTTCAGCGTCGTGAAGTCCGCCCCGCTCGCCCCGCCGGGGTCGATGCCGCCGGTCAGGAAACCGACAATCAATATCGCGTAGGCGAGGCAAAGGAGGAAAACGCCCGCATAGAGGATTGCCGCGAGGATTTTCGGGCCGCGCGGCAGGAAAGCGAGGGCGATCCAGCCCGCGAAGGCCCAGTAATTGGCCAACAGAAAGATATTGTCCCAGCTCATCGCATGCTCCCCCGCCGCGTCAGATCAGTCCGCCGAGCCCGAACAGCACGACGCCCGCAAGCAAGGCAATGGCGCCGGTGACGGTGATCAGCAAGGTCATTCGCGCCGCCGACGCCCGCCGCGAAACCAAAAAGGCGGTCGTGAGGCCGAGCCCCACCGCAAACAGCGGGGCGTAGAAGAAGGCCCAGTCGTAGCTGAACTCGCGGCGAACCGCGATCATCTCCCACTGTTCGACGATAAGGCCGTAAGCGGTGATCGCGATCAGCCAGCCGAGGATCGCGACGATCGCGAAGAGCGCGCCGGCCGCGACGCACCCGGCGCCAGCGCGCGTTTCGGAGCGTTCGGGGCCGGGCGCCGCTTCGGTCATCCGCCCTCCCAGGCGAGGATCGGCTTACGCGCCGCGAGTGTTTCGTCGAGCCGCGCACGCGGGGCGAAATGCGGCGCGGTCTTGAGCGCCGGGTCGCCGTTCTTCGCGCGCATCGCGATGCTGCGCAGCGCCCCGATGAACTGGTCGAGCGCCGCCTTGCTCTCGGTCTCGGTCGGCTCGACGAGCATCGCGCCGTGGACGACGAGCGGGAAATAGACCGTCATCGGGTGATAGCCTTCGTCGATCAGCCCCTTGGCGATGTCGAGCGTCGAGAAGCCCTCGGCGAGCCCCTTATCGCTGAACAAAGCCTCGTGCATGCATGGGCCCGACGCGGCGAAGGGCGCGTCGAGTACGCCGTCGAGACTGCGCAGCACATAATTGGCGTTGAGCACGGCATCCTCGGCGACCTGCTTGAGCCCGTCGGCGCCATGGCTGAGGATATAGGTCAGCGCGCGGGTGAACATACCCATCTGGCCGTGAAAGGCGGTCATGCGGCCAAAGCTCTGCGGATGATCCTCGCTCGCGCTTTCTTCCTCGATCAGGCGGAAGCCGTCGCCCTGTTTGGTCACGAAAGGCAGCGGTGCGAACGGCGCCAACGCCTCCGACAACACGACGGGACCCGAACCGGGGCCGCCGCCGCCGTGCGGGGTCGAGAAGGTTTTGTGGAGGTTGATGTGCATCGCATCGACGCCAAGATCGCCGGGGCGCACGCGGCCGACGATCGCGTTGAAGTTCGCGCCGTCGCAATAAACATAACCGCCGGCCGCATGGACCGCGTCCGAGATCGCCTTCATATCGCGTTCGAACAGGCCGCAGGTGTTTGGGTTGGTGATCATCACCCCCGCGACGTCGGGGCCGAGACGCGCCTTCAACGCTTCAAGATTGACGCGGCCCGCCTCCGTCGCCGGAATGTCCTCGACAGCAAAACCTGCGAAGGCCGCCGTCGCCGGGTTGGTGCCGTGTGCGCTTTCGGGGACCAGGATCACGCGGCGGTCGTCGCCGCGCGCCTCGAGCGCCGCCTTGATGCAGAGGATGCCGCACAGTTCGCCATGCGCTCCCGCCTTGGGCGACATCGCGACGCTGTGCATGCCGGTGAGCGTGATCAGCCATTCGGCGAGCTCGTGGATCACCGCATAGGCACCCTGCACCGTTTCCTGCGGCTGGAGCGGGTGGACGTCGGCGAAGCCCGGCATCCGCGCGACCTTTTCGTTGAGGCGCGGGTTGTGCTTCATCGTGCAACTGCCGAGCGGGAAAAGACCGAGATCGATCGCGTAATTCTGCCGCGACAGCCGCGTATAGTGGCGCACCGTTTCGGACTCGCTGAGCCCCGGCAGGCCGATGGGCGCCGAACGCGCCAGCGCGCCCAGGTCGGCGGCGGGCGCGTCCTCGTCGAAATCGACGCCCGTGGTTTCGGCCGAACCGATCTCGAAGATCAGCGCCTCCTCGAGCATCAGCGCGCGGTTTCCGGTGAAAGTCGTCGTGTCGTCGGCGCCGCCCGCGACGTTGATTTCGGGGCGCCAGCCGGCGCGGTTGAGCGCGGTCATGCCAGCACCTCCTTCAGGGCCGCGGCGAAGGCGGCGATATCCGCCTCGGTGACGGTTTCGGTAACCGCAACGACAAGGCCGTTCGCGAGACCGGCATTGTCCGGATAGAGGCGGCCGAGCGAGACGCCGCCGAGGATATCTTTTCCAGCCAGCTTGTGGATCACCGGCCGCGCCGCGGTCGGCAGCAGCAGGGTGAATTCGTTGAAATAGCTGTTGTTGAGTACCGACACACCGGGAATTTTGGCCAGTTCAGCCGCAGCGACCTTGGCACGCGCATGGTTGATCGCCGCGAGCTGGCGCAGCCCGGCTTCGCCGAGCAAGGTCATGTGAATGCTGAACGCCAGCGCACAAAGACCTGAATTGGTACAGATATTGCTCGTCGCTTTCTCACGACGGATATGCTGTTCGCGCGTCGACAGCGTCAGCACGAAGCCGCGCTTCCCATTGGCGTCGATAGTTTCGCCGCACAGGCGCCCCGGCATCTGGCGCACATATTTGGTCTTACACGCGAAGAGGCCGACATAAGGCCCGCCAAATTGCAGCCCGACGCCGAGCGACTGCCCCTCGCCCACGACGATATCGGCACCCATTTCGCCGGGCGACTTGATGAGGCCGAGCGCGACGGGTTCAGTGACCACCGCGATCAGCAGCGCGCCCGCGGCCTGACACGCTTCGGCGAGCTTGGCCATATCGTCGATGCGGCCGAGGATGTCAGGATATTGGACGACGACGCAGCTCGTTTCCTTGTCGATCGCCGATGCAAGCGCTTTCCAATCGGTGCCGGCCTCCAGCGTCGGATCGCCGTCGACGAGGATATCGCCGGTATATTTGGCCATCGTGCGCGCGACGCTGCGATAATGCGGATGAAGGCCGGTCGACAGCAACGCCTTGCCGCGCTTGGTGATGCGCCGCGCCATGACGATCGCTTCCCAGCAGGCGGTCGAGCCGTCGTACATCGACGCATTGGCGACGTCGGTACCGAGCAGGCGCGCGACCTGGCTCTGGAATTCGAACAGCATCTGCAGCGTGCCCTGCGCGATTTCGGGCTGGTACGGCGTATAGGCGGTCAGAAACTCGCCGCGCTGGATCAGATGATCGACGCTCGCCGGCACATGGTGGCGATAGGCCCCGGCGCCAAGGAAGAAAGGCCCCTCGCCCGCCGCGCGGCTGCGGCGCGCGAGCGCGCCCATATGGCGCTCGACCGCGAGTTCGCTCGCATGGTTCGGAAGCCCCGCAATCGGGCCGACGAGCCGCGCTTCTGCGGGAACGTCGACGAACAGATCGTCGATCGTCGCGGCGCCGATCGTCGCGAGCATCGCCGCGCGATCGTCATTGGTCAAAGGCAGATAACGCATGAACTACTCCGGGGAAGAGGCTGAATTAGTGGAAAGAAGCTGTGCAACATCGGTCAGAGAACCGCGAAAAATAGCGGGGCCGCTGTGCGTCGTGCTGACCCACGGCGCGAGCCAGATACGAAAACCGGCATCGCGCACGCGTCGGCAAAAGGCGTAATCGTCGGACAAAAGCGCCTGCGTGTCGGGTTCGATCATTGGCGAAAAGCAGGCGGCTTCATATTCGCCGACGCCATGCGCATGGCGTTCGGCGGGATCGGGCCGAAACGCGATGTCGGGAAGCGTGTCGCGCAGCGTCTCCAGGACATCGCGGCGGATCAGCATCATCGCGGTGCCGAGCCGCGACAGTTCGACGAGGTCGGTCAGCGCGAAACTCGCATCCTGATGCAGGAAATGCAGCGCGAAATCGCCCGCGAAGCGCGCGAGATCAGCCGGATCTTCCCGGCCGAAACCCCGCTCCACCGCGACAGCGACGTTCCGCCAATTGACCGCTCGCCGCGGATAGGCTGCCCCGAGAACCGCACACTCGGGCCGCGCTGCCATCGCCTCGACCATGGAGAACACATCTTCGGACGTGAAGTCGATATCGGCATCGACGAACAACATATGCGTGCAATCGCTCGCGAGGAACATCGCCGCCAGGATATTGCGCGCCCGCGTGATCGACGGTTGATAGAGGATGAATTCGAAGCGGACCGAAATACCCCGCGCCTGCGCCTTCAGCGCCAGATCGAGCGCCGAGCGCACATAGGTGCCCTGCGCCCCGTCATAGATGGGCGTCGCCACCATCAGGCGGCAATTGGCGAGGGCGGGATCGGTTGCGATCACATTATCTCCCCCCTCCCGTTTGCGGGAGGGGTATGATTACAGCGCGTCGCAAAAGGCCTTGTACGCCGCGGCGTCCATCAGCCCTTCGAGTTGACTCTTGTCGCTGAGCGTCATCCGGAAGAACCAGCCTTCGCCTTCGGGGTCCGAATTGACGAGCGCGGGATCTTCCTCGAGCTGGCCATTGCCTTCGGTGACGGTGCCGTCGACCGGGGCATAGACGTCGCTGGCCGCCTTCACCGATTCGACCACCGCGGCGTCGCCGCCCTGGCTGAGTTCGGCGCCAGTGTCAGGAACCTCGACGAACACGATGTCGCCAAGCTGGCCCTGCGCAAAGTCGGTGATGCCGACCGTCGCAACCTCGCCGTCGACGTCGATCCACTCATGCTCTTCGGTAAAATAACGCGGCATCAGTCAACCTCCTGTTTTACGAACATAATTATGCGGAACAAAGGGCATGGCGACGACCGTGCAATGGACCAGCTTGCCGCGCACTTCGGCGGCGACCGCGGTGCCAGGCACGGCATGGTCGCGAGGGACATAGCCCATCGCGATCGGCGCGCCGACGCTTGGGGCAAAGCCGCCCGACGTCACGACGCCGATCTCGTCTTCGCCGTCAAACAGCTTCGCGCCCTCGCGCACCGGCAGCTTGCCGTCGACGAGCAGGCCAACGCGTTTGCGCGGCGGGCCGTCTTCGAGATGACCAAGGATGCGCGCGGCGCCGGGGAAATTTTCTTCCTCGCGGCGGCGCTTGCTGACCGCGAAGCCGAGGTCGGCTTCGGCAGGGTCGATCGCGGGGGTCAGGTCGTGGCCATAGAGCGGCAGGCCCGCCTCGAGCCGCAACGAATCGCGTGCGCCGAGGCCGATCGGTTTCACTTCCGCCATCGCGCAGAGCGCATCGGCGAAGGCTTCAAGCGCCTCGTTCGGCAGCGAAATCTCGAAGCCGTCCTCGCCGGTGTAGCCCGAGCGGCTGAGCGCAATCGCGTGGCCGTTCCAAGTTGCGCGAGTCGCCTGCATGAAGACGAGGGTCGCGGCCTCGGGCACCAGCCGCGCCAGCGCATCGACCGCCTTCGGCCCCTGCAACGCGAGCAGGCCATAATCTTCATTGTGATTGAGGGTTATATCGTCGGACAGATTTTCGCGCAGATGGCCGATATCTTCCCATTTGACCGCGCCGTTGACCACGACGCCATATTGGTCGCCCTCATTGGTGATCATCAGGTCGTCGAGGATGCCGCCATCTTCGTCCAGCAACAGCGAATAGCGCATCCGGCCAGGCTTGAGCGCCAAAATGTCGCCGGGAACGAGCGTTTCGAGCGCCTTGGCAACATTGTCGCCCGACAGCGCCAGCTGCCCCATATGACTGACATCGAACAGGCCGGCGTTTTCGCGGACCCAGAGATGCTCGGCCATGATGCCTTCATATTGGATCGGCATCCAATAGCCGGCGAATTCGACCATGCGCCCGCCCTTCGCACGATGCCATGCGTCGAGCGGCAGCGTCTCGGTCTCGATGACCGCATCCTCGCCGGTAAATTCAGTGTCGGTCATGCCAGTCTCCCGCGGTTGCACAGCATATGCGCGGCCCATCGCCGCGCCTTGTCGCCATGCCCCCTCTGTCACGGGAACCTGAGAGTTTTCCCCCATATCATGAGGTTACCCCTTCGGTGGTTCCGGCCTTTTCCCCGCATTTTGGGGACCGAAACGCTTTCCAGAGTGTCCGTTCCAGCCTGCGCGGTCCTGCTGACCTGAGAGTTTCCGGGGCGGTTGCTCCTTCGGTGGTGAGGCGCCGGTTGCCCTGCCCCCACGCTCTCCCGCGCGGCCGGTCGAATCTCTTGCGAGGCCCGACAGACGCTGCGAGCCTTGGCGCTGCCCTTTTACGGAGTCAATCGGCGAGCGCGCGGATTGCGTCGTTTTCGTGGATATGAACGCCTGAACCACCCTGCCCCGCAAGCGCAACGATCGCCGCAGCGACTGTGTCGCCGGAAATCGAGCGGTAGCGGCGGAAGCTGCCGTGGAGCAATGCGTCGGTCAAAGGCGCGGCGATCGTGGCGATCCCCTCGCCCAGCCGCTGTGGCCCTGGCCGGTCGCCGCGAAGCAGGCCGGGTCGGATCAGGTCGAGCCGGTCAAAGCCGAGCGCGCGGAGATCCCCTTCGGTCTCGCCCTTGGTGCGAAGATAGAAATTGCCGCTTCTCGCGGCGGCACCGACGGAGCTGACCGCGATCATATGCGGCGTACCGCCCGCCTTGGCGCCGCGCGCGGCAGCGAGCACAAGGTCATGGTCGACCGCGCGAAAGGCCGCCTGCGACCCGGCCTGCCGGATCGTCGTGCCGAGACAGGAGATCAGCACCCTCGGCTGTTCGGCAGCGATAATGTCGCCCCAGCGTTCAGGCGGTGCGACCAATTGCCTGTGCTGCGCGGCCAGCCCATCGACGTCGCGGCGCGCGAGGACGGTGACAGGATGCGAACCGAAGCGTTCGATCACCGCGCGCCCGATCAGCCCCGTCGCGCCGACGATCAGCGCGTCAGGCATGCGCCAACGCCTGCGGCACGGCATCGCGGCCGAAGATTTCGGCAAAGCGATCGATAGCGAAACGGTCGGTCATCCCGGCGATATAATCGCCGATATGCCGGTTTGTCGCGCATTCTTCGCCGGGCAGGCGCGCCGACCAATCCGCGCCCATCAGGCGCGGGTCGGCGGCATAGGCGGCGAAAAGATCGCCGACGACCTTGTTTGCCGCCTCGGCGGCGGCGACCTGTTCGGGGTGGTGATAGAGATTGGCGTACATGAAACGCTTGAGGTCGCGCTCCTGCGCGGCAAGTTCGGGCGAAAAACCGCCGAGCGCCCGGCCCGCGGCGCGAACCTCCTCGACGCTTCCCACTCTGGCTTCGACCACATTGGCCTCGGTCGCCGCGATCACGTCGTTGACCATCACCCCGATCTGGTCGCGCACCAGTTCACGCAGCAGCCGGTCGCGCGGGGCGCCGGGGAAGCGGCCTTCCACGGCGCGGAAGTTGGCGGCGACGAAGGGTTGTTCCATCAACTGATCGAGATCGAGCAGACCCGCGCGCAGGCCATCGTCGATGTCGTGATTGTCATAGGCGATGTCGTCGGCAACCGCCGCGATCTGCGCCTCAAGGCTGGCATGGCTTCCCAGGTCGAGCGAAAAATCGCCGTCGATTTCGGCGAGCGCCCAACCGGGGCTCGTCACCGGACCATTATGCTTGGCCAGCCCTTCGAGCGTTTCCCACGTCAGATTGAGGCCGTCGAAGAGCGGATAGGGACTTTCAAGGCGCGCCAAAGTGCGCAGCGTATGGCCATTATGGTCGAAGCCGCCGTGCGCCGCCATCGCGGCCTTCAGCGCATCCTCGCCCGCATGGCCGAAAGGTGGATGGCCGATATCGTGGGCGAGGCAGAGCGCTTCGGTCAGATCCTCGTTAAGCCCGAGCGCGCGGGCGATCCCGCGCCCGATCTGCGCGACCTCGATACTGTGGGTCAGACGAACGCGATAATGGTCGCCATCGGGGGCGACGAAGACCTGCGTCTTGTGCCGCAAGCGGCGGAACGCGATCGAGTGGATGATGCGGTCACGGTCGCGCTGAAAATCGTCACGCGGTCCGCGCACCACGCGCCCGAGCTCGGGGTGACGGCGCCCGCGGCTATAGGCGGGATAGCTGGCGCAGTCGGCAAGGCTCACTTGACCGGATCGACGGACTGCCCCGCCTCGCTGTTAAAGAGGAAACCGTCGCCCCCCGCCTTCTTATAATCGGCGAGCCAATCCTGCGCCGCCTTGCGGTCCTTGAAGGGGCCGAGGAGCAGACGCCGCGTCTTGCCCCATTCGGCCGTGCCGCCCGACTTGCCCTTGAACAGCGCCGGAGATTTTTTCGCGAATTTCCCGAAATCGGTTGCGAGCGCCTTGGCATTCGCCCCGGTCGCGATCTGAACCCAGATGCGGGCGGGATTGGCCTTTTTCTCTGCCGCTTCTTCCTTGGCTTTGGCGTCGGCTTCGGCCTTTGCCTTGGCCGCCGCGCTATCCTTTTCGCGCTTCGCCGCTTCGGCGGCGTCGGCCTTGCGCTTGTCGTCCATCAGCTTGGCAAGCGTCTCGGCGCCGATCGCATTGTCGGGCCGCGCCAGTTCCTCTGCTGGAATTTCAATCGTGCCGACGATGTCGGCGAGCGAGGCGAGCGGAACGGCTGAAGCGGCCGGAGCAGCAGGGATCGGCGAACCCGAGGCCATGGCAGCCGGGGACGAAGCCGCCGCGCCGCGGCCCGGTGGTGCATCGGCGGAACCGCGGCCCATATCGGCGATCGAGAAGCCCGGTCCCACAGGTTCGGCGGGCGGAGAGCCGTTCGCATCGCCCGGAGCCAGCGATGGCGTGGGCGCCGATGGTCGAGCCGCCACCGGGGATGCTGGGACGAAGGCCGGCCCCGCTCCCCCGGCGGCCGGGAATGGATTTTCACGCGTCGGCAAAACCCGGGGTTCGCCCGCCGCAGGAAAGGGATTTTCCCGGGTTGGCATGACCCGGGCACCGTCGGCCGATGGGAATGGATTTTCCGGCGTCGGCCGAATGGCGCCAGATGCGGGCCGCACCGCTGCGGGCGTTGGAGCGGGCGAAATTGTCGCCGCCCGCTGGGCTGCGCGCGTCGGCGCGGGATCGGGTTTGCGCGTGGCCGCCGCCGGTGCGGGCGCCACCGATGCGGCCGCTTGCCGATTGGCGGCGCTGCCGGGTTGGCGTTTGCCGGTGACAGCCGGTGCCGACGAAGGCGGCGGGGAGGCTGCCGCCATCTGGACCGGTTTGCGTTTGGGACCAAGCTGGCCGCCCGGAAAGCGGCCGAAATGCGCGGCGGCCGCCTGTTGCGCGGGATTGAGCCGGTCCATCTGGGTCAGATAGGGCCTGATATTCTGCGCCATCGTGGGCGGCATCGTCGCATTGACGATATCGGTCGCCTCCTTGTCGCGGCCGTTCATCGCAAGGATCATCGCGCGCAAACGCCATGCACCGCGATCCTGCGCGCGCAATTGCGGCGTCAGCATCTGGATCGCGCGATCGGCATCGCCGCTGATCCCGAGCGACAGCGCATAGCGCCGCGTCAGCTCGTCATTGGGGGTGATGGACAGCGCCAGCTGATAGTCGCGCTGCGCCGCATCCTGTTGGCCCAGCAAATCGCGCGCGAGACCTCGGTCGGCAAGAAACAGCCGTTCGGGAGCGCCCAGCAGCTGCGCTTCCCCGAAATAGTCGAGCGCGCGCGTCGGATTTTCGGAATGGACCATCGCCGAACCGAGCGCGGCCTTGACCGCGCCGTCGCGCGGATTTGCCTGCTCCGCGCGGACAAGGAAGCCGAGCGCGGCGCGATAATCCTCAAGCTCGATCGACGCGCGGCCGGCATCGAGCAACGCCGATGTGTCGCTGTTGTTCGACGCAATACGCGCGAGGGCCGACGAAAGGAGTGTGCGCGCCGCGGTCCGCTTTTCCATCGCCGCCTTGGTCGCGGGATCGGGCGGCGTCACCTGCGCATAAGCGGACGGCAGCGCCGCCGTTCCAAGCAACAGCGCGCCGAGCGCGCGAACATAAAGGCGCGCGCGCGCCGGCATCGCCGTCAATTTCGCTTGCCGCATGGGCAACTCATCCCGATTTCCGGCCTGCCGTGCCCGGCGGGCGGCCGCTCGATAGCCCCGTTACTGGTTGTTCTGCCGTCCCAGGAAGCGCGGAATATCGACTCCGTCGTCCTTGCCGCCTTCGTTGCTTTCCGGTGCCGGAGCCCCGCGCGACAGACGCGACATGCGTTCAAACAGGGTTCCACCACCCACCGACCGTGCGGGCGATTCCTCTGTCGGCGTCGGATCCGCGGCTGGCGAAGACCGATATTCGGCCGGCGCTTCGGGTGCGTCGAGCACAAGTTCGTCGGCGGTATCGTCATAGGTCGCGGCGACCTGCGACAATTCCATCGGCTCCTCTTCGGCGGCGATGGCCGGAGCATCGCGGTCGGCACTGTCGCCCAGCGAGAAGCCGGGCGTCGGATCCTTGTCGTCCACCGGTGCCGTTTCGGCGAGTGATTCTTCCTGAACCGCCGGTGCGACCGCCTCTTCGACCACCGGAGCGGGGGCCGCCGCACGCGCGGGGGCGAAGGAGAAGCTGCGCGTTGCGGGTGATGCCTGCGCCGCGGCTTCGCCATTGCTGTCGATGCCGGTGGCAACCACCGAGACGCGGATCTTGCCGTCGAGGCTGTCGTTGAACGCGCTGCCCCAGATGATGTTGGCGTCGGGATCGACCAGTTCGCGGATGTGGTTCGCGGCCTCGTCGACTTCCATCAGGCGCATGTCCTCACCGCCGGTAATCGAGATGATGACGCCCTTGGCGCCCGCCATCGACACGCCGTCGAGCAGCGGGTTGGCAATCGCTTTCTGAGCGGCTTCGAGCGCACGGCCGTCGCCTTCAGCTTCGCCGGTGCCCATCATTGCCTTGCCCATTTCGCGCATCACGCTGCGCACGTCGGCGAAGTCGAGGTTGATCAGGCCGGGCATGACCATCAGGTCGGTGATGCCGCGCACGCCCTGCTGAAGCACTTCATCCGCCATGGTGAAGGCTTCTTTGAAGGTCGTGTTCGGGTTGGCGACCAGAAAGAGATTCTGGTTCGGAATGACGATCAGCGTGTCGACATGGTCCTGCAACTCGGCAATGCCCGAGTCTGCCGACCGCATGCGGCGCTGGCCTTCGAAGGTGAAGGGCTTGGTCACGACACCGACGGTCAGGATGCCGCGGTCGCGCGCCGCCTTGGCGATCACCGGCGCCGCACCGGTGCCGGTCCCGCCGCCCATGCCCGCCGCGACGAAGCACATATGTGCGCCGTTCAGCGCCTCTTCGACCTGCGCAATGCTCTCCTCGGCGGCGGCACGGCCAACCTCGGGCCGCGAACCCGCGCCCAGTCCCTGGGTGATTTGCGTCCCCAGCTGGATGCGCCGTTCGGCCGGCGAAGCGTTCAGCGCCTGTGCGTCGGTGTTGGCGACGATGAAATCGACCCCCTCGACACGCGCCGCGATCATGTTTGCGATGGCATTGCCACCCGCGCCGCCGACGCCGATCACCGCGATGCGCGGCTTCAGCTCGTCGACCTGCGGCGGGCCAATATTGATGCTCATCAAAAAGTCTCCCTGCAGCGGCGGACAGGTGCCGCTTCCCCAACCTTGCGACCCAGCCGGGCGGTAGTCCGTCCGCCCGGTTTTCTACTACCGCATTGCACTATTGTGACGCGGATATCACCCAAAAAATTAACCTTTTCGTCGCTCGACACTTAAAAACTGCTTTTCAATGCCGCCATCAGCCGATGGAGGATCGACGACCCGGCCGGCTTGTAGACATCCTGCGCCATCATCGGCAGATCGCGGAGGTCCACGGGATCCGATGCGGCATAGAGAACCAGACCTGCGAGCGTCGCGAAAGCGGGGCCGCTATGCGCATCGGGCAGACCGTGCAACCCACGCGGTCGCCCGACGCGCGCCGCGCGGCCGAGCGCGCTTTGCGTGTAGTCGGCGATGCCCTTGAGGTCGGCGCCGCCGCCGACGAGCACCACCTGGCGCCCGATCGGGCCGACGAAATGAAGGTCCTTCAGTGTCCGGCCGATCTCGCCCATCATCGCGTCGAGCCGCTGGCGGATCACCGTCACCAGTTGCGCGCGCGTGATGCGCGGGGAATCGCTGCCCGACGGCGCGCCAGGTTCGAGTTCGATAATCTCATTATTGTCGCGCGGGCTGGCCGAGGCCGAGCCATAGAAGCTCTGAAGCCGCTGCGCCTGGCTGCGCCGGATGCCGAAAGCCGAGGCGATGTCGTCGGTGATGTCGCTCGCTCCAAAGGGCAGCGACGCCATTTCGACGAGCATCCCGCCTGCATAGAGCGATACGGTCGTGACCGCCGCGCCGAGTTCGACGAGCGCCACGCCGAGGTCGCGTTCCTCTTCGGACAGGCAGGCAAGGCCCGCCGCGATGGGTGAGGCGACGACCGCATTGACGTCGAGATGCGCCTGCCGGACTGCAGACTCAAGGTTTCGCACCGGGGCGCCGTCGGCCATGATGATATGGATATCGACGCCGAGCCGGTCGGCGTGAAGGCCGATCGGGTTCTTGACGCCGGTTAGGCCATCGAGCGTGTAAAGCGCGGGCTGTGCATGCAGGATCATGCGGCCTTCGGGATCGATGCCCGCGCGGCCCGCGGCGAGCAGATCGTCGATATCCTCCTGCTCGATACGATGGCCGCCGAGTTCGCTTTCGATCGGCGCGACGTCGCTGAGAAGCCCGCCCGCCGAAAAGCTGACCCAGACATCGTCGATATTGAGCCCCGCGATGCGTTCGGCCTGTTCGATCGCCTCGCGCACGATATGCTCGGTCTGTTCCATGTCGGCGACATAGCCGCGCTGGACGCCGCGGCTTTCCCGCTGTCCGGTTCCGAGAACGTGCAATTGGCCGTCGGCAGTCTGCCCCGCGATCAGCGCGCAGACCTTCCACGACCCGACATCGAGCGCGGTGATGATCTTTTCGATGCGCGGCGGCGCCATGGCTTATCCCTTCTCCGCCGCGGCTTCGGCAACGGCATCGACCGCGGCGCGCGCTTCGTCGAGCTTCGCTGGCGCCACCTGTCCCTCATGCGGCAGACGTAGCACGAAGCGCGCCGGATCGCGCATGTCGAAACGCAATATGCCGCGCCCGAGCAAACGGTTGGCGCCATCCATATGGGCGAATTTGGCGAGTGCTGCCTTCGCCTCCGCCTCGCCTTCGGGAAGCGACAGCGTCTCGCCGCTGCGGAAACGAAGGTCCCAGCGGCGGTTACCCACCCAGGTCGCCCCGGCGAGCAACTCCTTGAGGCTGCTCGCCTCGCTCAGCAGCCGGTCGAGGTCCTGCGAGCGCTGATTCGCCTTCGGCCCGATGACGAGCGGCAGATCGGGCATCGTCGCGACGGTGACGGGTTCGAGCACGACGCCCTTGTCGTCGATCAGCGACAGGCGATTATTATGCTGCCAGATCGCCGTCGGCGTCCGCTCGACGATATCGACGACAAGCGTGTCGGGCAAACGCCGCGACACGCGCGCATCCTTGATCCATCCGTAGCGCATCAGGTCGCCGCGCACATCCTCCAGATCGACCGCCGCCATCGAGCGATCCTTCTGCGCGAGCGCGATGTCATAGACTTTGAGCCGGTCGATGCGGTCGGCACCGACGACCTCGACCTTCTTGACTTGGAACCCCGCGCGGCCGACCGCCTGTGCATATTCCTCGTGGATTTTCGCGGTGACGCCCGTCGCATGCGCGGCGATGGCAACCACCGCGCACAGGCTGAGCCCGATCGTCCAGTTGGCGACCTTCTGCAGCCGCTGCGGGCTGATCGGCAGCGCGTTGATGATGGCGTTGAGGCGCGAGGTCTGCACCTTCCGCCGCTTTTTCGGTGTGCGCGCCGGGCGGCGCGGCGGCGAGCTGCCGCGTTTGATCCGCGTGTTACTCATAACGCTTCCCCCACGATGCGTTCGACCAGTTCGGCATAATCCATACCCACCGCCCGCCCCTGTTCGGGCACCAGACTTAAAGGCGTCATCCCCGGCTGGGTATTGACTTCAAGCAGGAAGATCCCCGCGAGGCCATGTTCGTCGTCCCAGCGGAAATCCGAGCGCGAGGCGCCCTTGCAACCGAGCAGACGGTGCGATTGCAGCGCCAGATCCATCATCCGCTGCGCGACGTCGGCGGGGACATCCGCGGGGCAGACATGTTCGGTCAGCCCGTCGGTATATTTGGCATCATAGTCGTAGAAGCCCGATTTGACGCGCAGCTCGGTCACCGCGAGCGCCTGATCGCCGAGCACCGCAACCGTCAGCTCGCGGCCTTTGATGAAGGGTTCGGCGAGCAGGCGATCGAATAACTGCCACGGGCCGACGGCTTCGCGCGCGATGGGATTGCCGTAATTGCTGTCGTCCCTGACGATCGCCACGCCGACCGACGAGCCCTCGTTGACGGGTTTCAGCACATAGGGGCGCGGCAAGGGGTCGACTGTAAAGAGGCTTTCGCTGTCGACCATCGTCCCCGTCGGCATGGGGATGCCATGCGGCACCAGAGCCTGCTTCGTCAATTCCTTGTCGATCGCGATCACCGAGGTGACGAGGCCGCTGTGGGTGTATTTGAGGCCCATCAGGTCGAGCATGCCCTGCACCGTCCCATCCTCGCCGGGGACGCCGTGGAGCGCGTTGAACACGACATCGGGCTTGGCTTCGGCAAGACGCAATGCGACATCGCGGTCCATGTCGATACGCGTGACCCGGTGGCCGCGCGATTCGAGCGCGTCGGCGACGCCATTGCCGCTCATCAGCGACACTTCGCGTTCCGCCGACCAGCCGCCCATCAGGACGGCGACATGCCACGGACCCCGGCTCACTTCATGACTCCCACGCGCTGTATTTCCCATTGCAGTTCGATGCCGCTGTTGTCCTTGACGCGGCGGCGGACTTCCTCGCCGAGCGCTTCGATATCGGCGCTCGTCGCGTCGCCAGTGTTGATCAGGAAATTGGTGTGCTTCTCGCTGACCTGCGCGCCGCCGATTGCGAAACCGCGACAGCCGGCCCCGTCGACGAGTTGCCAGGCCTTGTGCCCCTCGGGGTTCTTGAAAGTCGAGCCGCCGGTTTTCGAGCGCAGCGGCTGCGAGGCTTCGCGGCTTGCCGAGATGCGGTCCATTTCGGCCTGGATGGCAGCGGTCTCGCCGGGACGGCCGCGAAAGGTCGCGCCGATGACGACCGCGCCCTCGGGCAATTCGCTGTGACGATAGGTGTAGCCGAGGTCGGCGAGCGGCAATGTGCGGCGCTCGCCCGAGCGGAGTATCACATCGCAATCGATCAATATGTCCTTGACCTCGCTGCCATAGGCTCCGCCATTCATGCGCACGAAACCGCCGACCGTGCCGGGGATCGAACGAAGGAATTCCATCCCCGCGATGCCCGCGTCGCGCGCGGTCGAAGAAACGAGGATACCCGACGCACCGCCGCCGCAACGCAGCGTCGTTGCGTCGATCGTCTCGACCTTGGCGAACGCCTTGCCGAGGCGGACGACAACGCCCGGAAAGCCGCCATCGCGGACGATGAGGTTCGAACCGAGCCCGAGCGCCATGACCGGGACGGAGGGGTCGAGTTCGCGCAGGAAATCAGCAAGGTCGTCGGCGTCCTTCGGTTCGAACAGCCAGTCGGCAGGGCCGCCTGATTTGAACCAGACAAGCGGAGCCAGCGGTGCGTTTTCCATCAACTTGCCACGCACCGTGGGGAGGGTGTCGGTCGTCATGCGTTGATCCTCCCAACTTGTGGGGAGGTGGCAGAAGCGAAGCGGCTGACGGAGGGGGCTATCGTGGCCCGCCGAAGCGGCGCGAGGACGCGAGCCCCCTCCACCGTTTCACGGTCCCCCTCCCCGCAAGCGGGGAGGATTTTGAGCTGACTGCTCACCGTGCGCCCTCCACCGCGGCGGCCAAACCCGCCGCCATCTTGGTGATGTCGCCCGCGCCCAGGCAGATGACCATGTCCCCCGCACCCATATCGCCCGCAGCAATGCTTGCAGCGATGGCAGAGGCGAGCGCGTCAGCCTCGGCAACGACATTCGCCTGGCGATGCCCGCGGTCGCGCAGACCTTCGACCAGCGCATCCGACGACACGCCGTCGATCGGCGCCTCCCCCGCCGCATAGACAGGCAGCGCGAGCACCATATCGGCGTCGTTAAACGCCTGCTGGAAATCGTCCATATGATCACGCAGGCGCGTGAAGCGGTGCGGCTGAACCACCCCGACGACGCGCCCCGCGCCGACGCCCTCGCGCGCGGCGGACAGAACCGCGCGGATCTCGACCGGATGGTGCGCGTAATCGTCGATCACCGTGACAACGCCCCCACCCGCTGCAATCTCGCCAACCTTGGTGAAGCGGCGCTTGACCCCGGCGAAGCCGTTGAAGCCCGACACGATCTTGTCGTCCGACACACCCATGTGGAGGGCGACGGCGATAGCAGCGAGCGAATTCTGGACGTTGTGCCGACCCGACATCGGCAAATGGATGCCCTCGATCGTCCGGCTGTTGCCGTCGCGATCGCGCACGACGACGTCGAAGCGGTTGCCGTCGGGGCCGGGCGTCACATTCGTGCCGCGCACGTCGGCCTGCGCCGAAAAACCATAGGTCACGATCCGCCGGTCGCGGATGCGCGGGATGATCGCCTGCACCTCGGGATGGTCGAGGCAGAGCATTGCGGCGCCGTAGAAGGGGACATTTTCGATAAACTCGACAAACGCGTCCTTGATTGCGTCGAAGCTGCCATAATGGTCGAGATGCTCGGGATCGATGTTGGTGACGACCGCGATCGTGCCGTCGAGGCGCAGGAAGCTGCCGTCGCTTTCGTCGGCTTCGACCACCATCCAGTCGCTGGCGCCGAGGCGCGCGTTCGAGCCGTAATTGTTGATGATGCCGCCGTTAATCACGGTCGGGTCGATCCCGCCCGCATCAAGCAGCGCGGCGACAAGGCTGGTCGTTGTCGTCTTGCCGTGCGTTCCGGCGATCGCGACAGTCGATTTCAGCCGCATCAGTTCGGCGAGCATTTCGGCGCGGCGGACCAGCGGGATGCGCTGGGCGAGTGCGGCCTCTACCTCGGGATTGCCGCGCTTGACGGCGGTCGAGGTGACGACCACCGCGGCGCCGTCGACGTTCGACGCTTCATGGCCGATCGCAACCTTGATACCCTTTTTGCGCAGACCCTCGACGACATAGGAGTCGGCGATGTCGCTGCCCTGCACCTGATAGCCGAGATTGTGCATCACCTCGGCAATACCGGACATGCCGATGCCGCCGATGCCGATGAAGTGGATGGTACCGATATCGGTGGCGACGCCGCGCATCAGCGATCTCCCCGGCGAGCAGAAACCATTCCGCTCGCGGCCGCACGCTGGCCCGAGGGCGCACCAACGCGGATCACGTCCATCATCGGCGGCGCGGCGAGCGATTCGACAAGGTCGGCGAGGTCGCGGGTCGCATCGGGAAGCCCGCAGCTCGCCGCGCGGTCGGCCGCATTTTCAAGCGCGCCGGGTTCGAGCGCCATACGCTGGATATGCTTCGCCACCTCGGCCGGCGTGAAGGCGGGCTGCGGGAAGGCGATCGCCCCGCCCGCTTCGACAAGGTCGACGACATTATAGGTCTGATGATCGTCCATCGCGCTCGGATAAGGGACGAAGATCGCGGGCCGCCCGGCGCAAGCGAGTTCGGCGACGGTCGACGCGCCCGCGCGCGCGATCACCAGATGCGCCCAGCGGAGCCGCTCCGGGAAATCCTTGATATAGGTCGCGCATTCGGCGGCGACTCCGAGTTCGGCATATTTGGCGCGCACCGTTTCCATATCGGCTTCCCGGCACTGCTGCACGACCTGCAGCCGGTCGAGCAGCGCGCGCGGCAGCATCGCGATCGCCGCCGGCACAACGTCGCTGAGTATCGTCGCGCCAAGACTGCCCCCGACCACGAGCAGGCGAAAAATGCCGTCCTCGGGCAGCGGCGGAAAACCCTCTTCGCGGATCGCAACGATTTCGTCGCGCACCGGATTGCCGGTGATATGTTTCTTGAGTTCATGTCCGGCGGGGAAGCGCTGGATATTGTGATATGCGACCGCGACCGCATCGACGCGCGGGGCCATCATACGGTTGACGCGGCCGAGCACCGCATTTTGTTCGTGGAGCACGCGCGGGCGTTTCGTCGCACCCGCGGCGAGCAGACTGGGCAGCGAGGGGTAGCCGCCGAAACCGACGACGACCGCAGGGTCGAAGGTGCGGATGAGCTCGATCGCCATGCGGCGACCCTTGAAGATCGCAAGTGCAGCCTTGATCCAGCCGACCGGCCCGCCCGACACGCGGCCGGCGGGGAGGACATGCGTTTCCAGCTCGGCTGGCGCGCCGGGAATCTTCAGCCCACGGTCGTCGCTGACCAGTACGACGCGATGACCGCGCGAAATCAATTCGTCCGCGAGTGCGTAGGCGGGCAGCATATGGCCCCCGGTTCCGCCGGCGGCGAGGAGGAAGTGGCGCGTCGCGGTCATTTTCGGGCGGTCATTTCTTGTTCCAGTTTCGGGTCATCGATACCCGAGCCGCATAGGGGTTTCGCCGGGTCAGCGACAAGAGCAAACCCATGCCGATCGACAAAGCGATGAAGGACGAGCCGCCATAGCTGATGAAGGGCAAGGTCATCCCCTTTGACGGGAAGATCTGCGTGTTCACCGCCATGTTGATCACCGCCTGTCCGCCGAACTGTGCGATCAGCCCCGCGACGGCGAGGATCAGGAAGCTGTCCTCTTCATCGAGCAGGCGAACGAGCACGCGAACGATGATCGCGAGATAGAGGATGGCGATCGCGATGCACGCGATCATCCCGAATTCCTCGCCGATCACCGAGAAGATATAGTCGGTGTGCGCCTCGGGCAGCTGGAACTTGGCAAGCCCCGCGCCGGGGCCGGTGCCGATGAGGCCGCCCGCGGTCAGCGTCGCATGCGCCTTGTCGACCTGGAAACTGTCACCTTCGGCAAAGAGCCAGATATTGATGCGCTGCTGCGCGACCGGGTAGAAGAAATAGGCAAGCACGAGCCCGACGACCCCCGCCCCGGAAAGACCGGCGAGGATCCGCATCGACAGGCCCGCGACCATTACCAGCACCAGCCAGGTCGCGACGAAGATAACCGTCTGGCCAAGGTCGGGCTGTCCCATCAGGAGCAGCGCGATGACGCCGGTCAGCGCGAGCGCCAGCGGCACGACGGGAAGGCTCTGGTCGTGCAGCCGCAGCGACAGCACCCAGGCGAGCGCCACCGCAAAAAAGGGTTTCAGGAATTCCGACGGCTGGAGGCGGAACACCCCGCTGCCGATCCAGCGCTGTGCACCGTTCACCGATGTGCCAACCAGCGGCACGAGGAAGAGCAGGAACAGGAAGGCGACCGTGCCATAGATGGCGAAACGCCGCGCCTGCGGCTTGGGCAGCATCGACACCATCAGCATCACCGGCACGCCGACGATCACCCACATCAGCTGGCGATAGAAATAATAGAGCGGATCGAGCGACGCAGTCGAAGTCGACAATTTTTGCGCCGCCACCGGAGAGGCGGCGGCCACGGCGACGAGCCCGACCGCGACGAGAATCGACACGAGCAGCAACAGCACACGGTCGATTTCCCAGAACCACAGCCCCAGCGGGGTGCGGTCGGCGCGGCTGAGGCGCGGGCCGCGACGTTTCGTGGTGCGCGTCGCGGCGATCACCGGCCTTTCGGTTGCGGTCTCCATATTGTCCCCCCCGCTCATGCCCCGAGCGCCTGAACAGCCGCGCGAAACGCATCGCCGCGCTGCTCATAATCCCTGAATTGATCGAACGACGCGCAGGCCGGCGACAGCAGGACGATGTCGCCCGGCTTGGCCTCTGCAGCGGCTTGCTTTACGGCCGTCGCGATGTCGCCCGAGCGATCGAGCGAAATCGCATTACCGATCTCGGCGGCGAACGGCTCCATCGCCTCCCCGATCAGATAGGCGCGTTTGACATGGCCAAACCAGGGACGACACGCCGCGAGCCCGTCGCCCTTGGCCTTGCCACCCGCAATCCAGTGAAGACGCTGGTCCGGCGCCGGCGGGAAAGCCGCCAGCGCCGGTGCAGCGGAAGCCGCGTTAGTAGCCTTGCTGTCGTTGAACCAGCTGACCCCCCCGACTTCGCCGACCAATTCCATGCGGTGCGGCAGCGACTTGTACGTCGCAAGACCGCGTTCGATCTGTTCGTCGTTCAGCCCCAGGACGCGGCACACGGCGATCGCGCACACGGCGTTCTGAGCGTTATGCGGACCCTGCAAGGCAGGCCAGCGCGCCTGGTCGACCGGATCGACATCCTTTGCCGACACGCGGTGGAGGCGGTGATTGATGCGGCCCGCAATCATCTTTGACGGATCGTCGTCAACGGCGACGATCGCGACCTGGTCGCGATGCTGGAGCGAAAAGAGCCGCGCCTTCGACGCGGTGTAACCCGTGAAGCCGTCGTAGCGGTCGAGGTGATCGGGGCTGAGGTTGGTGAGCACCGCAATGTCGCACGCAAGATTGTGCGAGAGGTCGATCTGGTAGCTCGACAATTCGAGGACATAGACGCCGCCCTCCGGCAGCGGATCGCGCGACAGGATCGGCAGGCCGATATTGCCGCCCATCAGCGTTGGCACGCCAGCGCTTTCGAGCATGTGCGTGATCAGCGCGGTGACGGTCGACTTGCCATTGGTGCCGGTAATTCCGACGACCTTGTGCGCGGGCAGTTCGGCACGGGCCTCTGCAAAGAGTTCGATGTCCCCGATCACGGGCACATGCGCTTCGCGAGCATGCGTGGCGATCGGGTGGCGGTTCAGCGGCACGCCGGGCGACACAACGACGCCGGCAAAGCCGATCAGGTCGATCTCGAGCGGATTGCCGATGTCGGCGCCGAGCGCCATCGCGTCGTCGCGCGCTTCCTCGCGGTCATCCCACGCCGTCACGCCCGCGCCGCTGGCGACGAGCGCCTCGACGGTCGCCAGACCCGAGCGCGCCAGTCCCAGCACCGCATAGCGGCGGCCGGCAAAGGCGCGCGAGGAGATCACCGGAGCTTGAGCGTCGCGAGTCCCGCGAGCGCGAGGACGATCGAGACGATCCAGAAACGGATGACGACGGTGGATTCGGGCCAGCCCAATTGTTCGAAATGATGGTGGATCGGCGCCATGCGGAAGACGCGCTTGCCGGTCCTTTTATACCAGAAGACCTGGATGATCACCGACAGCGCCTCGACCACGAACAATCCGCCGACGAGGACGAGGACGAGTTCATGCTGCGCGGTGACCGCGATTGTCGCGAGCGCGCCGCCGAGCGCAAGGCTGCCCGTATCGCCCATGAACACCGCGGCGGGCGGCGCATTGAACCACAGGAAAGCGAGGCAGGCGCCGATGATCGCGGCGGCGAACACCGCCAGTTCGCCCGCGCCGGGAACATGCGGAATTCCGAGATATTCGGCAAACTTCACATTGCCCGAAAGATAGACAATGACGAGAAAAGTCAGGCTGGCGATGATCACCGGAAAGGTCGCGAGCCCGTCGAGCCCGTCGGTGAGGTTCACCGCATTGCCGAAACCGACGATCAGCACCATCGCGAAGACATAATAAAGTGGCCCGAGTTCGAGCACGACCCCGCTGAAGAACGGCAGATACAGGTCGGTGCCGGTGCGCGAGACGATCAGGAACACCGCGACGCCCGCGATCAGAAATTCGATCAGCAGGCGCACGCGCCCCGGAATGCCGCGGTGGCTGGCCTTGGTCACCTTGTCGAGATCGTCGAGGAAACCGACTGCGGCAAAGCCGCCGGTCACGAAGATGCACGCCCATACGAAACGGTTGGAAAGGTCCATCCACAAAAGGGCCGAGATCATCAGCGAGATGAGGATCATCAGCCCGCCCATCGTCGGGGTGCCCTTTTTCGCAAGATGGCTTTGCGGGCCGTCCTCACGGATAGGCTGCCCCTTCCCCTGCCGCATCCGCAGCATCAGGATGAAGCGCGGCCCGGTGCACGAGCGGAGAATCCGCGCGGTGGCGACCGCAGCCCCCGAACGGAAGCTCAGGTAGCGAATGAGGTTGAGAGCCCCCGGAAAGCCAAGCCATTCCGCCAGCCAATATAGCATCAATAGTCCCCGTTGATCAGCGCCGTCACGACATGCGACAGCCCGACGCTGTTCGACCCCTTGACCAGCACGGCGTCGCCCGGACGGATCAAATCCTTCAGCCGCCCTACCGCGCCCGAATGGGCGGGCACATGCTCGAAATCGATGCGTCCCTCAAGCGCTTTGGCAAGCGGCGCCATCTCTTCGCCGACAAGCAGGGCGAATTGCACGCCTGCTGCGACGAGCGGAGCCGCCAGACCCGCATGATACGCCTCACCGCCCGGCCCAAGCTCCTTCATCGCGCCGAGAATCGCGACCTTGCGGTCGGCGGATTCGGTGGCGAGCTGGCCGATCGTCGCGGCCATGGAAGCGGGGTTTGCATTATAGCTTTCGTCGATGACGAGGATGTGGCCGCCCGGAACCTCGACGCGGTGGCGCGCGCCGCGACCGGCGAGCCCGCCCATCTCGGCAAAGGCGAGGCCAGCTGCGGGAAGGTCGCCGCCGACCGCCTTGACTGCCGCCAGCACCGCGAGCGAATTGGACACCCAATGCGCGCCGGCCTGCGCGATCGTGAAGCAGAGCAGCGAGTCCTGGACTTGCGCGGTGACGAGCGAACCACCCTTCCCGTCGGAGAGCCAGTCGACCGCGCACACATCGGCGCCGGCCCCGAGACCGAAGCTGACGATATGGGCGGCGTGCGTTTCCGCCTTCGCGCGCAGCCTTGCATAATGCGGGCTGTCGAACGGGACGATCGCGGTGCCGCCAGGTTCGAGCCCTTCGAAAATCTCGCCCTTCGCGTCGGCGATGGCTTCTTCGCTGCCGAAAAATTCCATATGCGCCGGCGCTATGGTGGTGACGATGGCGACATGGGGACGCACCATGCGCGTCAGTTCGGCAAGTTCACCCGCATGGTTCATCCCCATTTCGAAGATGCCGAAATCGGCGGTCGACGGCATGCGCGCGAGGCTGAGCGGCACGCCGACATGATTGTTGTAGCTTTTGACCGAGCGGTGCGCCTTGCCCGGACGAAAACGGTCGAGCGCGGCGAACAACGCTTCTTTCGTTCCGGTTTTCCCCGCCGACCCGGTGACCCCGATGATCCGGCCATGGCTGCGCGCACGCGACGCGATGCCGAGCGCGTTCAGCGCTTCGGCGCTGTCAGCGACGCGGACATGCGGATGGTCGATGGCATTTTCGCAGACGATGCCCGCAGCGCCCGCCGCAATCGCCTTGTCGATGAATTTGTGCCCGTCGGTCGCCTCGCCCTTCATTGCGACGAACAGGTCGCCTTTGGTTACTTCGCGCGAGTCGAAGGCAACGCCCTGCACGGTGAAGTCGTCGCTGGCGGTGCCATCGGTGGCTGAAGCGATGGCACGGGCGGTCCAGAGCGGGTTCATGCGGCCTCCTCGCGCGCAACACTGACATCGTCGAAGGGGATGACGCGCATATCGTCGCCGCGGCCGACAATCTGGCCCTGCTCATGCCCCTTGCCGGCGATGCAGATGATATCGTCGGCGCGCGCTTCGGCGATGGCGGCGGCTATGGCGGCGCGGCGGTCGCCGATGACCTGCGCATTGGGTGCGGCGGCAGCAATCGCGCCGCGAATGACGGCGGGATCTTCACCGCGCGGATTGTCGTCGGTAATGATCAGCACGTCGGCCCTGGCGGCGGCGACCTTGCCCATTTCGGGACGCTTCGCCTGATCGCGGTCGCCGCCGGCACCGAAAACGAGAATCAGGCGGCCGGTCGCATGCGGGCGAAGCGCATCGAGCGCAGCCTCGATCGCGTCGGGGGTATGCGCATAATCGACGTAGACGGGCGCCCCGGTCCGGGTGATCGCCGCGCGTTCGAGGCGGCCGCGCACCGGCTGGAGCCGCGCGAGATTAGCAAGTGTTTGCGCCGTGTCGCCGCCCGTCGCGATGACCAGCCCCGCCGACACGAGCGCGTTCGCGGCCTGATAGGCGCCGATCAGCGGCAGATCGACCTTTTGCGTGAGATCGCCGGCCGCGATGACGAGCGACTGGCCGAGCTGCGTCGGCGCGCGCGAGACAAGGCGGAGCGTTTCGCCCGTCGCCCCCACGGTCAGCAGACGGACGCCGCGCGCCGTCACCGCACCGATCACCTTGGCCGAATAGGCGTCGTCGGCCCATATGACCGCGGCGCCATCCGGCTCGACCACTTCATCGAAAAGCCGCATCTTCGCTGCGAGATAGGCATCCATCGTGCCGTGATAGTCGAGATGATCGTGGCTGAGGTTGGTGAAGGCGGCTGCCTTCACCGGCAGGCCTTCGGTGCGATATTGGTCGAGGCCGTGGCTCGACGCCTCGAAGGCCGCGTGACTGATGCCCTCGGCGGCGAGGCCCGACATGTTCGAAAGAAAGGTGACGATGTCGGGCGTCGTGAGGCCTGTCGAGGCGCTGTCCTGCGACGTCGTGATGCCGAGCGTGCCGATCGATGCGGCGTTGAACCCGGCCATCCGCCACAGCTGGCGCGTCATCTCGACCGTCGAGGTCTTGCCATTCGTGCCCGTCACCGCGACGCACGTCGCGGGAAAGCGATGGAAGAAGCGTGCGGCGATATGCGCGAAGGCGCGGCGCGGGTTGGCGTCGGCGATATGCACTGCGCCCTCGACCCGCGCTTCGGGCCGCGCGACGATCGCGACCGCCCCGGCGTCGACGGCAGCGGCGATGAAATCCTCGCCGTTGAAGCTTTCACCGACGAAGGCGCCGAATATCGTTCCCGGCGCAACCTTGCGGTGGTCGATTGCGAGTCCCGTCACGACGGGATCGCTGCCCTCCAGCGCCTGATCCTCGAGCAGCGCGGCAAGACGCATCAGTCCGTTTCCTCGCCTCGCCGCAACAGCGGGGTCAGTTCGGAGACGTCGACGTCGCGGCTTTCGTCGGGGAAGACGCCGAGCATCGGGCCGGCGCGCGTCACGACCTTGCGCACCACCGGCGCTGCGGTCCAGCCGGCAGTCCGCTGGCCGGAACTGAAGGCATTGCCCTTGGGCTCATCGATCATCACCAGCACGACATAGCGCGGATTGTCCATCGGGAAAGCCGCCGAGAAGGTCGAGACGAGCGAATGACGACGATAGCCGCCCGCACCCGGCTTTTCGGCCGATCCGGTCTTGCCGCCGATACGGAAGCCCGGCGCATCGGCCTGTTTGCCGGTGCCGTCGGAGACGATCAGTCGCAGCAACTGGCGCATTCGCGCGCTGGTCGATGCCTTGAAGACGCGGCGGCCCTGCGGCGGCGCCTTGTCGCCGAGCTTGAGCATCGTCGCGGGACGATAGATGCCGCCATTGACGAGCGCGGCATAGGCGCTGGCGAGGTGTAGCGGCGTCACCGCGATACCGTGACCATAGCTCGTCGTCATCGTCGTCACCCGACCCCAATCCCTGGGCCAAAGCGGGAAGGCACGTTCCTTCAGTTCGATTTCAGGGCGCTTGTCGAAATTCAGGTTGCGGAACAATCGCTCCAGATTCTCGCGCCCGAGCTCGTCGGCGATGCGCGCGGTGGCGATGTTAGAGCTTTCGATCAGCGTTTCGGGCACATTGTACCAGCGCCCCGGATGGCTGTCACGGATGCGGAACCCGGCGATCGGGAGTGGCGCCGTGGCGTCGTAGCGCCGCGCCATGCTGGTAATCGTGCCGGCGTCGATCGCGGCGCCGATCGACAGCGGCTTGAAGGTCGAACCAAGCTCATAAAGATTATAGGTCACGGCGTTGCGCCGCGTGCCCGGGTCGCTGCCGAGCAGCTTGTTGGGGTTGTAGGTCGGCAGCGAGGTCATCGCCGCGACTTCGCCGGTGTGCACGTCGAGGATGATCCCCGCCCCGCCGATCGCTTCCAGATTGGCGACGGCCGAGCTGAGCTCGCTTTCGAGCACCCCCTGCACGCGCGCGTCGATCGACAGCGCCAGCGGTTCACCGCGGGTCGCCTTGTCGATCAGCCGCTGGTCGAAGGCGCCTTCGACGCCGGTGACGCCATGCCCCTCGGCATTGGTGAAGCCGAGCACATGCGCGGCGAGGGTCAGTTGCGGATAGAGCCGTTCCTTCTCGCGCGGGAAGTCGAAGCCGACGTCGCCGATCGCGTTCACCGCCGCGACCTGATCGGGCAGCGCGCGGCGGCGAATATAGGTCGGCCGCGACCCGCTGACCTTCGCCAGCAACTCTTCACGCGACATGTCGGGGAAAATCTTGTGCAACTCGCCGGCCAGATATTGCCGGTCGTTGATCAATTTTTCAGGCACCACGCGGATCGAATAACCGTCGATGGTGCGCGCCAGCGGCACGCCATTGCGGTCGACGATATCGGCGCGCGCCGGGACGAACGCGGTCGCGGCGTTGGCGCTCGACGAGGTATCGAACAGCGCGAAATAGAGAAGACGCACCGACACAACGAAAAATGCCGCCATGAACAGCAGCATCAGGATCATCAAACGCTGTTGTGCGGTCAGCAATATCTGCTGCCGCACACCGGCTGTTCGAACCCGCGTTGGACGGACGACCAGCGTATTCATCGGCCGGACTTGCCTCCCGCCGCTTCGGCTGCCGCCGCGCGCTTGAGGTCGGCGAGCGTCGATTCGGCGAGCAATTGATCCTCGATCATCTTCAATTGTTCGCGGCGACGCGTCGGCGCCATCCGCGGCGGGGTGTCGCTGCGGATCGCTGTGTCGGCCTGCGCCAGTACCACCGGCTTGGCAGCGACGGGCTTCACGGCCGCGGGCTTGCTGGCGACCGGGCTTTCTTTAGGCGCGGCGACGGCGGGCGTGCCGACGGGCGACACCATGGCCATCAACACCGGCGCGACCTCGTTGGCGCCGCGCGCGCGCGGCAGACGGTCGAGCGATGCAAGCTGGCGTTCGCTTTCGAGATACTGGCCCGCATCGGGCGCCGAATAGCCAAAGGCGTCGGCGTTCCACTGCTCGAGCTGGCGCATCGAGGCGCGTACGGCGAGTTCGGATTCGAGGTAACGGATATTGTCGCGCGTCCGGTCGATCTGCTTTTCGATGCGCGTCAGTTCGCTGCGCGTCGCCGCGACTTTCAGCGACACGGGATAGAGCATCATCGCAAAAATGAGCACGAGCAGAACCAGGCCGATCCCCTGGAGCTTGCGGGCCGCCATCAACATGACATTGCCTCCTTCCCTGAATTTCCCTGAACCGGATACGCGGGAGCCGACGTCCGGACCGCGCTGCGCAGCGTTGCCGAACGGGCGCGCGGGTTGCGCGCTTCTTCCGCCTTGCCCGGACGCACCTTGCGCGCCGGGGTCTCGAAAGTTGCGGCCCGCGCCAGTGGGCTCGGCGCGGGCCGGTGACGCGAACCCGCGGCACCGCCACCGCTCCGTTCGCGCAGGAAGTTCTTTACGATCCGGTCCTCGGTGCTGTGAAAGCTGACGACCGCGAGCCGGCCGCCGGGACGAAGCAGTCGTTCGGCGGCGTTGAGGCCGGCGATCAGTTCGTCGAGTTCGCCGTTCACATGGATGCGGATCGCCTGAAAGCTCTTGGTCGAGGGATCCTTGGGCGCGCCGGGCGGATGGCGCAGCGCCTTGCGGATGACCGTCGCGAGCTCGCCCGTACGAGTGAGCGGGCGCGCAGCGACGATCGCGCGTGCGACGCGGCGCGACTGGCGCTCGTCGCCATAATGGAAAAGCACGTCGGCAATGACATGCTCGTCGGCGCTGTTCAGCCAGTCAGCGGCGCTTTCGCCCTCCTGCGCCATACGCATGTCGAGCGGGCCATCCTTTTGGAACGAGAAGCCGCGCTCGCCTTGGTCGAGCTGCATCGACGATACGCCAATGTCGAAAGTAATACCGTCGACGGCATCGATCCCCCGCTCGGCGAGCAGCCGGTCGATTTCGCCGAAACGGCCATGGATCAGCGTCAGCTTGCCATCGGCTTCCTCGACCAGCGCCTGCCCCCCGGCAATCGCGTCGGGGTCGCGGTCGCAGGCGATGACATCGGCGCCCGCGGCGAGCATCGCGCGGGTGTAGCCGCCCGCACCAAAGGTCGCATCGACGTGGCGCTCGCCGGGAACGATGGCGAGGGCGGCGATGACTTCTTCACGGAGGACCGGATCGTGGCGGGGATCGCGGGGGAGATCGGTCACTTGCGACCCCTCCCTTTGGTCGCGTCCCACGAAGCCGCGAGCCGCTGGAGCACCGGGTCCGCCTCGGCGCATTCGGCCAAGGCTGGCAGCCACCAGATTTCAAGGCGGCGGCCCGACCCCACAAAAGCCGTCGCGCCGGCATCGCCGACGCGGTCGCGGTGGATAAAGCTGGGAAGGAAGCGACCGCTGTCGTCGAGCGTATAGGGCTCGGTATAGCTGAAACGCTTCTTGAATTCGGCATCCTCGTCGAAATCGAGGTTGCGCAGGCGGGCGGTTTCGCGGTCGCGTTCGATTTCGCCGTTCAGCCGGTCATATTGATCCTGGCCATAGGCGACGAGGCACGGCAGCTTTTCGTGGAAACCGACCCAAAGCACGCGCTGGCCGTCCGCAATGAGGGGCACATTGTTGCGGAACTGCGAGGGGACGGCGATCCGCCCCTTGCCATCGATCGCGGCGAAACTGGTACCCGCATATTGGCCGGGCGTCACAATCGCCATCGCTCTGCCCCCCTATGCGCGCCACCGGGCAAAACTTCCCCGCGCCCGGAATCGCGTGAATCCGGCTCATTCGGCACAGGTGGAGAATGCCCCTCTCCGATTCCGTGAGTATCAACTATAGATCGGGGTGGAAAGGGGTAATTTAGGGCAGAATAGGGAATCTAGGCCCCATTTATCGCAAATGACGCTCTGAACGAGCTCAATACCAGCCCGACAGCGCACAACGGCACCGTAAGACGTGCTTTTGATCGGGGCGGATTGGGGCGGAAAGGCCCGACTCAGCTGGTGCGGGCGCGAATCCAGAGCGGATGCAGCAAGCTGTTTCCGGCACCGCGCCACAGGCGGGCGGAAAGCCATTCCATCGTATCGGCCTGCCGCAGGTGCGCGGCACCGGGAACGAGCGGCTGCCAAAGCGGCGCAAAAAGCACGTCGGCATCGCCAATCAGCCAGACCTCGCCCTGCCCGATCCGACACAGCGCCACGCGGCGATCGGCATAGGCACGGCATGTCGATGGCAGACGCTCCAGACGTCCGGCGCTGAACAGGTCCAAGCGGGCACCATCGACATCGACCCGCAGCGGCTTGCTCTCGTGCGCCGGCGCCGCGCCCAGTGTCACGCCCCAATGGTCGAGCAGCGGGGTGAGCAGGCTTGTGATCGGGGCGTTGCGCGGATCGCCGAGCGGCTGGCGCGCTGGCCAGCCCGACAGCGCATCGGCGAGCACGACCGCGCGCCCGCCGCCCCGAACGAACGCATCGATTGCGACCAGCTCCTGCGGCGCCAGCGCGCGCGGATGGGCGATCAGCAGCGCGCCGCCTGCCGGCGGCACATGATCGGCGACGCTGTCGACCAAGGACACCGGCCCGGCCGCTGTCAGTCGCGCAAGCGCCGGATCGTCGTTCGTCCCTTCGTCGATCATCGCCGCGATGTTCGGACTTGCCGACCAGCGCAGCGGCAAGCCGGTGAGCATGGTGACTGCGGGCGCGCCAGCCGAAGCCGACGTGGGCTTATAGAGGACCGCCAGCAGCGCGTGCCCCGCCCCGATCCAGCCGATCGCAAGCATGGTTCCGGCGCACCAGGGCAGCAATCGGGACCGGCTGCGCCACTGAACGACCCCGTCGGCCAGCACGGCTGCGATCCCCCCCGCCATGATCGTCAGGACCAGTTGCTGCCACGCCGCCGATGCGGCGAGCATGAGGCCAAGCAAAGCCTGCGTTATCGCGACAAACGCGAGGGCGAGCAGGCAGGCGCGGCGCCGCGCCGCGGCGGGCTCACCGCGCTGCCACCAGGCCAGAACAAGCATCGCCGGCGCCAAAAGCGGAACCGCCAGCGCAGGATCGATGCGGCCGAGCAGTGCCTGCCCGCCCGCGACCCAGGCCAGCGCGACGATCGCGGCGGCGGTGATGAAAGCGCGCAGCACGGGCCGGCGCGGCGGTGCCGTCACTGTTTCGACTGGCGCGCGGCCTGGAGTGCGGGATCGGGCTCAAGATCGGGCACGGTCGACGACGACGGGGTCGGCTGCGGCACCTTTACCGGTGTCGCGGCATTTTCATCCTTTGACGAGGGCGACACCGCCTGAACGCCCAGCTCTTCCAATGGCGCGCCGCTGGTTTTTTCTTCGTCTCCCGGCATCTTGACCTCGGCGATGGCGGTGGCGTCGCCGGCGGCGCTTTCACGCGCACGATCACCGATCAGCCCGGCCATGCCGACGAGCAGCAATACTGTGAGCACCCCGGCAATACCGATCTGCAGACGGCGCATCGTGTCGTTCACGGGGACGGAGGCCGGTGGCGGCGGCGTCTCCTTGCGCGACTCTTTGCGCGACGAGGGCGTTTCGATCCTGACGCTCATGCCCCCGTCTCCCCTGGCGTCGCCAGTCCCTTGCTCGCCAGCCATTCCGGATTGTAGAGCGTCGAGAGATAGCGAAACCCGCTGTCGCAGAGGATCGTCGCGATGCGTTTGCCCGGACCCAATTGCCGCGCGAGAGCCATCGCACCGGCGACATTGATTCCCGACGACAGGCCAAGGCACAGCCCCTCCTCATCGAGCAGTTGGCGGACCACCGCGAGCCCCTCGGCATCCGAAATACGGAACTGCGTATCGATTGGCGCGCCATCGAGATTGGCGGTGATACGGTTCTGCCCGATCCCCTCAGCGACGCTGCTGCCTTCGGCGCGCAGCTCGCCGCACTGATAATAATTATAAAGCCCCGCGCCATGCGGATCGGTGAGCGCGATGACGATGTCCGAATTATGCGCCTTCAGCCCTAGCCCGGTGCCCGCGATCGTGCCGCCGGTTCCCGCCGCGCAGGTGAAGCCGTCGATGCGGCCGTCCATCTGCTGCCAAATCTCTTCGGCGGTGCCGAAGATATGCGATTTGCGGTTGGCGATATTGTCGAACTGGTTGGCCCAGATCGCATTGTCGGTCTCCTCGGCGATGCGGCGCGAGGTGTGGACGAAATGGCCGGGGTTGGCAAAGGGGGCGGGCGGAACCAGCACCAGCTCGGCACCCAGGGCCCGGATCGTTGCCATCTTCTCGGCGCTCTGGTTGTCAGGCATGACGATGATCGTCTTGTAACCGAGCGCATTGCCGACGAGCGCGAGCCCGATGCCGGTATTGCCCGCGGTCCCCTCGACGATCGTGCCGCCCGGCTTCAGGCTGCCGTTCGCTTCGGCATCGCGAACGATATATAGCGCGGCGCGGTCCTTTACCGATCCGCCGGGGTTGGCATATTCGCACTTGCCCCAGATTTCACAGCCGGTGGCTTCGCTCGGCCCCCTGAGCAGCACCAGCGGGGTGTTGCCGATGAGATCGAGGCTGTTTGCAGCAATAGTCATATGCATGATCTAGGGCGCCGCCCGCGGCCCCGCAAGACAGCTTCGCTTGCCCCACCAATGTCCGGCCTTTGTCGACCAACGGCCGTCGAAGCCCGATGAACGACAGCCAGATGTCACGTCAAGGGTTGTGATTGTGACAGTATATCATTACTGCCGCGCCATCAGATCGCCATAACAACAGGACTCTCCCCTCATGCGTTTGCTTTGCTCCGCCGGTTTCACCCTTGCTCTCTTCCTCGCGCCCCCCGCCTTTGCGCAAGATCGCGCCGCCGCGGGCAGCGACGATGACGTGCACACCGGCGATCCGATCGTCGTTACCGCACCCTATGTCCGCAGCCTTGACATCCTTGGCAATGTATCGGTGCTCGAAGGCGACGAGCTGGCGCGCGACATTCGCGGGCAGATCGGCGACACACTCACACGGCAACCGGGCGTATCGGCCACGAGCTTCTCGCCGGGTGCATCGCGCCCCGTCCTGCGCGGCTTTTCGGGTGAGCGGGTGCGCGTGCTGACCGACGGCATCGGCTCGATCGACGCGTCGAACACCTCGGCCGACCATGCGGTGACGATCGACCCGCTGACCGTCGAACGCATCGAGATTCTGCGCGGCCCCGCCGTGCTGCTGTTCGGCAGCCAGGCGATCGGCGGCGCGGTCAACCTGTTCGACCGCCGGATTCCGCGCAAGGTTCCGACCGACCATGTCCACATCGACGCGATCGGCGGCTATGCGACCGCCGCGAACGACCGCAACATCGGCAGCTCGATCGACGTCGCGCTGAGCCCGCAGATCGTCGCGCACCTCGACGGCAGCTGGCGCAAGACGGGCGACGCCCGCACCGGCGGTTTCGTCTACGCCCCCGGTATTCGCGGCGACCTGCTCCACCTTGCCGAACATGAACTCGAGGAAGGCCATGCCGACGAAGCTGCGGAACTGACCGAACAGGCGGGCAAGCGCGGCAAGATCGACAATACGCAAAGCGAGACCTGGACCGCCGGCGCCGGCCTGTCGCTGATCAACGACGGCGGCCAGCTTGGCATTTCTATCGGCTATTTCGATACCAATTATGGCGTGCCCGACCGCCCGAACACCGCGCACGACCACGGCGGCGAGGAGGAAGAGGGCGGCCATGAGCATGGCGAAGGCCCTGTCACCATCGGGATGAAACAATGGCGCGCCGACCTGCGCGGCGAAGTCGAGCTGGGCGACGGCTTCTTCGACAAGCTCCGCATCCGCGCGGGCTTCGCCGATTACAAGCACACCGAGTTTGAGGGCGATGAGGTCGGCACCGTCTTCACCAACCAGGGGATCGAAGGCCGGGTCGAGCTGGCGCAGAACGATCGTGGCGGCTGGCGCGGCGCGAGCGGCGTGCAGTACAGCCACCGCGACTTCGATGCGATCGGTGCCGAGGCGTTCGTGCCGCGCAACCTGACCGACCAGTTCGCGCTGTTCACGCTCCAGGAATTTACGATGGGCCCGCTCGGCCTCGAAGCCGCAGCGCGCTACGAAAAGACCAATGTGCGCGCACAGACGCTGGGCTTCGAGCGCAACTTCGACAGCTTCTCGGGCGCGCTCGGCGCGACCTATGACATCTTCGACGGCGCGAAACTCGGCGTTTCGGTCTCGCGCGCGGTGCGGGCACCGTCGGCCGAGGAATTGCTGTCGAACGGCCCGCATATCGCGACGCAGAGCTTTGAGCTTGGCGATCCGAATTTGAAGCGCGAATCCAACTGGGGTGCCGAAGCCTCGTTCAAGATCAAGAGCGACAGCTTCAACCTCAGCCTGACCGGCTATTCGAACTGGTTCGACAATTTCATCTATTCGGCCGCGACCGGCGCGGAAGAAGATGAGCTTCCCGTTTTTCAGTATTTCCAGCGCGATGCACGCGTCTATGGCTTCGAAGCCGAGGCGAGCGCGCGGCTGGCACAGATCGGCGGGTTCAACATCGTCGGCGATGTGATCGCTGACATGACGCGCGCAAAGATCAAGAATGCGGGCCTCGACCGCAATGTGCCGCGCATCCCGGCGCTGCGCGTGCTGGGCGGGCTCGAAGCGCAAGGCGAACGCGTCGATGCCCGCGTCGAGGTCGAATGGACCGACGACCAGACGCGCGTCGCGCAGTTCGAGACCCCGACCGACGGCTTCACTTTGGTCAACGCCTCGCTCAGCTGGCGCCCGCTGCCCGATACGAAGAATCTGACGCTCAGCCTGTCGGCTAACAATATCTTCGACGTCGAAGCCCGTCGTCACGCCAGCTTTACCAAGGATTATGTGCCGCTTGCCGGGCGTGATTTCCGGCTGACGGCCCGGGCGAGCTTCTAACCCCTCTCTCCGCTCGTCCCGGCGGCCGGGTCCGGTTCAACCGGGCCCGGCCTGTCGCGTTTCAGAAGGCGAGCTGTTTACGCTTGTTCCAGTAAATCGATGTCGCGGCGGCATAGGCGCCGACCTTTTCCCATGCGGCGCCATCGACCTTTTCAATGTCGACACCGCTTTCGATATAGGCCTGAACAATCTTCATGATCTGATCTTCGGTCATGTCGCCCGACAGATCGGGATTCGCGCCAGCGGGACCGAAATCGAGCGCCGTGTCGACGGTCGCACTCGGCAGGCCAAGTTTTGCGATGTCGCCCATCAGCCATTCGCGCGAAATGCGCGCGAGGCTGTAGTCGAAATAGACCGGCTTTTGTTCAGCCATGATGCCATGGCGCGTAACGCAATCGTCGGTGACCGCGCCAAGCTGCTTGAACAGCGCTTCGCGCGATGCTTCGTCCCCGCCACCTGCCATCGCGGCGCCGATCGCGTCCTTGGTGTCGCCCGGAACCGAGGTGACGACGCAATCGAACTTCTCGCCCTCCTGCGCCCGAACCACGCCCGGCAGCATCGCCAAAACAAGCGCAACGCCCGCCGTCAAACCCTTGTGCATTGACGAATCCTTCCGCCCTTTAGGGTGCGACCCCTCAGGACAGCATGGCCATCCCGCCGTTCACATGCAACGTCTGTCCGGTGACATAGCCGGCTTCCTTCGACGCCAGATAGACGACAGCGGCGGCGATATCGCTCCCCTCGCCCATCCGGCCCGCGGGGATGCGCTGGTTAAGCGCCTCTTTCTGGGCGTCAGGCAGATCGTCGGTCATCGCAGTGGCGATAAAGCCGGGCGCGACGCAGTTCGCGGTGACACCGCGGCTCGCGAGTTCCTGCGCCAGCGCCTTGGTCATGCCGGTGACGCCCGCCTTCGACGCGGCATAATTGGCCTGCCCCGGATTGCCCGTCGCGCCAACCACGCTGGTGATCGAGATGATCCGCCCGAAACGCGCCTTCATCATCGGCTTGGCGGCGGCGCGCGCGAGGCGGAAATTGGCTTCCAGATTGATGCGGATGACGTCCAACCATTCCTCATCCTTCATCCGCATGATCAGATTGTCGCGCGTCACTCCGGCATTGTTGACGAGAATGTCGAGCTTGCCGCCGAGCGCCTCGACCGCCGACGGCACCAGCGCATCGACCGCAGTCGCATCGCCTAAATTGCAAGGCAGCGCGACATGATCGCCGCCGAGCGTATCGCGAAAAGCGCCCAGCTTGTCGGCATTGGAACCCGACACCGCCAGCCGCGCGCCCTGCGCGCTAAGCGCCTGCGCGATGGCCGAACCGATGCCGCCCGAAGCGCCGGTGACGAGGGCAGTCATGCCGGTAAGATCGAACATCTGATTTTCTCCTGAAATCTGGTAATTAAAGCGTCTTGAGCAGCGCTTCGATATCGTCCATCGAGACGACGCTGATCGCCTCGACCTCACCAACCGCGCTGCGCTTGACCATCGGCGAAAGCACTTTGCCGCCGAACTCGACAAACTGCGTGACGCCGATACCTTCCATCGCGGCGACGCTTTCGCGCCAGCGGACGCGGCCGGTGACCTGCTGGACGAGCAGGTCGCGGATCGTGTCGGGATCGCTGACCGGGCTGGCAGAAACATTGGCGACGACGGGCACGAGCGGCGCGGCGGGCGGGTTTGCGCCGAGCGCATCGGCCATCGCGTCGGCGGCGGGCTGCATCAGGGGACAGTGGAACGGCGCCGATACTGGCAGCAGCACGCCGCGCTTTATGCCATAATCCTTGACCAGCGCGACGGCGCGCTCGACCGCGCCCTTGTGGCCCGAGATCACGACCTGCGACGGGTCATTGTCGTTCGCTACGGTACAGATTTCGCCCTCGGCCGCGGCGTCGGCAAGCTTCTGCGCGGTGTCGATATCGGCGCCGAGCAGCGCCGCCATCGCGCCGATGCCGACGGGCACCGCCGCCTGCATCGCCTGTCCGCGCGTCTTGAGGAGCCTTGCCGTGGTCGCGAGGTCGAACGCGCCAGCGGCGCAGAGCGCACTATATTCGCCGAGACTGTGGCCCGCGACATAATCGGCCTTGGCCGACAACGTCACGCCGCCTTCTTTTTCGAGCACGCGCAGCGTCGCAATGGCGTTCGCCATGATCGCCGGCTGGGCGTTTTCAGTGAGCATCAGATCTTCCGCCGGCCCTTCGCTCATCAGCCGGAACAGCTTTTGGCCGAGCGCGTCGTCGACTTCCTGAAACACTTCGCGCGCGACCGGCGAAGCGTCGGATAAGGCTTTGCCCATGCCGACCGCCTGGCTGCCCTGACCCGGAAAAATAAATGCACGCATGATGCGTCCCTTCGCATGTTCTTGAATGGGCCCGCGCCTATTCCTTCACCCCGCGCGATGCAAGCCGAAGGGCACGACCTTGTTCGCCGCGTCGTGACCGATATCCGCGCGGCCGAGCCACGGAATGCCGGCGCGCGCGCACCAGCCCTGCGCTATGTCTTCGGCCTCCATACCGAACGGCCGGTCGTTTTCGCGAATATCGCTGACGCGCCCCAGCCGCAGCCCCGCCAGCCCGCGCGGCCCCAGATACGTCGCGACATGAAAGAAGGCGCGGTCGAAGGCGTAGAGATATTCACTCACCTCCTCAACGAGCAGGACATGGCCCGAAAGGTCGGGTTCGAGCGGCGTGCCGAGCAGCATCGACAAGGTCATCAGGTTGAACGCCGCGTGGCGCGCGCCGTGCTGGAGCCCGGGCTCACATGCCCCGGGATCGCGCGCAACGAGCCAGTCGAGCGCCCGCAGCACGGCTGCATCACCGCCCTCGCGCCGGATGTCGGCGACCATCGGACCGTGGGCGACATGGTCGAACCCTTCGCGGTAGAGCGCGCCGAGCAGATTGCCCTGATCCGAATAGCCGAGGAAGGCCTTGCCGCGCGCAACGTCGGTCATCGCGGCCACCGCATCCTCGGCGATCCGGCAGGCGCCATAGCCGCCGCGTGCGAACCATATCGCGTCGATGTCGGGGCGGTTCGCCATCTCGACCAGCGCGGCAAAGCGGTGTCCGTCCTCGCCCGCGAAATGACCGTGGACGGCGAAGCATTGCGCGTCGAATATGAGTTCGACGTCCGGGTAGCCAAGGCTGGCGAGCGCGCGCACGGCCTCGGCATCGTCGGGCAGGATCGGGGTCGAGGGAGCAACAATGCCGATACGCACTACGACCTTCTCCCATCGGGAGAAGGATACGCAGCCTTGCCGGCTTGCCGGCTAGGCGCAGTTGGATGAGGGTGTCTGCCGTCTGGTACGCACGTCACCATTGATCCCCTCACCCAGCTTCGACTAGGCGCTCCGCGCTAAGTCTTCGCAACCCTCTCCCGATGGGAGAGGGAAGCATTGCATTGCCAATCGGAAGCCCATATCGCGCCGCCATGTCGGAAAACAAATCCTATTTCTTCTGCGGCATCGGCGGGTCGGGAATGCTGCCGCTCGCAATGATCGTCGCGGCACGCGGCGATGCGGTTTCAGGGTCGGATCGCAGCCGCGACCAGGGCCGGACGCCCGAGAAATTCACCTGGCTCGAAAATCAGGGCATCGCCTTTTACCCCCAGGACGGCAGCGGGCCGCGAGCGGGCCAGATTCTAGTCGCGTCGGCGGCGATCGAAGACAGCGTTCCGGATATTGCCGCAGCCAACGCACTCGGGCTGGCGCGGATGACGCGCGCCGACCTCAACGCCGCCCTGTTCAACGCTGCCGACAGCGCGATCGGCGTCGGCGGGACGAGCGGCAAGTCGACCGTCACCGGGATGATCGGGTGGATTCTCGAACGCGCCGACAAAAAGCCGACGGTGATGAACGGCGCGGTGATGCGCAATTTTGCGGGCGCCGACAAGCCCTTTGCCAGCGCGCTGGTGGGCGACGCCGCCATTTACGTCAGCGAAGTCGACGAAAGCGACGGATCGATCGCGCTCTATCACCCCGACGTCGCGGTCGTCACCAACATCAGCCTCGATCACAAGAGCCTCGCCGAATTGCATCAACTCTTCGGCGACTTTGCCGCGAAGGCGCGGGTCGCGGTGGTCAACGCCGACGATGCCGAGTCAACGCCGCTGCGCGGTCGAACGAATGTTGTCAGCTTTGGCTTTGGCGATGCGGCGACGATCCGCGGCAGCGATTTCGAAGCGCGGCCCGACGGCTGCCGTTTCGCGGTCCATGCCGGTGGCACCACCTACCCGGCAAGGCTTCGCATGCCCGGCCGCCACAATGCCGCCAACGCGCTCGCCGCCATCGCCGCCACGCACGCGGCAGGCACGACCGTCGCACAGGCGGTCGAGGCATTGGCGGACTTCGCCGGACTCGCGCGCCGCTATGAAGTTCTGGGCCAAGCGAATGACGTGACGGTGATCGACGATTTCGCGCACAACCCCGATAAGGTCGCGGCGACGCTGGCAGCCGTCGCCGAATTGCCGGGCCGCGCCCTGCTTTTCTTTCAGCCGCACGGCTATGGTCCGCTGCGTCAGATGGGCAAGGAACTTGCGGCAAGTTTCGCCGCCGGAATGCGCGCGGGCGACAGGCTGTTCGTGTGCGACCCCGTCTATTTCGGCGGCACCGTCAACCGCAGCATCGGCAGCGAGGCGCTGGTCGCCGACATCGTCGCGGGCGGGGGCGATGCCGTGCACATGAGTACCCGGGCGGCATGCGGCGCCGCGATCCGCGACGAGGCCAAACCGGGCGACCGCGTCCTCATCCTCGGCGCGCGCGACGACACGCTCACCGAATTCGGCCGCGAACTCTTGGAAAAGCTGGCGCTCCGCGCTTGATTTCTCCCCGCGACTCTGTATAGGCGCGTCCATTCGGGGCGAGGCCACGTTGCCATCGCCCCGTTTGCTTTGCATCAATCCGTAAAGCTTGACGACAGCCGGAGGGGTTTCGCGATTGGCGCGAAACCAGCGATCGGCCAAATCGAAGGAAGCGCACCATGCCGTTTTACGAGCATGTTTTTATCGCGCGTCAGGACCTGAGCCAGGCTCAGGTCGACGCGCTGGCGGAAACCGTCACCAACGTCATTGGCGAATATAAGGGCACGGTTCACAAGACCGAGACCTGGGGCCTCAAGCAGCTCGCCTACAAGATCCAGAAGAACCGCAAGGGTCATTATGTGATGTTGTCGGCTGAAGTCGCAGGCGAAGCCATTGCAGAGATCGAGCGTCAGGCTGCGATCAACGAAGACATCATCCGCTGGCTCACCATCAAGGTCGACGAACTCGAAAAGGGTCCGTCGGTGATGATGCGCAAGCAGGAACGTCGTGGCGGCCGCGGCCGTGACCGCGACGGCGAAGAATAAGGATAACGACCATGGCACGACCCTTTTTTCGCCGCCGCAAGACCTGCCCCTTCAGCCAGAAGGACGCACCGGTCATCGATTACAAGGACGTCCGTCTGCTCCAGGGTTACCTGTCGGAGCGTGGCAAGATCGTCCCGTCGCGGATCACCGCGGTGTCCACCAAGAAGCAGCGTGAGCTGGCAAAAGCGATCAAGCGCTCGCGCCACATCGGCCTGCTCCCCTACATTGTTAAGTAAGGAGGGCTGACCGATGGAAATCATCCTGCTCGAACGCATCGAGAAACTGGGCGGTATCGGCGACGTCGTCACCGTCAAGAACGGCTTTGCCCGTAACTACCTGCTGCCGAACAACAAGGCGCTGCGCGCGAACGACGCGAACCGCAAGCTGTTCGAAGCCAATCGTTCGAAGATCGAGGCCGACAACGCCGAGCGTCGCACCGACGCCGAAGGCCGCGCCAAGGACATCGACGGCAAGCAGATCGTCCTGATCCGTCAGGCGTCGAACACCGGCCAGCTTTACGGCTCGGTTTCGGTCCGCGACATCGTCGACGCACTCGCCGAAGACGGTGTCGAGGGTCTCGGCAAGTCGATGATCGAACTCGAACGCCCGATCAAGTCGCTCGGCCTGGTCGACGTCAAGGTCAAGCTGCACCCCGAAGTCATCGTGACCGTCGGCGTCAACGTCGCGCGCTCGCCCGATGAAGCCGAAATGCAGAAGCAGGGCATCGACGTCATCGCGGCGATGTTCGAGGAAGAACAGGCCGAGGCTGCTGCCACGGCGCTGGAACCCGACAGCGAAGACGAATTCGAAGACGCGGGCGCCGCTCCTTCGGAACGCGCTGCCGAAGCTGCTGCGGACGAAGCCGAAGAAGCCTAAG
>CAYRQX010000022.1:0-49787 GCA_964426485.1 uncultured Sphingopyxis sp. | reverse complement strand
CTTCAACGTCGCCGATGCGTGCATCACGCTCGGCGTGCTTTTGCTGGTTGCGCGCGCGCTGCTCTTGGGCGAAAAGGCCGCGAACACGGACGGCAAGACGCCAGCCAATTGACAGGCGCCGATTAACGGGGCGCATTGGGAGTATGATTAAGTGAACCGGACCACCGCCATTTTGGCCGCCTCGATCCTTGCCACCACCTTGTCGGCCTGCGGGTCGAACAGCCTGTTCAACCGCGACCGCCCCGACGAAATGATGGTGTCGCGTCAGGCCCCGCTCGTCGTGCCGCCCGATTTCTCGCTGACCCCGCCCGCCCCCGGCACCGTGCGCCCCGGCGGCGAAACGACCGCCGAACAGACGCTGCGCGCGCTCTTCGGCGGCGCATCGCAACGCAGCGCGAGCGAAACACAGATCATCGGTAGCGCCGACGGCGCGCGCGCCGACCCCGGCATCCGCAGCCAGGTCGGCAGCCCCGACACGCAGGTCGTCGACAAGGGCCTCGTCGTCCGCGACATTCTCGCCGCCCCCGAAGGCGACGGCCGCGACGCGCAGGCGGCGATCCCGACCGCCTGAACTCACGCTATCGATATCGAGAGGGCGGCCCGGATTTCCGGGCCGTTTTCTTTTGCGCGATCAGCGAAAAATCTGCGACACGACCGTGAACAGCACCAGCGCCTCAATCATCGCGCGCGAGGCATGACCGGCGGCGCGCCAATATCCGCAGCGCAAATGGTGAGCGAACCATAATATCTGCAACGTGCCGAACCACAGCAGCGAAAAGACGAGCAGCGCCAGCCCCGCCACCTCCAACTCGATCCGCCCCATCCGAATCAGGATCGACGCGCCGCTCATCATCATCGCGAAAGGTGCGGTGACGTAGCATTGGCTGTAAAAGGGCGGCTTGAGCGGCCCGCGGTCGAGCTTTACATGCCGCGCCCGCACCATCCGCGCCGCCATGATCAACGGGAAAATACTGAAAAACGCAACGCGCACCAAAATCAGGCTGCTGTCGTCCCTGACGAAAGCGCTGAGCCCGGTGCGGCTGATAACCAGCTGATCCTGCCCGACCAGCGACAGTTCGGCCGCATGCGTCAGCGCGATCGTCAGCAGCAGGAACAACGGCGGCGACAGCGTGTCGCTATATTGCCGTTCAGCCGGATCGCCGAGCTCGGCCTCCGAATAATCCATCATCTTCAGCGGTTTGGTAAGTGCGCGCCATAAAGTGACCGGATAAAAAATCAGCCACGCCATGATCTCATAAAGCAGCTCGTCGAGCGACTGGATGAGTTTCAGGAAATCCATTGGCGCCCTCTCCCGTTACGCCGCAGCGATGGTCAATGACCGCCGCCCATCCGCCAGCCACCGCGCAAAGTTGCGCACCGTCGTCTGCGCGCCGTCCGGCCAGCGGGGGAAATCGCCATGGCTCAACGCGAAAGATTCGCAGAACTCGTCTAACCAGTCGCCCTGATTTTCCGGATCGATCGGCAAATCTTTTAGATAGTCGTCATCTGGATGTGGCGTCAGCTCGACGCCCCAGTCGGAATAGTCTTCGGTAAATATTCTCCAGGCGAACTCGGCAATTTCGCGATCGCAATCCGCTATGAGCAGCGCGATAAATTGTTCGCGGGTCGGATTGGGTCGCCGCGCCGCCAAAACGAGCGCCTGCTGCTTCCATTTTCGTGACTTGAAAGCCCACAGCAGTAGGAAAAGTCCGACGCAGCCCGCGGCGAACCACCACCCGCTCAAGCCCGCGCGCCCGCTTCCTCGACGCCCGCGCTGTTGTGGCGCAGCGCCTTCAGCACGGTATCGACGATCTGCGGCGCGTTGAGCCCCGCCGCGTCATATTGCAGTTCGGGCTTGTCCTGATCCTGAAAGACGTCGGGCAGGCGCATCGTGCGCAGCTTCAGCCCCGCATCGATCAGCCCCTCGTCGCTCGCCAGCGTCAGCACATGCGCGCCCAGCCCGCCGACGCTATTTTCCTCGATCGTCACGCAAACCTCGTGACTCGCCAGCGTCTTGCGGATCAATTCCTCGTCGAGCGGCTTGGCGAAGCGCAGGTCGATCACGCTCGTCGACAAGCCGCGTGCGTCGAGTGTATCGGCGGCCTTCAGCGCCTCGGCGAGCCGCGTGCCGAGCGAGAAGATCGCGACCGTCTTGCCGCTACGCACGACGCGCCCCTTGCCGATCGCCAGCTTCACCGGAACCTCGGGAAGCGCCACGCCGGTGCCATTGCCGCGCGGATAGCGGAAGGCGATCGGGCCATCGTCATATTCGGCGGCGGTATAGGTCATATGGACCAGCTCGGCCTCGTCCGCCGCCGCCATCACGACGAAATTGGGCAGGGTTGAAAGATAGGTGACATCGAACGATCCCGCATGCGTCGACCCGTCGGCGCCGACCAGCCCCGCGCGGTCGATCGCGAAACGCACCGGCAAATTCTGGATCGCGACATCATGCACGACCTGATCATAGGCGCGCTGCAAAAAGGTCGAATAAATCGCCGCGAACGGCCGCATCCCCTGCGCCGCCAATCCGGCCGCGAAGGTCACCGCATGCTGCTCGGCGATCCCGACGTCGAAGGTCCGCGTCGGATGCGCTTTCGCGAATTTGTCGACGCCCGTCCCCGACGGCATCGCGGCGGTGATCGCGACGATCCTTTTGTCGGTTTCGGCCAGCTTCGCGAGCGTTTCGCCAAAGACATTCTGATATTGCGGCGGGCCCGGCGGCGCTTTCGCCTGCTCGCCGGTGATGACGTCGAATTTTTGCACGCCATGATATTTGTCGGCGGCGGCCTCGGCGGGGGCATAGCCCTTGCCCTTTACCGTCACCGCATGGATCAGCACCGGCCCATGGTCGCTGTCGCGCACATTTTCGAGGATCGGGATCAGATGCTCCAGATTATGCCCGTCGATCGGCCCGACATAATAAAATCCGAGCTCCTCGAACAAGGTGCCGCCCATCGCCATGCCGCGAGCGAACTCGTCGGTCTTCTTCGCCGCCTTGTGGAGCGGTTCGGGCAGCTTGCGCGCAACGCGCCGCGCAATTTCGCGCAGTTCGAGGAACGGCCGCGACGACACCAGCTTCGCCAGATAGGCCGAAAGTCCGCCCACCGGCGGCGCGATCGACATGTCATTGTCGTTGAGGATCACGATCAGCCGGTTGCCTGCCGCGGCGGCGTTGTTCATCGCCTCATAGGCCATGCCCGCCGACATCGATCCGTCGCCAATCACCGCGATCGCGCGCCCGGGCTGATCCTTCAGCTTGTTCGCGATTGCAAAGCCGAGCGCGGCGCTGATCGACGTCGAGCTGTGCGCCGCGCCGAACGGATCATATTCACTCTCGCTGCGCTTGGTGAAGCCCGACAGGCCGCCGCCGGTGCGCAGCGTGCGGATACGATCGCGCCGCCCGGTGATGATCTTGTGCGGATAGCATTGGTGCCCGACGTCCCACACGATCTTGTCGCGCGGCGTGTCGAACACATAATGGAGTGCGGTCGTCAGCTCGACGACGCCCAGCCCGCTGCCAAGGTGCCCGCCGGTCGTGCCGACGGCGGAAATCATCTCGGCGCGCAATTCGTCGGCGAATTGGCGGAGGTCTTCGGGCTTCAGCTTGCGGAGGTCGGCGGGGACATCCACCGTGTCGAGCAGCGGCGTTGACGGACGATCAGTCATCGCGCGGTCATACTGCCAAGCGCATGGGGTGTCGAACGAAAAGGGATCAGTCGTCGTCCCGTTCGTCGCGCGCCGTCGCGGCATCGACCTGTGCGTAAAGGCCGCGCACCATCAGGTCCGTGAACACCAGCATTACCCCGACCATGCCCAGGAACAGCGCCACCGCGACCGCGGGAATCGGTCCGACCGTCCCAACGCCTTCCTTCTTCATCACCGCCGCGAGCACGGCCGCCGCCGCCATCAACGCATAGCCGACAAAACGCGGCGCGCGGGTCATGACATGCGATCCATCGGGGAACCAATGGCGGCGGGAGGGAATATGGAAGCGGCGAAGCGGCGTCGGTTCATGAAAGGCACATGCGACCAAATGCATCCTTCTACAAGATGAAGCCGTTGCCATGGGGAATGTTTACTTACGCCTCGGCAAAGAGGGGTAGGACCATAGGATGATTAACCGGATGACCATGCCCGATTTGACCAACTTTTTCCGCATCAACCGCCCTGCGCATGTTCTCCCGCTTCTCGTCGCCTTCGCGTTCGCCTCGCCCGCCGCTGCTGAAGGCGCGCCGCTTCCCTATGAGCTGACCGCGACGCCCGACACCCGTCTTGCGGACGGGATCGAGGAAGAACCCGCGCGCTATCTTCAGAACACCGATATCGACGAGAATATCCTGCTGCCGGGTCGGCGCGACGATGATGACGAGGACTCCGACCGCAAATGGTCGCGCGACTATATCGCCGTCGCGGCGGGCGTGCTGAATTCGGCCGACTATAATGGCTCGGACGAACGCCGTTTGCTTCCCGCCTTCTACGTTCGCGGCCGGTATGAGGGATTTTCCTTCTCGACCCGCGGCACCAATTTCCAGGTCGACCTGATCCGCCATCGCCGCGGGCAGAAGATCGACTGGAAATTCGGCCCGATCGTCAGCCTGCGCGCCGACCGCACCGGCAGCGTCAAGGATCCGCAAGTCGACCTGCTCCCCGACCGCAAGATGGCAGTCGAAATGGGCTTCTTCACCGGGGTCACCAAAACCGGCGTGATCACCAGCGCCTATGACCAGCTCGGCTTTCGCCTCGTCGCGCTCAAGGATATATCGGGCAGTCACGGCAGCTGGACCGCATCACCGACGATCGATTACGGCACCCCGCTATCGAAACGCGCCTTTGTCGGTATCTCTGCTTCGATGAACATCTATGGCAAGGGTTTCGGCCGCTATTATTTCGACATCGATCCCCTCGGCAGCGCGGCGAGCGGGCTGCCCGTCTATTCCGGTGCGGGACGAAAGGCGACGATCGGCAAATATACGCTCGGCATGGCGGGCGCCTATGCCCTGTCGGGCGACCTTCGCAAAGGCTTCGTGCTGATCGGCGGCGCCCAATATGGCCGAATGGGCGGTCGCTACGCCGATTCACCGCTCGTGAAGGATGTGGGCAGCGCCGACCAATGGATCTTCGGCGGCGGTCTTGCCTACCAGTTTTGACCGCTAGCGGCCGATTGTGGACGGGATTGTCTGAACGTCCGCCCCCCAAAAAAACCGACATAACCAACCTTCAAACCAGCCCCGCCAGCCGCATCCGCACCTTCATTTCCGCAATAAACAGCCGCACTGCGGGCAGGCCCGCACGCGATGGCTCGAACAGCAGATGGACCGGCAGCGCAGGTGGCTGTTCGTCCGCCAGCAACGCGATCAACCGCCCCGAATCGATTGCCTCGATGACCTGATAGCTCAGCAGATTGGCGATCCCCAGCCCCGCCTCGGCCGCCGCCAAAATGCCGTCGACCGTGTTGAGCACCAGCCGCGGGCGCGGTTCGACGCGCCAGCGGCCCGATGCAAACTGCCATTCGCCCGCCGCGCGCGGCCCCATCGCCGCGATCAAATCATGCCCAACCAAATCCGCCACGCGCGCCGGCGCCCCGCGCCGCGCCAGATAGGCCGGGCTCGCGACCAGCATCTGTCGCACCCAGCCGATCCGTGCCGCCTTCAGCCCCGAATCGGCGAGCGGACCGATACGCACCGCAACGTCGATACCCTCCTCGACGATGCGGACATTGCGGTCGATCAGCATCATCCGTGCCGACAGCTCGCGGTGCTGCGCCATCAGCTCGCCGACAACCGGCAGGACATGCCGCCGCCCGAACATCACCGGCGCGGTCAGGTGCAGCTGCCCGCGCGGTTCGGCATCGGCGCCGCGGATTTCGCGCTCGGCGCCCGCAAGGTCGGCGAGAACCCGCCGCGCCTGTTCCAGAAACGCCGTCCCCGCGTCGGTGAGCGCGACCGCGCGCGTCGAGCGGTGGAACAGACTCGTCCCCAGCCGCGCCTCGAGCGCCGCAATCCCGCGCGTCACTGCGGGCGGCGAACTGCCAAGCTTGCGCGCCGCCGCCGCGAACCCACCCTCGCTCGCGACCGCGACGAACATTTCCAGCGTCAGCAACCGATCCATGATCATTCCACTTATCGGAATTAACTTGTTTGATATTCCCTCATTATCACCACCGGCGCAATGACCTACATGTCATCCGGCGAACGAAGGCAGCCCCCCTCCCGGCCTTCGTTCGCTTTCCTTCGAAAGAGGTCCGGACCGATGGCACAAAATTACCGACACACATTGTTCGACGACGCCGTGAAGGCGCTGCAGGAACAACATGGCTCGCGCGCCTCCTATGCCAAAATGGACGCCGGCGCCGACGGCACGCCTGACACGCTGACCCCGAAGGAAATCGCCTTCATCGAGGAGCGCGACAGCTTCTACATGGCGAGCGTCAATCCCGAGGGCTGGCCCTATATGCAGCACCGCGGCGGCCCCGCGGGCTTCCTCAGGCATATCGCGGGCAACCGCATCGGCTTCGCCGACTTTCGCGGCAACAAGCAATATATCAGCACCGCGAACCTCCAGGGCAACGACCGCGTGTCGCTGTTCCTGATGGATTATCCGAACAAGGAACGACTGAAGCTCGTCGGCCACGCAGTGAGCGTCGAACTCGCCGACGATCCCGCCGCGGTCACCGCGCTGATGCCGGGCGGCTATCGCGCGACGCCCGAGCGCGCCTTCTTCATCGATGTGATCGGCTGGGAATGGAATTGCTCGCAGCACATCACCCAGCGCTTCACCGAAGCCGAAATTTCCGCCGCAATCCGCCCGATGGCGGACGAACTCAACCAGCTGCGCGCCGAAATCGCCGCGCTTCGTGCAAAGGAAGAAAAATGACCGCAGCTTTGACGCCTAAATCCCTGACCGGGGGCGCCCACCATATCGGCCTCGCCGTCCGCGACGTCGCCGAAGCCCGCGATTTCTTCGTCGAAGCGCTCGGCTTCACCGTCGCCGCCGAGCGCCCCGACTATCCTGCGATCTTCGTCTCCGACGGCACGACGCTTCTCACGCTCTGGCAGGTCGCCGACCCCGCCGCCGCGGCCCCCTTCGACCGCCGCGCCAACATCGGCCTCCACCATCTCGCGCTCCGCGTCGCCGACCTCGACGCGCTGCGCACCGTCTTCGCGCGCGTGCAGGGCCACCCGGGCGCCGTGATCGAATTCGACCCCGAACCGATCCGCGAAGGCGCGACGACGCATCATTTCATCTGCGCGATGCCCGGTGGTATCCGTATCGAATTCGCGACGCCCTTTGCCTGAGAGGAACAATCGATGTCCCGTCCCCCGCTCCCACCCTTCGACCATGACAGCGCGGCGCTGAAAGTCCGCCTCGCCGAGGACGGCTGGAACAGCCGCGACCCCGCGCGCGTCGCGCTCGCCTATACCCCGGACAGCGTGTGGCGGAACCGCTCGACCTTCGTCACCGGCCGCGCCGCGATTATCGACTTCCTCACCGCCAAATGGGAGCGCGAGCATGACTATCGGCTCGTGAAGTGCCTGTGGGCCTTCACCGGCAACCGCATCGCGGTGCGCTTCGCCTATGAATGGCACGATGATGATGGCCAGTGGTGGCGTTCCTACGGCAATGAAAATTGGGAGTTCGCGGAGAATGGCGAAATGCGGCGGCGGATCGCGAGCATCAATGATCTAGCGATCGCCGCCGCCGACCGCCTGCTGCTCTGGCCGCGCAGCGGCGCGGGCGACCGGCGGCCCGACGACACGGCTGAACTCGAGGAACTGGGACTTTAGCTGGAGACAAGACCATGCCTTACGTCAATATCCGGATCACCCGCGAAGGCGCTACGCCCGAGCAGAAAGCCGAGCTGATCGGCGGCGTCACCGAGCTGCTTCAACGCATCCTCGGCAAGAATCCCGCGACCACCGTCGTCAATATCGATGAGGTTGATTTTGAAAATTGGGGGATCGGCGGGCTCCCCGTCCTCGACTATCGTGCTGCGAAAGCCGCCAAGGAGCCGCCACGATGACCGCCAACAACGCCGCCCCCGCCTTCGCCGCGATCATGCTTTTGACGGGGGTCGGCATCCCGATCCTCGCCGCGCTGAACGGCGGACTCGGCGCGCGGCTCGGCAGCCCGATGGCGGCGTCGATGATCCTGTTCGGCCTCGCCTTCCTCATCGCCACCGCAGGCGCAGCGATGACCGGGTCGATCGGCGCAATCCGCTTCACGTCGGACATCCCCTTCCATTTCTATTTCGGCGGCTTGTTCGTCGCCTTCTACGTCATCGCGGTGACCTTCATCGCGCCGCGTTTCGGGGTGGGCAACGCGATCTTCTTCGTGCTCGTCGGCCAGCTGATCAGCGCCGCGACGATCGACCATTTCGGCCTGTTCGGCGCGATCCGTTTTCCCGTCGACGCCAAACGCATCGCCGGGATCGCGTTGATGGTCGCCGGCGTCTGGCTTGCACGCCGCACGGGTTGATGGCGGGACCCGTCCGCTTCCTGCCCCAAAGTGGTCGTTTCCATCAAGCCGCCGTCTTTGCCCTCGGCGCCGGGGTCTTGGGCTTGTAACGGCAGAGGTCGTCGACGGGGCAGCGCCAGCATTCGGGGGTGCGCGCCTTGCAGATGTAGCGGCCGTGGAGGATCAGCCAGTGATGCGCGCCGACGCGGAACGGGGCGGGCGTATTCTTTTCAAGCTGTTTTTCGACCGCGAGCACCGTCTTGCCCGGCGCGAGCCCGGTGCGGTTGCCGACGCGGAAGATATGCGTGTCGACCGCGAAGGTTTCGGCCCCGAAAGCGCAATTCATCACGACATTGGCGGTTTTTCGCCCGACTCCGGGTAATTCGACGAGCGTGTCACGGTCGGAGGGCACCTCCCCGTCGAAATCGCGGACGAGGATTTCGGATAGCGCGATGACATTCTTCGCCTTGCCGTTGAACAGCCCGATCGTCTTGATGTGCTGCTTGAGGCCCTCCTCGCCAAGGTCGAGCATTTGCTGCGGCGTCTTCACGTCCTGAAAGAGCAGCCGCGTCGCCTTGTTAACCCCGACATCGGTCGCCTGCGCCGACAGCACGACGGCGACAAGCAACTGGTAGGTGTTGCCATATTGCAGCTCGGTTTCGGGGCTCGGGTTGAGTTCGGCAAGCCTCCGGTAGAATTCGAAGATGTCGGCTTTCTTCATCGCGTTCAGGACAGCCCAAGCACCTGCGGCATCGTATAGCGGTCGGGTTTTTGCTGAAGCAGCCACAGCGCCGCGCGAACCGCGCCGCGCGCAAAAATCATGCGGTTCTCGGCGCGGTGCGAAAGCGTGATCATCTCCTCGGCGCCTGCGAAGATCACATCATGGTCGCCCGCAACGGTCCCGCCGCGCAGACTGGCGAAGCCGATGTTGCCGCGCCCGCGCGCACCGGTGACGCCGTCGCGGCCGCGTTCGGAGCGGGTGTCGAGGTTGATCCCACGTCCCTCGGCAGCGGCCTGCCCGAGCAGCAACGCGGTGCCGCTCGGCGCGTCGACCTTCATCCGGTGGTGCATCTCGACCACCTCGATATCCCAGTCGGCATCGAGCCGCGTCGCGGCCTCGCGCACCAGATGCGCAAGCAGCGTGACACCGAGCGAGGTATTGCCGGTCTGGAGCACCGCAATATCCTTTGCCGCATCGTCGATCAAATAATGATGGCGTTCCTCGAGCCCCGTCGTGCCGATGACGATCGGCGTCTTTGCGGCGACGCAAGCGTCGAGCGTCGCCTCGAGCGCAGCGGGCGAGGAGAAATCGACGAGCGCGTCGCATTCGCTCGCCAATGTCAGGAGATTGCCTCCCTTGTCGACGCCGCGATGTTGCTGCTTCGCCTCGGAAACCGCAGCGGCGAGCGCGACGCCCATCCGTCCTTCGCTGCCGATAATTCCGATGCTGGTCATGACCCCAAATCCCCGTTTGCCCTGAGCTTGTCGAAGGGCCGTCCTTGCTAAACCGCCGCTTTGAAGGAAGAACGGTCCTTCGACAAGCTCAGGACCAACGGAGTTTAGAGTGCCCCCGATCAAAAATATCGTCATCCTGACCGGCGCCGGCGTTTCGGCCGAGAGCGGCATCGACACGTTCCGCGACGCAGGAGGGCTGTGGGAACAGCACCGCGTCGAGGATGTCGCAACGCCCGAAGCCTTCGCACGCGACCCCGATCTCGTCCTGCGCTTCTACGACATGCGGCGCCAGGCGATCCAGACCAAGGCGCCCAATGCCGCGCATGCCGCGCTCGCGCGGCTCGACGCTGCTTGGCCGGGCGAACTGCTCATCGTCACGCAGAATGTCGACGACCTCCATGAGCGCGCGGGCGCGAAACGGCTGATCCATATGCACGGCGAGCATCTGAACGCCTGGTGCACCGGCTGCGATACGCGGGTGCCGTGGACGGGCCCGCTGCTCGACCGTCCTGCCTGTAACGCGTGCGGCGTCGCCGGCCTGCTCCGTCCCGACATCGTCTGGTTCGGCGAGATGCCGTACCGGATGGAAGAGATTTACCACGCGTTGAATCATGCCGACCTGTTCGTGTCGATCGGCACATCGGGCGCGGTCTATCCCGCCGCGGGCTTCGTACGCGAGGCGCGCGCGTCGGGCGCACGGACGCTCGAACTCAATATGGAGCCGAGCCAGGGCAGCCATTGGTTCGACGAGGCGCGGCAGGGGGCAGCGACGCAGTTGGTTCCGCAATGGGTCGACGAGATGCTGGGTTAGCGGCGCGACGCGAAGAAGTCGCGGAGCAGCCCTGCAGCCTCTCCCGCACCGATGCCGTCATAGATTTCGGGGCGATGGTGAATCGTCGGTTGCGCGAAGGTGCGCGGGCCGTGGACGACGGCGCCGCCCTTCGGATCGTCGGCGCCATAATAAAGACGCGCGATTCGTGCGTGGGCGATCGCGCCGGCGCACATCGCGCAGGGTTCGAGCGTCACATAAAGGTCGCAGCCGTCGAGCCGCTCGTTACCGAGCTTTGCCGCCGCGGCGCGAATCGCCACAATTTCGGCGTGCGCGGTCGGGTCGTGCGATTCGCGCGGACGGTTGTGTCCCTCGGCGATAATCGCGCCGTCCTTGACGATCACTGCGCCGACGGGCACTTCACCCCATTCTGCGGCGATACGGGCGAGATCGAGCGCGCGGCGCATCGGTTCGGGAAGCGGGAACTGGGCCATAAAAGCGGCCTATGCGCTTGACGAATCTCCTGCAAGCCGATAAGCGCGCGCCTTTCCCGGCTCACTCCGGTCCTGCATTCCCCGATTGATCGGGACGCACCCGGACGCCGAACCGAAATTTTTGTACGAGGACAAACATCATGTCGCGCATCTGCGAACTGACCGGCAAGGGCCGTATGGTAGGCAACAATGTCAGCCACGCCAACAACAAGACCAAGCGCACCTTCCTGCCGAATCTGCAGAATGTGACGTTGCTGTCGGATGCGCTCGGCAAAGGCGTGAAGCTGCGCGTGTCGACCAACGGCCTGCGTACGGTCGAGCATAATGGCGGCCTCGACAACTGGCTGCTGAAGGCTGGCGACGACCAGCTGTCGGCTTCGGCCCGCAAGGTGAAGAAGGAAGTCGCAAAGAAGCTGGCCGAAAAGGCCGCTTAAGCGCTTTCAAATCACCAAAAGCAATCAGGCCGCCGGATTACCGCGCGGCCTTTTTGCTGTCCGGTCCCGCTTTTGGCGGCAGACCCACCAGCTCGAACTGCAGCAGCAGGCTGCGCTGCCAGCTGTTGAAATTGTCGTCGGCGACGAGCCACAGCCAGGTGCGGCCCTGCTCGACCGAGATCGCGGCGCCTTCGTAGTTTTCGGAGAGCGCCGCCGGAACGCGGCCGATCGTGCGGGATCGTACGACCGCGTCCTTTCTGATGTCGGCAGGGTCGACGATTGCAATGATCGTCGTGAAAACGGGGTCGAATCCCAGTCGCCGATGCACGATCAGGATGCGTCCGTCGGGCAGCGCCGCGGCGTCGCTGACCAGCCCCCGGCCCGCCGAGTCGTAGAAAAAGCGAATCGGCGCCTTTCCTGGCGCCGCCGGGTCGCCCGTATAGATCAGCGCCGCGCGCCCGCGCGGATCGTCGTCGGCATCCTCCGAAAAGACCAATGTCCGGCCGTCGGCAAGCCGCGCCATTGCTTCGGGCCCGCGATTCGCCGGCCAGCGCGGCGCGGGCAGCTTGCGGCGCGATTCGATTACAGAGAGATCGCTATTAAGCCGCCATATCTGGTTGATCCCCTCCAGCACGACCCAGCTCTTGCCGGTTGCGCGGTCGACAAGCATCGCCTCGGTATCGGCCATTGCCTTGCGCGGAGGCCGGCCGTCTGGCGTCGGCAGCGCCCGAATCCGGACGTTCGAAACCGCACCCTGGGCATTGAGCGTCAGACGCGTCCAATAGCCATTGTCGCCGATCAGCTGGAACCGGCCCGGTCCCATCCAGGCGAGCGCCGAAAAACCCCCGAACCGGCTATGCGGGCTGACGAGATGCCAGCCGCGCACGAACTGCATCGTGCCCGATGCCTCGGGCGCGAAGACCAGCGGGCGCGCCGCAGCGCTTTCGGTCCAGTCGGTTTTGGAAAGGCGCATGACCGTGCCGGGCACCGGGCCGAGGGCGACAAATATCAGGGCAGCGAAGATCAAACGGCGCATCGCCGCGGGGTTAGGGCGGCGGCTGCGGAAAGGAAAGCGGTTCGCCGCAGAAAGCTGAACCGCAGCCAACAAGCGCGTTCAGGCTTCGCTCAATGCGAATCGGGCAAAACCACTTCATCGACAACGCCCAGACGGGCCAACGACGACGAAGGAGAACGACAATGAAAAAGATGGTGACCCTCTCGATCGCCGCCCTGATGTCCACCGCGACGCTGGGCATGGCGGCTCCCGCTGCGGCGCAGAACGGCTATTACGACCGCGACGGCTATTCGAGCTATTACAGCGGCTATGACCGCGACGATCGCCGCTATGACCGCCGCGACTATCGCCGGGACAGCCGCCGCGATTATCGCAACGATCGCCGCAATTATCGCAACGACCGTCGCAACTATCGCCAGTGCGACAATGGCACCGGCGGCACGGTGATCGGCGCGATTGCAGGCGGCCTTGCCGGTCATGAAATCGCCGGTCGCGGCGACCGCACGGTCGGCACGATCATCGGCGGCGCCGTCGGCGCGATCGCCGGCCGCGCGATCGACAAGGGGAATGACGGCTGCCGTTAAGAAGGCAGTCCCGACCCCCAATAATTTCCTTCCCTCCTCCACCCCGTCCGGCCCCGCGCCGGGCGGGGTTTTCTTTGCGGCCAGCGGACCGGGGAGGAGGCGCTTGCCATAATGCCCGCAAAAGCCTAGGTTTGCTGCCAAGTGCACGCCCGCGGTTTTGCGGGCGCGTGAGCAGAACAGGTTACAATAGCCATGCGGCAAATGGCAGCGCCATCAGGGCGACCGCCGCGGCCCGGCCCGGCGGCAAATGGACGAAGCAAGGCGGGCGAATCGCGTCCGATGCCGATCACACGGCCGCGCAGCTATGCCGCGATCGACCTTGGCACCAACAATTGTCGGCTTTTGATCGCCCGCCCGCAAAATGGCGAACTGGTCGTCATCGACGCTTTTTCGCGGATCGTTCGATTGGGCGAGGGGCTGCACGGCAGCGGTAAAATCAGCGAAGCCGCCATGGACCGCACCGTCGCCGCGCTAGCGATCTGTGCCGACAAGCTGCGCCGCCGCCATGTCTCGCTATCGCGCGCTGTTGCGACCGAAGCATGTCGCCGCGCGACCAACGGCGAGGAATTGGCCGAGCGGGTCCGCCGCGAAACGGGAATCGTTCTCGATATCATCTCGGCCGCCGAGGAAGCGCGGCTCGCGGTGCTCGGCTGCCACAATCTGATGGAACCCGGCGAAGGGCCGGCGCTGATCTTCGACATCGGCGGCGGCTCGACCGAGCTGATGCACGTCGACGTGTCGGATCGCGACGTCAAGATTCACGACTGGATCAGCGTGCCGTGGGGCGTCGTGTCGCTGACCGAACATGCGCCGCTGCCCGAAGACAGCCTTGCGGCACGTCAGGCGGCCTATGCGCATATGCGCGAAGTGACGCGCGACGCCTTTGCCGCCTTCGCCGGGCGCGCCGAACGCTTTGCCGGTCAACCGCTGCGCCTGCTTGGCACCAGCGGCACGGTGACGACGCTCGCCAGCGTCTTCCTCAACCTGCCGCGATACGACCGCCGCGCGGTCGACGGGCTGGTCGTCCCCGCCGACGCCATGCGCGACATCAGCCGCCGCCTCGCCGATGCCAGTATCGCCGATCGCGCCGAAATCGCGTGCATCGGTCGCGAGCGCGCCGATCTGGTCGTCGCGGGCTGCGCGATCCTCGAAAGCATCATCGACCTGTGGCCCGCCGCGCGCGTCGGCGTCGCCGACCGCGGTATCCGTGAGGGGATCTTACGCTGCCTTGCGATGCAGGGCCGCGACATTCCCGTGACCCGCCGCGAGTATCGCAAATGAGCGGTGCGGGCGGAAAAGGCGGTGGCAGCGGCCGCGGAGGGTTGCATGTGCGGGTCAAGACCGCGCGCAAGCGCAGCGTTTCGTCGACGCGCTGGCTGCAACGGCAACTCAACGACCCCTATGTCCGCCGCGCGCAGGCCGAGGGCTATCGCTCGCGCGCCGCGTACAAGCTGATCGAACTCGACGAGAAATTCGGTTTCATCAAGAAGGCACGCGCCGTCGTCGACCTGGGTATCACGCCGGGCGGCTGGTCGCAGGTCGTGCGCAAGGCGAACCCGCGCGCGCGCGTCGCGGGGATCGACCTGCTCGCGTGCGAACCGATCGAGGGCGTTGCGATCCTCGAGATGGACTTCATGGACGATGCGGCGCCAGACGCGCTGATCGAGGCGCTCGGCAGCGCCCCCGACCTTGTCATTTCGGACATGGCGGCGAACACCGTCGGCCATCAGCAGACCGACCATTTGCGCACGATCGGGCTGGCCGAGACCGCCGCCGATTTCGCGGTGCAGAATTTGCTGCCCGGCGGCACCTTCGTCGCAAAGGTGTTCGCGGGCGGAGCGGACCACACGCTGCTGACTTTATTAAAGCGTCACTTTGCAACGGTAAAGCACGCCAAACCGCCGGCCAGCCGAAAAGGTTCGCCCGAACTTTACGTCATCGCGCAGGGTTTCAAGGGCCGGAGCAACGACGCGGACGCGCAATTATCGGATAGTGACCAAACCGGGGAGAATTTTGATGGGTAAGTCGAGGCAGTCGGTCGCGGCTGCGACACTCGCCGCGCTGATGCTGGCGTCATGTGGCGGCGGGGGTTCGAGCACTGCCGGAAGCGGCGACCCTGTAACGGTCACCCCGACGCCAACGCCAACCCCCACCCCGACCGCCACTTGCGCGCTGGCATCGCGCCAGACCTTTGCAAAGGCGGTGATCGACGAATGGTATCTGTTCCCCAGCGACGTCGCGGACGTCAGCGCGGCGAGCCATAGCAATGTCCAATCCTATATCGATGCGCTGGTCGCCCCGGCACGCGCGCTGAACAAGGATCGTTTCTTCACCTACATCACCTCGATCGCGGAAGAGAACGCCTTTTACGCCAACGGGTCGAGCGCCGGTTTCGGCGTTCGCTTATCCTATGACGCGGCTAATCAGCGCCTCCTCATCGCCGAAGCCTATGAAGGCGCGCCCGCATTTGCCGCGGGGATCGATCGCGGGACGGCGATCGTCGCCATCGGCACGAACAGCGGAAATTTGCGCACTGTCGCGAGCATAGTCGCCGCCGAAGGGACCGCCGGTCTCACCAATGCGCTCGGCCCGAGCGACCCCGGGGTCAGTCGCGTGCTGCGCATCACCGATGCCGCAGGCACGCGCGATGTCACCGTCGCAAAGGCCGATTATTCGCTCGATCCGGTTTCCGACCGCTATGGCGCCAAGATCATCACCGAGGGCGGCCGCAATTACGGCTATGTCAATTTGCGCACCTTCATCTCGTCGGCCGACCCGCAGCTTCGGGCAGCGTTTCTGAACTTCCGCAACCAGGGCGTGACCGACGTGATCATCGACTTCCGCTACAATGGCGGCGGGCTCGTTTCGACGGCCGAGTTGATGGGCGACCTGCTCGGGCGCAACCGCACGTCGAGCGAGATTCTGTCCCAACTGATTTTCCGGCCGTCGAAGGCGTCCGCGAACAACGAAACACGTTATTTCGCCGCGCAGCCCGAATCGATCGCGCCGACGCGCATTGCCTTCATCGGCACCGCGTCGACCGCATCGGCGAGCGAACTGGTGATCAATTCGATGCTGCCCTATCTCGGCACCAATATGACACTTGTCGGCGCCAACACCTATGGCAAGCCGGTCGGCCAGATCGCGCTCGACAAGGCCGAATGCGACGACCGCATGCGCGTCGTGGCATTCGCGACGGGCAATGCCAGCGGGCAGAGCGACTATTATGACGGACTGGCACCGAAAATCGCGAACAGCTGCGCCGCCAGCGACGATCTGACCGTCCCGCTAGGCGATCCGCGCGAGGCATCGATCCGCGCCGCGATCGGCTTCCTGTCGGGCAACGCCTGCACCACGCGCATCGCCGACGCCAGCGCGGGCCCGGCGGCGCGGAATAGCAGCGCGCGCATGCTCGCCGAACCCGCAATGCTGACTCCCGAGCGGCCGAGCGCAGCGCAGCGCGAACTGCCGGGACTATTCTGATCGATCGCCCGCTGCATCGCGGCAATTGACCGCGGGCCCGAAAGCGGGCTAACGGCCACGGCAAGCGACAGGTTCTCCGGCAACGGGGACTAAGAGGGAACGGGAAAACCCCGGCTGCCCCTGCAACTGTACGCGGCGAGCCATCGGCCACACGCCATTGGGATTTCGGTCCCGAGAAGGCGGCCGACCGGCGCTGACCCGCAAGCCAGGAGACCTGCCCGTCGCCGTCGTCTTTCGCGCGGACAGGGTGTGCCGGGCGGACGGGGGTGAACCCGCATGACGACAAGCTTGGCCGCGTTCGCGCGCGGGCTCGATGTCGTGCGTCCCCAAGGGACTACCGATCGAGCCGGCGCGTGCGGGCGGCATTGTCGATGGGTTGTCATATGTTCAAATTTGTTTTCCGAAGTTCGATCTGCCTTGCCGCCGTCGCGGCCTCCTCCACGGCCGCCGCCGAGGAGGTGTCCACCGCCCACGCCGTTGCCGCCGACGGCGACAGCATCATCGTCACCGCGACGCGCGCGCCGCTGACGCTCGACGAAGTGCCGTCGTCGATCGCGGTGCTCGACAAGGCAGCGATCGACCGCGCGCAGGATATCGGCGTCACCGAATTGCTGCTCCGCACGCCGGGCATCAGCATCGCGCGCAACGGCGGTTACGGTGCCGCAACCTCGCTGCGTATCCGCAGCGCCGAATCCGAACATACGGTGACGGTGATCGACGGGGTGAAGCTCAACGATCCATCGTCGACCGGCGGCGGCTTCAACTTCGCCAACCTGCTCGTCGGGGACATCGACCGGATCGAGGTGCTGCGCGGGCCGCAGTCGATCCTGTGGGGCAGTCAGGCGATCGGCGGGGTCGTGAACATCGTCACCGCCTCGCCCGAAAAGGCTCTCGAAGGCAGCTTCGACCTTGAAGCCGGATCGCGTCAGACCGTCAGCGCACGCGCCGCTGTAGGCGGCCGTACCGGCCCCTTGCGCTGGCGCATCGGCGGCCAGCGTTTCACCACCGACGGCATTTCGTCGCACGCCAAGGCGTTCGGCGGGACCGAGCGCGACGGCTATCGCAACAGCAGCGTTTCGGGCCGCGCCGAACTCGCGCTCGGCGACAATGTCAGCGTCGAGGTGCGCGGCTATTATGCGAGCGGCCGCGTCGAATTCGACGGCTTCAACACCGACAGCAATGATTATGGGCTGAACAAGGAATTCGTCGGCTATGCGGGGCTCAATTTCGACCTCGCAAACGGCCGGTTCCGTAACCGCGTCGCTTTTGCCTATACCGACACCAACCGCGACAATTTCAACCCCGACCGCGCGCGTCCGCGCAGTTTCGAAGCCGACGGCCAGAACAAGCGCTGGGAATATCAGGGCAGCTTCGACTTCACCGACCGCATCACCGCGATCTTCGGGGTCGAGAATGAACGTTCGGACTTCCGCAGCCGTTCGCCCTCGGCGTCGCTGGCAAGCCCGCTTCCGGCTTTTGTGCGCGGCAAGGCCGAACTCACCAGCGCCTATGGTCAATTGAGCATCGAGCCACTCGACGGCCTGACCCTCAATGGCGGCGTCCGCTATGACGATCACGACCGCTACGGGGGGCAGACGCTGTTTGCGGCGGGCGGCGTCTGGCGCCTCGCTACCGGCACCGTGCTGCGCGCGAGCTATGGCGAAGGATATAAGGCGCCATCGCTTTATCAGCTGTTCAGTGAATATGGGAATGTCGGGCTCGATCCCGAAGAGGCGCATGGCTGGGAAGCGGGGATCGAGCAGCATCTGTTCGATCGCAAACTGGTTGTCGGTGCGACCTGGTTTGACCGCTCGACGACCAACCAGATCATCTTCAACAGCTGCTCCTCGCCTTCGACAGACCCGCTGTGCACGGTGCCCGACAGCAGCCCGGCCACCTCGCGCTTCGGCTATTATCTCAATGTCGCGCGCAGCGACGCGCACGGCGTCGAGGCGGCCGCGGCCTTGACGCTCGGCGGGCTGACGCTCGACGGCAATTATAGCTGGATCGTCGCCGAGGACCGCTCGGAAGGCACCGCCAATTTCGGCAACTGGCTACCGCGCCGCCCCCGCAATACCGCCAACGCGTCGGCGAGCTATGGCTTCGGCTTCGGGCTCGAACTCGGCGCCGCGGTGCGCTGGTCGGGCAAGAGCTATGACAATGCAAGCAATGCGACGCGGCTCGACGATTACACGCTCGTCGACCTGCGCGCCGAATATGCGCTGTCCGACGCCGTGAAACTGTTCGCGCGCGCCGAGAATATCTTTGACGAGCAATATATGACGGCGTTTCGCTATGGGTCGCTCGGCCGCAGCATCTACGCCGGCATCCGGGGGCGCTTCTGATGGCCGCGCTGTCGGACCGGGGCGCGTCGGCGCTCTGGGTTTCGCTGCTGACGGCAGCGAGCACCGCGACGACGCTGGCGCTCGCCTGTGCGACCCCCTTTCCGGCGCTTGCGGCGCTCGCGGCGGTGCATATGCGCCGCCGCGACGGGGTCGCCCTCATGCTGCTCGCATGGGCCGCGAGCCAGTTCGTCGGCTTCTTCCTGCTCGGCTATCCGCGCGACGGGAGCACGCTGGCGTGGGGATTTGGCCTCGGCACGGCAGCGGTCGGTTCGGCGCTCGCAAGCTATGTCGCGCTGCGGTCGCTTGATTACAGCTCTGTCGCGGCGCGGCTCAGCCTCGCCTACGCGGCGGGCTTCACGGTGTTCAAGGGGATCATCCTCCTATGGGCATTCGTCCTCGGCGGGCTGCACACCGCGATGGCGCCCGATCTGCTTGCCGAACAATTTGTGCGCAACGGCGCGATCCTGATCGGGCTTTATGTCCTCTATCGGGCACTTGTCGCGGCGGGCGTTCCGGCGCCTCCGCAAGCAACGGCGGCATAATGCTGACGCGCGTCGATCGGGGCCCGGCAGTGGTGGTGTGCAATAGCTGCCGCCACGGCCGCGAATCCCGGGACGATGCGGCGGGCATGCGCGGCGGCGCGCGGCTCGTCGAGGCACTGAAACGCCTCAAGGAAGACGAGCCGCGTTATGCCGGTATTGCGGTGCAGGAAATGGCGTGTCTCTTTGCCTGTCAGGATCATTGCACCGTCCATCTGCGCGCACCCGACAAGGTCGGCTATGTCCTCGGACGGTTTCGGGGCGATGAAGAGTCCGCGCGTGCGATCCTCGACTATGCGGTCCATTATGCCGCGAGCCAATATGGCCGTGTCCCCTTTTCGCTTTGGCCCGAAGGCGTCAAAGGGCATTTCATCACCCGCACCCCGCCGCCAGGATTTGTCGCCGAATGACCAATTTTGCTTCCGTTCACGCTTTCGAGGCCGCACTCGCCAACCTGCGCGGGCCCGATGGCGATGCCGCAGCCGACGCGCGGATACGGCAGGCCGAACTGACCAAACCCGCCGGATCGCTCGGGCGGCTCGAGGATCTGGCGATCTTCTTCGCCGGCTGGCAGGGTCAGGCGCGGCCGCAGATCGCCCGCGCACGCGCCGCCATCTTCGCCGGCAACCATGGCGTCACCGTCCATGGCGTCAGCGCCTTTCCGCCGAGCGTGACCGCCCAGATGGTCGCCAATTTCGCAGGCGGCGGTGCCGCGATCAACGCCTTATCGGGCGCTGCCGGGCTGGAACTCACGGTGGTCGCACTCGATCTCGACCGGCCGACCGCCGATTTCACCGTCGCCCCCGCCATGTCCGAGGTTGAATGCCTCGACGCGCTGAACCGCGGCGCGGCGGTGGTCGACGCCGACCTCGACCTGCTCGTCCTTGGCGAAATGGGGATCGGCAATTCGACCGCCGCCGCCGCACTGTGCGCGCGCAGCCTCGGCGGCGATGCGGCCGAATGGGTCGGCCCCGGAACCGGCGTCGACGGCCATGGCGTCGCCCGCAAGGCCGCGGTCGTCGATCGGGCCATCGCTTTCCACGCCGACGCACCGCGCGCGGCGTTCGAGACGCTGCGCCGCGTCGGCGGGCGCGAGATTGCGGCGATCGCGGGCGCAATCCTGCGTGCGCGTCAACTTGGTATACCCGCGCTGCTCGACGGCTTCATCTGCACCTCGGCGATCGCCCCGCTGGCCGCCGACAATCCCGCGATCACCGCGCATTGCATTGCGGGCCATTGCTCGGCGGAACCGGGGCACAAGCGGCTGCTGGATATCCTCGGCCTCGTCCCGCTACTCGCGCTCGATATGCGGCTCGGCGAAGGCAGCGGCGCCGCGGTCGCCGCGAACATCGTCCGCAGCGCGCTCGCCGCGCACGACCAGATGGCGACTTTTGCCGAGGCTGCGGTGTCGGCGTCGCTGTGAACGGCTTCGCGCTCCATCTGCTGCGCCACGGCGCGCCCGAAACACCGGGCTTGCTGATGGGACGCACCGATGGCTTGCCGACCCGCGACGGAATTGCCGCCTGCGTCGCGCAAGCCGCCGATCTCGGTATCGAGCAGCTGATCGCATCCGACCTTCGTCGCAGCCGCGCGGCGGGCGAAGCAATCGGCGAGGCGCTGGGCAGGCCGCTTATCATCGACGCCCGCTGGCGCGAACTCGATTTCGGCGACTGGGACGGAAAGGCGGCGAGCGCCATCGACCGCGACGCGCTCGGCCGCTTCTGGGACGATCCCGACGCCAATCCGCCGCCCGGCGGCGAACGATGGTCGGCGCTGATTGCGCGGGTGTCCGCCGCGATAGCGGATTTGGCCCCGGTCCCGACGATGATTGTCACCCATGGCGGCGCGATGCGCGCGGCTCTCCACACGCTGTGCGGCTTCGACCAGCGCCAGCTCTGGGCCTTCGACCTGCCTTATGCCGCCCTGCTTTCATTTCGCGTCTGGCCGGGCGAGCCGACCAGCGCGCAGATCGCCGGACTTTATCCATGAAGGGATTGATCGTCGCGATCCAGTTCCTGACGCGGCTGCCTACCCCGCGCATCACGGTGTCGGGTGACGAATTCGCGGCGTCGATGCGCTGGTTTCCCGCAGTCGGCCTGATCGTCGGCGCGCTTGTCGCGGGCGCCGGATGGGTCGGCGCGACGATCGACCCGTGGACGGGCGCCCTATGCGCCCTCGTCGTCTGGATCGCCGTCACCGGCGCGCTGCATCTCGACGGGCTGGGCGATATAGCCGATGCGAGCGGGGCGGCGCACAAGGACCGCGAACGGCTGCTCACCGTGCTCGGCGACCCGCATGCCGGCAGTTTCGCGGTTGTCGCCGTCGCGCTGCAACTGATCGCGAAGCTGGTGCTACTCCACGCGCTGCTCGACCGACAGGCGTTCGCCGCAGTGGCGATGATCCCTTTCGCCGCGCGCATCGGTCCGCTCATATGGTCGCGCGCGCTGCCCGACCTCCACGCCGGGCTCGGATCGCGTTTCCGCCATGCGGTGCGCCCGCTGGATTTCGCGATCTGGAGCCTGGCTCTCGTCGCCGCGGCGTGGTTGTCGCCCTCGCTGCTCGTCACACCCTTGATCTTCCTCTTGTGGGGCGCGTGGCTGCGGCGCAAGATCGGTGGAATATCCGGCGACGGGCACGGCGCGGGAATCGAGATCGCCGAAAGCCTGCTGCTCGCCGCCGCCTTGCTGCTGGCGCATTTTGCATGACTGCCTCTTGGATGTGGCATGGCGGCGGACTGGAGGCTGCCAAGCGCCATTTCGGCGGCAGCGACTGGATCGACCTGTCGACCGGGATCAACCCGCACCCATGGCCCGGCGCCGCCGGCATGGCGTTCGACTGGCGGCGCCTGCCCGACCGCGAGGCGCTGGCGCAGCTCGAAGCCGTGGCCGCCGCCTGCTTCGGCGTCGACGCCCGTCATGTCTGCGCGGTGCCGGGAAGCGAGATCGGGCTGCGCCTGACCGGGATGCTGATCGGTGGTTCCGCGCGGCATGTCGCGCCAAGCTATCGCACCCATGGCGAAATGATCGGCGAAAGCGCGCCCATCGCCGCCGCAGCGGCACGAGGCCACGACGGCACATTGATCCTCGCCAACCCCAACAATCCCGATGGCCGCGTGACCGGCGCCGCCGCGATGCGGGCGCTGCTGGACGGGCGCGGCGCCGGTGGATGGCTTTTGGTCGACGAGGCCTTTGCCGATGTCGATCAGGCGATGAGCATCGTAACGTTAGTCGATGAAGGCAGAAGGCTGATCGTCTTCCGCTCCTTCGGCAAATTCTTCGGCCTCGCCGGCGTACGGCTCGGCTTTGTCGTCGCGCCGTACGCCATCGTCGCGGCGCTGCGCGAACGACTCGGCGCATGGCCGCTGTCGGCCGCCGCGATTGCGATCGGCACCGCCGCCTATGCCGACAACGACTGGATGGCCGCCGCGCGGCGCCGGATCGCCGATGAAGCCACCGCGCTCGACTCGCTGCTGGCGCGCCGGGGCTATCGACCGAGCGGTGAATGCCCGCTCTTTCGCCTGATCGAAGTCGATGACGCGCAGGCGCTGTTCGAGCGACTCGCACGGCGTGCGATGCTGACGCGCCCTTTCGCCGATCAGCCGCGCTGGCTGCGGATCGGCCTGCCCGCCGATGCATTGGCGCTGGCCCGGCTCGAAGCGGCGCTCGCCGATGGCTGAGCCGATCGCGCTCGCCGCGCTCGCGCTCGACGCCGCGTTCGGCTGGCCGCGCGCGCTCTATCGCCGCGTCGGGCACCCGGTTGGGCTGTTTGCGCGCATCATCGAGGGCTGCGAAGCGCGGTGGAACGGCGCAATATATGCCTTCGGCACGCGGCGCGCGCTTGGTATCCTGACCCTGCTCATTCTGCTCATATGCGTTGGTGGCTCCGGCTGGGCGATCCAGCATCTGCTGTTCGCGTCGCTCGGCGGCTGGGGCTGGCTTGGCGTCGCGATCCTCGCCTGGCCAGCGCTCGCGCAGCGCAGCCTGTTCGACCATGTCCGCGCGGTCGGCGAACCGATCGATGCCGGCGACCTCACCGGGGCCCGCACGGCGGTCGGCATGATCGTCGGCCGCGACACCGCCACGCTCGACGAGGCCGGGGTCGCGCGCGCGGCGATCGAAAGCCTTGCCGAAAGCTTTTGCGACGGCGTCGCGGCCCCGCTTTTCTGGCTGCTCCTCCTCGGTCTGCCGGGTGTCTGGGCGTATAAGGCGGTCAACACCGCCGACAGCCTGATCGGCCACCGCGAGGCGCGCTGGCGCGCCTTCGGCTGGGCGGCGGCGCGCACAGACGACCTCGCCAACTGGATTCCGGCGCGCCTGTCAGGCGTTCTGCTATGCTTGGCCGGCGGTGGCGGCTGGCGTGTTCTCTGGCGCGATGCGCGCCGGCATGCGTCACCGAACGCCGGATGGCCTGAAGCCGCGATGGCGGGCGTGCTGGGGCTTCGGCTCGCGGGCCCGGTCGCCTATGACGGGGTGATGCATGACAAGCCATGGATCGGCGATGGAACGATTGAGGCAGGTGGCGATGAAATTGACCGCGCGCTCGCCGTCTATCTGCGCGCGTGCCTGCTGCTGTGGCTGATCGCGGGGGGCGCGATATGGCTGCGCTGATGCTGCAGGGCACCGGCTCCGACGTCGGCAAGTCGGTATTGGTCGCGGCGCTCTGCCGCGCGCTGACCAATCGCGGCCTTCGCGTCCGTCCCTTCAAGCCGCAGAATATGTCGAACAATGCTGCGGTGACGATCGACGGCGGCGAGATCGGGCGCGCGCAGGCATTGCAAGCCATCGCGTGCCGCGCCGAACCACACAGCGACATGAACCCCGTGCTGCTGAAACCGCAGGCCGACCGCACCTCGCAATTGATCGTCCACGGCCGCGTGCGCGGGACGCTGGGCAGCGGAAATTTTCGCGACGCGCGCGGTGCGCTGATGACCGAAGTGCTCGAAAGCTATGGGCGCCTGCGCGCGCAGAGCGACATCGTCGTCGTCGAGGGCGCGGGGTCGCCCGCCGAGATCAACCTGCGCGCCGGCGACATCGCGAACATGGGTTTCGCGCGCGCCGCAAATGTCCCCGTCGTACTGATCGGCGACATCGACCGTGGCGGGGTGATCGCGTCAATCGTCGGGACTCGCGCAGTGATCGACCCCGAAGACGCCGCAATGATCCGCGGCTTCCTGATCAACAAGTTCCGCGGCGACCCGGCGCTGTTCGAGGACGGCTATCGCGAGATCGAGAAGCGCAGCGGCTGGCCGGGGTTCGGCGTCATCCCCTGGATGCGCGCCGCAGCCCGCCTGCCGAGCGAAGATGCGGTTATCCTCGAGCGCCCCGCCGATCCGCGCGAGGGCCGCAAGCTGATCGCATGCCCGATCCTGCCGCGCATTTCCAATTTCGACGATCTCGACCCGCTCAAGCTCGAGCCGGGTGTCGAACTCGTGATGATCCCGCCGGGCCGCCCGATCCCCGCCGAGGCCGCGATCATCGTCCTGCCCGGATCGAAGGCGACGATCGCCGACCTCGCCGCGCTACGCGCCGAGGGCTGGGACATCGATATCCGGGCGCATCACCGGCGCGGCGGGCTGATCGTCGGACTGTGCGGCGGCTATCAGATGCTCGGGCGTCGGGTTGCCGATCCGCTGGGGATCGAAGGCGCACCGGCCGATGTCGAGGGGCTTGGCCTGCTCGATGTCGAGACGACACTCTCGCCCGCCAAGACGCTGCGCCGCGTCCATGGCGAAGCGCTCGGCGCCGCGATCGAAGGGTATGAAATGCATATGGGCGAAACCACCGGCGCCGGTACAGTCAAGCCCTTTGCGATACTGGAGAGCGGCGCGAACGACGGCGCCATCAATCGCGAGGACAATGTGATCGGATCCTATCTGCACGGCCTTTTCGCTTCGCCCGACCTGCGCCGCGCCTTGCTGGCACGGATCGACCTTGCGGGCGGCGGACGCGACTATGCCGCCGACGTCGATGCCGCGCTCGACGATATCGCGACCGAGTTCGCGGCGCATGCCGACATCGATGCGATGCTGCGGATCGCGGGGAATGCCACATGAGCGGATCTTCGCTGTTCGTGCTCGGCGGCGCGCGATCGGGCAAAAGCCGCTATGCGCAGGCGCGTGCCGAAGCCGCGGGCGAAAACCCTGTGTTCGTGGCGACCGCCGAAGCCTTCGATGACGAAATGCGCGAGCGCATCGCGCGACATCAGGCCGACCGCGACGCGCGCTGGACCACGATCGAGGCGCCGCGCGACCTGCCCGCCGCCATTGATACATTGAGCCGCCGTGACGCCGTCGTGCTGGTCGACTGTCTCACGCTCTGGGTATCGAACCTGTTGCTCGCCGAAGCTGACATTCCGCGCGCCAGCCGCCAATTATGCGATGCGATCGGCTGCTTCCAAGGACAGCTGATCCTTGTCGCCAATGAAGTCGGCCTCGGCATCGTACCGGACAACGCATTGGCTCGGGCGTTTCGCGACGCCGCCGGACAGCTCAACCAGTCGGTTGCAGTGGCGGCGCAAGAAGTCGTGCTGATCACCGCCGGGCTGCCGCTCCCGCTCAAGCCGCGCGGGTCGTAGCCCCATTTCCCAAAACATGCTGAATGGCGCGTTTACCATCGTCATGAAGCTTATCCTCACGCCGCCGCGTCAAATCGGGTGGCATGAGAAAGCATGCCCATCTTGTCGCTGGCGAGTCGCGGTGGTTTCCTGTTTCCGTCGCTCTTGCCGCCGCGGCGCTGACGCCGTCGACCGCTCACGCTTCGTCGAAGCTGCTCAACGACAAGTCGTTGGCGGACAGCAAGGCGGCATGCCCCGTCGCGGCCAGCTATGCGATGCCGAGCCGGATCGACATTTCGCGCGCGATATTGGGCGGCGCGCCGAGCGCGCTCGACCGCATTCGGGCCGACCAGCAAGGCATGACGGCATCCGAATCCGCTGTCGCGGCGCCGATCACCGCCAGTCTCGACGCTTTCCCGGTGCGGCAGACGCTCGAGCCCGCCAGCCGCACCCCGGTCGCTTCCGCTGAAGGCTGCGGTGCGCCATCGATTTTCGCGCCGCTCGTCGAAACCGCCGAATATGACCCGGCGGCCGAACTCGGCACCCGTGCGATCCCGGTCAAGCGCACGCGCTTCGACGACCGCTGGGATCATGTCCGCCGCGCCGCGCCCGCCGGGCTGATGCAGAGCAAATTGCGCCGCGCAAACGCGTCGCGGGGGCTGAACGAGCAGGACCTGCTCGCGCGCGTCAATCAATGGGTGAACCGCGAGATCGCCTATGTGAACGACGACCGCAATTACCGACAGCGCGATTTCTGGGCGACCGCCGAACAGACGCTCGGACGCGGCAGCGGCGATTGCGAAGATTTCGCGATTCTGAAAATGCAGATGCTGCGGGCTGCGGGCGTCGATGCCGAGCGCATGAAGCTGGTCCTCCTGCGCGATCTCGCGGCCAACGCCGACCATGCCTTCCTGCTCGTCCAGACCGATGCGGGCAAGGTCGTGCTCGATAACGTGACCGACCGGCTTTACGACGGCAGCCAGTCCAACGCGGTGCGGCCGGTGTTGTCGTTCAGCGAGAACCGGCGCTGGGTCCACGCCTATCGCGGCACGCAGCCGTCACCGAACCTTGCGGCAATCCCGGCGTCACGGAAAAGCTACACGCTGGCGCTGAACAATCAGCGTTCGGTGAGCGCCGATCCGCTGACCTTCAAGACCGGTTTGAGCAAGTAGCTCAGCACCGATTTCTTGCCGGTCACAATCTCGACATCGCATAGCATGCCGGGGGTGATCGGCAGCCGCCGACCGTTCGAGGTCAGATAGCTGTTCGTCGTTTCGACGACGACGGTGAAATAGGCCTGCCGCTCCACCTCGTCATAAATACTGTCGGCCGACACGCGGACGACTTTGCCATTGAGCCCGCCATATATGGAAAAATCATAGGCTGTGACCTTGACGTTCGCGGGGTCGCCGACCTTGATGAAGGCGATGTCGCGCGGCGTGACGCGCGTTTCGATGAGCAATTTGTCGCCGAGCGGCACGATCTGCATGATCTTTTCGCCGGCGTTCACATAGCCCCCGAGCGTGTTGACGAGCAGGTCGTTGACGACTCCGCGCGTCGGCGAGCGAATCTCCGAACGCGCTAGCCGACCTTCGGCGCCGCGGATCGTTTCCTCGTTGACGGCCATCTTGGTCGTCAGCTGGCTGCGTTCGTTGAGTGCTTCCTGCTGGAAATCGAAGCGCGCGCGCGACACTTCGGCGCCCGCCTCGCGCACCGCGGCCTGCGAGCGCGAAATCGCCTGGCGCGCCGCGGCGAGGCGGCCTTGGATATCGACGACCTCGCGCTGCGCGGTCAGGAGCTCGGTCTGCGGGACGACGCCCTTTGCCGCGAGCGGCGCGAGCATCGCAACCTGTTCGCGCGCGAGGCTCAGGCTGCTTTCGAGCGACGAGGCGGTCGCCTGCGCTTCGCCCATGTCGCGGCGGCGCTGCTCGACACTGGCCGACAGCGCGGCGAGCTGGCTTTGCAGCGACGAGCGTCGCACTTCGGCAAGCCGCGTTTCGTCACCACAGCTTGTTCCAATGCACCCCGCCCCGCCGCCTTCGCCTGCAAGACGCGCGGCGCGCTGCGCGAGGCGGGCATTTTCGGTTTCGAGCTGGCCCAGTTCGGACTGGGACGTCGTATTGTCGAGCCGGACGAGCAGCTGGCCTTTCTTGACCGTCTGCCCCGACCGGACGAGGATTTCGCGGATCGTCGACGGTTCGGCCGACTGGATGATCTGCACCTTCGACGACGGGATGACGCGCCCCTGCCCGCGCGATATCTCATCGACACGCGCGATGCTCGCCCACAGCAGGAACAGCACGAAACCCGCCGCCGCCGCGACCATGATCTGCTCGCTTCCGCGCAAACGCTGCCAAAATTTCATGATCGACATGCGTTATGTTCCGGGCTGGGTTTCAGGTGTAGCGGCCGTGCCTTGCTGGCTCGTCAGACTGTCGAACCGCGATTTGCTCTGCGTCGGGTCAGGAATGTTGGGCACCCAGCCCTTGGTCATATCGACGCGGCCGCCGACGTCGGTATCGGTGCGGCGGTCGGTCGGGTCGCGCGGCGGGAGCACAACCTCGACTGCGATCGCGTCGCCGGGCGGTGCCTCGGCGGTCGCGGCACCGCCCTGATACAGCTGGCTGAATGCCGGGATGAACTCGGCGCCGGTATAGGCGTCGGAGAAGGCCTTCGGCTTCCCCCAAGAACCCGGCCAGCGATAGAAGATATGCGCGCCGATCTGTTCGATCTTGGTCAGTTTCGGCGCCCAGCGCGGCAGGACATAATTGGCGTGATAATGCGTCGCCATGCCGACGCTGGTCTCGACATGGCCCGACAGCGCCGCGCGCGCGATCTCGGCCGAACGTCGCCACAGCGCGGGCATCGGCGCACGGCGCATCGACCCGTCGCAGGCAAAGCTGAACTGGCAGCCGGGGCGCGCGCTGCCCTGATAGATCACACCGCAGACGGTGTTGGGGTAGGCGGGGTGCTTCATGCGGTTGAGGATGACCTGTGCGACCGCCGCCTTGCCCGCGTCGGATTCGGTCGCGGCCTCATAATAAATCGCCTGCGTCAGGCAGCGCTGCGCATTGGTCGCCTGCGCCAGGGAGATCGTCGGCATCAGGAACGGCCGCGCCGCCTCGACCGGCAAAGCCGAAACGGGAAGCAGCGCGTTGCGCGCGACCGCATCGGCGCCCTCGGCGGCCGGCACGACGGAATTTGTTTCGGTTTCGGTGATCAGCTTCGCGATCGCTTGCAGCTTCGCCGCCTTGGCGGTTTCGGCGGGATCGGCAGTCCAGCTCGCGACGACACCCTCGACGAAGCGCGACAGGCGATCGTTCGACGAGCCGAACAGGATCGCGGCGGCGGATAGCGCGAGGCCCAACAGGATGAATTTCAGGCTCTTCGACGATCCCTGCCGAGCGTCGGCCCAAGGAGCCTCGGCCGCCGCGGCGCCATCGCGCCCGATGTTAAGCTCAGGGATCATGATGTCGGTTCCTTGATCGCCGCGTCCTTGCTCGACCGCGCGAGCACTTCGGCGCGCGGGCCGTCGGCGACAATGCGGCCGCCGTCGATGACGATGATGCGATCGCACATCTGCAGAATCGCCTCGCGGTGGGTGGCGATGATCACCGTCTGCGTTTTCGCGACGGCCTTATCGAGCGCCTGGATGAAAAGCCTTTCGCTCTGCGTATCCATCGCGCCGGTGGGCTCGTCGAGAAACAACAGCCGCGAGGGCGAGGCGAGCGCGCGCGCGATCGTCAGAAAACCGCGCTGCCCCCCCGACAACTGCCCGCCGCGTTCGCCTGTTCCCCGGTCGAGCCCGGTTTCGTCGCGGCCCATGAAACGGTCGGCGCCGATCGATTGCAGCGTCGAAAGCAGCTCGGCATCGGTCGCCGAGGGCGCGCAATATTGCATATTCTGCTTGATCGAGCCGCTGAACAGCACCGAATCCTGTCCGACGAAGCGGAATTGCGAGCGCAGGTAGATCGGCGAATGCTGGCGGCTATCGAGGCCGTCGATGAAGATATTGCCGGCCTCGGGCGCATACAGCCCGCAGAGCAGCCGCCCGAGCGTCGATTTCCCCGACGCGACGCGCCCGACGATCGCGATCCGCTCGCCCGCCTCGATCTTGAGATCGATGTCGGTGAGCGACGGCGCCGCGGCCCCCGGATAGGTGAAGGACAGACCCTCGACCGAGACATTGCCCGTGTCGATCGTCAGGTTGAGCGCACTGCTGCCCATGCGGCGTTCGTCGTCGGCCTCGATCATCTGCTGGATGCTCGCCATCGTCGTCAGCGCCTGGCGCCCGCGCGTCATCAGGAAGGCAAGCTGGCCGACAGGAGCCATCGAGCGGCCGGCGAGCATCACGATCGCGATGATCGCGCCCATCGAAATCTTGCCCGCGTCGAACAGGTAGAAACCCCCGACGACGAGCGCGAGGCTGGAAAATTGCTGGCCGAGCGTGGCGAGGTTGATGGCGGCGGCGCCCGTCCGGCGCATCATTGCCTGCGTCCGCGCACTGGTGTCGACCATCCGTCGCCACTGGCCCAGCACCTGCCCCTCGGCAGCACAGCTCTTGACCGTTTCGGCCCCGCCAATCGCCTCGACGAGCATCGCATGCTGGATGCTCATGTCCGCCTGATTGTCGAGCGAGGCCTGAACCATGCGGCGCTGCAGGAAATAGCCGGCAACCCCCATCACGACGATGATCGCCAGCGGCACCAGCGCCAGCCAGCCCGCAAGCACCGCGATCATGATCAGGAAGAGGAACAGGAAAACGACGTCGACAATCAGCACAACCGTCGTCGAAGCGAAAAAGTCGCGGATGCTTTCAAATTCGGAGACGCGCCGCGCGAGCATGCCCGTGCTGCCGCGGCGATCCGCCAGCGGCATGTTCAGGACTTTCGAGAAGATCTTCTCGGACAATTTGACGTCGAGTTCGCGGCCGAGGTCGTCGAGCAGGGTCGACCGCGCAAGCCGCAGCGTGAATTCGACCGCGAAGGCGAGCAATGCGCCGATGGCGAGGACCCACAGGCTCGACACCGCCTTGTTCGGGATGACGCGGTCATAAACGTTCATCGTGAAGAGCGGCAGCGCAAAACCGAGCAGGTTGATCATCAACGCGGCGCCGAGCACCGGATAGAAGGAGCGGCGCATCCGCCTGATTTCGCTCCAGAACCAGTGGCGCTTTGCCTGTTCGTCCCACGGGCGCTCTTCGGCGCGGATCGCGGTCGGGTCCGCCGAAACCGCCACGGCCTGTCCGGCGTAGCTTTCCTCGACCGCCGCCTCGTCGGCCCAGACCGGCGCATCGGCGCCGGGTTCCCAGACGAGATATTGATCGCCCTTCGCCTCGATCAGCACCGCGCAGGTGCCATCGATGCGGTGGATTATCGCGGGCAACTCGCGCGCAAGGTTCCGCACCTTCCGCGCATAGAGCCGATCATGGTTGATGAAGCAGAGGTCGAGCGCGGCCTCGGCCTGATGAAAGGGAAGGAAACCCCGTTCATCGCGCGCGAGCGCCGAGAGGGCGCCGCGCTGGAAATTCTGGCCGAAATGCTGCGCGACAAAGAGGATGCAGGCGATCAGCGGATCGCCCGGCACCTCTTTACCGATACGCGCAATCGTGGATTGATTCTGTACCATATTTCAAAATTTTCTATTTGGAATCAACCCACTGCAATCATCACGGGTAATGGCGACGCTGAAGCTCGGCCGGGGCCGGCGGGCCGTATCCGACCTTTTCGCGCGCATAGACGCGGCGCGCTTCGGGAGCGGTCAGGTTGAACGCCTCGAGCAGGCTATTGGTCGATGCGAGGATTTGATAAACCGCAAACATCTCCGAGAAACGCGCGGTTTCGGCGCGAACCTGGACGTTGAAGCGCGTGTTCTGCGCATCGAGAACGTCGAGCAGCGAACGGCGACCGACCGAGAATTGCTCGCGATAGGAAATCAACAGCTCGTCGGTCGACTTGCTCTGGTCGACGAGATCCCGGAACACCGCAGTCTGCGTCTCACGGCTGTTCCACGCGCGGCGCGTGTCGGCCTCGGCATTGCGTTCGGTTTCATGCAGGCGGAACCGGCTCTCGCTCGCGCGGCGTATCATCTCCTGATATTTCGCCTGATTGATTCCGCCGTTGAAAATATCCCAGCGCAGCACGACCCGGCCCAAGAGATCGGTCGTCTCGCCGCGGAACGCGTCGATATCGTCGCCAACCCGGCCCGAAAATTCTAGGCCGATCGTCGGGAAAATATCGCCTTTTTCTTTCTTCGCCTCGGCGTTAGCCGCATCGACATCGGCCTGCGCTTCGAGCACCTTGGGATGCCGCGTTCGGGTCAGGCCGACGGCTTCGCTGAGGCTGGCCGGTAGTTTTTCGGCCATCGCGGGCGGCATCTGCACGTCTTCGACTTCGAGGCCGCTCAGCGCGAGCAGTTCAATTTTGGCGTTCTGCAGTGCTTCCTTGGCTTCGGACACGCGCACGCTGGCCGCCTTGGCGCGCTCCTGCGCCTGCTGCAGGTCGGCGACGCTGATCGATCCCGCGGTGACGCCGCTCGACAGGTCGGACACCAGGCTGTTGTGGAAGGTCATATTGTCTTCGGCGGCAGCAACAACGCGCTGCTGCAACAGGACGTCGAGATATTGCCGCGCCGATTGCAGCGCAATGAATTCGGACCGTTCGACGACGCGCAGCGCCGCGCCGTCGACGCGTGCCGCCTGGCGCAGCTTTTCGCCATGGCGGCGGCCGAAATCGATCAGCGTTTGCTCGGCCCGGATCCCCGCTTCGAGCGGATAGAGTTCGTCGTTGGCGATGCCGAGGTTGCGGCGTGTCGCATTTTCGAGCCGGCGAACGCCCGCCGACATTTCCAGCGTAACGCGCGGCAGATAGAGGCCCTTCGCCTGCTCGAGTTCGAACTCGATCGCCTGCTTGTTCATTTCCGCCTGGTTGATCTGCGGATTGGAATCGATCGCGACCGCCATGACATTCTGCATGCTGGTCGGCTCGGCAAAGGCCGAGGTCGCGAAAAGGGATATGGCGAGCGCCGAGGCAAAGCCGGCGAGCTTAAGTTGCGGTTTCATCACAGTCCCCCATTCACTTCGACTTCAACGCGCCGGTTTTCCGGCGTGCGCTGGCCATCCACTGTCTGGACGCGCGGTTTGCGCTCGCCCATGCCCGACACCGCAATGGCATCGGCGGGAATGCCGACGCCGCCCATCATGTCGGCGATCACCCGCGCCCGGCGGAGTGCCAGACCGTCATTATATTTGTCGGAGCCCGACCGGTCGGTGTGCCCGACCACGGTAAAGCTGCGCCAGCCGCACCGCGTGCGATTCTCGGCCATGAAGGCGACCGACTGGCTCGCATCGGCGGGTGCAACGGTCGAATCCCAGTCGAAATAGAAAGTCGAGGCGACCACGGGCGGGCAATTTTCTGTCGGCGGTGTCGGCGGAACGAGCGGCGCTTCGGGCGTCGGCTGCGGGCGCTTCGTCATCATGCCATAAGCGAAATCGCAGCGGCGAAGGCTTTCGGCGTCCTTGGTGTTCGATTTCAGAAAGCCCCTAGCGATGCCGCACTGGACCTTCGCTTCCGACGCCCAGGTGTAGACATTGCTGTTCGCAGCGACGACCGAACGATCGGCCGTGAGCGCCAGCGCCGCATCATAGCGGGTCTGGACCTCGGTCCGGACCTGATCGATCGGCAGATCGGCAAGAGCCTGCGCTTGTGCGCTGCCAGGCTGGGCGAAGGCCAGCGCGGCAAATGCCCCCGCCATCCATTTTCCCCGTTGATGTGCCATATTCGTATCGCCCTCCCGTTATTCTGTTCCACTGGTCTTTTTAAAACTGCCCGATCAGGCCGCTGCCATATTGTGAAGATCCACTGCCATCGGCTGGCTGGTCGGGAACGCCACGTCGGGCGCAATCTTTTGATCGAGGAACTGCGCCAGATCGAAAGTCGGCGCCTCGCCGGCCGCGATCTGAACCGGTTCAGCGCCGCCCGTTACGGCGTGGATCAGCTGATCGACCGTGCTGCCGTCGCTTTCCACAACCTCGGCCAGCACCGCTACCGCGGCGGGATCATGCGCCGCAGCATCGGAACCGGCGGCAACCGCCTCAGTCGACACCGCCGCCAGCGCAAGCAGGCCATCCATCACGCCAGTATCGAACGAACCGCGATCCGCGATCATGTCGGCCGGCGAATCCGTGTTGCCGGCGTCGGCGTCCGCCGCGGTTTCATTGCGCCAACCGCTGTCCGGCGCGCCGTCGATCGCGGCGGGGCTCGTGTCGTCCAAATGGGGCGTGGCCGATGTGTCGGGCGCACCGGTTTCGGGCGTTTCCGCCAAGCTGTCGATTGCCGAATTCGTCGGAGTCATGGTCGACGAAGCATCGGCTGTAGCCGCTGCAACCCCGCCATCCGCTTCAACCATCATGGCCTCATCCGCTGCCGCGACGATCGGCGGCGCCGCGCTGTCCGGCTGGGCCTCCTGAACCGCAACGATCAGCGACGCGGCGACGAGCGAATTGGTCAGCGCCTGATTGCCGGCAGTGCGCTCGACATCATTCGCTGCGCGCGGCGTGATGAAGGCCACATCGCCGACGGCTCCCGCGCTGCCGTCGGTGCGCGTAAAGCTCGCCTCGCCATGGACGATGACTTCTCCGTCACCGGCGACATAGGGCTTGCCGTCGGAGATCAGCGCGATGCTGGCGATCCCGAGGTCGGTCAGCGAGCGGAATTCGCCAGCGTCGGTGATCCCGTTGCCATTGCCGTCCTGCCACACTCCGAAGCTCGCAAACGCCGCATCCTCGGCGCTCAGCTTGCCGTCGCTATTGCTGTCATATTGCAGGCGGAGGCCCTCGAGGTCGGTCGATCCACCCACCGAGAAGATGATCTCGCTGCCATTGTTGGCGATCCCGTCGCCATTGGCGTCGCGGACGAGAATGCCGTCGCCGCTTCCGGCCCACGATGTCGCCTCGCGGACGCCGTCGCCGTCATAGTCAAAGGCTGCGCCGGTGGCGGCCGTGACGAATTCAAGTCCATCGCCGTCGAGGTCGAGCGTCACCGGGGTGATGCGTGAGCCGATCAACGTCGTCAGATTGGCGAGCGAGACGCCCTGAAGCTCGACCAAAATGTCGTTCGCGGCGTTCGGCGAATTTCCGACCTGTTCATAGATGAAGGTGCGGCCGCCGGCGACAAATGCCACCGTCGAGCCACTCGCCCCGAGGTCGTTGCGCTGCAGATAATCGACGGCTGCAGCGACATGCGCATCGGTGGTAAGCGTCAAAGCGCCCGCAAAGTTGTTGACGTCATCAAAGCTGATCACGCCATTGGTGATCGCGTGCGAACTGATGGCGGCACCCCCAACGGTCAGCACCGAGTTGGCGCCGTTGGTGCCCGTGGTGTTGGCCACGGCGACCGGGCTGCCCTGAAGGTTCAGGATATCTGCCGCAGTATCGAAATCGGTGATCCGGTCGAACCCGCTGATCGTGCCAACATCGGCACTGCCGCCGAGAATGGCACGCGAGTGGCCGGTGTTGATCACGAACGTGTCGGCACCTGCGCCGCCCGTCATCATGTCGGCCCCCAGACCGCCCGTAAGCGAATCGGCGCCGCCCAGGCCGTACAGATGGTCGTTGCCATCGCCGGCAAGGATCGTATCCGTGTTGGCATCGCGGCCGATCAGAATGTCATTCGTGCTGGTGCCGTCGAGCGTGGTCTCTCCCGCCTGCGCCCGGTTGACGGTAACGCGCGCCGAATCCGAAGGCGTTGTCGAGTAGAAGAAACTGCCGCCATCCGCGTCGTCGTCGGTGAAGATGAAATTCCCGCCGCCGCGCGTCACGCCGGTTGCGTCGGTGACATTGCTTGCCGCCCCGACGATCGTCGTTCCGGCCTGGTCATTCGCAAGCAGCGCGGCTTCGGCGATCTGGATCGCCGTCCCCGACCCGCCGCTGGCGTTGGTGATGACCAAGTCGGCGATCGCGATGCTGCCGCCGCCGGTGCCTCCGCCCGCCGCCACCGTGACGGTCAGGGTCGAGCCCGCGGTATCGCCGTCGCCATCGACGATCGAATAGTTGAACACTTCCGAACCCGCCGTCGGATTTTCGGGCGGTGCGTAAGACCAAATACCTGTCGCGAAGTTGAGCGACAAGGACGCTCCGTTGGGCGTGGTCGCGGTGATGCTGTTGCCCGGAACATTTCCCGTGAGGGTCCCGGTGCGCGTAATGATGTTGTTGCCGTCCCAGGTGTAGGTCGTGCCGCTAATCGTGATCGACTGCATCCGGCCGCCGTCGCCGCCGAAACTGTCGTTCGCGTCGAGATCGCCGGTGACAGGCAGCGCGACAACGATGTCGATCAACGTCTGAACCAGATCGTCGAAATCGGCGGCCAATATCGGCGCACCCTCGCCATCGACGTCGATGTCCTGAAGTCGTTCGATGCTGATCCCGTTACCCACGCCGATCGCGGTGACGTTGATGCCGTTGTCATTGACGAAATTGGTCCACAAGGTTGCCGTTGACGTGTTGAGCGAACTGCCGCCCGGCCCCGTCTGTTCGTTCGGATTACCATCGCTGAGGAAGAAGACCTGATTGCTCGCGTTCGGATTGGGAACGTAAACGTCCATCAACTCCCGGATACCGGCAGTGAAGTCGGTATTGCCGCCGGAGTAGCGCGTGCCACCCTGCGCCGGGTTGAGATCGTCGATCGCGTTTACGAAAGCGACCGGATCGGTAAACACGCCCAGGTCGGCGGCGCCTGACGAGAAACCGACGAGGCGGATCGATACATCGCCGCTGGAACTGGCAAACAATAACTGCCCCGCGTCGCGGATCGCGTTGAGCATCGCGTTGAGTTCGGTGTTGTCGATGCTGCCCGAGAAGTCGATCACGAAGGCCGCATTGAAATCGAGCGTCGCCTCGGCCGTCGCGCCCGAATCCGCCGTTGTCGTCGGGCCATCATCCTTGAACGTCAGCCGGTTGCCGAGGTTGACGGTCGCCTGCGCGCTGTCGCCGTCACCATCGGTAACGGTTCCGGTCAGCGTCACCAGATTGGCTGCCGCGAGCGTTTTCGCGTCGTCGTGCGCCGCGCCCGGGCCGCCGTCGGTATCGTGCGCGATCGCACGGATCTGGTCGAGCGTGATATTGCCGCCGGCGTCGACCGCGACGGTGAAGACCGTCGGGCCGCCGACACCGGCGGTCGCGACAACCTGACCGCCGACGAGCGTCAGGACGATATTCTGTCCGGTCAGCGTATCGACAAGACCGGTCGAACCCGCGTTGATACCGAGCGCGTAGGTCACGGTTCCCGGGCCGTCGGCACCGAAATTGGTCGTGAAGACCGCCGCGCCGACCGCGTTGACGCCGAAGTTCGATTCATCGACTGTCAGCGTCGGCAGCGGCGTGCCGGCCACGATCGACGGGCCATCGTCGGCGAAACGAATGTTGCCGCCCAGATCGACGAACGCCGCGCTTGTCTGGCTGTCGCCGTCGGCGTCGGTGATCGTCGCCGTGCCGTTCAGACGGACGAGGCCGGTCGCGAGCGATGCGAACTGGTCGTCATAAGGCGCCGACGTGTCGCTGTTCGGTACATGGTCGATTTCCGCGAATTGGCTCAGCGTGACGACGCCGGTCACCGGGTTGACGCCGAGCGAGAAGATCGTGTTCGCGGCGCTGACGCCGCCCGCCGTCGCGGAGGTCGAACCGACGATGGTGCCGCCCGTCCCGGTGTAGAGGAAGATCGACAGGCCATTGCTGTCGAGCGTCGAGTCGGTGCCGTTGGCGCCGACGAGGCTGAGCGCGTAGCCCATCGTCGTCGTGCCCGCCCCATCGGCGCCATAGCCGGAAGTCAACGAGAAGACGCTGCCGAAATTCGCGATCGAAATCGCCGTATCGGTCAGCGCGCCGATCGTCTCGGCATCCTGCGTCGTCAGAAGGACGCCGCTTTCGTTCACCGCGCTCAGCGTCACGTTCGGCGTATCGTCGTCGACATTGATGCTGAGCGTCCCGGCCGCCGCATCGCCGTCGACGTCGGTGACGCTGTAGTTCAGCGTGAACATCTGGTTATTTTCGTCGAGACCCGCTGGATGGAGGATCGGGGCGTTCTGGGTGACGCTGTAGGCGCCGTTCGCGGCGTTCAGCGTCACGGTCAGAACCGTGACGCCGCCCTGCTTCACGAGCAGGTTGCTGCCCGACAGTTCATAGGTGAAGCCGACGGGCGCGCCCGTCGTCTGGAACGCATAGGCGAGCGCGCCGTCACCCCCCGTCGCGCTGAGCGTGCCGGTTGTATTCTGGCCGTCGATGTCGTCGCCCGTGCCGCCCGCAATGCCGCCAGCCAGCGCATCGTCATCGAGCAGCGCGATCAGATTGGCCGCCGTCATGGGAGCCGCATCGGCGATGCTGATCGTCAGCGTCGCCGTCGCGGTGTCCCCATCGCCATCGCGCAGCGTATAGGTGAAGCTGTCGGCAACGCCGCCCGGCGTCCCGGCATTGCGCGTATAGCTGTAGCTGCCATCGGCGTTGATCGTCAGCGCGCCATATTGGCCGTTTACCTGGAAATTACCCGAGCCATCGGCGGTCGTGTCGCTGTTCGCCGGCATATTGATACTGGCGATCGCCGATACCGCCGCGCCATCAGCGCCGCGCGTGTCAGCGCCATTGTCGCCGTCGCCCGCATCGCCTGCCGACGCGTCCGTGATGACGTTGCCGGTCGCAGGGCCGAACTGGCCTGCCACGATGCTGTCGCTATCGTTCGCCGCGGTGGGAACGTCGTCGACGATGTTGACCGAAAGCGTGCCCGCCGTGGTGTCGCCATCGATGTCGGTGAGCGACACGGCGAAATTCTCGAACAGACTGTTCTGCGCCGCGCCGGTGGCATGCGTTTCGGCCCCGGTCAGCGTGTAGCTATAGCTAATTTGACCGGTCGCGGCGTTATAGGCGGTGATGGTCAGCGTGTTGCCAAGCGGGGTCACGATGATGGCGGCCGTGAAGACGCCATTGTTGATTACTTGCGTTCCATGGACCGACAGATTCGCGACGCCATCGGGTGCCGAGATGTTGAAGCTGCCCGTGGCGGTCAGCGCGGCGGCATTGGGCGACGAGCCGTTCGGCAGATCGTCCTCGTCGACGGTCAGGTCACCCCCCTGCGCCGCCGGCGTCAGGTTGGTGATCGTCACGCCGTCGTCGTCACCGGTCAGCGTGACCGTAAGCGTCGCGGGGTCGCTGTCGCCGTCCTTGTCGGTCAGCGTGTAGGTGAAGCTGTCGGTCAATGTCGCGCCGGGCGCCAGCGCCGCGATCGCGGCCTGACCGGTGGCATTCAGCATATAGGTCTGGGTGCCGTCAGGGTTGAGCGTGATCGTCCCGTAGGTGCCCGTGAGGCTGGTGAAGGTGCGGCTGCCGAAACCGTCGGCGCCGTCGCTGTCGTTGGTATCGACGTCAAAGGTGACCGTGATCGGACCGCCTTCGGTCAGGCTGGCCGTGTCGTCATTCGCCACCGGCGCATCGTCTTCGAAAATGAGATTCTGGCCGATATCGGCGACTGCGGTCGCCGTATCGCCGTCGGCATCGGTGACTGTCGCGGTCAAGGTGACGAGATTGTCGCCAAGCGGACTCGTCGGCTGATCGGGTCCGCTGTTCGGAGTATGGACGACCGCACGGATCTGGTCGAGCGTGACCATGCCGTTCGCCGCGACGCTGACCGTGAAGACGAGTTCGTTCGAGGTCGCGGTGCGGCCCTGCACGACACCGCCGACGACGCTGAGCACAACTGCCTGGTTGGTAAGCGAATCGACAAGCCCCGTCGATCCGGCCGTGACGCCAAGCGCATAGGTCGTCGAATTCGTGACCGCAGCGCCATCGGCGCCAAAGGTCGGCGTGAAGATCGAGGCGAAGCTTGCCGAAGCGTCGGTTCCCAGCACCGATTCATCGACCGTCAGCGCTGGCTGGGCGGTGTTTGCAACCACCGTCGGCGCATCGTCATCGAACGTGATCTGGAGCGATCCGTTCGCGATCGATCCATCGCTGTCGACCACCGTGAAGCCCAGGGTCGCCGTGGCATCATTCTCGTTGCCGCCAGGCGAGTGCAAGACGTTGTCTACCAGCGTCACCTTATAGGCACCCGTCGCGGGGTTGGTGATTTCGACGGTGAACAGCGCGCCACGCGGGCCCGTGCCGGTCAGCGTGTTGGTCAAGGCGTTCCATGCAAGTTGGACCGATTCCTGGCCAACGATCACAAACAGACCGTTCATCGCGGCAAAGCTCACCGCGCCGGGACCATCGCCGCCAAAATTGAGATTGAGCAGGCCGCTGAAGGTTGCCTGATCATTGTCGCCGTCGCTATTCGCATCGGCAAGGTCGCCGATCATGCTGCCGGGATTGCCGCCGGCGAGCGCATCGTCGTCGACCGACGCCAGCGTGGCACCCGCAGTCGGCGCATTGGCATCGGTGATCGTGAAGCTGATCGGCGCGGTCGAAATATCGCCGTCGCCGTCGGTGACTGTGTAGGTCGCAGCGGCGCTGCCGGTGCCGGGCACCGATGCGTCGGCGGTAAAGCTGTAGCTGCCGTCGGCTTTCACCTTGATCGTGCCGTGGCCGATATCGATGACTTGCGAGAAGCCGTCGCCGCCGAACACCAACATCGTGCCGTTGATCTGGGTGACGGTCGCGCCATCGGCACCCCGGACGAAGTCGAGCGTGCCGGCAAGGGTCGCGCCCTCGGCAACATTCTGGTTCGCCTCGGCCGAGGCCGTCGGGACGTCGTCGATGATGGTGATGTCGAGGCTCGCGTTCGCGCTCGATCCGTCGCTGTCGGTGACGGTGACCGCGAAGCTGTCGCTAACATTATCTTCGCCCGCCGCCGGATGCGTCAGCGTGTTGTCAGCGAGCGTATAGCTGTAGGTGAAGGTGCCGCCGATCACCGAGCCGTCGGCCGCGGTCACGGGCGTAAAGCCGGTGATCGTCACGGTGCCGAGCGCGCTGCTCGTCGTGAGACCGGGAGTGAAGACGCCGTTCGTCATTACCTGCGCGGTGCCGATGGTCACATTGTTCAGCCCGTCGGGCGCGGCGATGGTGAAGCTGCCCGCCTGGGTCAGCGCAGCCGCGTCGGGCGACGAACCGTCGGCCAGATCATCTTCGTTAACGATCTCTTCGCCGCCGGGAACGGCGAGGCCGTTGATCGTTACGCCATCGTTGGCGCCGTTGATCGTGATCGTCAGCGTCGTCGCCGATGTGTCGCCGTCGCCATCGGTGATCGTATAGCTGAATATCTCGGTCAGAGTCTGCCCGGCCGAGAGGCTTTGAACCGCCGTGTTCGCGTTGTTCAGCGCGTAGGAATAGCTGCCATCGGCATTCAGCGTCAGCGTGCCATAGGTGCTGACGAGCGGCGTCCCCACCGTGCCGCCCTGCAATCCGGTGACGGTCGCGCCGTCTGCGCCACGCGTGTCGGCGACCCCATCGGTCGCATTCGCATCGGTGCCGCCGCTGCCGACCAGAACGTTACCATCGGCGATGGGCGCACCATCTTCGGTCACGCTGTCGACGTCGGCGCGTGCGGTCGGAACATCGTCGACGATGTCGATGACCAGCGTGTCGGTCGCGGTGTCGCCGTCGCTGTCGGTTACGACCGCAGTGAAGCTGTCGAACGTGTCGTCGCCGGAGGTGTTGGTGGTGAGCGTATAGCTGTAGCTGTACGCACCGCCGCTGACCGTCACGGTCAGAACGCCGGTCGGTGTCGTCACCGCGCCGCCTGCGGTCACGTCGATACCGTTGACGACGAGCGAGGCGACGCTGTCGTTGCCCGTGGTCAATGTGAAGTTGCCCGTCGTCGTTTCGCTGTTCGACGCGGCGTTCGACCCGGCCGGGAGACCTGCTTCGTCGACGCTGTTGTCGGCGCCGAGATTGATCGTCGGGATCGAATCTTTCGCCAGCGTCAGGGTCACCGTAGCAGTCGATGTATCGCCGTCGCCGTCGGTGATCGTGTAGGTGAAGCTGTCGGGGCCTTCCTGACCCGCGATGGGCGTATAGGTGAAGGTGCCGTCGCCATTATAGACGACATTGCCCTTCGTGGGAGCCGTTGCGAGCGCTACGCCGGTCGCGGAGTTCACCCCGTCGGCACCGCGGACATCATTTACGAGAACGTTGATCACCACCGGCGCGTCCTCGGCCGCAGCGGCGCTGTCATTCGCCGCGGTCGGGACATCGTCGATAATCCGGACGTCGAGGCTGGCGTTGGCAATCGATCCGTCGCTGTCGGTCACGACGACGGCGAAACTGTCGCCGACAAAATCCTCGCCCTGGCTGCTGTGCGTCAGCGTGTTGTCCGACAGGACATAATTATAGGTGAAACTCCCGCTGGTCACCGAGCCATCGGCGCCGATCACCGGCGTGAACCCCGTGATGTTGACGGTCCCAAGCGGACTCGTCGCCGTGCCCGCCGCAAACACGCCGTTCGTCACGACCTGCGTGCCGCCGATTGTCACATTGCCGAGCCCGTCGGGGGTCAAGACGGTGAAATTGTTCGCCTGCGTCAACGCCGCCGTATCGGGCGACGATCCGTCGGACAAATCGTCTTCGTTCACGATAACTTCGGCGCCTTCGGCATTCAGGCCATTGACTGTCACGCCATCGTCGGCGCCATTGATCGTGATCGTCAGCGTCGCCGTCGACGCGTCGCCGTCGCCGTCGGCTATCGTGTAGGTGAAGGTTTCGGTCAGCGTTTCGCCAGCCGAAAGGCTCTGCACCGGCTGCGCCTGATTGTTGAGCACATAGGTGTAGCTGCCGTCGGCATTCAGCGTCAGCGATCCATAGGTGCCGGCAAAAGCCACGCCGAGCGCGCCCCCCACAACCGCCGTGACGGTCGCGCCATCGGCGCCTTGAGTGTCGGCGACCCCGTCGGTCGCATTGGCGTCGCCGCCACCCAAGCCCGTCAAGACATTGCCGTCGGCAACCGGCGGATTGCCGTCGTTTCCGCTATCCTCGGTCACGCTGTCGATATCGTTCGCGGCCGTTGGCACATCGTCAACGATACGGACGTCGAGGCTGGCGTTGGCGGTCGAGCCATCGCTGTCGGTCACGACGACGGCGAAACTGTCGGTGACGCTGTCCTCACCATCAATGCCATGCGTCAGCGTGTTGTCGGCCAGCACATATTCATAGGTGAAGGTGCCGCCGATCACCGATCCGTCGGCACCGATGACGGGCGCGAAACCGGTGATAGTGACCGCGCCGAGCGGGCTGGTGACCGTCGCGGGCGTGAACACGCCGTTTGCGACCACCTGCACCCCGCCGACCGTGACATTGCCAAGCCCATCGGGAGTCGAAACGGCGAAGGTGCCGCCCTGCGTCAGCGCCGCTGCATCGGGCGACGAGCCGTTCGAAAGATCGTCCTCGTCGACGATCAATTCGGCGCCCCCGGTATCGAGGCCTGTCACCGTGATCCCGTCGTCGGCGCCGTTGATCGTGATCGTCAGCGTCGTGGTCGAGGTGTCGCCGTCGCCATCGGTGATCGTGTAGGCAAAGGTCTCGGTCAGCGTTTCGCCCGCCGCGAGGCCCTGCACCGCCTGCGCTCCATTGTTGAGCGCATAGCTGTAGCTGCCGTCGCTGTTCAGCGTCAGCGAACCATAGGCGCCCGCCAGCGGTTCGCCCACCGTGCCGCCCGCGACCGCGGTCACCGTCGCGCCGTCGGCACCCTGCACATCGGCGACGCCATCGGTGCCATTGGCATCTGTCCCGCCGCTGCCGGTCAGCACATTGCCGTCGGCCACCGCCGTGCCATCCTCGGTCACGCTGTCGCTATCGGCGCGCGCGGTCGGCATATCGTCGACAATATCGACCGCAAGCGAAGCGGTTGCCGCGTCGCCGTTTGCATCGGTGATCACCAGGTCGAAGCTGACCGTCGTTCCGTCACCGTCCAGCCGGTTGTCGATCAGCGTGTAGACATAGGTGACCGAGCCTTGGCCGGTCGCGGGATCATAGCCATAGCCGGTAACAACGAGTGTCCCCGTCGCGTCGGCCGCGATCGTCTGCGGCAGCGATCCGGGCGTCACCACGACGCCGCCGATCGACACGCTTCCAATGCCGTCGAGCGCGGTGAAGGTGACCGTGCCGCTGGTCGAGGCGTCACCGCCGGCGAACGCCGAGCCCGGCGTCTCGCCGTTGCGCGGACCGAGGTCGGCCTCATAAACGACCGTCCCGCCATCGCCCTCGCCTGGGACGAAGGTGATGATGGTCGGCGCGTCGGCGATACCGATGGTAAGGGTCGCCGTCGAGGTATCGCCGTCACCATCGGTAATCTGGTAGGTGAAGACGTCGCTGACGCCACCGGGGGTGCCCGGATTCCGGACGTAGCTATAGCCGCCCTGCGCATTGATCGTCAGCGTGCCATATTGGCCCTGCACCGTGCCCGGCGCCGAAAAGCCGCTTTCGCCGCTCGCGCCGCGAATCCCCGTCAGGCTCGCGCCGTCGGCGCCCGGCGTGTCGGCGCCCGCCGCCCCGCTGATCGTGCCGGTGCCGGTCAGGACATTGCCCGTCTCGGGCGCAAAGCTGCCCGCCGCGACCTGATCGGTGTCGGCCCGCGCAGTCGGTACATCGTCGACGACCGAGATCGTCAGCGTCGCGGTCGCAGTGTCGCCGCTATTGTCGGTCACGACCACGGTGAGCGGGTCGGTCAGATTATTGTTCGCATTGGTGTTATCGGTCAGCGTGTAGCTGTACCCGACATTACCTGGCGTCAGGCTGGTGATCGTCAGCTGACCGAGCGGCGTCGTGATGATCTGGCCAACCGCGGTGATGGCGGTTCCGTTGATCGTGAGCGTGTCGAGGCCGTCGCCGGTGTCATAGACGATCGAACCGGTCGTGGTCTCGCTATTCGCCGCGCTGTTGCTGCCCGCAGGTTCGTTGCCGCGCGCCGGAAGCCCGGCCTCGTTGACGCTGGCGGTCGCGGCGGTGACCCCGGCCGGCTGGTCGGGGGTGACGATGGTGATCGTCGGTTCCTCGTCCTGAACTGCCGGCAGCAGTTCGCGCTCTTCGGGCTGCGGGAAAGCAAGCTCGGTGTAAGGCAGCAGGTCGCCGAGCGCATAGGCATCCTGGATCGGGCCTTCGGGATCGGCGAAATTGCCGCCCGAGCTGCGGACGCCGGCTTCGGGATTCAGCTCACCGAGATTTTCCAGCAGCTGCGCCACTGTGCTCGCCGGCACCGTGTCTCCGTCGACGACGATCGCCGGAACATCGACCGCGCCGCCGGGAATGATGAACACCTGCCCGTTCGGCAGGGTGATGACAAGGTCGGTGCCCGAAATCGTGATATCGTCGATCGAAGCGCCTGCGGGCAGCACGATGCGTCCGCTTGCATCGGGAAGGAGGATCGCCTGGATCGCCAGCGGGATGATCGACGCGGCGGCGGTCACATTCGCCGCGGCGGCGAGAAACTCGCCTCCCGGCACCGCCCGGCTCGTTTGCTCGTTCGATGCGCCGTCGCGCTCGGGACCGGTCATTCCATTCCGCGCCGGATTGTCGAAAGCATCCATGTCAATTTCCCTCGAACGCACCTCGCCCTGCCGCAAAAACAGCACAGCAAAATTGTCACCAATGTCAGTGCGACCCAATGTCCGAGCGACTCGGACTTTCCCCACCCATTAGGAACATGGATTCCCGAGACTCCGCAAGCGCGTTAACACATTTTTATCTATCGCTAATTTGGACTGAACCGCCAATCGCGCCCACCCGGTCGGAAGAATGGAATATGTCATATATTCAATATCTTAAATCTACCGCCCCGTCAGGACCCCATGCCCCGAAAGACGCACTCTCGTCCCAATTAGGACCACAACTTAACACGGCTCGTCGCATAAAAGGCGCCGTCCCGGCGGCGAATCGACCCGGCGCCCCGCGCAGCGTTAAGGGGAACCAGCACGATCTTAACGAGGTTCGTTGCGCTCGACTGGCGCACCCGAAATCCGCGACGAGAATGCAATATTAAGAGTTGCCGGGCGATAAGCGGTCAACAAAGGAGACTGTGGTGAGGTCCTTGCTGGCGCATATCGCGGATCCTGTCGAAACGGCCGATCGCCGACGAACGAACCGTCGCACCCTTCGGCTCGACGTTGCGGCACGCACCGCCACGAGCGAATCCGCCGTGATCATCCGCAACCTGTCGCGGACCGGGCTGCTGATCGAGACCGGCGCGGGCTTTTCAATCGGCGAGACGTTCCTGCTGGTCTTGCCCGAACTCGGCGCCGCTCCCGCACGCGTCGTTCGCCACGACGGCAGACTGTTCGGGTGCGAGTTTCTGGCGCCCGTTCCCGCGAGCGCGATCAGCGCAGCGCTGCTCAAGGCGCATCCTGACGAAGAGCCCGACGATATGGCGGCCGCGGCAGCCACGGGCGATGCCGGCGAACTTTATACGCGGCGGCCGTCGAGCGCGATCCTGTTCACGGCGCTGACGGCTTTGTTCACCGCGGTGGTTCTGCTTTTCGTCTTTACCTTGGTCTCGCTGACCGTCTCGGCGGGCTGAGCCACGCGCGAGCCCCTTCGCCGAAGGGGGACAAATTGCGGATTATTCTGGAAAACTGGAGCGGGCGAAGGGATTCGAACCCTCGACCCCAACCTTGGCAACTTGACCTTCGGGCTTTCCTAGAGCTTCCTATGCTATCCTAAAACCCTATATTTCCTATATTTCTTGATTTTCTTTCTGCCCTCTCGTATCCTAATTTTGTCTCCAGTTTGACGGTTGCAGGAGACAATTTGGAGACAAAGCCGCTCGGTTTTGGTTTTGTCTCCAGCAGGAGAGACATGATGCCGACGGGCAAGCTGACCAAACGGGCGATCGACGCGCTTGCCGTGCCAGACAGCAAGCAGCTCATCTATTGGGATAGCGAAGTGAAGGGCTTCGGCCTGAGGGTGCTCCCTTCGGGGCTCAAGACTTTCGTCGTTCAATATCGCAATGCCGAGGGTATCAAACGCCGGATGAACCTCGGCCGGTTCGGCGTGCTGACGGTCGATACGGCCCGCGATCTTGCAAAGCTCAAGTTGGCCGAGGTCATCGTCGGCGAGGATCCCGCCGACAAGGTCAGGCAGGTCCGCAAGGGAATGACCGTAGCGGAGATGTGCGACTGGTATTTGGAGGAAGCTCGCGCCGGGAATATCCTAGGCCGCAAGAATCTTCCCATCAAAACGTCGTCGCTCGATATGGACGAGAGCCGGGTTCGAACCCACATCGTACCCCTGCTTGGCAATCGCATCGTGAAGCATCTCCGGATCGCCGACGTCGAGCAGATGCAATCCGACGTAAAGAACGGGAAGACGGCCAAACCCCGAACGGGAGGGCGAGGCGGCATGGCAACGGGCGGGCCCGGCGTGGCGGGCCGCTGCCTCGGCACGCTTCAGGCGATCATCGGTCACGCGAAGCACAAGGGTCTGCTCGAAGTACACCCGACCCTCGGGGCCAAGAAGCTCGCGAGCAATAAGAAGACGCGGCGCCTCAGCGTCGCTGAAATCGAGATGATGGGGAAGGCCATCGCTCATGCCGAGGCGAGCGGCGAGAATCCGGTCGCTCTCGGCGTCCTGCGCACCTTGCTGCTGACGGGCTATCGCCGGGAAGAAGGGCAAGCGATGCGCCGCAGCTGGCTTCATCCCGATGCCGGCTATGTTGCTTTTCCCGACACGAAGGGCGGCGCACAGATTCGAGCGATCGGTCCGGCCGCGGTGCGGGTTCTGCAAGACCAGGCAGAGATTGCGGGCAATCCGCACCTGTTTCCCTCGACCATCGGCGACGGTCCCTTCACGGCGGTTAGCGAGTGCCTCCGGCGCGTGTGCGTTTTGGCAGGTATAGAGGGTGTGACGCCCCATACGCTTCGCCACACCTTCGGAAGCGTCGCGGGAGATTTGGGGTTCTCGGAACTCACGATCCGCGCAATGCTCGGACATGCTTCGCAGAATGTGACCCAGGATTATGTCCACATCGATGAAGCGCTGAAACTCGCTGTCCGGCGGACCTCGGACGAAATCGAGCGGCTGCTGGCGAGCGGCGCGGCCAAGCTCGGGACCATGCGACACGCCGCTTGACGGGACGGAACAGGATACGAGCTCTGCTAGGCGATGCGCCGCATCGTCGGACGCACCGTCGCGCACGCGGGCGTGCCATCCTTACCCGTGCCAATGATCGCAATCTCGATGGGCCGCATATCCTTCGCGGCCGCGTCGAGCAGCTCCTGATCGATATCATGTATGTCGATCTTCATCCGCCGCGACCAAGGCGAAGCCGCGTCACCCGCCATTTGCCCGACACGAATATAGACGAACCGGCGCTCCGGCCCCTCGCGCCGCACCTGGTCGCCGAAGAATTTGGGACCCGGGCCGACGCGCACGGAGAAATCGAAGGCCAAGGCTTCACCCATGCGGGACGCTTTGGGATCGAGCGGCCCGTCGTCCTTGCCTTGCAAGCTGTGAAGCACGCCAGGCACCGGCTGTTCGATGACGATCCGAAAGGCGATCTCGCTCTGCTGTTCGCGACCCATGACGAGGCTATAGCCCGATCGCGCAAGCGGACCAACTAATCGGATATTCCCGATTGGAATTGACGGATGCGATTCCATCGGATAATTCCGATGCATGCAAACCGATTCCGCCTTGTCCATTCTCGCCGCGCTGGGACACCCGACACGCCTCGATGCCTTTCGCCTGCTCGTCAAACATGAGCCCGACGGCCTGTCGACGGGTCAACTTGTCGAAGCGTCGGGACTCACCCAGAGTACCTTCTCCACCCATCTCGCGGTGCTCGCCAAAGCCGGCCTCGTGATATCCGAGAAGCGCGGGCGTCAAATTATCCAGCGCGCGGATATCGACGCGCTTCGCGGCCTGATGCTCTTCCTGGCGAAGGACTGCTGCCAAGGCCGGGCGGAGCTGTGCGAGCCGCTGCTCGCAGAACTCGCCTGCTGCTGAAGGAACGCGCGCTATGACCGACATCGTCATCTACCATAACCCCGCCTGCGGGACCTCCCGCAACACCCTCGCGATGATTCGCAATGCCGGGATCGAACCGCATGTCGTCGAGTATCTGAAGACGCCGCCGTCGCGTGCGCTGCTCGAACAGTTGATCGTCCGCGCCGGCATCACGGCTCGCGAACTCCTGCGAGAGAAAGGCACGCCCTATGCGGAGCTGGGGCTCGGAGACATGGCCCTTGGCGACGAAGCGCTGATCGACGCGATGATGGCGCATCCCGCCCTGATCAACCGCCCGTTGGTGGTCTCGCCGCTCGGCGTGAAGCTCTGCCGTCCCTCCGAAACGGTACTCGACCTCATCCCTGCGGGGCAACGCGGCGCCTTCGCCAAGGAAGACGGCGAACAGGTAATCGACGCCGCTGGCAACCGCGTCGGCGCCTAAGCCAAGCCGATGACAGAACCCAAGCGGGAACGGCTGTCGTTCCTCGATCGCTATCTCACCCTCTGGATCTTCCTCGCGATGGCGCTCGGCGTGTTGCTCGGTTCGGTGTTCACCGGCCTGCCCGCCGCGATCGATGCCCTCTCGTGGGGCTCGACCAACATCCCGATCGCGATCGGCCTTATCCTGATGATGTATCCGCCGCTCGCGCGCGTCCGCTACGAGGAATTGCCGCGCGTGTTCGAGGACAAAAGGGTGCTCGCCATCTCGCTCATCCAGAACTGGATCATCGGTCCCGTGCTGATGTTCGCGCTCGCG
>CAYRQX010000021.1:0-52709 GCA_964426485.1 uncultured Sphingopyxis sp. | reverse complement strand
TCCATGGCTGCGTAACTTAAACCAAATGGCCTCCGGCAGTCCCGGGGCGGTTCATATCGCTGCCGACGCCGATCTGCTCATCGTCCCTACCAAACCCTCGGCCGCTGGCGATCATCATGTCGTCGAAGACATTATGTGCTTGTCGCGCTGCGACGCCCTGCTGGTCCACGTCGCACGCCCGAGCGCGGGCGAGAAGCGAGTGCTCGTAGACATCGGTATCGACGGCCTCGTTCCCGTCTGGTTCCGGGAGTATCGGCCCTGCCTGATCCAACGCGCACTCCATTTCGTGCCCGATCAGGATGCAAGCAAACCCGCATTCAAACTGAGCAAGCACGGCCTGGAGCGGGCGGCCGACTTCGACGCCCTGAGCTCTGAGTGGCTCTGACCCGCGAAGAGCGGGGCCGCACTGACGAATATGAAAAGGAAGAAGATATGCTGGTGGTAAATATCGAGGTCTGGCCTTGGGGCCGTGAGGAGCGGAAGCATAAGATCGGCGAGATCACCGCCGGAAATATCGCAGGCGGCCGCATTTCTAACTACGAGGTCCGCGTTCAACAGGCGGCCTACGCGCCCGAAGGCGTACCCGCGATCAATCAAGAATTCCTGCTGCGAGATCACGACCGCGGCGCCGGCGCACTGGCGCTCATTCGTGACGCGCTGCTCATTGCCGTGCCACTTCCCGAAAAAAGTTCCGGCTGGCCTGATACCGGGGCCGGGTCGATCACACCGGAAGTGTGAGGCGATGGATAAGCCCCCCGGTTCCCCGCGCTCTGGCTCCGCCGCCAATACTGATATCGTAAGGTTTTCGATAGTTGCCCGGCGCCGACTAAGCGGGCCTGGCCTGCGCGCCTTCGTAGCCATCGCCGATCTTTGGGGACTAACCGAGGATCAGCGCCGGCTGATCCTCGGCTATCCGGCTCGATCGACCTATCAGGGTTGGGTCAAAAGAGCTCGCGAGCGTCGGAGTATAACCCTGAAGCTCGATGTTTTGATGCGGATTTCAGCGGTCCTCGGCATTTACAAAGGGCTTAGAATTCTCTTCGCCGACGACGATAAAGGTGTCGAATGGCTCCAGAGGCCTCATAAAGCGCGCGTTTTCGGTGGCGCGCCTCCGATCGAACTCATCACAAGTGGAACGCAGGACGCTCTTCTCACCGTGCGCCGATTCGTGGATGCCACCTGTGGCGGACTCTACATGGCCCCGTCGTGGGAAGATCGCGATAGGCCGCCCTATGACGATAGCGAGATCATATTCGGTGGCACGGACGATTGAGGGCGCATCCGCCATACTTGTCTCGTCCCCTGATCGGATCATGCTGAATCGCGACGGAGCTTCCGCGCCATTCGCTCGTGCCTGATTGCAGCCTCGCGAAGCCGGACAGCCAGGAACGGATCGTCGGTCGCGCTCGATTTCAGTCGGGCGACGCGGGCCAGCTGTTCATAATAAATGGCGTCACGCACGGGCTCCATGTCCAGCCCGATATTGTTCGAATCAACAAATAGCTAAGTGGCCCCTCAACTAAGAAATGCGAAGATTTAAATGGTAAAGATCCCGCCGAACCGTCGCAAAACTGCATATAAATCTCTTCGCAAGATCGCCGAGAAGCTAGGCGTTCCCTTTGTCGTTCGTCCACCGGCAACGCCGCCGACGACGGACGGAGAGCAAGGTGAACGTGCAGATCCGAAACACTGATTTAGCTGGACCGTTGTCAGCGTGTGCCGGTGATACGTCCAAAGACGCACCGGAACGACATCGGACATGATCTGACTTTCACCGGATGCGCATTGTTTTGCCGTAATTACCGATCTACCCTGCTGCGCTAGCGAGCCAGCGTAGCGGGGCAAGCTCGAGCGAGTGTGGCCTCTCCGGCTAAGTCGATTTTCGTTTGAACCACGGATCATCCGTTCGGTCGACAACCAGCTGGTCAACCGGATATTGCCCCACGAGCGCTATGGCCTCGTCTGCCGGGGCCGCTCAGCCACAAGTGTCCGAGCGGCACCCGATGATCAAAGCACATATTTGCTGAGATCGGTGTCGCCCACAATCTCCGAAAGCTGGCGGTCGACATAAGCGGCATCGATTTCGAGTGTCGTGCCGCCGACATCCTCGGCAGTGAAGCTGATTTCTTCCACCAACCGCTCCATGATCGTCTGCAGTCGGCGCGCGCCGATATTCTCGACCTTCTCATTGACCTCGGCCGCGAGCTTCGCGACGCGCGCGATGGCATCCTCAGTGAAGGACACCGTCACGTCTTCGGTGCCGAGCAGCGCCACATATTGTTCGGGCAACCCCGCTTTTGTTTCGCTCAGAATTCGGACGAAGTCGGCCTCGGTGAGCGCGCTCAACTCAACGCGGATCGGCAGCCTGCCCTGAAGTTCGGGAAGCAGGTCGCTCGGCTTGGCAACATGAAAGGCGCCACTGGCGATGAAGAGGATATGGTCGGTCTTCATCGGGCCATATTTGGTCGCGACGGTGGTCCCCTCGATCAGCGGCAACAGATCGCGCTGAACACCCTCGCGGCTCACCGAGCCACCGCGTACGTCGCTGACCGCAATTTTGTCGATCTCGTCGAGGAAAACGATACCGTTCGCCTCTGCATCCGCAATCGCGACGCGCGCGACGTCATCCTGGTCGAGCCGCTTGTCCTGCTCTTCCTCGATCAGCCGCGTCGCCGCCTCGACCACCTTGAGCTTGCGGCGCTTCTTGGGCGCGCCGCCCATGGCTTTTCCTAGCATGTCCGAGAGATTGATCATGTTCATCTGTCCCGGCTGGCCGGGCAGTTCAAAGTTCATACCCGGGGCGTCGGTAACCTCGATTTCGACTTCGTTATCGTCAAGATGTCCTTCGCGGATGCGCTGGCGAAAACTCTGGCGCGTCGCCTCGCTGGCGCCCTTGCCGGTGAGCGCGTCGAGCAGCCGTTCCATAGCGGCTTCCTCGGCAGCGGCGCGCACAGCTTCGCGGCGGCGCTCCTTCTCGAGCCGTACGGCTTCCTCGACAAGGTCGCGCGCGATCTGCTCGACGTCGCGGCCGACATAGCCGACCTCGGTGAATTTGGTCGCCTCGACCTTGATAAACGGCGCATCGGCGAGCTTTGCAAGTCGGCGCGAAATCTCGGTCTTGCCGCAGCCTGTCGGACCGATCATCAGAATATTTTTTGGGGTCACCTCGTCTCGCAGGTCGGCCGACAGCTGCTGGCGGCGCCAGCGGTTGCGAAGCGCGACCGCGACTGCGCGCTTGGCGGCATCCTGGCCTATGATATGCGTATCGAGGGCGGCGACGATCGCCTTGGGAGTCAAATCCTTGTTCATGTGATTATGCCTGAATTTCGATGATTTCTTGGGTGAACTGGTCGTTGGTGTAGACGCAGATGTCGGCGGCGACCTCCATCGCCTTGCGAACGAGCACCGCAGGATCCTTTTCATAGTCGATGAGCGCACGCGCCGCCGACAGAGCGAAATTGCCGCCCGATCCGATTGCGGCGATGCCGCCCAAGGGCTCGAGTACATCGCCGTTGCCGGTGATGACGAGCGTGACCTCCTTGTCGGCGACGATCATCATCGCCTCCAAGTTGCGCAGATATTTGTCGGTACGCCAGTCCTTTGCGAGCTCGACCGCGGCGCGGAGCAGCTGGCCGTTGTGGCGTTCGAGCTTGGCCTCGAGGCGTTCGAATAGCGTGAATGCATCGGCGGTGGCACCGGCAAAGCCGCCGATAACGCTGCCGTCATGGAGTCGGCGCACCTTGCGAGCGTTGGGCTTCATCACCGTCTGGCCCATCGACACTTGCCCGTCGCCGATGATGACGACCTTGTCGGCGCTGCGGGCGGAAAGGATGGTGGTTCCGTGCCAGGGCGCGGCACTTTGCGCGTGGGGATTACTCATGCGGCCGGATATGGGCGATGGGCCCGTGCGCTGCAAGGGGAGGGCTTTCGTCCTCTAGACGGACCAGGTCAGGAGCGCGCGGCCGCCTTCGTCGATCTCGATCGTCGACGGATCGGTGAGGAGCGCCGCTTCGCCCAGCGCGACGCCTTCGCCTGCAGCGCGGCAGCCGGCTGAAAGCGGAACGAAGATAAGCTCGCCGTTCGCCTGTTCGAGCAGCGACACATCGATCGGTGCGGTGAGCTGTGCGAGATGGAAATGCGGTCCGCTGACGAGCATGCGGTTCGCGTGCGGATCGACCACGGTATCTCGCGGATCGTGGATTGGCCCCGGATGCGAGACCTTCAAACCCTCATCGAGATGCAATTCGCGCGGACGGCCATAATCATAGAGGCGATAGGTGCAGTCAACATTCTGCTGCACCTCGACGACGGTCAGCCCCCCACCGATCGCATGGATCGTGCCCGCCCGATTATAGACGAAGTCGTTCGGCTGCGACGGACGCCAGTCGATCATGTCGACGATCGATCCATCGAGCGCCGCATCATGGAGCGCTTCGCGGGTCGTCTCGGCCGTCAGCCCGACGCCCAGTTCGGCTCCCGGTTCGGCATCGAGGATCAGCCAGCATTCTTCCTTGCCGCGTGGGAAGCCAGCGGCTCGCGCCGCTTCATCGTCTGGGTGGACCTGGATGGACAGCCGTTCCGAGGTGAAGAGGAATTTGACCATGATCGGCGCATCGTCTCCGGCGGGATTCGAAAACCAGATCTCGCCGATCCGGCGTCCGCCGAAATCGCCGAACGCGGCCGGAATATCGGTCCGGCCCCAAGGCTTTTCGACAACGATGGTTTCAAGGCGTTCTAACATGCCGCATAGATGCGGAGCGGCCGACGGAGCGTCAAGCGCTAAGCGTCAGGCGGCCCGATGCAAACGATTGCCATTGCCGCCGTTCGGCTGGTCGAGCCACAAACCGCGCGTGTCATAGACGATCTTCTCACCGCGTTCCTCAATGGGGATCGATTTGAACAGGTCATGGTCGACGAGGACGATCAGCAATTCACAGTTGGCAAGCGCGCTGTCGAGGTCGATCAGTTCGGCGCCGGTGCCTGCGAATTCCATCGGCAGGCCGCGCGCATAAGGTTCGACGATCTCGATCTGCTTGCCGAAGCGGCGCGCGAGCGCGGCGGCGACTTCGACCGCCGGACTTTCGCGGAAATCGTCGATGTTGGGCTTGAACGCGAGGCCGAGGCAGGCGACGCGTGCATTCGGGTGCTGCGACACGAGCATTTCGGCGGCCCCGATCACATGCGCGGTCTTGGCGAGGTTCACTTCGCGTGCGGTGCGGATCAGGCGGCTGTGGTCGGGTGCGCCATGGACGAGGAACCAGGGATCGACCGCGATGCAATGGCCGCCGACGCCGGGGCCAGGCTGAAGGATATTGACGCGCGGGTGACGATTGGCGAGACGGATCACCTCCCACACATCTACGCCCATATGCTCGGCCATCATCGACAGCTCGTTGGCGAAGGCGATGTTGACATCGCGGTAGCTGTTTTCGACCAGCTTCACCATTTCTGCGGCGCGTGCCGAAGTCGTAACGCAGGCACCGCGCACAAACTGGCGGTAAAATGTCATTGCGCGGCGGGCGCAGCGCGGCGTGATGCCGCCGATGCAGCGGTCGTTGTCGACCAGTTCGACGAGGATGCGGCCCGGGAGCACCCGCTCGGGGCAGTAGGCTACGAAGATATCGGCCGCCCCAGCGCAGGCACCCGGAACTTTGAGGTCCGGGCGAAGCTCGGCGAGGAGCGCCGCGACCTTTTCGGTGGTGCCGACGGGCGAGGTCGATTCGAGGATGATCAGATTGCCCGCCTCGAGCTTCGGCGCGATCGCGCGCGCCGCGGAAAGAACATAGCTGATGTCGGGGCGATGCTCGTCGTCATGCGGGGTCGGTACCGCGATCACAAAGGTATCGGCGGGCGCAACCTCGGTGGCGGCGACGAGCGTGCCGCGCGCCACGACGCCCTGAACAAGGCCGTCGAGATCGACTTCCTCGATATGCACCTTGCCGCTGTTGACCGTGTCGACGACCTTCTGGCTGACGTCGACGCCGGTGACCCCGCAGCCCGAGCGTGCGATCAGCGCCGCCGTGGGCAGCCCGATATAGCCAAGCCCAAGGACCGTGACCTTCTGTTCGCTATCAATGGGCACGCGCTACAATCTCCGCAATCTGTTTCGCCGCCGTGCCGTCACCAAAAGGATTATGGGCGCGGGCCATGGCGTTATAGGCGTCCTTGTCGTCCAAAAGCCTGAAAATTTCAGAAACAATACGCGCTTTGTCGGTTCCGACAAGCCGTGCAGTCCCGGCTTCTATGCCTTCGGGCCGTTCGGTGGTCTCGCGCATCACGAGCACGGGTTTTCCGAGCGCGGGCGCTTCTTCCTGCACGCCGCCACTGTCGGTCAGCACGACGTCGGAGGCAGCAAGCAAGCGGACGAAATGCGGATAGTCGAGCGGATCGATCAGCGCAACATTGTCGAGGGCGCCGAGGATCGGCTCCATCGCGATGCGCACGTGCGGGTTCGGATGGACGGGGAACACGACCGCCACATCGTCGCGCGTCGCGATCGCTGCGATCGCCTCGGCGATGGCTTTCATGCCGTCGCCGAAATTCTCGCGGCGGTGCGACGTGACAGCGATGATCCGTTTGCCGACAAGGCGGCCGATAAGCGGATCGAGACCGGCGGCCAACGCCGGCTCCTCGTCGAGGCGCGCTTTCGTAGCAAGCAGCGCGTCGATCACGGTGTTGCCGGTGATGTGGATGCGGTCGGCGGGCACATTTTCGCCGCGCAGCGCCGCGGCGGCGGTTTCGGTCGGCGCGAAATGGAGGTCGGCGACCGCTCCGGCGACCTTGCGATTCACCTCTTCGGGCCAAGGGTGATAGATGTTGCCGCTGCGCAGCCCGGCTTCAACGTGGCCAACCGGGATTTTGCGAAAATAGGCGGAAAGCGTTGCCGCCATCGTCGTGAGCGTGTCGCCATGGACGAGGATGCGATCGGGCTTTTCGCGGTCGAACACGTCGCTAAGCCCGGTGATCAGCCGGGCGAGAAGATTATCGAGCGACTGGTTCGCTTGCATGACGTCGAGGTCGATATCGGGAGTGATTCGCGCGATTTTGAGCACTTGGTCGAGCATTTCGCGGTGCTGCGCCGTGACGCAGACGCGTACGTCGAGGCTATCGTGACGTCGCAGCGCATGGACGACGGGAAACATCTTGATGGCTTCCGGGCGCGTTCCGAAAACGACTACCACCTTCCGGCTGGACAGATCGCCAGGCGAATGCTCTTCAAAAATCATAAAATCGGGCTTTCTTGTCGATTGACGAAGTGGCTCTAACGCAAAGCTCTTGCCGGTGGCTTAACTTGCCACTAATCGACGCGCCGTTCGCAAGGATTCTCGCCGATCGAAGAAATCGGCGGGGTTATGGCGAAAAACTCCATGGCCGCCAAGGGGCAGGCGGATCGTGTCGAAACAGATAAGATGCTGATATAATTCATAGATTGCCTACATGTCATTTCTTGGTTTCCTGAAACGCCGGCAGCGCGACGACCGACCGGGTGAGCTGCGTTCGCGCGTGCCCGCCGGCCAGCGCGTCTATGCGATCGGCGATATTCACGGTCGCGACGATCTGTTCGAGCAGTTGTTGGAAAAGATTGAAATCGACAATGCCGCCCGCGGCAAGGCCTTTACGACGCTGATCCTGCTTGGCGACCTCGTCGACCGCGGCCCCGATTCCGCGTTGGTGATCGAGCGCGCGCTGCGTCTGGGCGCGCCGTTCGACAAGGTCGAAATGTTGATCGGCAATCACGAGGAATGTTTCCTTGCCGCGCTGACCGGCGACATCAAGCGCGTGCGCTATTTTATTCGCATCGGCGGGGGCGCGACGGTCCGCAGTTATTGGGGCGACGATACGGAATATGCCGCCGCCAGTTTCCAAGATGTCGCGGAACAATTGCCGCAAAAGGTACCGCAGTCGCATATCGATTTCCTGAATCGCGGTGAGGATATGATCCAGATCGGCGATTATGTTTTCGTGCATGCTGGCGTGCGGCCCGGCGTTCCCCTCGATCGGCAAAAATTGTCCGATCTGCGCTGGATCCGCGAAGAGTTTATCGAGGGCGAGCACGATCATGGGGCCACGATCGTCTATGGTCATACAATCTCGGATGCCGTCGACGAGGCTAGCGATCGTATCGGCATCGACACAGGCGCCTATCTGACGGGCCGCCTTACCGCGATCGGGCTCGAGGATAACAAGCGCTGGTTCCTGGATACAGCAGACGGATAGCCGCCGCCCGTCACTTCCAGTTCTCGTCAAATCAAAGCTTGGCTTCTCCGGTCGCTGAGCATAGGTGCGCTAATAATAATGTGGATGGATACGCGTCGATGAAGCCCAGAACCAGTCATGTGCTATCGGATGAGGCTGTTTCACTCCGGAGAGCCTTCGTCCTGATGGTCGTTTTCGTGGTGATCGTCGCGCTGATGGGCGGAGGCTCGCGATACGATGTCGCGTCAGCGCCATGGCTGCGTGCCTTCGCGATACTGGCGATGTTCGGTGCGATCGCGCTGACGCCGGTTTCGGCCTGGCGTTCTATCCGGACTCCGCTGATCCTCATGGGCCTTCTGATTTCCTGGGTGGCGATCCAGCTCGTTCCGCTGCCCCCCGGGATATGGTCGGCGCTGCCGCTTCGTGAAAAGATCTTTGCGATCGATCAGCTTCTTGGCGCGCCGGAGCGGTGGCGCCCGATTACCATGTCGCCGGCGCTGACGGTCAATACGCTTCTGTCGCTGAGTGTGCCGCTGGCCGCCTTGTTTGTCGCTGCTGCTTTGCCTGCCGGCGAACGCGTGCGGCTGTGGTGGGCTATTTGGCTGTTCGGGCTCGCGTCGGTCGCCTTTGGATTGATGCAGTTCATGGCCGGCCCCCGCAGCGTCTTCTATCTTTACCGGATCACGAACGACACCTCGCTCGTGGGGCTCTTCGCCAATCGCAACCATCACGGGTTGATGCTGTCGCTTTCGATCCTCGCGGCGGGTTGGCTGATCGCGAATGAAATCGCACGGCGCAACCGGCGTCCGCTGGTTATCCCGGCGCTGATCGGCAGTATCGCGATCTTCCTGTTGTTCACGCTCATCATCGGATCGCGAATGGGGCTGATCGCCGGCGTTGCGAGCAGCATGCTCGTTTACGCAATTGTCCGCTGGTCCTACCGCTTCGCACCGAAGCCGATCAACCAGGCGCGTGCGCGCGAACGGACCCGTCACGCCGCGCCAGCCCGCGCTGGCCGGATCCGGGGCATCTTGCTCAACATTTTGCCATTCGTCGTGGTGCCCGTGCTTGGGGCGCTCTTCTATTTCTCCGGCCGCGACAATACAGTTGGCCGCTTTCTGGACGGTGACGGCGTCGAGGAAATCCGGGTTGCCACCTTCTCGTCCATCAGTGCCTTGCTGAAAGAACAATGGCTGTTCGGATCGGGGTTCGGTTCATTCGCACGGGTTTATCAGGTAATGGAGCCCGATGCCTTGCTTCAGGAAGCCTATCTGAACCAGGCGCATAACGACTGGCTTCAGCTTCCGATCGAGGGTGGGTTGCCGGCGGTGCTGATTTTTGTCGCCGGTGTTGTATGGATCGCTTTCCAGCTGATAGCGGCATGGCGTTCCCGCCCGACGCCATTGCGGGTCGAAGTCGCCGAGAATGTGATACTCGCAGCGGCGTTCGCCGTACTCATTGCCGGGTCGGCGGTCGATTATCCCCTTCGTACGCCTTCAATCGCGATGACGGCCGCTTTTCTCATTGTGATTTTGGTCCACCACCGAACCGAGATTTCGCGTTCCGGCCGCACCACTAAAGCTTTCGTATCCTAACGTTTCGCCCTATGGGCGAACGACTTTACCCACGATTCTTGGTTATTTTGGATTGTTATATATGCTCCGTCTGCCTCACTTCTTCGCATTTGCTTTGCTGGGTCTGGCAGCCTGCGCCGGCAAGGAGCCTGTGGCAACTATTCCGGCCAGCGGAGTGACGTTGCTTGAAAGCCTTCCGCAACCGACGGGCGGCGATACGCAACAGGCCACCCGGCAGAGCTATGTCGGGGCGTTCACCGAACTGTCTGTGCAAGTATATGGCGTGCCCGATTTGCAGCGGGACATCCTGACCGACGGCGAGGGAAAATTCTCATATCCATTTGTGGGTACGCTGGACGGCGCCGGAAAATCCACCACCCAGCTGGCGAGTGAAATCAGGGAGCGGCTGCAGGGGCGATATGTTCGTGACCCGCAGGTGACAGTCAATCTAAAGGCGTCGTCGAACCCAACGCACTTGCTTTCGCAGGCCGTAACAGTCGACGGCCAGGTCCAGCGTCCCGGACAATATCCTCTGGTGGGCCGGGCGACGCTCATGCGCGCCATCTCGCTTGCAGGCGGTGTCACCGAGCTTTCTAAGCTGGATGATGTTCTTGTGTTCCGCAAGGTCGACGATCGCCAATATGTGGGCATCTACAATTTGAAGGCCATCCGGCGCGGAAATTATGCCGATCCGGAAATTTTCCCGAACGATGTCGTTGTCGTTGGAGATTCGTCTCAGCGCCGCGTCTTCGAGGACATTATCAAGGCCGCCACATTGCTTAGCACGCCGCTCATCGTATTGACCAATTTGTCGAGCAATAATTGATCGAGCGAAGACAATTTCTGAACGGATGACACTCAAGATGGATACCGCAAATACCGGCCGTTCGGTCGTGAACGCTGGACTGACGGCCGAAACGGGGAACAACCCCGAGCAGGGCTATCGGGGCGGGTTTTTCGACATGCACATAGTCGAAAAGGCGTTTCTTGCCCTGCTGAATCACAGAGCCTGGGTGGTGGGAAGTATCCTGACATGCCTTGCTATCGGGCTTGCCATAACCTTTCTGATGACGCCGCTTTATACGAGCACAGCGCGGATCGAGATTTCACCGCAGTCGCCGGTCGAAACGGATGTGGAGGGCGCGCGCGAAAAGACGATCTCAAACGAGATCGCCTTTTTCAATACGCAGTACAGCCTGCTGGAATCGCGCTCGCTAGCGGCGCGCGCGGTTCGTGCGGGCAATTTGCTCAATGACAAGGAATTCCTGGCGCAATACTCCCTTACGGAAGGGGAAGAGGGCACGCCCAATAGCGCCCAGCGCGCGCGCATGGCCGAACGTGCCGAGAAGATCCTGCTGGACGCGGTCAGCATCGAGCCGGTGCGCCAGTCCAGCCTTGTCGACGTTTCGTTCGCGACCCCGTCCGCGGCGCTGTCGGCCAAGTTAACCAATCTCTGGGTGCAGCAATTCGTCGCTGCCAGCCTTGATCGTCGCTTTGCCGCGACGAGCGATGCGCGGCGGTTCCTCGAACAGCGCATCTCGGCGCTTCGCCGGAACCTCGAGGATTCAGAGCGTGAACTGATTACCTATGCCGCGAATAATGACATCATCACGCTGGAGGGCAGTGTTGACCCCGGGAGCGGACGGACGGTGGGCCAGAGAACCCTTGCAGCCGCCGATGTAGAGAAGATCAGCGGAGCCCTCTCGTCGGCACGCGATGCGCGGATTGCTGCGGAAAGCCTGTTGAGCAGTTCGGTGTCCTCCTCGGACTTGTCGAGCAACAATTCGGTCAGTTCGCTTCGTCAGCGCCGCGCCGAGCTTGTGGCAGAACTGGCGCGCCTCAGCACCACCTTTGGCGAAGAATATCCCGAGGTCGTTGCCAAGAAACGACAGCTCGAAGCCTTGAGCCAGTCGGTCTCGACCGAAACCCAGCGCGCGCGCAGCCTGAATCGCGAAACCTATGCAAGCGCAGTGAGCCGTGAAAATGAACTGGAAAGCGAACTCGACCGCATTACCGGTAAATATCGCGACCAGCAGCGCCGTTCGATCGAATATGCCATCCTCCAGCGCGAAGTGGATACCAATCGCCAGCTCTATGATGGCCTGTTGCAGCGCTATAAGGAAATCGGCGTCGCGGGTGTTGGAACCAACAATATCTCGGTGGTCGATACGGCCATGCCATCTCCCGGCCCGTCGAGCCCCAAGCTGATCCTGAATATCCTGCTGTCGCTGATCGCCGGCGTCGGTATTGCCGCCGCGCTGGTCTTCCTGCTCGAACAACTCGACCAGTCGATCCGCGATCCGAGCGAAGTAAGCGACCGCTTCGGCCTGCCGCTCCTCGGGTCGATTCCGAAGGTCGAGGCCGAGGAATTTGAACAGTTGCTGCTGGACAAGAAGTCGATGGTCTATGAAGCCTATTTCACGGCCCAGACCAACCTGACCTTCCTGACGCATCATGGCGCGCCGCGAAGTTTCATGCTCACCTCGACCAGGCCGGCAGAAGGCAAGAGCAGCTCGGCGCTGAGCCTCGCCAGCGTCTTCAGTCAGACGGACAAGAAGATCATCCTGATCGACGCCGATATCCGTAGCCCGTCGCTCAACGAACTGCTTGATATCGACAACAAGGTGGGCCTGAGCAACTATCTGACGGGTTATGACAATATTCCCGAGCTGATTTCAAAGTCCTCGGACTTCGGGTTCGATTACATGCTCGCCGGCCCAATGCCGCCGAACGCCGCAGAACTGTTCAGCTCGTCGCGCCTCGGTACGTTGATCGAACTGCTGCTACGCGACTATGACCATGTCATACTGGACGCGCCGCCTGTGCTGGGGCTCGCCGACGCACCTTTGCTGGCTCGCCCTGTCGAAGGGGTGATCTTCACCATCGACGCGTCGAGCAACAGTTCGCGTGCGATCAAGTCGGCTCTCAATCGCCTCCGTCAGACGGACGCACAGATCTTTGGTGCGCTGGTCACCAAGGTCAGTCGTCGAAATGAAATCTACGGCTACGGCTACGGCTACGGCTACGGCTACGGCTACGGAGCGGACAAGAGCCGCAATGGCGAAGATTAAGTGAGGCCTCCGGCGCAGTTCGGCGATTGCATATGAAAAAGTCTGGCAAATTCTATCCTTTGCTTGGAGCCGGTGTGCTGGTTGCGGGCGTGGCATGGGCGCAGTCGATGGTTATCGTGAACCAGCGTCGCGCTCCGGCCGTGTCGGCAGCGATCGGACTCCCGCCACAAGGTTGGGCGAAAGCCGGATTGAGTCGTGCGATGCTGAGCGCGCGGTTGAGCAAGGATCCGAAGTCGACGCCGAAAAAGCTGGAGCGCCGATTGGCCGAGGAAGCCTTCACAACCGAGCCGCTGGCGACTTCGGCGTTACCGGTGCTGATTCAGTCGCTCGCAGCGAGTGGCAAAGTGCAGCGGTCGGAAAGGCTGCTGGAGCTGGCTGGCGGACTTACGCGGCGCGATAATCTGATCAACGCGATGCTCATCGACGAGGAACTCAAGCGCGGGCGGCCGGAACGCGCGGTGCAGTTGCTGGGTCGCGCAATGTCGGTCGATTACGACGCGCGCTATTTTTACGTGGAGAGGCTGGCCGCGGCGACGGCCAGTCCCGGAGCGATGGATGTTCTCGCGCCGATGCTCGGGCGAAATCCGAAATGGAGTGCCGATTATTGGGTGGCGGCGCTCCGCATCCCGGCCGTCATTCCGTCGGCGGGGAAGGTGCGCTTGCGTATCGCCGGGCGTCCGTGGAATTTGAAGCAGGCAACCAGGACCGACCTTGACCTGATCGCCGAACTGGCCAGCCGGCAGCAGCCGGCGCTGGCCTATGATATTGCTCGCGCGCTCGGAATGCGTGCGCAGCCAGGCGGCGAAGTGTTGACTGGTTCGGACTTTGACCGCGAGCCGCGCTTCACGCCTTTCGAATGGGAACTGCTCCAGACGGGCGATATCGGAGCGACGATCGAGCCGAAGGAGCGCACGTTGGCGATTTCCGGTTTGGCGGCCGCCTCGGGCATCGCGGCGCGTCAGCTGGCGTTTGTTCCAGCTGCCGGCACCTATCGCCTGCGGTGGAAGCTGACCGGACTGAAGGCTGCGCCGGATGCCACTCTTAAGCTTCGCCTGACGTGCGTCGAACCGGACGTAATTCGGGTTCCCGTTGCACCCGTGACGTTGACCCAGGGCGCCGGCAGCGCCGCAATCAAGATCGCGGACTCTGCTTGCCGCTGGTATTCTGCGACGCTCGAACTCGACGCGGCCGGAAGCAGCACCGGAATCGACATTGCTGTTCAGCAACTCAGCCTGCGCCGCGACGGAAATGCCGCCGCGAGCCAGTCGCCGAAGACCAAAATCTGATATCTCGTCACTGGAGACCAGCATGCGTCGTAAAATTTTCGTGACCGGTACCGCCGGGTTCATCGGATTTCACCTTGCCAAACTCTTGTTGGCCGAGGGCTTCGAAGTCGCGGGCTTCGACGGCATGACCGATTATTATGATGTCGAACTCAAACGTCGCCGGCATCAAATATTGCTGCAAAACCAGCATTTCAGCGCCGTCGAGGCGATGCTGGAGGATCGCGAGCGGATCGATACCGTCATCGACGATTTCCAGCCGGACGCGATCGTTCATCTCGCTGCACAGGCGGGCGTGCGCTATTCGCTTGAAAATCCGCACGCTTATCTGTCGGCGAATGTGATCGGAACCTTCAACGTCATGGAGGCAGCGCGGCGCAATAACGTCGGCCATCTACTCATGGCATCGACCTCGTCGGTATATGGCGCCAATGAAGACATGCCGTTTCAAGAAACCGAAAAGGCGGACACCCCTCTGACCATCTATGCCGCGACGAAGAAGGCCACAGAGTCGATGGGGCATGCGCACGCGCATCTGTGGAATGTGCCGACCACGATGTTCCGCTTCTTTACGGTCTACGGCCCGTGGGGGCGCCCCGACATGGCGTTGTATAAGTTTGTCGATGCCATGCTCGATGGGCGGCCGATCGACCTCTACAACGGTGGCGACATGTACCGCGATTTCACCTATGTCGAGGACCTTGTTCGCGCTATCCGCCTGTTGATCGACGCCGTTCCGCAGCGACCCGCATCGGCGGATGCGATCGAGGAAGGCGACAGCCTTTCGCCGGTCGCGCCGTTCCGCATCGTGAACATCGGTAACAACGACAAGGTGAAGCTGCTCGATTTCGTCGCGGCGATCGAGGCCTCGCTCGGGGTGAAGGCAAAGCGGAATCTGATGCCGATGCAGATGGGGGATGTTCCCGCAACCTGGGCCGATGCCAGCCTGCTTGAACGATTGACCGGCTATCGCCCCCAAACGGACTTCCGCGACGGGGTCGAACAATTCGTCGCTTGGTATAGGGACTATTTTCGCAAATGAACGCTCATCAGATCGCGCCGCTTCCCGATCTAGATTCGGCGACCGTCGCCGTAATCGGCCTTGGTTACGTAGGCTTGCCTCTGTCCGTGGAATTTGGCCGTATTCGGCCCGTGGTCGGGTTCGACATTAATCAGGCCCGCATCGCGGCACTTCGCGATGGCCGCGACGACACGCTCGAGACGACCGCGGAAGAACTGGCGGCCGCGACCCAACTCGCCTTTTCGGACGATAGCGCCGATCTAGCGCAGGCGCGCGTTTATGTCGTGACTGTTCCGACGCCGATCGATGCGCATAAGCGTCCCGATCTTACGCCGCTGGTCAAAGCCTCGGAGACCGTTGGGCGCGTGATCAAGCGCGGCGACATCGTGATTTATGAAAGCACCGTCTATCCCGGCTGCACCGAAGAGGATTGTGTGCCCATTCTCGAGCGGGAGAGCGGGCTGAAATTCAATGAGGATTTCTTTGCCGGCTATAGCCCCGAGCGAATCAATCCCGGCGACAAGGAGCATCGCCTGCCGACGATCCGCAAGGTGACGAGCGGTTCAACGCCCGAGGTGGCCGAGTGGGTCGATCGCTTTTACGCGCAAATCATCACCGCCGGCACCTTCAAGGCCGAGAGTATCAAGGTCGCCGAGGCGGCGAAGGTGATCGAGAATACGCAGCGAGACCTCAATATCGCGCTGATGAACGAGCTTTCGATTATCTTCGGCCGGCTCGGAATCGATACGCACAGCGTGCTCGAAGCGGCCGGCACGAAGTGGAACTTCTTGAAATTCACGCCGGGGCTGGTCGGCGGCCACTGTATCGGCGTCGATCCTTATTATCTGACGCATAAGGCGCAGGCGGTCGGCTATCACCCCGAAGTCATCCTGGCGGGACGGCGCGTCAACGACGGCATGGGCAGCTATATCGCGAGCCAGGTCATCCGACTGATGATCAAGCGCGGACTGCCGGTTCAAGGCGCCCGCATTTTGGTGCTGGGACTTGCTTTTAAGGAGAATTGCCCCGACATCCGCAACACGCGGGTCGTCGATCTGATCGGCGAGTTTCAGGAATATGGTGTCGATGTCGATGTCCACGACCCCTGGGTCGACGCCGCCGAGGCAAGGCACGAATATGGGATCGATACCATCGCAACGCCTCAGGGCGATTATGATGCGGTGATCCTCGCGGTAGCGCACCGCGAGTTTGTCGATGCGGGTGCAGTGGCGCTCCGCAAGCTCGGCAAGCCGTCGTCGGTGCTGATCGACATAAAGGGCACGCTTGGGATCGACGAGAGCGATTTGCGAATCTGATTGCTGAGCCGGACCAGGGAAGCCGATGCAACTTCGCAATCTTATTCAGCTAACCGCAAGTGTTGGAGCTATCGGCCTGCTGGACCGCATCGTCGCGGTCGGCCTCGGCATCATATTCGCCCGCTGGCTTGGTCCCGAAGAGTTTGGGACCTATGCTTTCGTTGTCACGGCGATCGCCTTGTTGTGCATCCCGGCAAAGCTAGGAATACCCGAACTGTTGACGCGAGACATCGCGGCATCGCGCGGGGGTGCCGAGCCGCTTGCCCTAATGCGGTCCATCTTGAAGGGCTTTGCGATTGTGGGAATCGCTTCGCTTGCCATCGTGGCGGTGGGACAAATCATACTGCAATATGTCCCCGACACTCCGATCAGCAAGCTGATGAAAATTGGCATCTGGATGGTTATTCCCTCGGCCTTTTTCGAGGTGGCGGCGGGTATAGTGCGGGGGCTTGGCCGCACCATTGCTTTCCAGATTTACGGGTCGGTTTTACTGTCGGGCACGACGTTGATTATTGGCGCGTCCATGATGCTATTACTGGATGCCTACACAGCTCGGATCGCAATCGAGACGCGTTTCGCCTCGTTCACGCTTCTTTTCATGATGTGCTGTGTCCACCTTCTCCTGATCATACGTCATCTGCCGGCGGTTCAGGCCGGCCGGGTTATGAATACCGGTGAAATATTGACTACTGGGTCGCGGTTCATGTTCAACACTGTGATCAACATGGCACTGATGCGTGTCGACCTATTGTTGCTGGGCATCCTGGCTACGGAAAAGGCGGTCGGGCTTTACCGAGTCGCGGCTGAAGGCGGGCTCCTTGTCGCATTCGGGTATACCGCTGTCACGACAGTGCTGGCCCCCGAATATGCGCGTATCCATACCTCGGGCGATCGTGAGCAGCTTCAAAAAACGGTTCGTCACGCAACCTGGCTTATCATGCTGATCGGCAGCCTGATCGCCGTCCCGCTGATCTTCGGATCGCATTTGGTCATCGAGCTGGTGTTCGGCAGCTCCTACTCGTCCGCAAGCCTCGCACTTTCGATCATCGCGGCGGGTTATCTGATCTCCTTTTTGTTCGGAGATCCCATCTACATACTGAATATGACCGGCCACCAAGACCGCGTCACCGTGCTTGTCGCCATAAGCCTTGTCGTCTCGCTCGTCCTTTCCTCTTTTCTTATCCCCCCGCTCGGTGGCACGGGGGCAGCCATCGGCACCTCTGTTGCGCTGATCTTTTATCGCTACCTGGCCTCTCGGGCAGTCTATAAGGCGTTGGGGATCAACTGCGCGGTCTTTGGCAAAGTGCCGACATTCAATTCCAAGCCGGATGGGCAATTTTTATGAGACGTAGCCGCGCACCCATCGCGCGAAGGCCCGGAGCGGGAGGACGCCCTAATTCGAATGCACCAAAAGATCGGAATGAATGTGCGTAATATCCTCCATAGCTACCGATCCCCCAGTCAGGGGCTGACCAAAATTTCGCGGTTCGCAACGAACCGGAAATTACATAAACTGGCGCACGCGCATCACGCGGCCGCCTATCCCCAAATGGCTATCTTTTCGCATGATCACATCGGTCATGTGATTAATATCGAGGGCCGTTACGAGGACGACTATTTGCAGGCTGCTTTTGGATGGTTTTCCAGTTTTCTGAAAAACATGGACCAACTGGTAGCGCTGGATATCGGCGCGAACATCGGCAATCACTCGATTTTCTTCGCCAGCTTATTCGGACAGGTCCATTCGTTCGAACCCAATCCGCGAACGTTTGAGCTTCTGAAGTTCAATGCGGCGCAGGCCGGCAATGTAACGCCTCATCGACTGGGCCTTTCCGACGCCGATGTCGTCGGTACGCTGCGGGTGAATCCGACGAACATAGGGGGGACGTCCGTTGAGCTGGCGGATGCAGACGCGGCGCCGACCGATCGAGAGGCAATATCGCTCACGACGCTGGACACCTTTGCCGCGACCCACGCGCTTGGCCGCATCGGCTTAATCAAAATCGATACCGAGGGCTTCGAGGCGCGCGTCCTTCGGGGCGCAAGTTCGGTGATCGCTGCAAACCGTCCGGTCATCATGTTCGAACTTTCGCCCAGCGATTTTGGGCCGAACGGATCCGACGCGGTAAAGATCCTATCGGACCAAGGGTATGATTTTTTCTCGGTGGAAAGGAACTTCGAGTTCGGACAATCGAGGCCGGGGCGATATGCAGGTTTTCTGTTGCGCACTCTGCTGGGCGAGAAACTTGAGGTTCGTCCGATGGAGCAAATCCCGCCGGCATTTTATCAAATGATCGTTGCGGTGCACCGCGACGAGCACGCTTTTTGACCCGTCAGATGCCTCGCTCCGACATCAGGCCGCTTTTCACCATCTTCACGGCAACATTCAACAGGGCGCATACGCTCACGCGTCTCTATGACAGCATTGCGGCGCAAGATTTTCGCGACTTCGAATGGGTCGTCGTCGATGACGGGTCAACGGATGACACCGAAGACCTGATTTCGCGTTTCGCGCGTGAAGCGGAATTTCCGGTACGCTATTTTCGCCAAGCGCACGGGCACAAGAAAGCGGCCTATAATTATGGAGTTCGCGAGGCGCGCGGCGAATTGATGGTGTGCTGGGACAGCGATGATGCCGCGCTTCCCAACGCACTGAGTGTCCTTCATCAAGAATGGCTCGCAATCCCCGAAGCTGACCGTGATGCCTACGTGGGGATCACGGGGCTTTGTGCCTATGAAGATGGCACGATCTTTGGCGATAGTTACCCGACGAGCCCATATGACAGTAACCCGATAGCATCGACTTTTTGTGACGGAATATCGGGGGACAAGTCCGGATTCCAACGGGTGGCTGTCCTACGCGAATATCCATTTCCTGAATTCATCATCGGTTTGGTGCCAGAGGGCGTCGTCTGGAACGCGATCGCCAGGAAATACAAGACGCGTTACATCAATAGGCCCATTCTGACTTACCACGTCGAGCAAGATTCGATCATCAATAGCCGAAATACGCTGATGAAGACACGCAGCATGGCGCAGGGGCGCTGCTATTATACGGCAGATTTTCTTACCCACGATTGGCGCTGGGCAACGAAGGCTCCTGTTGATGTGCTGAAAATAGCGGCTAATAACACGCGCTATTCTTGGCATATGTGGCGCAATGGTCGTGGCGCTGGTTTTTTACCTCGGAGCTTTCCGGGATGGATGCTGAAAATTTTTGCCTGGCCAGTGGGCTTCACTGCATTCCTGTACGAGGAACTGCGACTGCCGCGCAGCTGATCCGGCGGACGGTTACCTTGCACCAGCATCGCAGTTGTGGCACTGGCGGCGATCTTCGCCGCGGGCTCGGCGAGCGGAAACGTGCATCGCCGATTTCGCGCGCATCGATGCTCATTCCTTTCAGTCACCAGCCCTCTCGGGGCGAAGGAGCTTTCCAATATGTCAGCAAGCCTGACCGACGTTTCAACCCATTTTGAATTTGGATCGAACTGGAAAGATTATTCGGAAAAGATCGACGAGGAAGCGATCGAACAAGCTGAGGCGGGGGTCCTGAAGCTCATTCCGAGGAATGAAATCGAAGGAAAAACCTTTCTCGACATCGGGAGCGGGTCGGGTCTGCACAGCCTTGCCGCGCTGCGCCTGGGTGCCAAATCGATCGTTGCGCTAGATATCGATGCCAACTCCGTTGAAACGACTCGCGCTACCATTGGACAGAATTGGCAAGGTCAGAACATCGAGGTCAAGTTGGTCTCTATCCTTGCGCCTGAAGCGCGCGATTTAGGGCAGTTCGACGTCGTTTATTCGTGGGGCGTCCTTCATCACACCGGGGCGATGTGGAATGCGATCGAAAGGGCCGCCGACCACGTCAAGCCGGGTGGGCAGTTCGTCCTCGCGATTTATCGCAAAACACCGCTTTGCTGGGCGTGGAAGATTGAAAAGCGCATTTTCACGCAGGCCGGTCGGACTGTTCGATCGATGATTCGAACGCCATTCATTGCTGCTTTCAAGCTCGGCCTTCGCGCTACCGGGCGCAAGCCTGCGCAATATGTCGATGATTACAAAGGCGTCCGCGGGATGAATTTCTACAATGATATTGACGATTGGCTAGGTGGCTATCCCTATGAATCTGCGACTGAACAGGAAATTGTCGCATTTTTGGCCCCGCTAGGTTTTGTGCCAGAGCAGGTCCACGAGGCTAGGCATCAGTTGGGACTATTTGGCACGGGATGTTCGGAGTTCCGTTTTCGCCGCGCTGGCTGAGCCGATTATCGCAGAGAACAAGTCGTCCCACTGAGACAGGATGCGATCTTCCGAATAATCCTGGTTGGTTTCGAGGGCGGCACGACCAAGCTCGTCCCGGCGGAGGGGGGCTGCGATCAACGACGCCAGGCTGTCGGCGAGGGTCGCGACATGATCCTCGTCGGGCAGCAGGAGAAGGCGGCGGCCTCCGGCACTCAGTTCCTTCGGACCTGTTAACACGTCGAACGCAATGGATGGGACGCCGTAGGATAGCGCTTCGAGCAACGTGTTGGGGAAGCCCTCGAACGAAGTCGTCATGACAAACAGATCGGCCCGTTGGTACCAGTCGCCAAGATTTCCGGCAAAGCCGACGAGCGTGATGCGATCCGACAGTCCTCTCGCGTCGATCAATGCCTGGATCGCACGGCGGGCGGGACCGTCGCCCAGCAATGCGACGTGCCAATCGGTACCAAGGCAATCTCGTTGCGATAATGCCTCGACCAGCACGTCCGCGCGCTTCGAGGGCTCAAGCCGCCCCGCCCATAATATCAGTTTGCGATCGGTGGGTACGAAATCAAGGGGCGACTTGATAGGCGTCCTTGAGGGCAGAGGATTGACGACGGGATTGGGAATAACCGCAACGCGCGCGCTGCCAGCAAACGAGCGGAGCCATTGGGCGGTGGCCTGTGTTTGACCGACCAGTGCGGCCGCGAAGGGATAAGTAAGCCTACGTCCGATACTGTACATCAGCGGAAGGCGCGGCTGCATCAGGGGAGGATAGGTTCTTTCACAAGCGATTACTGGAATGCCAAATCCCCGCGCGGCAATCAGGGCGGTGCAGTTTACATGCGGCAAAAATGAAACGATGACATCCGGCCGCAAGCCTTCTATGAATCGGCGAAGAGTTCTAAGCCGGGTCAGCCGTCCAGCGGCGGGCGGGCATCGATCCGAGAGAAAATCCAGTTTGACCGAGTCCGCCAATGGATAGACGCATTCTCCGCGTGCCGAAAAGGTCGGCATCAGCGTGACGCTATGGCCCCGGGCGGACCAAGCATTCGTCAGCAATGCCGCGACTCGTTCGGCTCCACCTCCCTGCATTGAAGAAACCAAAAATAATATCTTCATTTCAATGCCTTAAGAAACTTAAGAATAACTGGCACTCTAATATGAACAATCGACCGGCTGATCAAGCGCTTCTCCCAAGCGATTACCGATATTACATTGTCCCAATTATACTGTCTGCGCTGATCTCTTTGGTGCCTTGGCCGGACATCATTTTGGATGGGACGCGTGGAATTCTGCTTGATAGGGAAGTCTATACGCAGAAGATAATCCTCAGGGATAATCTTCTCGATTATTTCTATTTTGGCAGTTATTTGGATTATTTTACTTCCGAGTATTCTTGGTGGTTCCTGATGAAGGTTCTCCAAGACGGCGACCTTCCACTCCACTATGATACTGTATTTCAGATAATCTCCACTATTTTCATTGTTACATCCGCTCTGATTGTTTACAGGCGGGGCGGGCTGTTGCCTTTGATTTTCTTGGCTAACCCGCTCGTTTTTGACCTTGCATATTCGCAGTTGCGATCTGCCTTGGCTATCAGTATTCTTTATTTAGTATATCTCTTTTTTCGCCGATCTACCTATATCGCTATCGCCCTGTGTCTCTTTGCCGCGACAATTCACACGGCCATGCTGATTTTTCTCGCGGTGTATGTTCTTTGCCTGATGACCGCGGACGAGGGGAGGTTGTCGCGTTGGCCCATCGAGCTGCGCCTTGCGCTGATCCTCGGCGCGGGCGTGTTGATGGGACTTGTGGTGGGACCTCTGCGCGAGACCTTGCTGACACTTGTCGGTGACCGGCGCGCTGAATACCTCGACCTGTCGAGCAGCCCATTGTATCTCAGCTTCTGGGTGGGGTTGCTGGGTCTCTTCCTCATAGATTTTCGTGATACATTTCGTTCCACCGAGGGGCGATTTTCGCTTTTCATCCTTTCGCTGGTGACGGTGAATGTTTTTACCGGCGGTTATTCACTGCGTTTTCTGGCGCTGGCCTATCCGTTCGTTATTTCGACGGTCCTGATGGCTAAGCCGTCTGTGAAGATGTTCGCGATTCCGGCCCTGTCCATCTACATGCTCGCGCAGTGGATCTATTATTTCAGCACCATCACAGGATAGCCCGTGGCGGGACATATTCTCCACATCATTACCGGACTAGCGACCGGCGGGGCCGAGCGGTCTCTTTTTAATCTGGCCGTCGCGGAACCCGCCAGGGGATTCTCGCATAGCGTCGTGTCGCTGACGGGAATGGGGCATTACGGCCCGCTGATGAAGGAGGGCGGCGTGTCGGTCCACGCGCTCGGGATCTCGGGCGCGGCCTCGCTCCTGGCCGCTCCGTTCAAACTCGGAAAGCTGGTGCGCCAGATCGGCCCGGATATCGTGCAGGGCTGGATGCCGCACGGCAATGTCGCCGCAACGGTTGCCGCGTCGATGGCGCGCCGACCGGTCCGGGTCGCGTGGAATATCCGTCAGTCGCTTTACGATCTGAGCGCGGAAAAACGCGCGACGCAATGGATGATACGTGGACTGAAGACGTTGTCACGGCGTCCCGATGCGATCATCTACAACAGCTACCAGGGGCGCGAACATCACGAGGCTCTGGGCTTTTTTCCGAGCCGCGGAATCGTCATCCCGAACGGTTTCGATACGGATCGCTGGAAGCCGGATGCCCGGCACCGGTCGGCGTTGCGGGCCGCTATCGGCGTCGCGGAGGGGGTGCCGGTCGGGGGATTTGTTGGCCGCTTTCATGCGTTGAAGGATGTGCCCACCTTTATGGCGGCCTCCGCTGTCGCACTGGCCGAAGTGCCGGAACTGCATATCGTCATGGTCGGCGACGGGCTGACCCGCGAGAATAGCGCGCTTCAGGGACTTTTCGCGAAACTGCCGCCGCAGCGATTTCATACGCCGGGACGCCGGGACGACATCGAGAGGATATTGCCCGGGTTCGATTTCTTCTGCCTTTCGTCGGCGAGCGAAGCCTTTCCAAACGTGCTCGGCGAGGCGATGGCGAGCGGGCTCCCCTCCATCGCCACCGATGTCGGCGATTGCGCAAGACTGCTGGATGGCCACGGACGGATCGTGCTCCGCGGCGATCCCGGAATAATGGCCAAAGCGATGGTCGAGATGGCGCGGATGGATATTGCGTCGCGGGCGGAAATCGGCAAAGCGGCGCGGGCAAGGATTACGACCTCATACGGGCTCGCCGCTACGGTTGACGCCTATACCCAACTCTATGATTCGATGATGAAAAGAGAAGTTTGATGTGTGGTTTTGCAGGGTTCCTCGACCGGGCGGGTTTTACGGACGGCGAAGTGCTGCTTCGCCGGATGGCCGACACCATCGTGCATCGCGGGCCCGATAGCGACGGTTATTGGGTCGACGGCGAGGCCGGGATCGCACTGGCGCACCGCCGCCTCGCAATCATCGATCTCTCCCCTGCAGGGCACCAACCGATGGCGAGCCACGATGGCCGTTTCGTGCTCAGCTATAATGGCGAAATCTATAACCACCTCGACCTTCGCCGGCAGCTCGAAGAGAAGGGGCCCATCGAATGGCGGGGCCATTCGGACACCGAAACGCTGTTGCAGGGCTTTTCCGCATGGGGCGTGCTCGGCACGCTCGAACGCGCCAATGGTATGTTCGCGCTGGCGCTTTGGGATCGGGCGGACCGAAAGCTCGTCCTCGCTCGCGACCGCATGGGCGAAAAGCCGCTTTATTACGGCCTTCAGGGCAAGACGCTGCTGTTCGGATCGGAACTGAAGGCGCTTCGCCAGCATCCGGCGTGGCAGGGCGGCATAAACCGCGATGCGCTGGCGCTCTTCCTCCGCCACAATTATGTGCCTGGTCCTTATTCGATCTACGACAACGTCCACAAGCTGCCGCCGGCGCACTATCTTGAGATCGGTGTCGACGACGCGGCGCTGCCCGAACCGGTTGCTTATTGGGATATTGCCGCGAAGGCCGCAGAAGGGCGCGATCGTCCGTTTTCCGGCTCGGCCGAGGAATCGGTGGACGCGCTTGAAACATTGCTGCTCGACGCGGTCGGCATGCGGATGGCCGCCGACGTGCCGCTCGGCGCGTTCCTGTCGGGCGGATATGATTCCAGCACGATCGTTGCCTTGATGCAGCGTCAGTCGGCGCGCCCGGTCAAAACCTTTTCGATCGGTTTTTCCGAAGCAGAATATGACGAAGCCCGCCATGCCAAGCGGGTCGCCGCCCACCTCGGCACCGATCACACCGAACTTTATGTCACGCCGCAGGATGCGCTCGACCAGCTTCCGATCCTGCCACACCACTGGGACGAGCCGTTCGCCGATTCCTCGCAGATCCCGACCCTGCTCGTCAGCCGCCTCGCACGGTCTGAAGTCACCGTCAGTCTTTCGGGCGACGGGGGCGACGAGCTGTTCTGTGGATATACGCGTTATGCGCAGGGTTATGACATCTGGCGGCGGCTGGGCAAGCTGCCGAGTGGCGCGCGCAGGCTGATATCGGGCGCGTTGCGCAGAACGCCGGCGGACTTCATCGATGGCATGATGAAATTTGCGCCCTCGCGTCTTCGCAAGATGGCGGTGGGTGACCGGCTGCTCAAATTTGCCGACGTGCTGGCGGTCGAGCGGTCCGACGATTTCTACCGCTCGCTGGTATCGCATTCGAAAAATCCGGCGATGCTGGTACCCGGCTCGCACGAACCGCCGACGATCCTGACCGCGCCCGATCCGGACTGGCCGGCCGACGCCGATTTCCGCGACCGCATGATGTATCTCGATATGCGCAGCTATCTGCCCGATGACATATTGGTGAAAGTCGACCGGGCGAGCATGGCGGTCAGCCTTGAAAGCCGGGTCCCGCTGCTCGATCACCGCGTTGTCGAATTCGCTCTCGCATTGCCGCTTGAATACAAGCTCCGGAACAATGAACCGAAATGGCCCTTGCGCCAACTTCTCTATCGCCACGTCCCGCGCGAAATGATGGAGCGTCCGAAGATGGGCTTTGGCGTGCCGATAGAACATTGGCTTCGCGGGCCGCTACGCTCTTGGGCGGACGATTTGCTTGCGCCAGACCGCTTGAGGCGAGACGGCTATTTCAACGCCGATATCGTGAGCCAACTCTGGTCGGACACGCGCAGCGGCCGGCGGCGGCTGCATTATTATGTATGGGACGTGCTCATGTTCCAGGCTTGGCTCGACGCCCAATAGGGCGTCAGCCGCGGTTACCTGTCGTCGATCGGTTCAGGCTTTTGCGAGGAGCCGGTAGATTTCCAGATGTCGGGATGTGACTTCGCGAACATCGAAGAAGGCTTCCGCGTGCTTTCGCGCGGCTTCGCCCATGGCGATGCAGCGACCGTGATCGAGGATCAGGCTGTCCAGCGCGTCGGCAAGCGCGATGCTGTCCCTGGCGGGGCAGAGCAGCCCTGTCACGCCATCGACGATGGCGTCGCGGCACCCCGGAACATCGCTCGTCACCGACGCGCGGCCGGCTGCCGACGCGTCGATGATCGTCTTGGGAAAGCCTTCGCGATAGGAGGGCAGGGCGACGATGTGCAGCCCAGCAAGGACCGTTGCAATATCCCGCGTATGCGGCACCCATTCCACGGCATCTTCGGCGACCCATTGGTCGATTTCCGTCTGCGATACCGATGACGGATTATTGGGGTCGGGATCGCCGATCAGAAGAAAACGCGCGTCACGCTTGCGCCGTTGTCGCAGGTCGTGCGCGGCCTCGACAAATTCATAGACGCCCTTGTCGCGAAGCAGGCGCGCCGGCAAGCCGATCACCGTCGTCGCGCCGGCGGGGTGCGGTCGCATCGCGATCGCGTCCAGATCGACGCCCGATCCCCCGATCATGTGGACGGTCACTCTGTCCAGCTTCGCGAACTTGACCATGCGGGCATCGTCGCGGTTCTGGAAGATGAAGCTGACGTCGCGGCGGTTAAGGCCAAGGTTCATCAGGCGGTTTACCAGGCGGCGGAGCAAAGCCTTCGAACCACTGGGGTTCCCGGTGTAGATATAGCCGAGGCCGGACACCGCACCGACCATCGGGATGCGCAGCAGCTTCGATGCGAAGCCGGCATAGAGAATGCATTTCAGTGCGATCGCGTGGATAACCGCCGGGACGGTCGATCGGGCAATATGGAATGCGCTGGCGAGGGTCCGCAACTCGCCAAGGATCGACATCCCGCCGCGGTCGATTTTCCATTCGACCCAGCGGGCGCCCGTGGCGCGGATCGCGTCGACGGCGGGCGACGCAGGGCAGGCGACCACCGCATCATATCCGTTCGCTAGCGCGCCCTGGACAAGGTTCAGCCGGTGGGACACGAAGAAATGCGCGTCGCCGACGAAAAACAAGATGGTCTTGCGTACGTCCGTCATCGGTCAGGCCTTATCGGATGCGGTCACACGGTCGCCGCCGCCGCGACCAAGGGCGGTCGCAAGAATGATGCGGATGTTCAGCAGCAGCGACTGAAGCTTCGCGTAGGTGTAATCGCTGCGGGCAAGGGCCTGCGGTCGGCTCATGTCGATTTCACGGATCTGGGCATAGCCTGTAATCCCCGGTTTCAAAGCATAGACGCCCAGTGCCTGACGCGCCTCCACCAACTCGGTCTGCGAAAAAAGGCAGGGGCGTGGCCCGACGAGCGTCATGTTCCCGCGGAGCAGGTTGATCGCTTGTGGCAGCTCGTCGAGCTTGGTGCGGCGAAGGAAGGCGCCGATCTTTGTCACTGCGCTGGCGCTGACCTCATGCGTCCCGGCGGCGACGGTATCGCGCTTCATCGTCCGGAATTTATAGAGGGTGAAGGGGGTCTGCGATTCCCCAACGCGCTGCTGCGCGAAGATGGCCGGGCCCGAACTGTCGAGCCGTATCGCAATCCAGAGCGCGACAAAAACGGGAAACAGGAAAAGCAGGATCCCGATCGCGACGCCCAGATCCATTATTCGCGTGATGGCGCGATAGAGGAATGAACGCGACAGGTCGTCGGTCAGGATTGCGGGTGACGGCAGGCTGCGTGCCGGACCCAGAGCATAGTCAGCAAGGCTCTGCGCCGATGTCGAGGGTTTGAGTGTCTTGAACGGGGCGAAGAGCGCACCGCCGACGACCGGGCCCAGAAGCTGGAGAAAGGCGAGCTTTTCGCCGAAGTAGCCGCGGCTGTGGAAATATCCGATATAGATATTGTCGAGGCGATCACCGATTTCGGTATGGATCCGTTCGTTTCCCAACGCCTTGCTGACGGCATAGGGCGATCCCTCGCCGTCTTCGAGCGAAAGGATCGAGGAGATGTTGAGGAAGCGCTTGCCGTTCATTCGCGCGAACTCGCGCGCGACGCCGGCCGAAAAATCGACATTGATCGCGACGAAGTCGGCGAGCGTTCCCGGCTGGTCGTTATTGCGCACGGCCAGATGGATCATCGTATCGCAGGCGGACAGGCGGGCGAGGCCATCATAGTCCGTCACCGCGATATTATCGCCCCGGTCGCAGAGCAGAGCACGCAGCACCTCAACGTCGCGGCCGACCGCGAGCAGCTTCCTGCCATCACGTGCCAGCAGGGGAATCAGGTGCCGGCCAACGTTACCCGACGCGCCGGTGACAATGAAATCATAGGGATTTGTGTCGATGGTCATGAAGAATCTTCAGAGGAAGGCCGAGGCGTGAAATCTGGCGAGACGAGCCGTCGGACACAGGACGTGGCGGGCCCGCCGCACGCCGGGCTCAACCAGTCGTGTGACGGCCTGTCAACAGCTATCGTCTCGGGATGTCACTCGCCGCCGGCGCTGGTGCCGCCCGGGCGTCCGGCCCAGGCCGCGTCGGCTTCATATTCCGGCACCAGCGTGCTCACGATCCGCATCGCCGCCACACTGTCCCCCGTTCCGCGAATGGTCGTATCGAGCTGCTTCAGCATGGCGTAGAGTTCGGTCCAGGGAAGCAACCCCTCGCGCGCGCGCATGATGCGCGGATGGTTGGTCTGTTCCGGATTATTGCCGATCAACAATTCTTCATAGAGCTTTTCCCCCGGCCGCAACCCCGTCTCGACAATTTCGATGTCGCCGTCTGGGTGATCCGCCTCGCGCACGCTAAGACCCGAAAGCCGGACCATGGTGCGCGCCAGATCGATGATCCGCACAGGCTCGCCCATGTCGAGCACAAAGACTTCGCCGCCTTTCGCCATCGCACTTGCCTGAATAACGAGCTGCGAAGCCTCGGGAATGGTCATGAAGTAACGCGTGATTTCACGGTGGGTAAGAGTTACCGGCCCACCGGCGGCAATCTGTGTCTTGAACAGCGGAACGACCGAGCCGCTCGATCCCAAAACGTTGCCGAACCGCACCATGCTGAAGATCGTTTTGACCCCGGGGCTCGCCGCGCGGGCTTGCAGGATCAGTTCGCAAACGCGTTTCGACGCGCCCATGATGTTCGTGGGGCGGACCGCTTTGTCCGTGCTGATGAGAGTGAAGTGGGTAACGCCAACCTCCTCGGCCGCCTCAACGCTGTGTAGCGTTCCCATGATGTTGTTCCGCAGCCCCGAGATCGGGTTCGCTTCGACCAGCGGCACATGCTTGTAGGCGGCAGCGTGGAATACGGTTTCGGGTCGATAGTGATGATAGACCCGCCGCATGGACGATCGCTCAGACACATTTGCGAGTTCGAGGTCGAGCGGGACTGCTATGCCAAGGCGGCGCATCAGTTCGCGGATTTCCTGTTCGATTGAATAAAGTGCAAACTCGCTCTGTTCGAGCAGAATGAGCCGGGCAGGGCGGCAGCGGATGATCTGGCGACACAATTCGCTGCCGATCGAACCGCCCGCGCCCGAAACCATCACGGTCTTGCCGAGGATCGTGCGGCCCATCAGCAATTCATTAGCGACGACGGCCTCGCGCCCGAGCAATTCCTCGATCTGGATTTCGCGAAGGTCGTTGACGGTGATGCTGCCGTCGATGACGTTCGTCAGACTAGGAAGCGACCGGACGTAAACTTCCTCATTCTGCAACGTCTCGATGATTTCGCGTCGGCGCGCACGCGAGGCGCTGGGAATGGCCAACAGAACCTCGTCTACATCGGTATCGGCGAGTAGCTGATGCAAACGGAATGCGCCGAATACGCGAACGCCGTCGAGCCGCTGGCCATCGAGCCTGACGTCATCGTCGATAAAGCCGACGAGATGAACCTGCGATTCATGACGGAGCGAAAGCGCCAGCTGCTGGCCGGCACGTCCGGCGCCGTAGACCAGCATTCGCCTTGCATTGACGTCGACGACCTTTAGCAGATCGAGCAGCGCGAAGCGGATCGCGATCCGGCTTCCCGCCAGCAGCAACAGGAAGATGATCGGGTGCAAGACACTCAATGTACGCGGCACGTCGGGCGGACGAAACGCGACGCACACGACAATCAGGGGAACCATGAGCAGTCCGCACGCAACCGCCAGATCGGCGACCGTGCGGGCTCCCGAATAGCGAATAAGCGATCGGTAAACGCCAGCCTGCCACGCGATGGGATACCATAGCACCAAAGCACAGGCGGCGAAGGTTGCAATCGGCCGCGAGATGAATTCCCACGCTCCGACGCGCAACGAAAAGGCGATCCACACCGCAGCAAGACACAGGAAGCCGTCGATCACGAGGGCCGCGAACTGACGCTGGCTTCGCGGGCGGTCACCGATGAGGGCAAGAATTCTCGCCCTCAGGTTACGCCATTGCTTGTCGTTGATAAGTTTCATAACTGCCGGCAATTCTTCAAAGGATTCGTCCTACGCTTCGTCGCCAGAGGAGAGGCTTCTGCAATAGTCCGGCGTTCAGGCGAACAATTCGCACGGTAAACGCGCGCAATTCTTACGAGAGGTTTGCCGATCATTCAACCTGCGCGATCTTTGGGTGTCGATGCGGTCGGGAGGGAATGGCCGTTCGTCGTTCAGGCGAGAACGCTTTATTTCCACCAAGGTTTGCCGGTGCGCGCGGCGCGGCTATTGCCGGATGATACCCGAGGCGAACTGGCAAATTCGAAGACCTGATCGCTCAGGCTGTTGATGACCTTGTTGTCGATTGCCGTGGCATCTCGTCCGATCGAGAAGGCCTTTGAGGATGCCGGCTTGTCGAACTCGACCAGATTGCCGCGCAGCTCCGGTGCCGCCGAATCCCAGGCGCTGATGACCGGAGTGGTTGAACGGGCGACCCGGACATAGAGCCGGTTATTCAGGATGCGGGGGCTCTTTCCGCCGAAATAGGCCGCGCGTTCAAAAATGCCGAGCAGCATCATATCCTCGAAAACGGCATAGTCGCCCAGAAACACGAAGGCATTGGAACGCGTGGAGGAACGCAGGTCGACGACGCTGTGGCTGACCTGGATTTTCGGCGCGTGGGCGCCGCATATGTACGATGCGCTGCCATCGGTTTTGATACCGCTGATGACGATACCCGGGGCAGCGCCGCCATGAACGTAGATGCACGGGTGGAGATCCGACGCCCCGTTGCTGGTCGCGGTGAATTCCGGATCGAGGATTTTCGTGGAACCGGCGAGATATCCGATATCGATGGCGCCGCGCTTTGGTGGGGCGTCGGCGCGAGAGGTATAGGCCTCGTGCGTCCATTTGCGGATTTTGGGCCGCACGATGCTGATGCTGTCGCCGAAGGATTCGATCGCCGCCTTTTTGTTTCCGTCAAAGATGCAGTCGGTCACCTCGACATCCCGCACGCCGTCGATGTTGGTAATCAGCAAACCGGGGCCCTGATTCTGGTCGAACAGAATATTCCGCAACCGGATATTGCGGATCCGGTTCTCTGGGCGCGCGGGATGCTTATCAGGTTCTAGGTCGATCCCGGCACATGGCCCGTCGCCGACATCCCAAAGGCCGTTCGTCAATCCGTAGCGGCCACCGTCGATCAGCCCGTCGATCCCCTCGATAAGCGAAAGTCCCTGGCGGAAATTGTTGAGTGCAGTGCAATTTTCAATAACCCATTCTGAGGGGCAATCCGCGAGCGTTATGGCGCCTTTGGGCCCGGTGCCGTTCCCGTCCGACCCAGCGTAGATGACGAAGCCGTCGCAGGTGCCGTTGAGGGCGCGAACGTTGCGAAATTTCCAGCGATGGCATTTGTCGACGACGATGACGTGGGCCGGATTTTCTGCAGGTACACGTTTTTGGCGATTTCCGTCGCAAACGAGGTCGATGACCTGAAAGTCGTTGCACTGGACGATGTAAAGCGCCGAACCGCCCCAGCCCGTTGGGGCTCCGTCGGCGAGTTGGATATGATGCCCGTTCCCATGCAGGATGAAATTCGATTTCGAGCCAAGGACCAGCTGTGAGGGTATGATATAGTCGGCGTCGAGTTCGCCGTTAACGCCATTGCCGATGGCGTCCAGAAATCGTTGTAACCGGAGTAGCGTGGTATCGCCCGGCTGACGGAAATCCTCTGGCGCTACCATGTGGGCTTTCACTTGAACGAGGATGGCCGGGCAATCGCACTCAAGCGTCGAACGGCTCGTTGAGCCCGTCATATCGCTGTTGAACGCGATTGGCGAGATGGATGCGGCGAACGCAGGCGAGTTCAATCTTGCTGTTGAAGGGGCTTGCGGTTACCCGCGCGCCATGCAGCATGCGAAACGCTTTGATATCCAGCTACTACGCGGCGTCGCCGTTACCACGGTAGTTCTTTACCACGCGTTCAAGGACGTTTTCCCCAAGGGATTTCTGGGTGTCGACGTATTCTTCGTCATTTCGGGCTTTTTGATCTGCGGGATGATCCTGCGCCAATTGCGCGACGGAAGATTTTCATTCGCCGAATTTTATGTGCGGCGCGCCCGGCGTCTTCTGCCAGCGAGCTTTGCAACATTGCTCGGCACAGCGCTTCTCGCTGCTCTTTTGCTGACGCCTGACGATTTTTCCAGTTTTTCGACGCAGTTGCTGGGCTCGCTGACATTCTCGGCGAATTTCGTTTTCGCGACAGGGACGGGATATTTCGACGGGGGCGCCGATACCAAGCCGCTCCTGCACATATGGTCGCTCTCGCTCGAGGAGCAATTTTACTTCGTCGCTCCGTTGCTGCTCTGGCTTACGCCGCTGCGAGCGCGCCCAGGACTGATGATCATCACCACGGTGGCGAGTCTCGGGCTGTGTCTGTTCCTCGCCACCGGGGCGCCGATCGGATCGATCGCCGGACAGACCGTCGAAAATCTGGCATTCTACATGCTGCCCTCACGCGCCTGGGAGTTGCTGATTGGCGGAATGGCCGCGTGGATCATGATCGTGCGGCCCGATTTGCGGATTCCGCGCGGTGTGAAGCCGATACTGCTCGCATCGATCATTCTCGTCGCGTGGATCGGAGTGGCCGACGCTCATCCAGGCTGGGATGCGATCATTGTTACGCTCGCAACTGCGGTCTTGCTCCTCGGCAAAGATGACTGGCTCCCGCAATCGGCAATGGCAGCGTTGGTCGCGCGGATCGGTGACTGGTCCTATTCGCTTTACCTCGTGCACTGGCCGCTGTTCTCGTTCGCCTATATTTCCTATCTCGGCACTCCGCCTCTGGCCGTCATGATCGCACTCGTGGCCTTGGCGGTACTGCTTGCGTGGTTGCAATACCGGTTTGTCGAGCAGCCGTTCCTCGCACAGCCACGGCCCAGGTTCGTCTGGCCGGTAGTCGTCGCAGCGGCCCTATTATTGCTGGCAATAAGCTTCGGCTTTCGCGCTGCCGCGATCAGCGATCCCGATGCAGTAGGCGTTGTCGGCCTGTCGGAAAATTGTGATCGCCTGTCGCCGGGTGCTGCCGAATGTCGCACGTCGCAGGCGCCGACGATCCTGCTCTGGGGTGACAGCTATGCCCAGCATCTCGTACCCGGTCTTCGCAGCATAATTCGTCCGGGCGAAGGGTTCGAACAAGCCACTTTCCCTGCCTGTGCGCCGTTGCTCGGTCTTGTACAGACCGGCCGCTATTTTTCCCGGTCATGGGCAGACAGCTGCGTCGATTTTAACGCGGATGTGGCCGCGCGGCTGAACGAACTTCCCAGCGTCCGCCACGTGATCCTCGCCTCCTCTTATGTCCAGACGTTCAACGATAATCAGCTTGATCTGCTGGCTGACGGCCAAGTGAGGCCATGGAAAGACGGCATTGCGGGGCAGCATCTCGTACGAACGATCCGGGCGGTCCAGGACGCAGGCAAGATCCCGGTGATCGTCGGCCCTACACCCATCGCGGACTTCAACGTGGGGGCTTGTCTCCGCCGCGAAAGGGAGGGCCGCCTCGTTATGCGATCGAGCAAATGTAAGGTCACCTCGCGTGATCTCGCCACATTAGCGATCGACCGCGAGCTTCGGAAAATTTCCGCGCAAACGGGCGCCAAGCTCTTGTTGCCGAGCGACGTTTTTTGCCGTGGCGGCCGTTGCGCGACGCGGATCGACGGTGAGATGATCTACCGCGATCGGGGGCATATCACTCCGGCCGCATCCCGATATTTTGCCTCGAAGACACTCCCGGCTGTTCTTGACTAACGCCGCGTAGCCGGGCGCATGGACCTCAAGTCGGAACTTCGACGGTGTCTGCGCGTATGATTGCGGGGTCTCGATACATTCGAATGGAGTAGACGTCATCGAACTAAGGACCTTGGCTGCATATGCCATCATAGCGCTGCTGTTAGCGGGAGCGGTTGCCCTCATCTACCGCCTACAGTCAAACTCACGAAAATTGCGGGACCAGCGGCATCGCCGCCAACGCCGGACCGATGAGGGCGGTTAAATTCGGTAGCGCAAAAAGCGCCGGAGTTGGGCTGCGTTCTCCGGCCTGTCCGCGGCGCTTGCATTCATGACGTCAGGCATCGACATAGGGCGTCATGAACTTCGCATTCGACAACAGCTTCCACGATTCCATGGAGGGGTTCTACGCGCCCGCCGAGGCGGCAAAGCCCTCGGCGCCCAAACTCCTGATCTTCAATCAGGCCTTGGCCGAACGGCTCGGCATCGAGCGCGAGGGAACGACCGACGATCAGCTGGCGCGCCTCTTTTCAGGCCATGAGACGCCGGACGGAGCAAACCCGCTGGCACTTGCGTACGCCGGTCATCAGTTCGGGCATTTTTCGCCGCAACTGGGCGACGGTCGTGCGCTGCTCCTCGGTGAAATCATCGCCCCTGATGGAGCGCGCTTCGACATCCAGTTGAAAGGCTCGGGGCCGACCGCCTTTTCGCGCAATGGCGACGGCAAGGCCGCCATTGGTCCTGTGCTGCGCGAATTTCTCGTGTCGGAAGCGATGGCGGCAATGGGCGTCCCGACAACGCGGGCGCTCGCTGCGGTTGCGACCGGGGATCGTGTGCAACGCGAGCGCGCGCACCCCGGCGCGGTGCTGACCCGCATCGCGAGCAGCCACATCCGCGTCGGAACCTTCCAGTTTTTTGCAGCGCATTTCGGCGCGGATCATGTCGTCCAGCTCGCTGATTACAGCATTCGCCGCCATTTTCCGGAGCTGGCCGAAGCCGCCAACCCGTCGCTTGCGCTCCTCGATCGGGTCATTTGCCTGCAATGCGAACTGGTCGCACGCTGGCTGGGCGTGGGCTTCATCCACGGCGTGATGAACACCGACAATGTCGCGATCAGCGGAGAGACGATCGACTATGGCCCGTGCGCCTTCATGGATCGCTTTGCCGTAAACACCGTTTTCAGCTCAATCGACACGAACGGTCGCTATGCCTATGGCCGCCAGCCGCAGATCCTGCATTGGAACATGGCACGCTTTGCCGAGGCTTTGCTCCCTGCGATCCATCGGGTGTCGCCCGCCGATGTCGACGCGGCTAAGGCATTGGTCGACACCATTCCAAGCCGTTTTCGTGCGATATGGCATGCGCGGGTCAGGGAAAAACTGGGGCTTGGAGGCGAGGGCGTCGACGACAGCGATTTGATCGATACGCTCTTTGACGAACTCGAAGAACATGATGTCGATTTCACCTCATTCTTTCGTGGGCTCGCCATGCTGTTGCGCGGTGACGGCGCGCTGCTCGAAAGCCTGCTCCCGGCCCCCGACGCGATGGCGCCGTGGATCGCGCAGTGGTGGGAGCGGATCGCGCAGGAGGCGCCGGGGCCGCTGGAACACGCCGACGCGATGGACGCGGTGAACCCACTCTACATTCCGCGCAATCATCTGGTCGAAACCGCGCTGGACGCAGCCGAAGCCGGCGACCTTGCACCGTGGCTTGAACTGCTCGAGGTCGTGCGCCATCCCTATGCCATCCGGCCAGAGCACGAGCGGTTCGCGGAGCCGGCCCCGGCCAACGCTGGCCCCTACAAGACCTTCTGCGGCACCTGACGGCGGCCATGGTTGAGCCGGTGCGCTGCAATTGCTAGGGACGGCGCCGGTTCGATCAGAGGATAAGTCATTGCCCCCAGCAAATGTGCCGCATTCGCCGTCCGTCAAGATCACAGTCGTCGGCACGGGCTATGTCGGTATTTCCAACGCCATATTACTGGCACAGCGCAATGCGGTCGTCGCACTCGACATCGATGCGCGCAAGGTCGAGCAGATCAATGCCAAGCAGTCGCCGATCGCCGATCCCGAGATCGAGGAGTATCTGGCGACCAAGCCGCTGAACCTGATCGCAACGACCGACCGCGATGCGGCTTACGCGGGCGCGGCCTTTGTCATCGTTGCGACGCCGACCGACTATGATCCCGACACCAATTATTTCAACACGCGCACCGTCGAGAGCGTGATCGCGGACGCGCTGGTGAAAGCACCCGACGCGTTGATCATCGTCAAATCGACTGTGCCGGTGGGCTTCACCGAGCGGATGCGGGCCGAGCATGACAGCGACGCCATCGTCTTTTCGCCCGAATTCCTGCGCGAGGGGCGCGCGCTCTATGACAATCTTTATCCCTCGCGTATCATCGTTGGTAACACGCACCCGCGCGCGGCCGAATTTGCGCGTTTGTTGCTCGAAGGGTCGCTCAAGCCCGATGCGGAGATTTTGCAGACGGGCAATACCGAGGCCGAGGCGATCAAGCTGTTCGCGAATACCTATCTCGCAATGCGCGTCGCCTTCTTCAACGAACTCGATACCTATGCCGCCTCGCACGGCGTCGACTCGCGCCAGGTGATCGAGGGCGTGTGCCTCGATCCGCGTATCGGGCAGTTCTATAACAATCCGTCCTTCGGCTATGGCGGCTATTGCCTGCCCAAGGACACGAAGCAGATGCTCGCCAACTACAAGGAAGTGCCGCAAAATTTGATCCAGGCAATCGTGTCGTCAAACACGACGCGCAAGGATTTCATCGCTTCCGAAGTCATCAAGCGTGCGCCGCGCGTCGTCGGGATCCACCGGCTCGCAATGAAAGCGGGCTCTGACAATTTCCGCGCCAGCAGCATTCTCGGCGTGATGAAGCGGGTGAAGGCCAAGGGCATCGAGGTGATCGTTTATGAACCCTTGGTCGAGGAAGACCGGCTGTTCAACTCGCGCGTGATCCGCGACCTCGACGCGTTCAAGGCCGAGGCCGACGTCATCATCGCGAACCGTGTGACCGACGACCTCGCCGATGTCGCGGACAAGGTTTACAGCCGCGACCTGTTCGGCGCCGACTCCTGAGTTACTCCGCTGCCGCAACTCGCCGCATCGCGGGGAACTGTCCCATTGTCGGAGAGTTAGCTTGTCAAATGGGGAGAAACGGGTTGCGCAGCCATATCTCGCGAGCCACAAATGCGCATCGGTGGCCAGCAGATGAAAATTTCTGAAATTTCGCGTATATCGTCAGGCCGCCGACCCGCGCGGGCGCGGCCGCTATTGATCGCTGCCACCTCCGTTCTTTGCCTCGCCTGGGCCGGCGCCGCCGGTGCACAGCAGGTCGAGCCGCCCAAAGTGGTCCGGACCGTCGAAACGCCTGAGACCGACGCGATTGCGACGCCATCGCCGCCCCCGCCCGACGCCGTGCTGCCCGAAGTGGCGCCGATCATTGAGGATGAGGAGTTCGCGAAGGCGATTCCGTCGATCAGCGCAGAGGACGACGCCGAGCTTGACCGCCCGCTGGAGTCGATCGCCGATTTCGAAAAGCGCCAGGCGGTCGAGGCCGCGAAGGGCGCGAAAGCCGCCGCCGAGGGCACGGAAGAGGCGACAGTCGAAGCGCAGCCGCCCGAGGTCGACGGCGTTCCCGTGCCGGCGCTGGCCGATGGCGATACCGTTGAGGCGATCGGCGACGCAGCTATCAGCGACGTCGAACTTGCTGCGCCACTGCCGCCACTCGAAAATTTCGACGTTGAGCCGGTCCAGTTCGCCGAGGCCGAGGATGATAAGGAAAATGTCAACATTGCCTATGCGGTAAAGGTCAATGGCCTCGACGCTGCCGACGACAGCACCGACGTCGATCTCGCGGACTTGTTCGGCGATTTGTCGGCGCTTTACGATGGCGACGGCAAGGCCGACAATGCGGCGATGATCCGTGCGCGCCTCACCGCCGACGGCGAGTTGATGCAGCGCGTGCTTGCATCCGAAGGCTATTATGACGCGGTCGTCGAAACCCGTATCGACCGCGGCGAGCGCGAAGATGGACAGGAGGGGCAGGAACGCCAGCGCCGGTCGATCACCGCTGTGATCGATGTGAAACCGGGCAAGCGCTACACACTCGCGGACATCATCATCAATGCTGGGCCTACGGTTCCGCCGAACCTTATCGCCGACAATTTCCCGCTCGCGGTGGGCGAGCCGATCGTTGCACAACGAATCCAGGGCGCCGAAGCCGCGATCGCGCTCAAGCTGCCGCAGGAAGGCTATCCCTTCGCCAAGGTCGGGCAACGCGACATCCTGCTCGACGGCGCGACGGGTGACGGCGTCTATACGTTGCCGGTCGATGTCGGGAAACGGTCGCGCTTTGGCGGGATCGAGACGACTGGCGACCTGGCTTTCGATGCCGAGCATGTCGAGGTGCTGACGCGCTTCAAGCGCGGCGACCTTTACGACAGCCGCATGGTCGACGACCTTCGGCAGGCGCTGGTTGCGACGGGACTTTTTTCTACCGTCGCAGCTGAACCGCAGCCGACCGGCGAAAGCGCGGGCGACGATACCGAATATGTTACGATGCTGGTAACCCAGCAGGCCGGTCCGCCGCGCACGCTCGCCGCGAGCGCAGGCTACAGCACGGGCGAGGGCATCAGGCTGGAAGGGAGCTGGACGCATCGCAACCTGTTCCCGCCCGAAGGCGCGCTGACCTTCCGCGGCGTGTTGGGTACGCAGGAACAGGGGATCGGGGCGACGCTGCGCCGCTCGAACGCCGGCCGCCGCGACCGCACGATGGAGCTCGTCACCGAGGTTACGCGCAGCAATTATGACGCGTTCAACGCGATCACCGGCCGCATCGGCATGCGCGTCAGCTATGATTCGACGCCGATCTGGCAGAAGAAATTCACTTATGCCTATGGCGCCGAGCTGATCGCGACCCGCGAAGATGATTATGATTTCGCGACGGGCGCCCGTTCGTACGACTTCTACACCATCTTCGGCCTGACCGGGCAGGTGGGCATGGATCGCACCGACAGCCTGCTTGACCCGACCAAGGGCTTCCGCATCACGAGCCTGATCCAGCCGGAAGGCTCGCTCGCCGGAAGCTTCTCACCCTATGCGCGTCTGCGAACTGACCTCAGCGGCTATTATCCGGTGACCGACAGCATCGTTGTCGCAGGGCGCGTGCGCGTTGGATCAATCCTTGGCGCGGCGCGCGAGCGGCTCGCGCCGTCGCGGCGCTTCTATGCGGGCGGCGGAGGATCGGTTCGCGGCTTCGGCTATCAGCAATTGGGCCCCAAGGACCCGAACAACGACCCGATCGGTGGACGGAGCGTCGCAGAGGGAGCATTTGAGGCGCGCTATCGATTCGGCAATTTCGGTGTCGTCGGCTTTGTCGATGCCGGACAGGTCTACCGATCATCGGCGCCGACCTTCCAGAATCTGCGCTTCGGTGCTGGTATTGGCGCGCGCTATTACACCAACTTCGGTCCGATGCGCTTCGACATCGCCACCCCGATCGGGCGCAAGCCGGGTGAGGCACGCGTCAGCGTTTATGTTTCGATCGGGCAGGCTTTCTGATGGCCGACGACACGCCTTTCGCCGCCGAGCACGGAGCGCCAGCGAAATCGTCTCGTCCGTTGCCGCTCGCGATAATGCGCTGGATCGGGCTGACGCTGCTGGGACTGGTGCTGCTGTTTGCTCTGTTCCTTGTCGGGCTCAACAGCGATGCCGGGCGTCGCTTCGTCGTCACCCAGATCGAGAAATATGAATTCGAAAACGGGATGAGAATCGGCATAGGCCGGCTCGACGGGTCGCTTTATGGCCAGATGGTCATCCGCAATTTCACTCTGTCCGATCCGAAAGGCGTCTTCCTCGCGTCGCCCGAGCTCAAGGTCGACTGGCGGCCGATCCGCTATTTTGCGAATCATGTCGATGTCCGGTCGGCGACCGCGGCGACGATGACGATGCGGAAACTGCCCGAGTTTAAGGTTGTTCCCGATACCGGCGAGCCGTTGCTGCCCGACCTCGATATCGACGTCGGGCTCGTGCGCGTCGATCGTTTCATCTTCGAGCCACCCGTGGCGGGTGAGCGTCAGGTGGCGAAACTGAACGGCAAAATCGCGATTGCCGACCGCCGCGCGCGGGTCACCGCCAATGCCGAAACGATCGCGGGCGGTGGCGGGCAAGGAGATGCGCTAAAACTCGAACTCGATGCGGTGCCGGAGGCGAACCGGCTCGCGGTCGGTCTCGATGTCACGGCGCCTGAGGGCGGCGTGCTCGCGGCGATGGGCGGATTCAAAGAAACGCTAACCGCGAAACTCGACGGGCGCGGCGACTGGAAACTATGGAACGGCGATCTGACCGCTAACCTCGGCGCCTCGCCGCTGGCGCGCGTCGCGCTGACAGGGCGCGACGGAACCTTTACAGCAAAGGGCACGGCGCAGGCTTCGCGCTTGCTGGCTGCAGGTCCGGTCGCGGAACTGCTCGGTACCGAGACCGTGATCGATCTGACTGCGCGGCTAAACGAGCGCAAGGCCGTGATCGACGGGCGACTGTCATCGGATGCCGCGCAGCTCGGGATAAGTGGCGGAGTCGACCTTGGGGCCAGCCGCTACGAAGCGCTGAAACTCGCGGCCAATATCCTCCGTCCGGGCGCGATTGCGCCGGCGGTGCGGGCGAATGGTCTGCGTGCAACGGCTATGCTCGACGGCGCTTTTGCAATGCCAACGGTGGAATATCAGGCGAACGCGAACAGTTTTGCCTTCAATGACATCATCGTCGAGGGGGTCATGCTCGCGGGCAAGGCACGCGTCGATGCCGATCAGATCGTCATTCCAGTGGCAGGCCGGGCGGCGCGCATTCGCGGGCTTGATACCGTGGCGGGCGGCACGCTGGTGCAGGTGCGGCTGGACGGCGATCTCGCCTATAGCGATGGCCGGATCCTCAGCGATAATCTGCGCCTGCGTTCGCCGCGGATCGACGCAAAGGCGATCGTCATCGCCGATCTGAACAAGGGCTTTTATACCGGCGCGATCGACGGGCGGATCAACGACTATCGCATCGAGAGCGTCGGCATATTCGACATCGACACCGATGCCGATCTGAAGACCGCGCCGCGCGGCGGCTTCGAGATCGTCGGCCGCGTCCGCGCCCGTTCGACCAAGCTGTTCAATTCGGGCGTGCGCGATTTACTCGGCGGCAATGCGACGGCATCCAGCGACGTGCGCTATGGCTCCGATGGCATGATCCGTTTCGCCAATCTGCGGATGTCGGCACCCCGGCTGCGCATCACGGGCGGGCAGGGGAGTTATGCGCCCAACGGCCAGATCCGGCTGACAGCGCGGGCGAATTCGACCGATTATGGTCCCGTGGGCGTGCAACTCGCCGGGACGATCAGCGATCCGCGTGCGGTGGTCACCGCCGAGCGGCCGGGTCTCGGGATCGGGCTTGCCAATCTGGTGGCAAAGATCAACGGTGCGCCGAACGGCTATCGCCTCGCGGCGACCGGCGACACCGATTATGGCCCGTTATCTGCCGACGTCGTCCTGCTGACCGCGTCGGGGCCGCTGACGATCGATGTCGAGCGCGGCGACTTGTCGGGGATCGGTTTCAACGGACGGCTCGTGAAAAGCGATGCGGGGCCCTTCGTCGGGCAACTCAACGCATCGGGGCAGGGGCTCGGCGGTCTTGTCCGCCTGACGGCGGCAGGGCAATATCAGGCTGCGGCAATCAATGTGCGCGCCAACGACGTCGTTCTCCCCGGCGACGCGAAGCTCGCGATCGGTTCGGCGATCGTCGATGCCGATGTGACGCTCTACGACACACCGCATATCGTCGCCGACATCCAGATCGCCGACACGCAAATTCGCGACTATGACATCGCGGTCGGGCGCGTGAAGATCGACTATCGGGGCGGCACCGGCAATGCGCAGGCGCTCGTCGAGGGCACCAGCGGCGTGCCGTTCCGCATCGCCGCCAACGCCGATCTCCAGCCCAAGCTCTGGCGCGCGTCGGTGCAGGGGCGTGCGACGGGGATCAACTTCCGCACGGCGACGCCCGCACGCATCATTCCCGGCGCCGACGGCTACGAACTGCTGCCGACGAATATCAGTCTCGGTCGCGGCAGCAGCGCGCGGGTCGCGGGACGCTTCGGCGATGGGATCATGATCCAGAGCCGGCTCGAGCGCGTCAATATGGCGATCCTCAACGCGGTCTATCCCGACATGGGCCTTGGCGGCCGTGCAACGGGGAGCCTCGATTTCGAGCAAGCCAATTCGGACAGCTTTCCGCGCGCCGACGCGCGGCTGACGGTTACCGGCTTCACACGCACGACCGCCGCGTCGGTCAGCCAGCCGGTCGACGTCAATTTCGCGGGCAAACTGCTTGCCGACGGCGGCGAAGCGCGCGCGGTGATGCGCAAGCGCGGCAGCGTGATCGGGCGCGTGCAGGCCTCGCTGCGCCCGCTCGGCGCCGGTGCGGGAACCTGGACCGAACGGCTTATGGCTGCGCCGCTTGGGGGCGGGATCCGCTACAACGGCCCCGCCGACACGCTCTACTCCTTTTTCGGCCCGGCAACGCAGCATGTGTCGGGACCGGTCGCAGTTGCCGCCGATTTCAGCTGCAGCGTTGCCGATCCCTGCCTTGAGGGCGTCGTGCGCGGCAAGGATATGGTCTATGAAAATCAGGCCTATGGCACGCGGCTGACCAATATGGTCGTGAACGGCCGCTTCACCGGCAACCGGCTGGAGATCGAACAGCTCATTGCAACCGCCGGCGAAGGCACCGTCCAGGCCAAGGGCTATATCAGCCTCGCGTCGGCGGACGGTTACCCGATGAATATCTCGGCCACGCTCGACAATGCGCGTCTCGCCAAGAGCGAGAATATCGCCGCGCGCGCGACAGGCAATTTGACCCTCGAAAAAGTTGCGGGACAGACTGCGCTGTTGTCGGGCAGCCTCCGCCTGCCCGAAACGCGCTATCGTATCATTCGCGAGGGCGCGGCGCAGGTTCCGGTGCTCACCGGCGTGCGGCGCAAACCTCCCGCGGGACGCCAGCGGATCAGCGGTGACGGGCTGGCCGCAGTCGGCGGCAGTCTGTTCGACCTCATTCGACTCGATATTGCGTTGAAAGCGCCCGACGAAATCTATGTCAGCGGCATGGGCCTTGAATCCGAATGGAAGGCGGACGTCGTCCTGCGCGGTACGACGGAGGATCCCCGTGTCACCGGCGAAATCGAGCTGGTGCGCGGCACGCTCGGCTTCGCTGGCCGCTCGTTCGAACTTCAGGAGGGCAGGGTAACCTTCCCGACGGGCGAAGCCTTCGACCCCGCGATCCGCCTGCTCGCGAGCGATACGATCGAAACCGTGACGGTCAGCATCAGCGTGACGGGCCGCGCGAGCAATCCGCAGATCGCTTTCTCGAGCGTGCCCGGCCTGCCGCAGGACGAAATCGTCTCGCGCATCCTGTTCGGCGATTCGATCACGACCCTGTCGCCGTTGCAGGCGGTGCAACTTGCCTCGTCGCTCAACACGCTCAGCGGTAGCGGCGGCGGATTGAGCCCGCTTGGCTCGCTCCAGTCGGCGACGGGCATCGACCGGCTGCGCGTGCTCGGCCCCGACGATACCGTCGGGCGCGGCGCGGCGCTTGCCGCCGGTCAGTATATCACCAAGGATATCTATCTGGAGGTGATCACCGACGCTCGCGGCTATACCGCAACCCAGCTCGAGATCAGCCTGACCCCCGCACTATCGCTGCTTAGCCAGGCTGGGGGATCGGGCGGATCGAACCTCAGCGTCCGGTACCGCAAGGATTATTGATGCGCGCCGCCGTCCTCCTCGTGCCGCTGGCCCTGCTTGCAGGATGCAAAGAGGAGCCGCGCTTCGAGGAGCGCTACGACAAGGCCGCAAAGGAAATCGAGGCGCGCGCCAAGGGGATGGATGCCGACATCGCCAAATCCGAAAAGGCGGCCGCGGCGGCAACTCGGGACTTGCCTAAAGACGCCAAGCCGCCTAACGAGCCCACGTCATCTGGGGAGTAGCCAGCCGTCGCTCGCGACGGGCCACCGCGTCAACATACTCGGCCGAGAGGTCGTGGTGCGGTGGAAGCGGGAAGCCGCTTGGGCGAGACCAATGGCATCGACCTTCGTCCGGGCCGGGCGGCGGGTTTGATGTCTATTGGAATCGCGAAGCCGCTCGGCCCCGGAGTATCCCATGGAAGCCCTTTTTACCTCGACCGCCGTGGTTGCGCTCGCCGAAATCGGCGACAAGACGCAGTTGCTCGCAATCCTGCTCGCGACGCGGTTCAACCGGCCCGTGCCGATCATTCTCGGGATATTGGTCGCAACGCTCGCGAACCATGCGCTCGCGGCGCTGCTCGGCGCGTCGGCTGCTGCTTTCCTCGACAGCCCGGTCTTTCGCTTTGCAATAGGCCTGTCCTTCATCGCGATGGCGGCGTGGACGCTGATCCCAGACAAGTTCGAAGACGATGATGCCCCCAAACCGCGGTTCGGTGCCTTTCTGACCACGCTCGTCGCTTTCTTTCTCGTTGAGATGGGCGACAAGACGCAGGTCGCGACGATCGCGCTGGGTGCGCAATATCATGACGTCGTCGCAGTTACCGCGGGCACGACGCTCGGCATGATGATCGCCAATGTGCCCGCGATCTTCCTCGGCCACGAACTGCTCAAGCGCGTTGACCTCGCGAAGGTGCGCATGGTCGCCGCGGCGCTGTTCCTGGTGATCGGCCTGTGGGTACTGGTGCAGACCGCAGGCTGGCTCGGCTAGTCGGCGTTGCGTCCCGCGAGGGTGCGTTCGAAATTCCAGCTCGAAGAGCACATCGCGTCGAGGTCGCGGCTTGCCGTCCAGCCGAGCTCGTTCGCGGCGCGTTCGGGGCTGGCAAAGCAGCTTGCGACATCGCCGTCGCGTCGCGGCGCGATGCGATAAGGGATGCGCACGCGGTTCACGCGCTCGAACGCCTCAACCATGTCGAGCACCGAATAGCCCTGTCCGGTACCGAGGTTCCAGATCGACAGCGGCTGATCGGTCTGGGCGATGGCAGCCAGCGCGGCCACATGGCCGTCGGCGAGGTCGACGACATGGATATAGTCGCGCACTCCGGTGCCGTCGGGCGTGTCATAGTCGTTGCCGAACACCGACAGTTCGGCGAGCCGCCCGGCGGCAACGCGGCTGACAAAGGGCATCAGATTATTGGGAATGCCATTGGGATTCTCGCCGATCAACCCGCTGTCATGTGCGCCGACCGGGTTGAAGTAGCGCAGGATTGCGATGCGCCATTCGGGATCGGCTGCCGCGACATCGGCCAGCATTTCCTCGATCATCAGCTTGGTGCGGCCATAGGGATTGGTCGCCGAGGTCGGGTGATTTTCGTCGAGCGGCAGATATTGCGGCTGGCCGTAAACGGTGGCGCTTGACGAGAAGACCAGCGTCTTGGCGCCGCAATCGCGCATTGCTTCGAGCAGCGACAGCGTGCCGCGGACATTATTGTCATAATATTTGATCGGCTCAGCGACCGATTCCCCGACCGCCTTGAGACCTGCGAAATGGATGACGGCGTCGATTTCATGGTCGTGCAGAGCCTGACGAAGGGCGTCGCCGTCGCGTATGTCGCCGGTTATGAGCGGGATGCGGGCGCCCGTAATCGCCTCGAGCCGGTCCATGACGCTCGGATCGCTGTTCGACAGATTGTCGAAGCAGATGACGCGGTGGCCCGCCGATACCAGCGGCGCGGCAACATGGCTGCCGATATAGCCGGCGCCGCCCGTCAGCAGAATATTCATGCCTTGCCCGTCTCCATTCAAGCGATTTCCCGATCCGCGGACCTATTCGATCGGCCTCTTTGTGCCAAATCATTGTCACGCGTTCCGGCGTAACTTTCGCACCATCTCTCGCGAACAGGTGATGATGCCATCCTCCGCATCATTCTTTTTCGAAGGGAGATTATCCATGACCAATGCACTGAAATTGTCGCTCGCCGCGTCGGCTGTCCTCGCCATGGCGGCTGGAACTGCGATCGGTGGCACCGCCGTCGCCGCCGAAGGTGCCAAGGAAAAATGCTATGGCGTCGCGCTGAAGGGCAAGAATGACTGCGCCGCCGGCCCCGGCACGAGCTGTGCCGGCACGTCGACGGTCGACTATCAGGGCAACGCCTGGAAGCATGTTCCCGCCGGCAGCTGCACCAAGATGGGCGGTACGCTTACCGCGCACAAGGGCAATCCGAAGCCGGTCGCCAAGAAGAGCTGACCGGCCGTGCCAGCTCCCCTGACTTCGTCGCTGCCCACACGCGCAGGCATCGGGCTCAAGCCTCAGCACTATGCCGACGTGCTGGCGGCGGCCGAGCAGGGGGCGGCGCCCGCCTGGGCCGAAGTCCACCCCCAAAATTACTTCGGCGCAGGCGGGCCGCCGCATCGCTGGCTGTCTGCGATTGCTGAGCATTTACCGCTCAGTTTCCATTCGGTCGGCCTGTCGCTTGGGTCGGCGGCAGGCGCCGACCGCGATGAACTGAACGCGCTTGCGGCGCTGTGCGATCGTTATGCACCCGCGATGGTTTCGGACCATTTGAGCTGGAGCAACGGACCCGATGATAAGTTCCCAGATCTCTTGCCTGTGCCCTACAGCTATGCGGCGCTCGATCATTTCGTCACCGAAATCGGCCGTGTGCAGGATCGGCTGCGCAGGCCGATGCTGATCGAAAATCCCTCGCGCTATCTCGCCTATGCGGGCGACGATTGGACCGAGGTCGATTTTCTCCACGAACTCTGCCGCCGCAGCGGGTGCGGCCTGCTGCTCGATATCAACAATGTCGAGGTTTCGGCCTTCAATCTCGGGCTCGATCCAGGGCCATGGCTCGATGCCTTCGATCCGCGCCATGTCGGCGAGATTCATGTCGCGGGCCATGCGGTCAAGGATGACGATATGGGCGGGGCGATCGCGATCGACGATCATGGATCGCCAGTTCGTGCGAGTTGCTGGAGCCTGCTGGCGCGTTTTCTCGATCGCGGCGGGCCGAGACCGGTGCTGGTCGAATGGGATAGCGATGTCCCCGATTTTCCCACTCTGGCAGCCGAAGCCGCGAAAGCCGAGGCGCTGCTGAAGGTGCCAGCGCATGCTTGACCGTCAACAGGCAGCGATTGCGGCGACACTGCTGCGCGGCCCCGCCTATTTGCCTGCCGACCTGTTTTTCGGAAGCGACGCCGCGGTGATACGCGGGCTGCGCGTTCACGCGAATACCATCTCGCATGCGCGCCTCGTTTCGCTCGAAGAGACATTTCCGCACACACGCGCTTATCTGGGCGAGGGCGAATTCAACCGGCTTTCGCGCCGATTCCTTGAAGAAGGGGGAGCGCAGCGACGCTCGCTGGGCGACATTGGCGCGGGCTTTCCGGCCTGGCTTGACGATCCGCGCGCGCGCGACATTGCCCGTGTCGAATGGGCATGGCTCAAAAGCTATCACGCTGCCGATGCAGCCGCGCTGGCGCTTGCCGATCTTCATGGCCTTGGCGAGGCGGATCTGTTCAGCCTTCCGGTGCGGCGGCACCCGGCTACGCGCATCGTGACCCTCGCCAGCTGCGCTGCACCGCTCATCGACCGCGCGTTCGCCGCCGATACACAAGTGCTGCTCGTAACGCGCCCCGAAGCCGGCGTCCGGCTGTTCGCGATCGGACCCGCCGCCGGCGCCGCGATCGAAATGGCGGAAGAAATCGTGCCGATCGGTAACCTGATCGCTCGACTTGCCGAACAGCATCGGGACGGCGGCACCGCAATTGCGGCGCTGATCGAGACCGGCGCTTTCGAGAGGGTGTAAGCGATGAATCCGTTTGTTCGATTTTATGACCGCGGCGTAGCGATCGCGGGATCGCACCTTTCCGAAGGTGCGGCGCTATTGCTTCTGCGCGTCGCTCTGGCGGGCGTATTCTGGCGCTCGGGCCAGACGAAGGTGGTCGAGGGCGGCTTCCAGATCGACCCGTCGCAATATGATCTGTTCCGCAGCGAATTTTCGGGCTTGCCGCTCGATCCGGTCATCGCGGTGCCGCTCACGACTTTCGCCGAACATTTCTTTCCGATTCTATTGCTTTTCGGCTTGGCGACCCGCCTTTCGGCGGGGGCGCTGCTGGTCATGACGCTCGTCATCCAGATATTCGTCTTTCCCGATGCCTGGTGGCCGGTACACTCGCTCTGGACCGCGATGGCGGCGATCCTGATCGTCCGCGGCGGCGGCCTGTTCTCCCTCGACACGCTTGTTGCTAGAGTGCGCGCGAAATGAGCATCGACGAACCCTCGCTCGCGCGCTTGATGGCCGCATCGCAACGGGGGGACCGCAGTGCCTATCGCGCGTTGCTTGTCGATAGCCGCAAATGGCTCGAGCGTTATTTCGCGCGCCGGATTGCCCCGCATCATATCGACGATCTGGTCCAGGAGACGCTGGTTTCCATGCATCGCAAGCTCGCGACATGGGACAGCGGGCGCGCGTTTCTGCCCTGGCTCGCTGCGATCGCGCGCTATCGCTGGATCGATATGCTCCGCCGTCAGCGCGACGAAGCCGAACTGGGCGACAATGACGCCGCCGTCGGCGCTGAGGATGCGGCGGTACACGCGAAGCTCAGTATCGACCATCTGCTGACGCTGCTGCCTCCGGGACAGGCACAGGCGATCACGTTGGTGAAGATCGAGGGCGCTTCGATCGCCGAAGCGTCACAGATCTCGGGGCAGAGCGAATCGCTCGTTAAAGTGAATATCCATCGCGGGCTCAAGAAGCTCGCCGAACTGATTGAGAGTGAATGAGATGAAGGACGCATCGATCGACGATCTGATCGACGGCTTGGCGAGCGATCTGCAGCCCGTGCGCCCGCGCCGTGTCGCGCGCGGCTCTTTATGGGTCGTGACCGGATGGTTCGCCGGCGCGGCGTTTCTTCTCTGGGCGTTCGGCCCGCGGCACGATCTGGCCGCTGGAGCGATGCCGCCGCTCTCGATGCTCGCCTTCTGGCTTATCGCCGCCGCTGGCATCGCTGCGGCATGGAGCGCGCTGCGCATGGGGCTTCCTGGCGTGGGCCGCGACTACAGCGGATGGCGCTGGGCGGTCGGGGCATTGATGGCGTTGCCGCTCGCCGCGCTCTTCGTGTTTTTCGGCCACGGGCATAGTTCCACCGAAGCCGCGCCCTGGTATTTCGAGCTACGCTGCCTGCTTCAGGGCGTGATTTCGGGGCTGGGTGTCGGGGCTGCGCTGTTTCTTTGGCTGAAGTCCAGCGCGCCGACCTCGCCGACGCGTGCGGGCTGGGTTATCGGCATTGCCGCAGGCGCCGCCGGGGCGACGATCGTCGCGCTGCTTTGCGCGAGCGATGACCTCGTTCATATCACGCTGTGGCATGTTTCGGCGGTGCCATTCTCGGCGATCGCAGGCCGGCTGGTCCTGCCCCGCTTTCTGCGCTGGTAGGCGTCGCACCGATCACGATTTTGGCAATTACAATATCTGCGGGCCCGACGCCGCTACGGACTCGCGGAGCCCGGTGAGCAGCGCACCGCAAGCGGAGTCCAGCAATCGAGACGATGGCGATGAAGGCGACGGCCGCTCGACAGGGCCAAAGACCAGCCGAGAAAATCGAAACGCCAGCTTTCGGGAGAAGATCCGAAAGCTGGCGTTTTGCATGTCATCGATCGAATGATGGTGAGCCCTGCTGGGTTCGAACCAGCGACCTACTGATTAAAAGTCAGTTGCTCTACCGACTGAGCTAAGGGCCCATCGCGGCGGCGGCAAAGCGGCCTCGCGAAGTGAGCCGTCGCCCTAGAGCGCCGATGCGCCCCGGTCAACCGGCTTCGGACGCGAAAGTCGTTCCGCGAGTTGGCGGACGCTGCGGCCGTGCAGCGGGTGCGGCCATTCGGGGACGATCGCGCGCAGCGGGCCGAGGACGAATGCGCGCTGCTCGATGGCCGGGTGCGGGATGGTCAGCGCGCCGTCGGACCATGTGCCGCCCGACCAGAGCAGGATGTCGAGGTCGAGCGTCCGCGCGCTCCAGCGTTGGCCCGTGCGGCGGCCGAAGCTTGCCTCGATCGCCTGCAGCCGTTCGAGCATTTCGGGCGGGCTGAGCGGCGAGGCGACGAGCGCTACGGCGTTGGCATAGCGGCGGCGCGACGGGCCGATCGGGTCGCTTGCGACAATCGGGCTGGCATCGACCGCCTCGATATCGTCGCTCTCCAACGCCGCGAGCGCGGCGAGCAACACTGCGCGCGGGTCGCCGAACCGCACATGGCGCCGGTTCGATCCAAGGCCGATAGCATAGAGAGGAAGCGGCATTGCGTTGCTCATGGGCCAGCGCCTATCGCAGATGCGTGGAAATTGACAGCCCATTGCCCGGAACCGAACCCCCGCACGATTGCCCGCGATGCCCGCGGCTGGTGGCGTTCCGGCAGGAATGCCGGGCGGAGCATCCCGATTGGTGGAACGCGCCGGTTCATGCGTTCGGCGATCCGGACGCGTGGCTGGCGTTTGCGGGTCTGGCGCCGGGCAAGCATGGCGCCAACCGGACAGGGCGGCCTTTTACCGGTGACTATGCGGGCGACCTGTTGTTCGCGACGCTTGCCGCGTTCGGCCTCAGCAAAGGCCGCTACGCTGCGCGGATCGACGATGGGCTGACGCTCGTCGGCGCGATTATCGTCAACAGCGTGAAATGCCTGCCGCCACAGAACAAGCCGATGCCTGCGGAAATCGCGAACTGCCGACCCTTTTTCGAGGCGCAACTGGCAGCATTGCCAAGGGTGCGGGTGATCATCGCGCTTGGGCGGATCGCGCATGATGCCACACTACGCGCGACGGGCGCGCGCTTGGCGGCTTATCCCTTTGCGCACGGCGCGATCCATGCGCTGCCGGACGGGCGGTATCTGGTCGATAGCTATCATTGCTCGCGCTACAACACGAACACCGGGCGGTTGACGGCGGAGATGTTCGCCGATGTTTTCCGCGCGGCACTAATGCTGCGGGATCAAACCAGCGGGCCGAATTCCTCGACCAGTCCGCGGTAAAGGACGCGCTTGAACGGTACGATCAGTTTCTCGATCTCGTTCAGCTCGGCCCATTTCCACGCGCGAAACTCCTGATGCTCCGTATGGATGTTAATGTCGCCATCCTCGCCCATGAAGCGCATCAGAAACCAGTGCTGGCGCTGGCCGCGATATTTGCCGCCCCACATCTTGCCGATCAGATGATCGGGCAGGTCGTAGAAATATTCCTCGCGGCTGCGCGCGATGATCTCGACCAGCCCGCCATGGATGCCGGTTTCCTCGCCCAGTTCGCGGATCGCGGCTTCCTCGGCGTCCTCGCCCGGATCGATGCCGCCTTGCGGCATTTGCCACGCCTCGCTTGTCGTATCGAGCCGCTGGCCGACGAAAACGCGGCCGCCGCGGTTGGCGAGCATGACGCCGGCGCAAGGGCGATAGGGAAGTTTGCTGTGATCGATCATGCCGCCCCGGTAGCTTCGGCGACGATCGCTTTCAATACTGTCAATGCGCCGCGAATATCGTCCTTCGCGCTCGGGATGCCCTGCGACAGGTTGATATAGCCGTGGATCGTGCCTTGCGCCTCGCGGTATGTGGTCGGCACTCCGGCGTCGATCAGCTTGGCCGCATAGGCGCGCCCCTGATCGCGCAGCGGGTCAAGCCCGGCGGTGATAAGCAGCGTCGGTGGCAAGCCCTCGGCCGGAAAATCGAGCGGTGAAGCGCGATAGTCGGCGGGGTCCGCGGCATAATGATTGCCGAACCAGGTCATGCTGCCGGTGGTCAGCAGATGGCCTTCGCCGAAATCGCGATAGCTCTGCCAATCGTCGTGCGTCGTCACCGCGGGATAGATGGGATGGATTGCGATCACGGGTTTCGACGCCGGCTTGTCGCGCAGGGCGAGCGCGGTTGCGATCGTCAGATTGCCCCCGGCGCTTTCGCCCGACAGCACAAGCCCGGTGCAGGGGATATTGTCGGCAACCCAGCGCGTCGCGGCTTCGCAATCGATCGGCGCGGCGGGGAAGGGGTGTTCAGGGGCGAGCCGATAATCGACCGCAATCACCGGCATGTCGAGCAGCCGCGCCGCCTCTGCGCAATAAGGATCATGCGTGTCGAGATCGCCGATCACCCAGCCGCCGCCGTGGTAAAAGACCATTACCGGGCCGGTTTCGCGGTCCGGGCGATTGTCATAAATGCGGATGGCGATGTCGCCTGCGGGGCCGGGAAGGCTGCGATCCTCGACCTTAGCGATCTCGCCGCGCGGCACATCGGCGAGTTGTCCCATCACGCGGAACATCTCGCGGGCGCCCTCAGGCGGCATCTCTTCCATCTTCGGGCCTTCCTGCGCGTTCAGGAAGGCAAGGAAAGCCGCCACATCGGGGCGTGTATATGGGGTGGTGCCGTCGGTCATCTGCGTCTCTCCCTGATCGCGATTTTCGTCCTGCTATTCGGGATCGGCGGAGCAAATTCAATCCCGAAATGAAACCCACCTGTGCTTCTTGC
>CAYRQX010000020.1:39200-53970 GCA_964426485.1 uncultured Sphingopyxis sp. | reverse complement strand
CAAGGGCCAGCCGCTCTTCCATTATATGGGCTGCTCGACCTTCTCGAACTCCACCGTGTTGCCGGAGATCGCGGTGGCGAAGATCCGCGAGGACGCGCCGTTCCAGTCGAGCTGCTATATCGGCTGCGGCGTAACCACCGGGGTGGGGGCCGTCATCAACACCGCCAAGGTCCAGGTCGGCGACAATGTCGTCATCTTCGGCCTCGGCGGTATCGGGCTCAACGTGATCCAGGGTGCTCGCCTTGCCGGTGCTAACAGGATCATCGGCGTCGATATCAATCCCGACCGCGAAGAATGGGGCCGCAAGTTCGGCATGACCGACTTCCTCAATACGAAGGGCATGAGCCGCGAAGACACGGTCGCCGCGATCGTCCAGCTGACCGACGGCGGCGCCGACTATACGTTCGACGCCACCGGCAATACCGAGGTGATGCGGACCGCGCTCGAAGCCTGCCACCGCGGCTGGGGCACCTCGATCATCATCGGCGTCGCCGAAGCGGGCAAGGAAATTGCGACGCGTCCGTTCCAGCTGGTCACCGGGCGCAACTGGCGCGGCACCGCGTTCGGCGGCGCCAAGGGACGCACCGACGTGCCCAAGATCGTCGACATGTATATGACCGGCAAGATCGAAATCGACCCGATGATCACCCACGTCATGGGGCTGGAGGAGATCAACAAGGGCTTCGATCTGATGCACGCGGGGGAAAGCATTCGGAGCGTCGTCGTATATTGAAGCACGCACCAAAGCGACCATAAGCTGGTGTGTCCCCGCGAAGGCGGGGACCCATCTCCGGATGGTGCCGCTTGGCGCGGGCGGATGATGGACCCCCGCCTTCGCGGGGGTACACCGAATTGTTGAGTGAGGGGTACGAGAATTTGAGCGGACCTTATGTCCTGACCTTCAGTTGCGTCGATGCGGTCGGCATTGTCGCCGCCGTGACGGGGCTGCTCGCGGAACGCGACGGCTTCATTCTCGACAGCCAGCAATATGCCGATCTCGATTCGGGCCGCTTTTTCATGCGGGTCGAATTTCGGGGGGAGGGGCCGCGCTTTCCCGGAGAGCTGGGGGGCGTCCAGGCGGCGTTTGCGCCGGTCGTCGCCCGCTTCGCGATGGACGCGCGGATCAGCGATCGAAGCGTAAAGCCGCGCTTCGTCATCGCGGTGTCGCAGGGCAGCCACTGCCTCAACGACCTCCTGCATCGCTGGTCGACGGGAAACCTTGCGATCGACATCGTCGGCATCGTGTCGAACCATGAGGCGCAGCGGCGGCTGAGTGAATGGCATGGGGTGCCGTTCCATTATCTGCCTGTCACCGACGCGAATCGCGCCGAACAGGAAGCGGCGATCCTCGATGTGATGGCGCGCGGCGGCGCCGAGCATCTGGTGCTCGCGCGCTATATGCAGGTGTTGTCGCAGGATCTGTCGGCGAAGCTTGCCGGGCGCTGCATCAATATCCACCACAGTTTCCTGCCGGGCTTCAAGGGCGCCAAACCCTATCACCGCGCGCATGAGCGGGGGGTCAAGCTGATCGGCGCGACCGCGCATTTCGTCACCAGCGACCTCGACGAGGGGCCGATCATCGAACAGGCGGTCGAGCGCGTCGATCACCGCGACAGCGTCGAGGATCTGATCCGCATCGGCCGCGACGTCGAGGCACAGGTGTTGGCGAAAGCGGTGCGCTGGGTCGCCGAACAGCGGGTGCTGATCGACGGCCGCAAGACGGTGGTCTTCCGCTGACAAGGCTGGCAGAAGATCGGTATCGATTCGCAACGAAAAGGGAGAGAGAAATGTTCAGCCATGTCATGGTGGGGTCGAACGACATCGCCGCCTCCAAGAAATTTTATGATGCGTGCTTCGCCGCGCTTGGTGGGCCCGAGGGGGTCATCGACCCCAAAGGCCGGCTCTTCTATATGAGCAAGACCGGCGTCTTCGGCGTGTCGGTGCCGATCAATGGCGAGGCCGCGTGCCATGCCAATGGCGGCACGATCGGCTTCGCCGTCGAATCGCCCGAACAGGGCGACGCCTGGCACGCCGCGGGCGTCGCCAACGGCGGGACGGCCTGCGAAGACCCGCCGGGCGTCCGCACCAGCGAAATGGGCAGCATGTATCTGGCCTATCTGCGCGATCCCGCCGGCAACAAGATTTGCGCGCTCAAGCGCATGTGACCGCGATGCGCGGCGAAGCGGGATTGCTGGCGGACTTGGGTGCGCTCGCGATCCCCTTCGCTTCGCATGAGCATGATGCGGTCTTCACCGTCGACGAGAGCGAGGCGGTCCACGCCGCGATGCCGGGCGCGCATACCAAGAATCTGTTCCTGAAAGACAAGGGCGGCGCTTTCTGGCTCGTCACCGTGCCGTCCGACGCGCGCGTCCATCTGAAGGCGCTGCCCGCCGCCATCGGATGCAAGCATGTGAGCTTCGGCAAAGCCGAGGATATGGAGCGGCTGCTTGGCATCACGCCGGGGTCGGTGACGCCGCTGGCGGCGATCAACGCCCGGCCGGGCAGTCTCACCGTTGTGCTCGATGCGGCGCTGGCGGAGGCCGACCTGGTCAACGTCCACCCGCTGCGCAACACCGCGACGCTCGGGCTTTCGGGCGCGGCGATCCTCGATCTGCTTCGTCATTGGGGGCATTCGCCGCTGGTGGCAGAGGTGCCGGCGATCGTCGCCTAGCTGAGCCGCGGGCAGTATTCGGTCTTGGGCGCAACGAGCGCGGCCACCAGGGCGGCAAGCTCGTTCGTCACATGCATCAGCCCCCGGTCGCCACGCGCGCGGCTGGCCCAGGCGAGGTGGAGAGGGAAGCCGTCGACCGGCAGCGGCGGGGCGTGAACGATGATCCTGTCGAGCAACCCGCCCGGAATCGCGTGCGCGGGCATCATCGCAATGAAATCGGTGGCGAGCAGGATGTCGGTGACCATCATGAAGCTGGGGACGACGATGCCGATGCGGCGCCGATGGCCGAGCGCCGCGAGCCGGGCGTCGAGCGGGGTTCGCGTTTCGCCTGACCCCGACACGACGACATGCGGAAAAGCGAGCCATGCATCGCGGTCGAAATTCGCCGCCGCTGGATGGTCGGCGCGCATCACGACGACATAATGTTCATCGAGAATATGGCGGCGATCGATCCCTTCGGCCTCGCGATCGAAAAGCGACATTGCCAGGTGGACGTCGCCGCTCAGCAGGTCGGTATAAGCCTGTTCGGCGCCGCGCCAAGTGCGGACGACCAGGTCGATTCCGGGCGCCGCAGCCTGAAGGCGGTCGAGCAATTGGGGCAGGAGAAGCGCCGCAATCTGATCGGCGATCATCACACGAATTGATTGCCGGATCTGATCGAGCGGTATCTCGGGCGGATCAATAAGCGCCTGAACTTCGCCGAGTAATGTTTTGAGCGGCGCGCGAAGCGCTTCGCCGCGCGGCGTGCGGCGCATGAGACCGCGACCGCGATCAAGCAGCGGGTCACCAAAAAGCGCGCGGCACCGTCGCAGTGCGGCCGAAACGGCGGGCTGGGTCAGTCCGAGCCGCTGCGCCGCGCGGCTGACATGCGCTTCGTCGAGCAGCGCGTCGAGGATCACAAGCAGGTTGAGATCGATCGTTCGTAAATTCATATCATCAATAATAGATCATATTCATTATAAATTGGAATGCTTTTCAGCCGAAGCTCATATCGGGCTTATCGAAGCCAAGGAGGCAGGCATGAGCAAGACCCTGATATTGATGTTCCACCCCGATCCCGAAAAATCGGTGGCCAATGCGGCGCTGGCACGCGCGGCGGCCGAGGTCGACGGCGTTGAAGTGGTCGACATGGCGGCGGCCTATCCCGATCGCCGGATCGACCTGATGACCGATGGCGCGGTCGAGGCGCAGCGTCTGCTGAGCGCCGATCGCATCGTCTTCCAGTTTCCCGTGCAATGGTATTCGGTTCCTTCGCTAATGAAGGACTGGATCGATGCGGTGTTTACGCGGATCTATTATGTCTTTGCCGAAAGCGAGGGCGACCGGCTTGAAGGCACGCCGCTGATGATCGCCGCGACCGCCGGGAATACGCCCGAGAATTACCAACCGGGTGGCGGGGTCGCGATCTCGCTTGAGGAGATATTCACCCCGCTGCGCGCGACTGCCGTGCGCGCCGGCCTGCCGTGGCATCCGCCGCACATCCTTTATCATGCCAATGCGCTGAGCGCGGTGCAGTTGGCGGCGGCCGGCCCCGATTATCAGGCGGCGTTGCGCGCGTTCATCGCCGCGACAGCGAAATCATCAGACATGGCGGCGGCCGCCTAGCGTGGGCAGACGGCGATTTTCGCGCAACCCCGTCGTCCTCAGCGGACGGCGGGGTTGCGTCGTTGGGGCGCGCGCGGCACAAGACGGACATGCCCATCGAAACACTCTCCACCGTTCGCAGCCATGGCGGCACGCAGGGCGTGTACCAGCACGCGAGCACCACCACCGGCACCGATATGACCTTCGCGGTCTTCATCCCCGATCACGAACCCGGCGCGAAGCTGCCGGTGCTCTGGTATCTGTCGGGGCTGACCTGCACCCACGCCAATGTGATGGAAAAGGGCGAATATCGTGCCGCCTGCGCCGAACATGGCGTGATCTTCATCGCCCCCGACACCAGCCCGCGCGGGGAGGGCGTGCCGGACGATCCCGATGCGGCCTATGATTTCGGGCTGGGCGCGGGTTTCTATGTCGATGCGACCGAGGAGCCTTGGGCAAAGAATTACCGCATGCGTTCGTACGTCGAGGATGAACTGCCGTCGCTCGTGCTGCGCAATTTCGCGATGGCCGACCTGACGCGGCAGGCGATTACGGGCCATTCGATGGGTGGGCATGGCGCGCTGACCATTGGCCTTCGCAATCAGGATCGTTTCCGGTCGGTCTCGGCCTTTTCGCCGATCGTTGCGCCGCTGCAATGTCCGTGGGGCGAAAAGGCGCTCGGCAATTATCTCGGCGACAACCGCGAGGACTGGTACGCTTATGACGCGTGCATGCTGCTCGAACAGGGGCTGCGTGTGCCCGACCTGCTCGTCGATCAGGGTGAGGCCGATAATTTCCTGGCTGAGCAGCTCAAGACCGAATTGCTGGTCGCAGCGTGCGAACGCGCAGGGCAGAAGGCCGAGATCCGCATGCAGCCGGGGTATGACCATAGCTATTATTTCATCTCGACCTTCATGGCGGAGCATGTCGCGTGGCATGCGGAGCGGTTGAAGGCTTGATGCTCCCCTCCCTTTAGGGAGGGGTCGGGGGAGGGGCTGTAACGGCGCTAAGCCTTCCCCGCTGCGACTAGCGAGCAAGCTCGCAAGTCTCGCTGCCCCTCCCGTAGGCGGGAGGGGTTTTAGCTATACTCGGGTATCAACAACGTAGACCCCGTCGTCCGCCCCGCCTGCAAATCGGCGTGGGCCCTTGCCGCATCCTGCAACCCGTAACGCTGCCCGACGGTGATCGTCACCGCGCCCGACGCGATCATCTCGAACACGCGCGCCGCGCCGGCCGCGCGCTCGCCGGGCAGGTGGTAATAATCGAACAAGGTCGGACGCGTCACGAACTGCGACCCGTGCTGCGCTAGGATGCCGAGGTTGACGCCGGTCACCGGCCCGTCGGCATTGCCATAGCTGACGATCAGCCCACGCCGCGCGGTGGCCTTCAAGGATATTTCCCACGTCGCCATGCCGATGCCGTCGAAGGTCACGGGGACGCCCTGACCGTCGGTGATTTCGCGAACATGCGCCGCGACATCGTCCTGCTTGTAGCGGATGACATGGTCGGCGCCCGCTTCGCGCGCCGCATGTTCCTTGGCCTCGGTGCTGACGGTGCCGATCACGGTCGCGCCGATCGCCTTCAGCCACTGGACGAGGATCAGTCCGACCCCGCCCGCGGCGGCATGGACGAGCACGGTCGCGCCTGCCTCGACCTTGGCACAGCGTTCGACGAGCATTTCGACCGTGCACGCCTTGAGCAGCGCGGCGGCGGCGGTTTCGTCGTCGATGTCGGGGGGGAGTTTGAACAGCGACGCCGCGCCGACGATCCGCGCGCTGGCGTAGGCGGTGCGTTCGGGGCCGAAGGTCGCCACCCGATCGCCGGGCTGGAAGCCGTGGACGTCGGCGCCGACGGCGATGACTTCACCTGCCGATTCGACACCGAGGCCGCTCGGCAGTGGGACGGGATAGGTGCCGTCGCGGTGATAGGTGTCGAGATAGTTGAGCCCGACCGCCGTGTGGCGGAGCAGCACCTGGCCGGGGCCAGGTTCGCCAAGCTTCACCTCGCGCCAGTCGATGACCTCGGGTCCGCCCTGGCTTTCGATAAAGGCTTCGATCGCTTGCATGGCGCTCTCTCCTGCTGTCCGGCCCATCTGGTGGGCCGGGCCGGAGAGCGCAAGGGCGGTGCGACAAAAGCCCCTCCCCGTCGGGGGAGGGGTTGATGCTTACTTCGAAGGGCGGCGCGGGCTGCGCTGACCGAAGGGCTTGGGCTTGTAGCGTTCATTGCCGCCCGGACCACCCGGTCCGCGCGGTCCGCGCGGACCCGAACGGTCGCCGAACCCACGATCGCCGCCCGGCGCACGGCCGAGCGTGCTGCGCGGGGCGCCGTCGCGCGGACCGCCCGAATGCCCAGCTTTGTCGCGGCGCGGCGGATAGGTCGGGCCGTCGGGTGCGGGCGTGATCGACACGCCGCTGTCGTCCTCGCCATCCTCGTTGGCGCTGCGCACCACGGCCTCGGCAAAGCGATCGGCGATCGCGCGCGGGATGTTGAACATCGTTTCCTTGGGACCGATGCGGATCGCGCCGATCTCGTTCTTGCTCACATGGCCGCGGCGACAGAGCAGGGGCAGAATCCAGCGCGGATCGGCGTTCTGGTGGCGGCCGATGTTGAGGCGGAACCAGACGCTGTCCTCAAATCCTTCGCGCTGGTCGCCACCGGCGCCGCGTTCCGGGCGCTCGAACCGCTCGCCGCGCTCGGGGCGACCGGCGGTGTCGCGGCCGCGCGGGCCGTTGTCGATCAGATCCTCGGGCGGCGGCATCAGCGCGCGGTGCGCCTGGACGAGCGAGGCCGCGATGTCCTCGGGCGTCCGCTCGGCCATCAGGCGCTGCGCGAGTTCGATATCTTCGGGCTCATGCTCGACGGGCGTAAGCAGTTTCTCCATCAGCCGTTCCTGATCGCGCTTGCGCACATCGGCGGCGGTGGGGGCTTCCATCCATTCGGCGTTGATCCGTGCACCGCGCAGCATGCCGTCGACGCGGCGGCGGCGCGGATAGGGTACGATGATGACTGCAGTGCCCTTTTTGCCCGCGCGGCCGGTGCGGCCCGAACGGTGCTGGAGCGCCTCGGCATCGCGCGGGATTTCGACGTGGATGACGAGGCTGAGCGTCGGAAGATCGATACCGCGTGCGGCGACATCGGTCGCGACGCAGACCTTGGCGCGGCGGTCGCGAAGCGCCTGCAGCGCCGCGTTGCGCTCATTCTGGCTATGCTCGCCCGACAGCGCGACCGCGGCGAAACCGCGCTCGACCAGGCTGGCGTGGAGGCGGCGCACATTGTCGCGCGTCGCGCAGAAGAGCATTGCGGTTTCGGCGTCGTGCAAGCGGAGCAGGTTGACGACCGCGCCCTCGATATCGGCGGGGGCGACGGTCACCGCCTGATAAGCGATGTCGCCATGGCCGCGGTCCTGGCCGACGGTCGAAATGCGCAGCGCGTCCTTCTGATACCGCTTGGCGAGTTGGACGATCGGGTTGGGGATCGTGGCGGAGAAGAGCAGGGTGCGGCGAGTCGCTGGGGTGCCGTCGAGGATTTCCTCAAGATCGTCGCGAAAGCCCATGTCGAGCATTTCGTCGGCTTCGTCGAGCACCGCGACGCGCAACGCCGACAGGTCGAGCGCGCCGCGTTCGAGGTGATCGCGCAGACGCCCCGGCGTGCCGACGACGATTTGCACGCCCTGGCCGAGCGCGCGGCGTTCCTTGCTGGCGTCCATGCCGCCGACGCAGGTCGCGATGCGCGCGCCGGCCTTTGCGTAGAGCCAGCTCAGTTCGCGGCTGACCTGCAGCGCGAGTTCGCGCGTCGGCGCGATGATCAGCGCGAGCGGCGAGGCTGCGAAGGGCATACGGCCGTCTTCGAGCAGCTCGTCACCCATTGCGAGGCCGAAAGCGACGGTCTTGCCCGAGCCGGTCTGCGCCGAGACGAGGAGGTCGCGGCCCTTGGCCTGATCCTCGCTAACCTGCGTCTGGACGGGGGTGAGCGCTTCATAGCCGCGCGCGACAAGGGCGTCCGAAAGGACGGGGGAAAGATTTTCGAAAGGCATTTTTATCTCGATAAAAGGCGGTCACCGGTGCGGTGACAGGCCGACAGAAAGGGGCTCAATGGGCTTAAATCACCTGTCCGGCAGCGTGTCCGCTAGCCCAGGCCCATTGAAAATTATAGCCGCCTAACCACCCTGTGACATCTACGGCCTCGCCGACCGCATAGAGGTTTGGAACGGTTTTGGCCATCATTGTTTGCGAGGAAAGGTTTGCAGTCGAAATTCCGCCGACCGTGACCTCGGCTTTGGCGAAGCCTTCGGTGCCGTTCGGACGGAAAATCCAGCGGGCGAGCCGCGACTCGGCATCGGCCAGTTTGCGGTCGGTCTGGGCGGCGAGTTCGCCGGGGAGCGCGAGGCGTTCGGCGAGCGTTTCGGCGAGCCGGTCGGGGAGCAGCGCGCCCATGGCGGCGCGCAGGGTCGTGCGCGGACGCGTGCGTTTGGCGTCGAGCAGCCAACCCGATGGGGCGTCGGGCAACAGGTCGATCGTCACCGGCTCGCCATGACGCCAATAGCTGCTGATCTGGAGGATCGCAGGACCTGACAGGCCGCGGTGGGTGAACAGCGCGGCTTCGCGGAACGCCGCCTTGCCCGCGCGCGCCTCGACCGGGGCGGCGATGCCCGACAATTCCCGGAACAGGACATCGTCGCCGCCCAGCGTCAGGGGGACGAGCGCGGGTCGGGGTTCGACGACCTTGAGGCCGAACTGGCGCGCGAGATCATAGGCAAAGCCGGTCGCGCCCATCTTGGGGATCGACGGGCCGCCGGTTGCGATGACGAGCGCCGGAGCAGTGAAGTCGTGGTCGCCGAAACGGACGGTGAATTTGCCGTCGGCGTGGGCGACGTCGCTCACCGGTTGTCCCGTGCGGACGTCGACTCCGGCTTTCGCGGCCTCTTCGAGCAGCATCGCGACAATCTGTTTCGCCGAACCGTCGCAGAACAGCTGGCCCAGTGTTTTCTCGTGATATGCGATGCCGTGGCGCTCGACGAGCGCGACGAAATCGGCGGGGGTGTAGCGCGCCAGCGCCGATTTGGCGAAATGCGGGTTCGCCGAGAGAAAGCGGTCGGGTGCGGTGTTCACATTGGTGAAGTTGCAGCGCCCGCCGCCCGAAATCAGGATCTTCTTGCCGACCGCGTCGGCATGGTCGAGCAGCAGCACGCGGCGGCCGCGCGCGCCGGCGACCGCGGCGCACATCAGCCCGGCCGCGCCGGCACCCAGCACAATGGCATCAAATTCGGTAGCGGACATGATGGATCAGTGCAGCTTTGCGATCGGCAGGCTGTCGGCCTTCGCGCGCGCCTTTACCGATTCTTCGCTGCGCGTCAGCGCCTTGGCAATGGACTTGAGCGGCATGCCCTTTTTCGCGAGCGTGTGGAGCTTGTCGATCTCGGCCGGGGTCCACGGCTGTTTATGACGTTCGAACTTGTCCTTCATGCCTGCGTCTCCGGATCGGTTTCGACCGCGAGGATCGCGATCGCATCCTCGCAGTCCTGATATTCGACGCTCTCGCCGCCTTCGGCCCCCATCAGTGCGCGGGCGAGCGGGGCGGAAAAGGCGATGTGGCCGCGCGCCGGGTCGGCCTCGTCGCCGCCGACGATGGTGATCGTCTTTTCAGCCTTGTTCAGCCGGTAGGTCACGCGGCTGCCGATCCCGACGCTGCCATCGGCGGGCGGTGCCTGCACGTCGGCGGTCGATTGGCGGGTGTGGAAATAGCGCAGGCGGCGCAGCAATTTCTTGCGCGCGTCCTCGTCGGCGGTTTCGGCAATCTCGCGCTCAAGCCGCGCGACGTCCTCGCCGAGCAGGCGCAGCCCGCGCGGGGTCACCAGATTAGGGCCGACCGCGATGGGCAGCTCAAATTCGGGTTCCTTATGCTCGTCGTCGCTCTCGCGGCGAAAGGCTACGCTCATGGTCGGGCTTTCGGTTTCGGGGAGAAATCGCCCTCTGGACGCCGAAGGTGGCGACAAGATGGCAGACCGCTGGACAGCGCCCGTCATCGTGTGTTATGTAAGCAATACACAGAGGAGATTTGCGATGCGGAACTGGATGATGGCGATTTTGCCGCTGATACTCGTGACCGGCTGCAATGGGGCGGCGCCGAGCGCGGAAAAGCAGGCCGAGCGTGGCGGGTCGGCCAGCGCCGGGCCGATCGCAACTCAAACCTATGACCTGACCGGCTTTACCGGCGTCGAGGTTGCGGGTCCCGACGATGTCACCATCCGGCAGGGCGAGAAATTCTCGATCACTGCGCGCGGGCCGAAGGACGTGCTCGACCGGCTGGAGATCAAGCTCGACGGACCGGAGCTGTCGGTCGGGCGCAAGCGCGACGGCTTCAGTTTTTCAAGCCGCGATGACGATGATCTGGATATCGCGATCACCATGCCGCGGTTGACCAAGGTGCGGCTGACCGGGTCGGGAACGATCGACGCAGACGCTGTCGACGGCGACGCGGTCGAGGCGGTGGTGACCGGATCGGGCGACCTCAAGGTCGCGAAGCTCAACGGCAAGCGCGCCGACATCACCGTGTCGGGGTCGGGCGATATCGAGATCGGCGGCGGGACGATCGGGTCGGGTGAACTCAGCGTCACCGGATCGGGCGACATCGACGCCGACGGGCTGGTCGCAGCGACGCTCGCGGTCTCGATTACCGGATCGGGCAATGTCGACGCGCAGGCGACGGGCAAGGCCGACGTCAGCATCCTGGGATCGGGCGATGTGACGCTGACCGGCGGCGCGGCCTGCTCGACCCGGCAGATGGGTTCGGGCACCGTCACCTGCAAATGATGCCGCGCTGGTGCCGCCTGCCCGAACCGGGTAAGGCGGCGCCATGACGCTTGTCCCAAGATGCGCCGCGATCGCGGCCGCCGCCCTGCTAGTCTCCGCCCCCGTATCGGCGGCGGAAAAGCGTTATGGCCTGACCAGCTTCGAGACGATCGACGTCAGCGCCGATGTGATGGTCGAGGTTGTGACGCGGGCGCCGGTCAGCGCGGTGGCGACCGGGCCGCAGGATGCGCTCGATCGGCTGAGCGTGGAAGCGCGCGACGGCAAACTGGTGATCAGCGAACGGCAGTTCGCCGGCGATGAAAAGCGCCGCGCGCCGCGCGGTCCGGTGATCGTGCGCGTCAACGCCGCCAATCTGCGCGCGGCGACGCTTTCGGGCGCCGGGTCGCTTCAGATCGACAGGCTGAAAGGGCAGCGCGCGATGGTCGGCCTGCGCGGGCCGGGGCGGCTGACCGTCGGCCAGATCGGTACGGATCGGCTCCAGGTCGCGATGATCGGCAATGGCACGATGACCCTCGGCGGCGCGGCGAAGAATGCGCAGATGACCTTGTCGGGCGCTGGCGCGGTCGACGCAGGCGCGCTGTCGGTCGACGAACTCATCAGCGACAGCGAGGGCGCGGGCGATCATATCCTGCGCGCGGTCAAGAGCGCCGCGATCACCGCGCGCGGGATCGGCAAGACCGTCGTGCTCGGCAAGCCGGTGTGCACCGTGCGCAATATCGGCAGCGGCTCGGTGACGTGCGGGCCGGGGAAGTAGGTTTCGGTGGGCCGTCTGGTAACCACCCCAAAGCCGTCGCCGTCTTGCATTTCGAACAGCTTAATGTCCCGCGGCGCCCAGTCCGTCGACCTTCTTCGACTGGCGGACGATCAGCCCCGGGAACCAGCGCGCGAGGCGTGACAGGCGTTTCGCCGTCTTGCCGACCGTGGTGTGCACGCTCGTGCCATGCACCGCTTGCCACGCGGCCTCGGCGACGCGTTCGACGGGGATGATTTCGAAGCCGCTGGCCGACAGGCGATTGCGGGCTGGTTCGTTGCTGTCGGCGCTGACCTGATCGAGCAGCGGCGTATCGATGAAGCCCGGCATCAGCGAACGCACTTTGATGCCATGTTTGGCGAACTCGATTTCGAGCGCCTCGGTGAGGCCGCGCACCGCGAACTTGGTGGCCGAGTAGACGGCGAGACCTGCGATGCCGTAAAATCCCGACGCCGACCCGGTGTTGAGGATCGTCGAACCCGGCGTCGCGCGGAGCAGTGGCAGCGCCATATAGATGCCATTGACGACGCCGCCGAAATTGATCGCGATCAACCGATCGGCCTCTTCGGGCGCCATATCCATATATTGCCCGCCCGACCCGATGCCGGCGTTGTTGAACAGCACGTCGAGACGGCCGCCGCTGGCATTCGCAAATTCGTCGAGTGCGGCCTTCCACTGGTCGCGGTCGCGGACATCCATCATATGGCGCGACGAGGCATCTTCGGGAAGCAGCGCGGCGGTTTCGTCGATCCCGGCGCGGTTGACGTCGGCGATGCCGACGAGCCAGCCCTGGCCCGCAAAATGGCGCGCGACCGCGCGGCCGATGCCCGATCCGCCCCCGGTGATGAAAATCGCCTTCCGCGCCACAGACCTCTCCTTACATTGATGTCAGTGCGACAAGATGCGAAGTTGACGTTTGGGTCAAGCGGCAATCGCGGCTTGGCAAGACGAAGGCCCGCTGGCTAAGAGGGCGCCGATGACCCGCGGCCTGCGCCTGATCCTTCTGTCCATGCTCCTGCTTTGCACCGGACTTGTTTCCCCCGCGCGCGCCGAGGTGATCGTCAGCTTTTACAGCCATGATTTCGGGGATCGTTTCCCGCACGCCTTCATCGTGATGAAGGGGACGGTCGACGCAACGGGCGAGCTCGTCGATGCCAATTATGGCTTCACGGCGGTCTCGGTCAGCCCGGCGATCCTTTTGGGATCGGTGAAGGGCAAGGTGGAATCGTCCGAAGCCGATTATATCGCCAAGAGCGATCGCCAGTTCGATGTGACCGTCGATGACGCAACCTATGCGCGGGTGCTCGCGAAGGTCGCCGAATGGCGCGACCGCGAACAGCCGAGTTATAGCCTGAACAAGCGCAACTGCGTTCATTTTGTCATGGAGCTGGCCGAAGTCGTCGGGCTCAAGGTCGATCGCAAGAGCAAATTGTTCAAGAAACCGAAGAGTTTCCTGATCGAAGTGCGCGGATTGAATCCCCGCTTGGCCGATCCCGCCGCGACGCCAGCCCCCTAGACGAACCACCGCTTTCACCCTATGTTCAGGGAACGGGGCGCAATAAACTGGGCTCCGGATGTAGATTAGGGGCGATTCTTGCGGCTGTTGCTGACCCTTTTGGCATTGTTGACCGGCCTGGCGACCGCCGACCGGGCCGTTGCCGCGCCTGCCGTTCCGGCGGCGATGGGGTCGCTGGTCCTGTTCGCGGAAACCGCGGGCAAGGCCGAGGCGACCGATACCGAGCGCCGTCCGACCACCACCACGCCGACCCGTCGCGTCACCAGCGGTGGCGGAAAGTCGCGCAAGGCCGCGGCACCGCACCTTCCCGGCATTCTCACCGGCAGCGATCGCGCACTCGAATAGAGCAAGGTTGCCGCGCCTAGTTCAGGCGCCGCCCCGTGAAGGGGCTTGTTTCCCGATTTCGCGCGGTTTCGAGCGCCGCCAGTTCATTTAAATCCCAAGGAAAATCGCATGTTTTCTGGCCTTGCCAAGAGCCTGTTCGGCTCGTCCAACGACCGTTATGTCGCCTCGATCCGCAAGATCGTCGACAAGATCAACGCCTTCGAGCCCGCGATGCAGGCGCTCGACGACGCCGGATTGCAGGCGCAGACCCCGAAATTCCGCGAACGGCTGGCGGCGGGCGAGACACTCGACGACATCCTGCCCGAAGCCTTTGCCACGGTGCGCGAGGCGGCGGTCCGCACGCTTGGCATGCGCCACTTCGACGTGCAGATGGTGGGCGGTGTCGTCCTTCACCGCGGCGAGATCGCCGAAATGGCGACGGGCGAGGGCAAGACGCTGATGGCGACTTTGCCCTGTTACCTCAACGCGCTCGAGGGCAAGGGCGTCCATGTCGTGACCGTCAACGATTATCTGGCGACGCGCGACGCCGAATGGATGGGCACCGTCTATGGCTTCCTCGGCCTGACGACCGGGATCATCGTTCCGAACCTCAACGAGATGCAGCGCCGCGCCGCTTATAACAGCGACATCACCTATGCGACGAACAACGAGCTGGGCTTCGATTACCTCCGCGACAATATGAAGTTCGATCGCCAGCAGATGGTCCACCGCGCCTTTAATTTCGGCATCGTCGACGAGGTCGATTCGATCCTGATCGACGAAGCGCGCACCCCGCTGATCATCTCGGGCCCGACCGACGACAAGTCGGAGCTGTATATCCGCGTCAATGAGGTGGTGCTCAAGCTCACCGACGATGATTATGAGAAGGACGAAAAGTCCAAATCGATCAACCTGACCGAAGACGGCACCGAACATGTCGAACGCCTGCTCGAGGAGGCAGGGCTGCTTCAGGGCAACAACCTCTACGACATCGAAAACACGCAGGTCGTCCATCACGTCAATCAGGCGCTGAAGGCGATCCAGATGTTCCGCATCGACACCGACTATATCGTCAAGGACGGCAAGGTCGTCATCATCGACGAGTTCACCGGCCG
>CAYRQX010000020.1:0-39190 GCA_964426485.1 uncultured Sphingopyxis sp. | reverse complement strand
GAAGGCGTGCAGATCGAGCCCGAGAATCAGACGCTCGCGTCGATCACCTTCCAGAATTATTTCCGTATGTATCCGAAGCTTTCGGGCATGACCGGTACCGCAGCGACCGAAGCCGCCGAATTTTTCGACATCTACAAGATGAATGTCGTCAACATCCCCACCAACCGCCCGATCGCGCGCATCGACGACGAGGATGAATTCTACAAAAATATCACCGACAAATTCGGCGCGATCGCGAAGACGATCCGCGAGGCGAATGAGCGCGGCCAGCCGGTGCTGGTCGGCACGGTGTCGATCGAAAAGTCCGAGCTGCTGTCGTCCTTCCTCGAAAAGGAAGGCGTGCCGCACAGCGTCCTGAATGCGCGTTTCCACGAGAGCGAAGCGCATATCGTCGCGCAGGCCGGACGCACGGGCGCAGTGACGATCGCGACGAATATGGCGGGCCGCGGCACCGACATCAAACTGGGCGGCAATGAAGAATTCCGCATCGACGACGAACTGAAGGACATGCCCGAAGGCCCCGAACGCGATGCCGCCGAACAGCGCATTCGCGACGAGGTGGCGGCCGAGCGCGAAGCGGTGAAGGCCGCCGGCGGGCTGTTCGTGCTTGCGACCGAGCGCCATGAAAGCCGCCGCATCGACAACCAGCTGCGCGGGCGTTCGGGACGTCAGGGCGACCCCGGCCTGTCGAAATTCTACCTTTGCCTCGACGATGACCTGCTGCGCATCTTTGGCCCCGACACGCTCTTTTCCAAGATGATGAACAAGAATCTGGAGGACGGCGAGGCGATCGGGTCGAAGTGGCTGTCGAAGGCGATCGAGACCGCTCAAAAGAAGGTCGAGGCGCGCAATTACGACATCCGCAAGCAGGTCGTCGAATATGACAACGTCATGAACGACCAGCGCAAGGTCATCTACGAGCAGCGCGGTGAAATCATCGACAGCGAGACCGTCGACGAGGTGATGACCGCGATGCGCGCCGAAACGGTCAATTCGATCATCGCCGACGCCTGCCCTCCGGGCAGCTATCCCGAACAGTGGAACGTCGAGCAGATGAAGGAGCGGGTGGAAAACATCCTCGACCTGTCGCCGCCGATCGATGCGTGGATGCAGGAAGACGCGGTCGACGCGGAAATGTTCGAGGAGCGTATCCAGGCGCAGGCCGACGCGGTCGCCGCCGAAAAGGCCGCGCTCGTCGATCAGGAAACATGGAAGGGGATCGAGAAATCGGTGCTGCTCCAGACGCTCGACCATCACTGGAAAGAGCATCTCGCGACGCTCGACGCGCTGCGCCAGGTCGTGTTCCTGCGCGCCTATGCGCAAAAGCAGCCGATCAACGAATATAAGCAGGAAGCCTTCGCGCTGTTCGAGCGCATGTTGCAGAACATCCGCGAGGATGTGACGCGGACCGTCGCGCGCATCGACCTGCGCTTCGAAGAGCCAGAGGCGCTGCCGCTGCCCGATCTGCCCGATTTTCTGACGACGCACATCGATCCGTTCACGGGCGAGGATAATAGCGCCGATATCGACGGCGGCGATCTGGGCGTGATCGCGAACACGCTGCCGCCGATGCAGATCCCGCGTCCCGACCTGCCCGAGGGTGAGAACCCCTATGCGGAGCTGGAGATCAGCCGCAACGCGCCGTGCCCCTGCGGCTCGGGCCGCAAATACAAGCATTGCCACGGCGCGATTTGATCCGATCAGCCCCTCCCCTGCAGGGGAGGGGCTTATTAGCGGCAAGTCTTTGATGTTACGGTAACACCGCGCTTCACGAGCCCGCTTGCCAAGGCCCGCAGGCGCGATTAGCATCGCTTCGACAAGCCCGGTGGCCACGCAGCCGTCGGGCGACGCAGCAGCAGGAACAGGATGCGCCGCGCCGGCCGACAACATCGGGTGCGCGGCAGATGACGGCATGTTGCGTGGAAAGGGCAGGCGCATTTCATTTTTCGACGAAATGACGAGCCAGGAGGGCGGAACCCGGTCGCCCTATCGTGATTATTGCGGGTGGTTCGAGGCCGAGGATGTGGCGCGCATCCAGCACAAGGCGGTGCAGGCCGAAGCGCTGTTCCGCACCACCGGGATCACCTTCAACGTCTATGGCGCCGTCGACGGCGACGAGCGGCTGATCCCCTTCGACGTCGTGCCGCGGATCATCTCGGCCAGCGAATGGCGCCGCCTGTCGCGCGGCATCGAACAGCGCGTGCGCGCCTTGAACGCCTTCCTTTACGACATCTATCATCGGCAGGAGATCCTTCGCGCCGGACGGGTTCCTGTCGAGTTGATCGCCGGGAACGAGGCCTTCCTGCCGATGATGATGGGGCTCGATCCGCCCGGCGGCATCTATACGCATATCAGCGGCACCGACATCGTGCGCACCGGCGCCGATGAATTCTATGTGCTCGAGGATAATGCGCGCACGCCGTCGGGCGTGTCATATATGCTCGAAAACCGCGAAACCATGCTCCAGATGTTTCCCGAGCTGTTCGCGAAAGTGCCGGTTCGCGAAGTCAGCGACTATCCGATCAACCTGCTGAAGTCGCTTGCGGCCTGCGCGCCGCCCGCGTGCGGGGGGACGCCGACGGTCGCGGTGCTGACACCCGGCATCCACAACAGCGCCTATTATGAACATAGCTATCTGGCCGACCATATGGGCGCCGAACTGGTCGAGGGGCACGATCTGCGCGTCGTCGACGGGCGCGTGGCGATGCGCACGACGCAGGGATATAAGGCGATCGACGTCCTCTATCGCCGCGTCGACGATGATTATCTCGATCCGCTGAATTTCCGCCCCGACTCGATGCTGGGCGTGCCCGGCATCTGGGACGTCTATCGCGCCGGCGGCATCACGATCGCCAATGCGCCCGGCACCGGCATTGCCGACGACAAGGCGCTGTACAGTTACATGCCGGACATTATCGAATTTTATACCGGCGAAAAGGCGCTGCTGCCCAATGTGCCGACGTGGCGCTGTTCGGAGCCCGAGCATCTGCGCGAAGTGCTCGACCGGCTGCCCGAGCTCGTCGTCAAGGAAGTCCATGGGTCGGGCGGTTACGGGATGCTCGTCGGCCCCGCCGCGAGCAAGAAGGAACTGGCCGCGTTCCGCGCCAAGCTGGAGGCGAACCCGGGCAACTATATCGCGCAGCCGACGCTGTCGCTGTCGACCGTGCCGATCTTCACCAAAAAGGGCCTCGCACCGCGCCACGTCGACCTGCGGCCGTTTGTGCTGATGTCGCCGCAGGGGATCACGATCACGCCGGGCGGACTGACACGGGTGGCGATGACCCGCGGGTCGCTGGTGGTGAACAGCAGTCAGGGTGGCGGCACCAAAGATACCTGGGTGTTGGAAGACTGATGCTGGGAAAGACCGCAGGCAGCCTCTTCTGGATGGCGCGCTACCTCGAACGCAGCGAAAATAATGCGCGCCTGATCGACGCGGGGTTTCGCATCGCGCTCACCCGGTCGCAAACCGCCGCGGCCGAGTGGAAATCGGTGCTGGTGACCGCAGGGGTCAATAAGGCATTTCAGGCGGCGCATGGCGACTATAGCTCGGCGCGGGTGATCGATTTTCTGCTCCGCGACCCCGCCAATCCGTCGAGCATCCTGTCGGTGATCCGCCAGGCGCGCGACAATGCGCGGACCGCGCGGACCGCATTGACCCGCGAGACATGGGAGGCGGTCAACACCAGCTGGATGACGCTGACCGCGCTGCTCAAGCGGCAGGTGCGCGAAGATGACCTGCCCGACGTGCTGACGACGATCCGCCAGCAAAGCGCGCAGGTCCGCGGTGCGCTCAACGGCACGATGCTGCGCAACGATGGCTATCATTTTGCGCTGCTCGGCACCTATCTCGAACGCGCCGACAACACCGCGCGCATTCTCGACGTCAAATATTATCTGCTGCTGCCGTCGGTCGCGCATATCGGGACATCGATTGACAATGTGCAGTGGGAGACGATCCTGCGGTCGGTCTCGGCCAACCGGGCCTATCGTTGGCTGTATGGCGCCGAAATCAGCGCGCTGAAGATCGCCGAATTTCTGATCCTCTATCCGCAAATGCCGCGCAGCCTTGCCTTTTGCAGCGAGCGGATGGAACAGCATCTGACGCAGCTCCAACGCCATTATGGTGAAGAGACCGACGCGTGGCGGCTGGCGCACGCACTAAGTCATGAAAAACTCAATGCGCCGATCCAGTCGATCTTTGACGGCGGTCTCCACCAATATGTGACCGGCTTTCTCCGCGATACTGCCAATCTCGCGCGGCAGGTCGAGCGCGACTATCGGTTTGTCGAATGAAACTGCGTGTCGAACATATCACCCGTTATCAATATGACACGCCGGTTCGCTATGCGTTGCAGCAACTCAAGCTGACGCCCAAGGATCGGCCGGGACAGCAGCATATCGTCGACTGGGCGATAGACATCGAGGGTGGCGCCCAGCAACTCCACTATAGCGACCATCACGGCAATGGCGTCGACCTAATTGCGATCGATGGCGGGGCGACCGAGCTGACGGTCCGTTGCCATGGCACCGTCGAACTGGAAAGCTGGGACGGCGTGATCGGGGCGCATCGGGGCGCGATGCCGCTCTGGACCTTCCTGCGTCCGACGCCGCTGACGCGCGCGGGACGGCAGGTGCGCGCGCTGACGGCCGCATTGGGCCGCGACCATGCCAATGATATCGAACGCGCGCATGCGCTGTCGGCGCTGATTATCGACCGGCTGGCGTACCGGATCGGCTTCACCGATGCCGGGACGACCGCCGAGCAGGCGCTCGGCGCCGAGGGCGGTGTGTGTCAGGACCATGCCCATATCTTCATCGCCGCGATGCGCCACCTCGGCCATCCGGCGCGCTATGTCTCGGGCTATCTGATGATGAACGACCGGACGCACCAAGATGCGACGCATGCCTGGGCCGAGGCGCATTTCGACCATATCGGCTGGATCGGCTTCGACGTCAGCAACGGCCATTCGCCCGACCAGCGTTATATCCGCGTCGCAACCGGGCTCGATTATCGCGACGCTGCCCCGGTTCGCGGCATGCGTTATGGTGCGGCGCAGGAAAATCTGGTTGTCCAATTGCAGGTCCAGCAATAAGCGGGCCGGACGATCAGGACTTTCCGGGCGGGGAAAACGGAATTCGATGACTTATTGCGTTGGCATGCGTTTGAACAAGGGGCTGGTGTTCATGTCGGACACCCGAACCAACGCGGGTGTCGACGACATTTCGCAGGTCCGCAAGATGCGCAGCTGGCACCTGCCCGGCGAGCGCGTGATCACCTTGATGTCGGCGGGCAATCTTGCGACGACGCAGGCGGTGGTCAGCCTGCTCGACGAGCGCACGAAGGCGCCCGAGGAACGCCATCCCTCGATCCTCGCCGCGCCGTCGATGTTTGCGGTCGCGACGATCATCGGCGAAACGCTGCGCCACATCGTGATGCGTCACAATGACGAGGGCCAATCGGCGGCGGATTCGCTGTTCCGCGCCTCGCTTATTGTCGGCGGTCAGATCAAGGGCGCCGAGCCGCGGCTGTTCCTGATCTATCCCGAAGGGAATTTCATCGAGGCGGGTGAAGACAATCCTTTCTTCCAGATCGGCGAAACCAAATATGGGCGGCCGATCATTGTGCGCTCCTACGATCCCGCGATGTCGTTCGAGGATGCGGTCAAGCTGCTCTGCGTCTCGTTCGACTCGACGATCCGCGCCAACGCCGGGGTCGATTTGCCGATCGACCTCAAGATCCACGAGCGCGACGATTTTGCCACCGTGCGCGAGCGCCGGTTCGAGCGCAACGATCCCTATTTCGAAAGCGTCGCCAACGGCTGGGCCGAGGCGCTGGGGATCGCGCTGGCGGAGCTTCCCGACTTTCATTTCTGACCTGTTCCCCTCCCGCTAGCGGGAGGGGAGAAGATTATCTGTTCTTCCGCCCCTCGATCAGCCCGTCGACCAGGCTCGGATCAGCCAATGTCGAGGTGTCGCCGAGCGATCCGAAATCATTTTCGGCAATCTTGCGCAGGATCCGCCGCATGATCTTGCCCGAGCGCGTCTTGGGCAGGCCGGGGGTCAAATGGATATGGTCGGGGGTCGCGATCGGGCCGATTTCCTTGCGCACTTGCTGTTTCAGCGCGGCGGCAACCTCGTCTGTCGGCTCGACGCCGGCGTTGAGCGTGACATAGGCGTAGATGCCCTGGCCCTTGATGTCGTGCGGAAAGCCGACGACTGCGGCTTCGGCGACATGCTCGTGTAGCACGAGCGCACTTTCGACCTCGGCAGTGCCCATACGGTGACCCGATACGTTGATGACATCGTCGACGCGCCCGGTGATGCGCCAATAGCCGTCGGCGTCGCGGCGGCAGCCGTCGCCCGTGAAATATTTGCCCTTGTAGGTCGAAAAATAGGTTTCGGCGAAGCGCGCGTGATCGCCGTAGATCGTCCGCGCCTGCCCCGGCCAGCTGTGCGTGATACACAGATTGCCCTCGGCCGCGCCCCCCGTCTGTTCGCACACGAGCGTCTTGCCTTCGGCATCGACGAGTTCGGGGCGGACGCCAAAGAAGGGCTTGCCCGCGCTTCCCGGCTGCATCTCATGCGCGCCGGGCAGGGTGGTGATCATGATGCCGCCGGTTTCGGTCTGCCACCAGGTGTCGATCACCGGGACGCGGCCTTTGCCGACGACCTGATGATACCAGCGCCACGCCTCGGGATTGATCGGCTCGCCGACACTGCCGAGCAGGCGGATCGATGACAGGTCGTGGCGCGTCACATAATCATCGCCCTCGCGCATCAGCGCGCGGATTGCGGTCGGGGCGGTGTAGAGGATGTTGACCTTGTGCTTGTCGACAACCTGCCAAAAGCGGTCGTGGTCAGGGTAATTGGGCACGCCCTCGAACATCAACGTCGTCGCGCCATTTTGAAGCGGACCATAGACGACATAGCTGTGGCCGGTGACCCAGCCGATGTCGGCGGTGCACCAGAAGATCTCGCCGGGGCGATAGTCGAAGCCGTACCAGAAGGTGCTCGCGGTCCACACGCTGTAGCCGCCGACCGTGTGGAGCACGCCCTTGGGCTTGCCCGTCGAGCCCGAGGTGTAGAGGATGAACAGCGGGTCTTCGGCGTTCATCGGTTCGCACGGGCATTCGCCACCGACATCGGCCGACATCGCGTCGTACCAATGGTCGCGGCCTTCCTTCATCGTCACGTCGCAGCCGGTGTGCGCGATGACGAGCACGGCTTTGACATCGACGCGTTCCAATGCCTTGTCGACATTGGCCTTGAGCGGGACGGTCTTGCCGCCGCGCAGCCCCTCGTCGGCGCAGATCACCCAGTCGCTCGCGCAATCCTCGATCCGGCCGTGGATCGCCTCGGGCGAGAAGCCGCCGAAGACGACGCTGTGCACCGCGCCAATCCGCGCGCAGGCGAGCATCGCGACCGCGCCCTCGGGGATCATCGGCATATAGATGGTGACGCGGTCGCCCTTTTGGACGCCGATTTTCTTCAGCGTGTTCGCAAAGCGGATCACGTCGGCGAGCAGCGCGGCATAGCTGATGTGCCGCGTTTCGCCATCGAGCGCGTCGGGTTCAAAGATGATCGCGGTCCGCTCGCCATGGCCCGCCGCGACATGGCGGTCGACGGCATTGTGGCAGAGGTTGAGGATGCCATCCTCATACCATTTGATCTCGACCGGATCGTAGGACCAGCCTCCGATCTTCGTCGGCGGGGTCATCCAGTCGATGCGCTTCGCCTGTTCGGCCCAAAAGGCGTCGGGATCGGCGATGCTCTGGGCATAGAGCCGGTCATAGTCGGCCGCGCCGCAGTGGGTGTTCGCGGCGGCGTCGGCGGGGACGGGGACAAAGGATTCGGAGGGGGGCAGGTCGGACACGTTGGGCTCTCCTTTAATCGGTCTCCCCCTTAGCCGTTCGCATCGCGCGAAGTCGAGATGCTCATCGCCCGCGTGCGCCTTCATGGTGGCTCGACTTCGCTCGACACGAACGGGGACGGGGGATTAGAGGGCGACACGAGATTGCGATTGAAAGGAATGACGATGGCCGGGATCGGCGAAGAAATCGGGACGCTGCTCGACGGGCTGGGCGTCGACCGCGCGCTGTGGGTCGATGGATCGATGCCGTCGGTGACGCCGCTGACCGGCGAACAGATTGCCATGGTGCAAGTCGCCGATGCCGCGGCGATCGGCGAGACACTGGGCAGGGCGCACGGGGCGTTCCGTGCATGGCGCCATGTTCCGGCACCGCGCCGCGGCGAGCTGGTGCGATTGTGGGGCGAGGAATTGCGCGCCGCACAGGACGACCTCGCCAGGCTGGTGACGATCGAGGCGGGCAAGATTCCGTCCGAGGGCGCGGGCGAAGTGCAGGAGATGATCGACATTTGCGATTTCGCGGTCGGGCTATCGCGGCAGCTATATGGTCTGACCATCGCGACCGAGCGGCCGGGGCACCGGATGATGGAAGTCTGGCATCCGCTGGGCGTCGTCGGGGTTATTTCGGCGTTCAATTTTCCCGTCGCGGTGTGGGCGTGGAACGCGGCGCTGGCGCTGGTATGCGGCAACAGCGTGGTTTGGAAGCCGTCGGAAAAGACGCCGCTGACGGCGCTCGCGACGCAGGCGATTTTCGAGCGCGCGGTGGTGCGCTTCGGCGACGCGCCCGAAGGCTTGTCGCAATTGCTGATCGGCGGGCGCGAGGCGGGCGAGGCGCTTGTCGACGACAGCCGTGTCGCGCTGGTGTCGGCGACCGGATCGACGCGGATGGGCCGCGCGGTCGCGCCGCGACTGGCGCAGCGGTTCGCGCGCGCGATCCTCGAACTGGGCGGCAACAATGGCGTGATCGTCGCGCCGTCGGCCGACCTCGACCTTGCGCTGCGCGGGGTGGCGTTCGGCGCGATGGGGACCGCGGGGCAGCGCTGCACGACGACGCGGCGATTGTTCGTCCACGACAGCATCTACGATGGGTTCGTCGCCAAGCTGAAGGCCGCCTATGCCAGCGTGGCGGTCGGCAATCCGCTGCAGGGTGAGGTGCTCGTCGGACCGCTGATCGACCGCGCGGCATTTGAGTCTATGCAGGCGGCGCTGGCCGCAGCGGCGGGCGAGGGCGGCGTGGTGACGGGCGGTGAACGGGTGGGCGAGGGTGAGAGCTTCTATGTGAAGCCCGCACTGGTCGAGATGCCAGTGCAGGTCGGCCCCGTGCTCGAAGAGACCTTCGCGCCGATCCTTTGTGTGATGCGATATTATGATCTGGGTGCCGTGATCGATCTGCATAATGACGTCGCGGCGGGGCTGTCGTCGGCTATCTTCACCACGGACATGCGCGAGGCCGAGCGCTTCCTGGCCGCGAGCGACTGCGGTATCGCCAACGTCAATCTGGGGACCAGCGGCGCCGAGATTGGCGGGGCATTCGGCGGCGAGAAGGAGACCGGCGGCGGGCGCGAAAGCGGGTCTGACAGCTGGAAAGCCTATATGCGGCGCGCGACGAATACGGTGAATTATTCGGATGCGCTGCCGCTGGCGCAGGGGGTTTCGTTCGAGATTTGACGCCGAGGCGTCACCTCAAATTCCGTTCGTGTCGGGCGAAGTCGAGACACCCCGAAGTCGTGTGAGACCGATGGGCATCTCGACTTCGCTCGATGCGAACGGAAAGGGGACGGCGGCGTCAGGCCGCCCGCCAGCCGAAGCCTTCGTCCAGCGCAACCACTTGGCCCGCTGTGCCCACAGGCTCCTGTTTCCCGTCGGTCAAAAACGCCAACATCGCGGCATCGCCGACATCGACATGCGCCAGCGTGCGCTTGGTCTCAGGCGTGTGCGCTACCACAACGCCGGCTTTCGGCGCTCCGTCGCGGCCGTAAAACACCGTATAGCTCTCGATCGTCGCTGGCCCCGCATAATCCTCGATCAGTTCGGGAACCGGCCCACGCTTCGCTTCGGCTTCGGCCTGATAGTCGAAATCCTGCGGGAAGCTGGCAGCGGCAATCGGTTTGTTGCCCAGCACGATGCAATGATTGTCGGTTGCGAAGCCGCCGTTAGCGAAGAGAAAGCCATAACGGCCTTCGCTGCGCAGCTTCTCGACCATCGAGACGATCGCGTGGCTCATATAGTTCGCGATCGGGCCGCCGCCAAAGGTGAGCCCGCCGAACACCGTCGCGGGCCGGTCCCACGGCCAGCCGAGGATGCGGCGTGCCATCTTGGGCACGCACGGAAAACAGCTGTAGAGCTCGACGAAATCGAAATCCGCGGCGGTCATCGCGTTGAGTTCGAGCGTGCGGCGGATGGACGTCTCCATGCTGACGCTGCCGTCATAGCGGTCGCGGTGGAGGATGCTTGCGGGTTCCTTCGCCGCCGCGCCCATGCCGATATGGATCAGGCGGTCCTCGGGAATGCCGCGACGCCATGCCTCGGCGAGGCTCGCGACGATGAAGCCCGCGCCCTGATTCACCGACGAATTGGCGACCATCAGTTTCGAATAGGGAAAGGCGATCGGGCGGTTGCGTTCGTCTACCTCAAGAATGTCGGCGGGCGAGGCGGGCTTGCGGATCCACGCGCCGCCGTTGGCGGCGGCGACCTCGGAAAAGCGCGACCAGATTTCGGCGCTTTCGAACTGCGCTTCTGCGAGGCTCTGGCCCCATGCCGCGCGCGTCGCATTTTCGTAGAGCGGATAGACGTCGACGGGCGCGGCGAGGCCGTGCTTCTGCGCATAATTGGGTTCGCGCCGTGTCGCGACTTGGCGGATCGCATTATAGCTTTTGTCCTCGCCGCTCGCGGCCTTGGCGGCGCGGCCCGCGGCGGTGCGCAGCGCCTCGCCGCCGACAATTGCCGCCAGTTTGATCTCGCCCGCGCCGATGCGGTTCGCGGCTTCGTTGAGCAGGCGGACGGGCGTGTCGCCGTGCGGCGCGGCCGACTGGTAGTTGATCGCGGGGTTGGCACCGATTGCGGCGGCGAGCGGGTCGCAGAGCTTGCCGAGGTGGTGGAAGCTGATCTGGTCGACGATCGCGAGGCTGTCGATGTCGGCGAGCGGCACGCCGGCATCGTCCGCCGCGATCTTGAGCGCGGCGACCATCAGCCCGAGCGAGTCAAGTCCCTGGTCGGGATCGTCGGGCCGGTCGTTGATTTGCCCGACGCCGATGATGACGGGAATGCGCTCGGGATCGGTCATCGTCATTTTAGCGCGCCTTCCACTCGGGCTTGCGCTTCTCGGCGAAAGCGCGCGGGCCTTCGCGGGCATCCTCGCTGCGCATCAATACCGAGCGTTCGCGCGTGTTATGCTCCCAATAGGGCGCGTCGGCGGCGATGCGGCCCTGATCGATGCCGAGCGCGACGCGCTTCGATGCCTGCACCGACAGCGGGGCGTTGCCCGCAATCTTTTCTGCAAGCGCAAACGCCGTCGGGATCAGCTCAGCGAGCGGAACGACGTGATTGACCAGCCCGAATTCGGCGGCGCGCGCGGCGGGGATCGGGTCGCCCGTCAGCATATATTCCATCGCGAGTTTGCGCGGGATTTGCTGCGCGAGGCGGAATGCGCCGCCCGCCGCGGCGAACAGCCCGACCTTGACCTCGGGCAGCCCGAATTGCGCGTGGTCGGCGGCAACGATGATATCGCTCATCAGCGCGATCTCGCAGCCGCCGCCAAAGGCGAAGCCGTTCACCGCAGCGATGATCGGCTTCGAGATCGGGTGCGACACCATCCCGGCAAAGCCCCATGCCTGCTGCGCCGGATCGTCGGGGTAAAGGCTCTCGCCGCGCGACAGCGCCACGAGGTCGGCGCCGGCGCAGAAGCTTTTGTCGCCCGCGCCGGTGATCACGACGACGCGGATTTCGTGATCATTTTCTGCTTCTTCGAGCGCGGTGCCGATGCCGATATGGACCGCGGCGTTGACCGCGTTGCGCGCCTCGGGCCGGTTGATCGTGACGATCAGGATGTGGCCGCGCCGTTCGGTGAGGATGGTGGTGTCGGTCATCGCGAATCTCTCCCTTTCGAGTGAGTATCGCGGTTGGTTGACGTTTACGTCAACTGGAAAGGGTGGAAGTGAAAATAAGCTGTGTGCTCCCGCGAAGGCGGGAGCCCATCACCGGACGGTTCAACATGGAGCCGTCGGGAGATGGACCCCTGCCTTCGCAGGGGTGCGGCCGACCTAATATCGACGGATCAGATCGACTGGCCGGTCTTCGCCCAGTCGGTGAGGAAGCCCTCGATGCCCTTTTCGGTCAGGATATGCTTGAACAGCCCCTTGATGACCGCCGGCGGCGCGGTCATCACGTCGGCGCCGATCTTGGCGGCTTCGAGGACATGGATGCCGTGGCGCACGCTCGCGACGAGGATTTCGGTCTCATAACCGTAATTGTCGTAGATCAGCCGGATGTCCGAAATCAGCTGCATGCCGTCGAAGCCATTATCGTCGTGGCGGCCGACGAAGGGCGAGACGAAGGTCGCGCCGGCCTTGGCGGCGAGCAGCGCCTGCGCGGCCGAGAAGCAGAGCGTGACATTGACCATCGTGCCGTCGCTGGTCAGCGCCTTGCATGTTTTGAGCCCGTCGATCGTCAGCGGCACCTTGATGCAGACATTGTCGGCAATGCGGCGGAGGATTTCAGCCTCTTTCATCATCGTTTCATGATCGAGCGCGACGACTTCGGCCGACACCGGGCCAGTGGTCAGCGCACAGATTTCCTTCGTCACTTCCTTGAAATCGCGGCCCGACTTGGCGATCAGCGACGGGTTGGTGGTGACCCCATCGAGCAGGCCGGTCGCGGCGAGTTCCTGGATGTCGGCGATTTCGGCGGTGTCGGCGAAGAATTTCATGGCGCGGGGCTTCCTTGCGAGCAGGGTGATTCGGGGTTGTTGATCCCCTAAAGCCCTTTCACCGTCATTGCGAGCGGAGCGAAGCAATCTCCAGCCGTCGGGCTTGCGCGAGGTTCGATGGCTGGAGATTGCCGCGTCGCTTCGCTCCTCGCAATGACGAATGAGGAAAGCACTGGAGTTCTTTCTTTGTTCCTATTAAGCGCAACGTCATGGCCAAAGCGAAACGTCAATATGTCTGCCAGAATTGCGGGTCCGCCACCTATCGCTGGCAGGGCCAATGCGCCGATTGCGGCGAGTGGAACACGCTGGTCGAGGAAGCGGGCGAAACCGTTTTTTCCGCCAAGCATGATTTGAGCAAGGGCGGCCGGACGATCGCGCTCGAAACGCTGAATGCCGAAAGCAAAATGCCCGAACGGATGCTGTGCGGCATCGCCGAATTCGACCGCGCGCTCGGCGGCGGCTTCGTTGCGGGATCGGCGACGCTGATCGGCGGCGATCCGGGGATCGGCAAGTCGACCTTGCTGCTGCAGGCCGCAGGACGGCTCGCCAAGGCAGGTAAATCGGTCGTCTATATCAGCGGCGAGGAGGCTGCGGCACAGGTCCGGCTGCGCGCGCAGCGGCTCGGGCTCGGCAATGCGCCGGTCGCGCTCGCCAGCGCGACGTCGGTGCGCGACATTTTGGCGACGCTCGACGGACGCGACGCGGATTTCGTCGTGATCGATTCGATCCAGACGATGCACAGCGACCTGATCGACAGCGCACCCGGAACGGTTAGCCAGGTGCGCGCAAGCGCGCAGGAGCTGATCCGCTATGCCAAGGACAGCGATGCCGCGATCGTGCTCGTCGGCCATGTGACGAAGGACGGCACGATCGCCGGGCCGCGCGTGCTCGAACATATGGTCGACACCGTGCTGGCCTTCGAAGGCGAGCGCAGCCACCAATATCGCATCCTGCGCGCGGTCAAGAACCGCTTTGGCGGCACCGACGAGATCGGTGTGTTCGCGATGGGCGAGGAAGGGCTGGGCGAGGTGAGCAACCCGTCGAGCCTGTTCCTGACCGACCGCAGCCGCGATGTGCCGGGGTCGGTGGTGTTTCCGGCATTGGAGGGCACACGCCCGGTGCTCGTCGAGGTTCAGGCTTTGACCGTGCGGCTGGCGAGCGGCGCGACGCCGCGCCGCGCCGTCGTCGGCTGGGACAGCGGGCGGCTCGCAATGGTGCTCGCGGTGCTGGAGGCACGCTGCGGGCTGCAGATGGGCGCCGCCGAAGTCTATCTCAACATCGCGGGCGGCTACCGGCTCACCGATCCCGCCGCCGATCTGGCGGTCGCGGCGGCGCTGATCTCGGCCTTCAGCGAACGGCCGGTGCCTGCCGACGCAATCGTATTCGGCGAACTGTCGCTGTCGGGCGAGGTGCGGCAGGTGTCGCACGACGGGCTGCGGCTGCGCGAAGCGGCAAAGCTTGGTTTCTCGCGCGGTTGGGGACCGAAGGGCATGAAAGCGGTCGGCGGGATATCGGTTACCGGTTTCGAGCGGCTTGGCGAACTCGTTGACCTGATGCTCGGTCGCGACTAGCGACCGGCAAATGGGAAGTCTGACGGCTCTGGATATCGTCGTGCTGGTGCTGGTTGGCGGCGGCGCGGTGCTCGGTTTTTCGCGCGGCCTAGTGCAGGAGGTGACGACGCTGCTCGCGTGGGTTCTGGCGATCGCGGCGGTGCGCTTCTTTCACCCGCTCGTCACCGACCTGCTCGTGGGCTGGATCGGAACCGACGGCGGCGCCGCGGCGCTCGCTTTCGTGCTGCTCTTCGGCGGCGTGTTCGCCCTCGCCAAATGGGGGTCGCGCGCGATCGGGCAGCGCAGCCGTGCGTCGCTGGTGGGCGGGTTCGACCGCGGGCTGGGCGCCGGTTTCGGCGCGGTGAAGGGCCTGTTGATCGCCTCAATCGGCTTCATGCTCCTCACCCTGCTTTATGATATAGGCTATGGCGTTATGCAGCGACCCGCGTGGATGACCGACAGCCGCTCCTATCCGGCGCTCAATGCCACGAGCACCGCGATGAGCAAGGTCATCGCCGAGCGCCGCGCCGAGGCGCGCGAGGCCGAGGCTGACGCCGCCAAGACTGACAAGCCATGAGCGTGCCGCTGTATAACCGCGACATATTGGCGCTGGCGGTGGCGACGTCGGAATATCTGCCAATTGCTGGCGCGCGCCACCGCGTGAGCAAGCGCGCCCCGCTGTGCGGCAGCGCGATTATCCTCGATCTCGACACCGATGACGCAGGCCGCGTGACGCGCGTCGGCATGCATGTCGAGGCATGTGCATTGGGTCAGGCGTCGGCGGCGCTGCTCGCGCGCCACGCATCGGGATTGGGCCTCGCCGAACTGCGCGCCGCGCGCGACGGCATCGCCGCCTGGTTCGCGGGCGCGGGCGACCGGCCCGATTGGCCGGGTTTCGACCTGCTCGCGCCGGCGCAGGGCTATCCTGCGCGCCACGGGGCGATCTTGCTGCCCTTCGATGCCGCCATCGCGGCGCTCGAGGAACAGGCGGCGGCGGCATGAATTTTCTCGCCCTCACGGCTGCCGCTTCCGAAGCTGCCGAAAAGGTGGGCGAGGCCGCGACCGATACCGCGCTGGTCGAAGGCGCGATCCTGCTCGGCGTCGCAACGCTGTTCGTGCTGATCTTTCGTCGGCTCGGCCTCGGGGCGGTGCTCGGCTATCTGATTGCGGGCGCGATCGTCGGGCCGCACGGGCTCGGGCTGGTCGGCGGCGGCGAATCGAAGCTCGCCTTTGCCGAGCTTGGCATCGCCTTCCTGCTTTTCCTCGTCGGGCTCGAACTGTCGCCGCGCCGGCTCTGGGACATGCGCCGCGCGATTTTCGGACTCGGCCTGATGCAGGTTGTGGTGACCGGCCTGATACTCACCGGGCTCATCCATCTGACGTTGGGGTTCAGTCCGGCCGCCTCGCTCGCGCTCGGCCTGCCGCTCGCGCTCTCGTCGACCGCGCAGGTGCTGCCGGGGCTCAAAAGCTCGGGCTGGATCAATTCGCCCTTCGGCGAAAAGGCCTTTTCGATCCTGTTGTTCCAGGACCTGGCGATCGTTCCGATGATCACGATCGTCGCGGTGCTGTCGCGCGCGCCCGCCGATCCCTCGGCGCCGTCCGGGTGGCAGATGGCATTCTTCACCTTGTGGGCGATCGTCGTGCTCGTTCTGGCGGGGCGCTTCATCGTCAATCCGCTGCTCCGCATCGTCGGCCGTTACGGCGAGCGCGAGCTGTTCGTCATCGTCGGATTGCTGACCATCCTAGCCAGCGCCGCGCTGATGCACAGCCTGCACCTGTCGACCGCGCTTGGCGCGTTCATCGCCGGCGTGATGCTCGCCGATTCGCCTTATCGGCACGAGATCGAATCCGACGTCGAACCCTTCCGCCTGATCCTGCTCGGCCTCTTTTTCCTCGCGGTCGGCATGGTGCTCGACGTCGGCGCGGTGATGGAACGTCCGTTGCTCGTCCTGGGGCTGGCGCTCGGATTGGTGGCGGTGAAGGTTGTCGTGCTGACGCTGATCGTGAGGGCATTCGGCAAAAGCTGGCAGGCCGCGCTCGGCCTTGGTCTGTTGCTCAGCCAGGGCGGCGAATTCGGTTTCCTGCTCTTCGCGCAAGCGGCCGACGCATTGCTTATCGAGCCCGCGGCCGCGAGCCTGTTCAGCGCGGTGGTGACGCTGTCGATGGTGACGACGCCGTTCCTGATGCTGTTTGCGCGCAATCTGGAGTTTTCGCCTGGAGCCGACGAACCCGATCTCGACGATCCCGAGGGCGCGCCGCACGGATCGGCGATTGTCGTCGGCTACGGACGGTTCGGCCAGATCGTGGCACAGATGCTGCACGGGGTCGCCTGTTCGGTGACGCTGATCGACAAGAAACCGAGCCAGATCGAGCTGTCGAGCCGCTTCGACACCAAGGTCTATTTCGGCGACGGGCTGCGGATCGACCTGCTCCGCCGCGCGGGGGCCGAAGAGGCGCGGCTGATCATTTTCTGTATCGACGATGCGTCGGTCGATGCCGCGGCGCTGAAGCCGATCGTCGAGGCGTTCCCGAATGCGAAGATATTGATGCGTGTTTTCGATCGCCGCCAAATGCTCGCGATCGACGGCGCGGGCGTCGATATGGTCGTGCGCGAGGTCTTCGAAAGTTCGATCGCGATGGGGCTGACGGCGCTGCGCTATCTCGATGTCGATCCGAGCGAGATGGACGATGTCGAGGCGACCTTGCGCCATCTCGACGAAACGCGGCTGCAGGCCCAGCTCGACGGGGGCGATCTGTCGGCGGGCATGGATCATCGCTTCAAGCCGGGCGGCGGGCGCGAGGCCGACAGCGTGCTTGAAAAATTCCGGCGCAAACGGCTCGCGGCGAAGATCGCGCGCGAAGAGGATGAGGCAATTGGGATGACGAGCGAGAGCTAGGGTCAGGACCTATTAATTGCACGTTCGAGGCGTCGAAATGGCGAAGATATCGGGTTCGGGCGGATGCAGCGGGTAGCATCGCTACCCGCAAGGCCGCCCGGGCCCGAGATCGAAGCCATTTCGGCGTCCCTTCGGGATTTGACCGATTTTGTCCATTGCGTCGTCGGCAAGTCTTGAAATATCGACATAGTCCTGCGCCTTGCCTCCTCGCACTGAACAAAATCGCTTCAAACCTCGAACGCGCAATTAATAGGTCCTGACCCTAGGCGGCCCGCGCGTCGTTGCTATGCGGCGCGCTGTCGGTCGAGGAACGCCGCCACCGCATCAAGGCCATATTCCTCGGTGACGAAGCTTTGCCCGATGCCGCGTGTCAGGATCAGAGGCAGCCTGCCGCCGCGCACCTTCTTGTCATGCGCCATATGGCCAGCGAGCGTCGCGCCATCGGTGTTGACCCCTGCGCTGGCAAGACTGTGCGGCAGGTCGACGCTGGCCAGATGGTCGCGCACGCGTTCGGCGTCGGCCGAGGCGCAAAGGCCGTTCACGGCCGAAAACTGGTGGGCGAGGACCATGCCCGCCGCGACCGCTTCGCCATGGAGCAGCCGGTCCGAATAGCCGGTTTCGGCTTCAAGCGCGTGGCCGAAGCTGTGGCCGAGGTTGAGCAGCGCGCGAATGTCCTGCGTCTCGCGCTCGTCGGCGGCGACGATGCGCGCCTTGGCCGAAACGCTGTGGGCAATCGCCTTGTGGCGGGCCGCGCTGTCACCCGCGAGCAGCGCGGCGCCATTCGCCTCGCACCAGCCGAAAAACGCGGCGTCGTCGATCAGCCCATATTTGACCACTTCGGCATAGCCCGCGCCGAGTTCGCGGCGCGGCAGCGTTTCGAGCGTCGTCGGATCGATGACGACGAGCGCGGGCTGGTGGAACGCGCCGATCAGATTTTTGCCTGCAGGCACATTGATTGCGGTCTTGCCGCCGACGCTGCTGTCGACCTGCGCGAGCAAGGTGGTGGGAACCTGGATGAAGTGGCAGCCGCGTTTGACGATGCTGCACGCAAAGCCGACGAGGTCGCCGATCACGCCGCCGCCAAGCGCGATGACATGGTCACCGCGCTCGACGCCCTCGCCGATCAGCCATTCGGTCAGGCGCGCAAGGCCCGCCCAGCTCTTGGTCGCTTCGCCGGGCTCGAGGACGAAGGAGGAAAAGGAGATATTCTCCATCGCCAGCGCGGTGCCGAGCGGAATCAGATAATGTTCGGCGACATGGGCGTCGGTCACGATCATCGTGCGCGGGCGTTTCAGCAGCGGCGCCACATGTTCGCCGATGTCGCGGATCAGCCCGTCGCCGATCAATATCGGATAGCTGCGGCTGCCGAGCTCGACGGTCAGGCTTTCCATTGCGGATCTTCCCACTTTGACAGGGCCTCGAGGATCGCGCGCACCGTATGGTCGTGCGGCGTGCTCGCCGAACTGATGCGCAGATGTGCCTCGGCATAGATGGGATTGCGGATCGCCGCCAGTTCGCGGAGCACTTCGCGGGGGTCGCGATTTTTGAGCAGCGGCCGGTGGCTCCGCCGCCCGACGCGTTCGACGAGCGTCGCGATATCGGCGTCGAGCCAGATGCAAAGGCTGTCGCGAAGGATCAGCGCGCGCGTTTCGTCGTTGATGAAGGCGCCACCGCCGGTCGCCAGCACCATCGGCTTTCCGGCCAGCAGCCGCGCGATGACGCGGCGCTCGCCGTCGCGGAAATGCGCCTCGCCGAACCGCTCGAAAATGTCGGAAATGCTGGTATCGGCGGCGCGCTCGATCTCGTCGTCGGCGTCGGCGAACCGCATTCCCAGCCGTTGCGCGAGGCGGCGGCCGACGGTCGACTTTCCCGAACCCATCAACCCGACGAGCACGATCGACCGGTCGCGGATCGACGCGGGGATGGGCCCCGAGGTCAAGGGGGTCGGGCTTTTCGGGTTTCGCGACATGGTCCGCGCGGCTATACCGCCCGAACGCGGCGGGACAATGGTTTTCGCCGGTGCGACGAATGGTGGGCATTGGATATTGCGCGCGACGGGCAGATCGGGAAAAGGCCGCTGGATTGCACGATTGATTGTGCTCGCGCTGGTGCTGATGGCTTTCTTTCTATTTCTGCTGTTTCTGGGCCGGCCGATCGAACCGCGAATGATTGAGGTAGACGTGACCGACAAGATTGCCGAAAGCACGCCGCGATGAAGGTAAAGTCGCTCTCGCTGATGCTCGGCCTGTCGGGCACGGCGCTCGCCGCCGCGTTGGTTCTGCCTGCGCTCGCGCAGGAATCGCTGCTCCCGGAAGGCTTTGGCAACCCCGCCGAGACGCCCGCGCCGCGTCCGACGCCGGCGCCCACCGCGACACCGACGCCTGGCGCGGCGCCGGTTGACGGCGCTGCACCGCCAGCCGTCGCGCCGACGGCCGGGATCACGAGCGCGAGCGCGAGCGCGACCGCCGAAACGGATGAAGAGGGCGAGGAAGGTGAAGACGTCGAATCGGGCGGGCTGAAGTACGACCTGCCGCCGGGCGCGCGCCGCCTGCTGACGCGCATCGGCCCGCTAACCCCCGAAACGGGCGGGCTTGCGCCCGATGCGTTCGGGGTGCGCGGCCAATATGCCGCTGCGATCATGCGCAGGACGAATGGGCAGTTTGCGTCGCGCTGGGGGCAGATATTGCTCCGCCGCTCGCTCGCCTCGGCGATCGACACGCCGGACACGATCAACGGCGCCGACCTCGCCGCCGATCGCGCCGCGCTGCTCCTCCGCATGGGCGAATCGATCACGGCGCGCCGCATCGTCCAGTCCGTCGATTATGATCGCGCCAGCCCGCGCCTCGTCGCCACCGCGCAGCAAACCTATCTCGCCAATGCCGATCCCGCGGGCATGTGCCCTTATGTCCCCGCCGGGCTCGCGCATGGCGACGCACAGGCATGGCGCCTGGCGTCGGCTATCTGTGCGGGCCTTTCGGGCGAAGCCGGGCCGGCGGGCTGGGCGATCAGCCGCGTGCGGTCGAGCGGCAAGATTTCGAATTTCGACATATTGCTCACCGAACGCGTCCTCGGCGCGACGGGCGCGGGCCGCCGTTCGACGACGATCGAATGGGACAATATCGACCGGCTGACCAGCTGGCGCTTTGGCATGGCGACCGCGACCGCGATCCCGGTGCCCGAGGCGCTGCGCACCGCGGCGGCGCCCAATATCAAGAGCTGGACGGTGCTGGCGCCGATGACCGACATGGCCAGCCGCATCAGCGCCGCGCCCGAAGCCGCCGCGCGCGGCGTGTTGTCGAGCGAGGCCTATGTGTCGCTGCTGAGCGCTGCGGCGAGCGAAGAAGAGCCCGCCGAGGCGATCGTGACCCAGACCGATCAACTGCGCAGTGCGTTTCGCCTCGCAGCCGGCGCCGACCGTTATGCGGCGATGCAGCAGCTGTGGGGAGCGGACAGCACCTCGACGCAAAGCTATGCCGCGATGGTCGCCACCGCACGCGCCGCGGCCGCGTTGCCGGTCAATGCCGAGGTGGGCGCCGATCCCTGGCAACTGCTGGGATCGATGCTCGCAGGCGGATATGACGAAAATGCGATCGCATGGGTCCCGACCGTTTCGGTCGGCAGCCGTGCCTGGGGCGTGCTCGCGGTGGGATCGCCGCGGCCGCTGACCGGCACGAGCGCGGGCGCCGTCGGGCGGTTTGCCGGCGACGACGACAGCGCCGATATGTTGCGGTCGAAATTCCTGCTCGCGGGCCTCGCCGGTCTCGGTCGGCTCGATGCGGACGCCGCAGCGTCGGCGGCGAGCGATCTCGAAGTTGACCTCGGCAAACAGACGCGCTGGTCGCGGGCGATCATGACGGCGGCCGAGCGCCGCGAACCGGGCATGGTGGCGCTCCTCGCGGCGGCGGGGATGCAGGGCGAGTGGTCGAAAGTGCCGCCTTATCATCTCTATTATATCGTCCGCGCGCTGCGCGACGTGGGGCTGGGGTCCGAAGCGCGGATGATCGCCGCCGAAGCGCTGGTGCGTGTCTGACGGCGTCCTGATCGACCGTTTCCTCGAAATGATGGCGGCCGAGCGCGGTGCCTCGCGCAACACGCTCGCCGCCTATCGCCGCGACCTGGAGCAGGCGGGCGAGTGGGTGAAGGGCCAGCTTGCCGATGCCGATGCGGCGGCTTTACGCAAGTTGATGGCGGATTATCAGTCGCTTGCGGCCAGCAGCGCGGCGCGCAAGCTGTCGGCGCTGCGCCAGTTTTTCGCTTTCCTGCTCGATGAAGGCGAGCGGACAGACAATCCGGCGCTCGATATCGCGCGGCCCGCGACGCGCCGGCCGTTGCCGCGCATCCTGACCCACGACCATGTCGAGTGTTTGTTCGGGCAAGCCGAGGAAGAAGCGGCGGGCAAGGCGCCCCCCGCGTCCGCGGTGCGGATGCTGCTGCTGCTCGAACTTCTCTATGGGTCGGGCCTCCGCGCCAGCGAACTGGTGTCGCTGCCGCGCCGCGCGATCACCGGCGAGCGCGAATATCTGATCATCCGCGGCAAGGGCGACAAGGAGCGGCTGGTTCCGCTGTCCGAACGCGCGCGCGCCGTGCTCGACCGCTGGGTGCCGCTGCTTGCCGACGGATCTCCCTGGCTTTTCCCGTCGGGCAAGGCGCATATCTCCCGCGTGCGGCTGTTCCAGATGCTGCGCGAGCTTGCCGCGCGAGCCGGGATCGACCCGACCGCGATCAGCCCGCATGTGCTGCGTCACGCCTTTGCCACGCATCTGCTCGAGGGCGGAGCCGATCTGCGTGCGCTGCAATTGATGCTGGGCCATGCCGATATCGCGACGACGGAAATCTATACGCATGTCGACAGCCGCCGTCTCGTCGAGCTGGTCAACAAGCGGCATCCATTGGCGCGGATGGATGGCGCCCACCCCGAAGTTGACGTTAAGGCGCCTTCGTCCTAGCGACGGCGCATGACAGCCTTTCTGGACTTCGAAAAACAGGTCGCAGCGCTCGACCGACAGATTGCCGAATTGCGCGAGATGGGCGACGACCCCACGCTCAACATCGACAATGATATTGCGCAGCTTGAGGGCAAGTCCTCAAAATTGCTCCGCGATATCTATTCGAAACTGACGCCCTGGCAAAAGACGCAGGTCGCGCGCCACCCCGACCGCCCGCATTTCAAACATTATGTCGCTGGCCTCTTCGACGACTGGATGCCGTTGGCGGGCGACCGCAATTTCGGCGACGATCAGGCGATTTTGGGTGGGATGGCGCGATTCCGGGGTCGCCGCGTGATGGTCATCGGCCATGAAAAGGGCGACGATATTCCCTCGCGCATGAAGCATAATTTCGGGATGGCGAAGCCCGAGGGGTATCGCAAGGCGATCCGCCTGATGCAACTTGCCGACCGTTTCGGACTGCCGGTGGTGACGCTGGTCGACACGTCGGGCGCCTTTCCCGGGATTCAGGCCGAGGAACGCGGACAGGCCGAAGCGATCGCGCGCTCGACCGAACAATGCCTTGCGCTCGGCGTGCCGATGGTTGCCGCGGTGGTCGGCGAAGGCGGTTCGGGCGGCGCGATTGCACTCGCCGCGGCAAACCGCGTGCTGATGTTCGAACATGCCGTCTATTCGGTGATTTCGCCCGAGGGCTGCGCGTCGATCCTGTGGCGCACGTCCGACAAGGCGGCCGACGCCGCTGCGGCGATGAAGATGTCGGCGCAGGACCTGCTCGGGTTGAAAATCATCGACCGCATCGTCACCGAACCCGTCGGCGGCGCACATCGCGCCCCCGACGTCGCGATTGCCGCGCTCGGCGATGCGATCGCGCAGGAACTCGACGCGCTGTCGGGTCTGCCGCGCGAGACATTGCTCGCCGCGCGCGAGGAAAAATTCCTGGCGATGGGGCGCGCTTAGGCGCGTTCGGGCGGAACCCGATCGCGGGTGATCGCGTTCCCATTTTCGGAATCGGCGGGCCGCGGTTCTTCGCGCGGCTTGCCTTGTCGCGCGACGGGAATATCCTGGGCCCGACGACGTTAAGTGGGAGGCATTTCAATGAGCTGGAAGACCGGAAAAAAACTGGCAGCGGTGCTCGCGATGGGCGGCATTGCCGCGACCGGCGCGGCGGACGCGCAGCTGAAGGCGATCAAGACCGCGACGAGCATTTCGACTGCCGAACGCAAACAGGGGACCGACGCGCATCCGCAGCTGATGGCCGAGTTCGGCGGCGCCTATAACGGCCCGCAGGCCGCCTATGCGAACCGCGTCGGACAGAATATCGCAGTGCAGTCGGGCCTGTCGCGTTCGCCCAGCGATTTTACCGTCACCCTGCTCAATTCCCCCGTGAACAACGCCTTCGCGATCCCCGGGGGCTATGTCTATGTCACCCGCCAGCTGATGGCACTGATGAACGACGAGGCGGAGCTTGCCGGCGTGCTTGGGCACGAGGTCGGCCATGTCGCGGCGCAGCACAGCAAGAAGCGCCAGTCGGCGGCGACGCGCAACCAGATCCTCGGCGTGCTCGGTGCAGTGCTGGGGGGCGCGATCGGCGATAATGGCGGGCTGCTCGGCGGCCTTGGTGGACTGCTCCAGAATAATTCGCTGCGCGTGGCGCAACTCGCAACGCTGGGCTTTTCGCGCAGTCAGGAATTAGAGGCCGACCAGCTCGGCGTCCAATATCTGCGCAGCGCAGGCTATGACACGATGGCGCTGTCGACGATGCTGACCAGCCTTGCCAACCAGACGACGCTCGAGGCGCGGCTGTCGGGGGGCGATGCACGGTCGCTGCCCGAATGGGCGAGCACCCACCCCGATCCGGCATCGCGCGTACGCAACGCGCAGACGCTGGCGGGAAGGGCGGGCGGCAGTGGTGGCAACCGTAATGCCGATGCATTTCTCGCCTCGGTCGATAATGTGCTTTACGGCGACGACCCGGCGCAGGGTGTGGTCGAGGGCCATGAATTTCTGCACCCCGACCTGCGGCTCAAGTTCAAGGTCCCGAACGGCTATGGCATGCAGAACGGTGCCGATGCCGTGTCGGTCAGCGGCAATGGCGGACAGGCGCAATTCACAATGGGGCCGTACAGCGGCGACATGAACGCCTATATTGCTGCCGCGTTCAAGGCCGTGGCGGGCAACGCATCGATCAGCCCCGGCGCGATCCAGCGCACCACGGTGAACGGCATTCCGGCATCCTGGTCGACCGCAAGGGTGAACAGCCAGTCTGGACAGGTCGATGTCACTGTCTTCGCCTATGAATTTTCGCGTGAGCGCGCGTTCCACTTCGTCACCTTGACGAAGGCGGGCGGCGGCGGCGTGTTCAATTCGATGTTGGGCAGCGTCCGGCGGCTGAGCACGGCGGAAGCGGCGGCGATCAAGCCGCGGCGGATCGATGTCGTGACCGTGGGGCGCGGCGATACGGTCGCCACGCTCGCGCGGCGCATGGCCTATAGCAATTATCAGGCCGAACGGTTCCAGGTGCTCAATCGTCTGCCGGCATCGAGCCGCCTGACGCCGGGGCAGCGGGTTAAGATCGTCGTCTATGCGAGCCGATGAGGACGCACGAAAAAGGGCGGTGGATTGCTCCACCGCCCTTTCCTGTCAGGTGCGTGCCGCGAGCGCGGCATGCCGACCTCAGCGCAATTAAGCGTCGAGGTTTTCCGAAACTTCGTTGAAGGTGTTGCCGACGCTGTTGCCGACTGCACCCATTGCGGCGATGCCGGCGACGGCGATGAGGGCCGCGATCAGGCCATATTCGATGGCGGTGGCGGCTTTGGTATCGCGAACGAACTTCTTGATGAACTTCATGACTGGTCTCCTGATATCACTTACCCTGTTGACGGTCTGGTCTGGGTCAACATCCGGGGGTTTAAGAGGAATAGGTTTTGAAAATCTTAATGGCGCATGGGGCGCTGCGCGCGGCGGTCCCGGAAAGGGACGGCTGCCACGGCGCTACATATTTGCTTCGGCGGCGTTTGAGACGTCGCCCCACATATTATTGGTAGAATTGGCGACGTTGCTCACCGCAACGACGGCCGCCAAAAAGACGAGGGCCAGGATCAGCCCATATTCGACGGCTGTGGCGGCCCTGGTCGACCGCATCAGCCTGTAAAACTTCCGCATTGTTCCACCCCTGACTGAAATTATAGTTCCCGAGGGTGCCATATTCACACAGGAAGGTTAATAATTTGTCCGTTCCAGACCCCGGAAAGCCGCAGAAAACCTCGCTCGTTGTCGTGGCGGCGGCGCTCGTCGACCGCGACGGACGGCTGCTTGTCCAGCAGCGTCCCGAAGGTCTGTCGATGGCGGGGCTATGGGAATTTCCGGGCGGTAAGGTCGAACCTGGCGAAACGCCCGAGCAGGCCTTAATCCGCGAGCTTGGCGAGGAACTGGCGATCGATGTCGATCACGCCTGTCTGGCGCCCGCCTGTTTTGCGAGCGACATGATCGGTGACCGGCATCTGCTGCTGTTGCTCTATGTCTGCCGTAAATGGCACGGAACGCCGGTCGCGCAGCACGCCAGCGCGTTGCGCTGGGTCCGCCCCGTCGACCTGCACGGGCTCGACATGCCACCCGCGGACAAACCGCTGATCGGCCTGCTGGAGGCGCTGATCTAAAGCATAGAGCCTAATGAACCGTATCCCCGAGCGAAGACGAGGGGCTCGTTCGAGCGTAGCGAGGACCGCGCCGTCGCAGCCTCGACTTCGCTCGGCGGAGCCCCTCGTCTTCGCTCGGGGATGCGGATTGTGGCAGGTTTTTAGGCTTTCGGCTTTAGCGCTTCGGCCAGCGAGGCGGTGCCGCTGCCGCGCCGCGCGGGTTGCGGCTGGTCGGGATGCGGCGCCCAGCCGCTGAAATGGACGATGCGGAAGGTTTCGGCGATCCGCCCATCGGGATCGGCCTGCGCTGCGAACGCGGCGGCAATCCGCGCGGCTTCTTCGCGCGTCAAGGGCGGCGGGGCGGGCGCGAGCCGACTCGCCAGGCCGCCAGCGCGCAGGTCGCGCACCAGCGCGAACCAGTCGCCATAACGCACCGTCAGCGCGTCGACATCGACGACCGGCAGGGTGAAGCCCACGCGCTGGAGCAGATTGCCCATCGCGGCGAGATCGATCTGCGGATGCAGCCGTGCGATCGACCGCACGCCGTCGGTCATCACCGCACGGCGCAGCCGGGGCAGGCTGCCGTCGCCGATGAAGGCGCCGAGCAGCAGGCCGTCGGGCGCGAGCAGCGCGCGGAGGCGGACGAGTGCACCAGGTACGTCGTTGACGCTGTCGAGACCGCCAGGCCAGACGATGAGGTCGAAACTGGCGAAGGGCAGGTCGATCGCATCGGCCTCGACCGTGATGGCTCCCGTTTCGGCAGCGAGGCGCGGTCCGGCTTCGGCGAGGGTGAGGTCGGTGCCGGTCGTGCGCAGATGATCGGCGAGTGCGGCATCATGCGCGCCGATGAGCAGCGTGCGGGGAAATTCGCGCGTCACCATCGCGAGCCGGTCTAGCAAGGTTTCGGCGATGAGCGGCGCGAGGAAATTGGCCGATGCGGGCAGGCGCGCCATGCGGTCGCGCTGGGCGCGATGGCGGGCGGAGGAGAAAAGCGGGCGGGGGGGCTGCGACATGCGCCGCTTGTGCCGTCCCCGGCGATGCTTCACAAGCCGGTGATGGCGACGACGACGGGGGATGCCGAAAAAGATGGGGCGCCGGCCGGGGCTTGGCGCGACGCTTTGCGCGCCGCGACGCGTGCGATCGTCGATTATGCGCTGCCGCCGCGCTGCCCCGGCTGCGGCGTCATCGTCGGCGAAGATCGTCAATTCTGCCTGACCTGCTGGTCGTCGCTCGATTTTCTCGACGGACCCTGCTGTTCACATTGTTCGGTTCCGCTGCCTGCGACTTTGCCCGGCGGGCCGATCGCGTGTGGCGCGTGTCTGGCGAGCGCGCCGCCGTTCGACGGTGCGCCGGCGGCGGTCGCCTATGGCCCTGTCGCGCGCACCGTGGCGCTGCGCCTCAAATATGGGCGCCGGACCGGCCACGCCCGGCTGATGGCGCGATTGATGGCACGGCAGCTGGCGGTGTTGGGGGATATCGATTCGATGCTGCTGGTTCCGGTGCCCTTGCACCGCTGGCGGCTGTGGTCGCGCGGGTTCAATCAGGCGGCTTTGATTGCCGACGAACTCGCCCGGCTGACGGGCGCCCCGCGCGATCATCATCTGCTTTTGCGCACCAGGTCGACCGCATCGCTGCGCGGCAAGGGGCGGCGCGAGCGCGACCGGATCGTTTCCGGCGCCTTTGCACTGGCGATCGATGCGAAGGCGCACGCGGCGGGACGGCATCTGGTGCTGATCGACGATGTTCATGCCAGCGGCGCGACGCTGCGCGCGGCGGCGCGGACGCTCGGCCGCAGCGGCGCGGCGCGGGTCTCGGCGCTCACCTGGGCGCGCGTGGTTCCCGAAGCGCTGATGACGGGCAACATATTTGACTTTGCTTCGTTGGATTCCGATATGACGGACCTAGTGATGACAGGATAGCCGCATGGCCAAGATCGAAGTGTTTACAAAATTCTTCTGCCCTTATTGCTCGCGCGCCAAGGCGCTGCTGGAACGCAAGGGCGTCGAATATCAGGAAATCGACCTGACGACGGACCGCGTCGGGTTCGACGCGATGGTGGCACGCGCGGGCGGCGCGCGGACCGTCCCGCAGATATTCATCGACGGCAAGCATGTCGGCGGCAGCGACGACCTGGCGGCGCTCGATGCGCGCGGCGGACTCGATCCACTGTTGGGGCTCGCCTGACTTGATCGTTTTCGACCTTTGTTGCGCCGCCGGCGATCATCGGTTCGAGGCATGGTTCGCGAGCAGCGACAGCTTTGGCGAACAACAGGCGCGCGGGCTGATCAACTGCCCGGTGTGCGGTGATGACGATGTGAAAAAGGCGGTGATGGCGCCGCGCGTCGGCGCCAAATCAAACCGCCAGGCGGTGGCCCCGCCGCCCGCCAAACCGTCGGGCTCTCCCGAACCGGTGCCGGGCGTGCTGCGCAAGCTGCTCGCCGATATTGCCGCGAAGCAGGCCGAAATGCTGCCGCAGTCGCGCTGGGTCGGGCGTGATTTCGCCGACGCGGCGCGCGCGATGCACGAAGGACGCGCAGCCGAAGATCTGATCCACGGCCAGGCATCCCCCGAAGAAGCGCAATCGCTGCACGACGACGGGATCGCCGCGATGCCCCTGCTCGTGCCGATCGTCCCGCCCGAGGTGACCAATTGATCCCATCGCGATTGACGCTTGGCGCGCTGCCCCGCTACACGAGCGGCCGGCGCACCCGTAGCTCAGCAGGATAGAGCATCAGATTCCTAATCTGGGGGCCACAGGTTCGAATCCTGTCGGGTGCACCATTTTTCACTAGCTTACGTGCTATTGGCGAGCGGGTCTGTTCCCTTCTCCGCCCCGTGTTTACGCTGCTTTCCCTTCGTTTCTGCGCTCCGGCGGCGGCCGGCAAAGAGTGACCGGCATGGCGCCGCTGAGCTGCTACGGTTCCATGATGACTCGACCAATTGGTTTCGCGGTCTCCGCAAATTCATGGGCGTCTCTGGCTTGCGAAAGGGGAAATACTCTTTCTACGACCACCTCGATCGCGCGGTTCTCCAGCTCGACCAACATCTCATCGACGGTCGAGCGTATCCGGGGCCTTTCGAAAAGCGGGCCCATGAAGACGCCCAGCAAGGTCTGATTTGACTGCATGGCCGGCCACAGATCCATCGACAGGTCACCACCCCCGGCATTGCCGACAAACACCAGACGACTCTCGGGCGCCAGGACGGCAAGCGACGTAGGCAATGTGGCACCAACAGGATCGATCACGAGATCAACGCCATTGCCGCCCGTAATTTTCTGGACAGCTTCGATCAGGTCTTCCGAGGAGCGATCGATGACGTGACTCGCACCAAGCGACGATATCTTTTCCAGCCGACTTGCCCCGCTTGAGACGGCAATCACCGTTGCTCCGGCTCGAGCTGCCAGTTGCACTGCTGCGAGCCCAACTCCGCCAGCGGCTGCCTGTACGAGAACCGTCTCATTGCGAAGGAGGCCGCCCCTGGCAAATAGGCAATGGTGGGCTGTTCCGAACGATATCGGCAATGCTGCCGCCGACGCTGCGTCGACGCCTGACGGGAGAAGCCATGTTCGGGTCGCCGGTACGGCCCAAAGTTCGGCGTGTGATCCCTGCATGTCAAAGGCAGTAACGCGGTCTCCAACTTTGCGATTCGTCACGTTCGCACCGGCTTCCACAATATGTCCGGAGGCCGCATATCCGACAATCCACGCGCCGCTGGCAGGTGGCGTGGATCGACGATTAATCAAGTCACCGCCCTCGATCGAAATCGCATCTATGGCGATGAGGACATCGTCCGGACCCACAGCCGGGTCGGGAACGTCTCGATAGTTCAAAACATCGGGAGGTCCTGCATGATCATATACAGCCGCCTTCATCGCACTTCTCCTAGCTGATCTTTCGCTGAATATGTGGATGCGAATCCCGAAGTTCATCACCCCAGCGAAGCGCCCGGCGGTCATTCTGGCGCCCGAGGTGCACATTTTGGCGAAGGCCGATTGCACGACGATCATAATCGACGCGGCCTGTCCCAAGGCGCACCGCAGGGCTTACAGTTTTGGGGTAAAGGGGTCGGGGACGCGTGATAGGTCGCACAAATGGCCTCCCCCGGACTTGATCCGGGGGGGGGGGGGCATAACGGGAGACGGGTCGCTAGTCCTTACGGCAGATGCCCGCTCTCGCCGCAACCGTCATCCTCTGGCTCCGATCAACGAGGCCTGACCCCAGGTCACTTACCATCATCGCATCTGCCGGGATGAAAGATAGCCTGGCTTTTCAGTCGTCCGACTTGATCTCGTCAAGCGTCCCGTTGTTCAATCGAGTCAACGGGCTGTCCGCTTCCTCAGGGACATTGCGCGTCGAAGCCGGGGGTTGGCGCGAACCATCTTTCCAGTCCGACCACGTATCGGAATACTCCCTGTAGTTTACTTTCGGATCGTATAGCGGACCAGCCGCGAAATTCAGATCGGCAGCTTCGCTGGCCCCCATTGAATTTAGCAGCTCGAACGCCGTCACATAGGCATCGCGACGGGCGCTTGTTAAAGCAATCTTGCTGCTGAGCAATTCCTGCTCTGCGTTGAGGACGTCGAGGATACTGCGAGCGCCGATAGTCTGTTCGACCTTGATGCTTCCCAATGCCTTTTCGTTCGCTGCTACAGCCAGTTCATTAAATGTAATGGCACTTGTGGCGTTGCGCCAGATTGAGAAAGCGCTCCGGGCGTCTGCCACCACAAGTCGCTCTACAGCAATGGCCTCCTCGATGAATTGCGATCTGATTTCCTCGGTCTGGCGCACGCGCGCGCTCGCTGCGCCTCCCTGATACAAGAGAATCCGCAACGTGAGCCCTGCCACGATGTTCGTCTCACTGTTGGGTACGGTACCTGGAGGAAGGCCGGATGCGCTGTTTGCCGTACCGAGCGCGTTGACGTTGTCGACGGAGCCAAAGGCAGAGAGCGTCGGTAACCGGGACGCTCTTGAAACGGCGACGTCATAGTCCGCCGCGCGGGCACGGGCCGCGAAGGCCGCGATGGAGGCGTTGTCGGCCAAGGCTGCTTCCGCGGCCAGTTCGGAAGTCAAAGGCAGCGGCGGCAACGCCGGGAGTGGCTCAAGGCGGCCCGCTCGCGCGCCTACAATCCGTTCGAAATTTTCCTCCGATGCTTGCAGACGCCCGACTGCCGTGACGAGGTTGCTTTTTGCCACCTCAAGCCGGGCTTCGGATTGCGCCACGTCGCCGAGGGTCAGGTCCCGGACGCGAAACCGATCGCGGGTCGACTCAAGGTTCGCCAGAAGAATCCGGACCTGAGACTCGTTCAGGTCGCGGATTTCGCGATCGCGCAGGACATCGGCATAGGCTGTGACGGCCTCGGTCAGGATGTCGCCTTCAGTGGCACGCAGGTCGGCGCGCCCCGCAATCACGCGCGTCTGGGCGGACCGGGTGGCATTGCGAATTCGTCCGCCAGCAAACAAAACCTTCGAGAAATCCACAGTCGAGCGCAAATTTCTCCCGCGCGCACCCAAGGGCCTGGTGATGTGAACTTCCTGGCTGAACGTCGACCCAGCCGAAATTTGCGGATTTCCTGCGGAGCGTTCCAAGGCAACGACATTGTCAAGCCCGCGAAGTTCGGCGCGTCGCGCCATCAGCGTGGGGTTGGTCTGATAGGTCCGGGACAGGGCCTGCTGCAACGACTGCACCTGCGCGCCAGTTGACAAAAGTGGACGATCCGGCTCGCCCATTGATCGTATTTCGCCATCGACAACCATCGTTTCGACTGGCGGCGGTGCGTCGGACACGCCCGGAGCTGACGCTGACTCAGCGCGCACTTCGGCGCTGGCCATCGCCACCGGCTCGCGTTGCCCATCTCCATTGATCGGGGTCGTGCTGCCCGGCACGATGGGTCCCTGGCCGACCGAACTGGACGAGGAAGCTGCGAAATTCGCCCCGACCGGCGCATCATCCACAGTTTGCAAATTTGTCGTAGGCACAACATCGCTAGCGTTGGGTATCGTCTCGGCTACCTTCGGAAACTCGGCAAAACTTATATCTACGCCGGACTCGACGAAATGGGTCGTCGCGACGTTATGCACGACAGAGAGGCAGGAACAGGCCGCAGTTGCCGCCTTCATCCAGGAACGGCGCATCAATGTACGATTTCCGGGAACGATCGCGTTTCAATAAGAGGCGCGATATTTGTTCCAATGGTGAAATTGTACTTCGGGCCCCCTGCGAAACTGAAATCTACCGCATGAATGTGCATTTCTTGGTCCGATTTCTGATCAAAACATATTCTGATAATATGGCTATTCAGCAAGGGCTCTTGGGGGGAACAACGAGCCACGCACGCACCGATATGATGGCCGAAATGTACGGGAATCGAGGGGTGCCGCCTCTCAATCTGCATGGGACCGTGAAAACGGTTCGATCGATGTCCGTTGCATTTCGCGCTTCAGATTGTTCGCTGCCTCTGATGCGGTGAAACCCGATGAAGCTTGGAAACATCCACGTCGGCGGCAGTCCGATCAGTGCTTTCCCGCATCATCCACGGGCAGCACAGCCAGCTTTCTGCCGAACGGCAGGGCATCCAGCATGATCGTCATTCCCTTGGCGCCTTTCCGCTGGAAGGCGACGCCGACCTTGACGAAAATATCCTTGCCACCGCCCTCGCGCTCCCTGATCGAAAACACGTCGAAGTCCGGTCCATTACCTTCACTCATCGCAATATACTCCAAGATAAAAAGATGGCTTCCATTTTGAATAGATTCTTCGTGGTCATATGATTTCAATCAAATTCCGATGTCAGGTCGTAATTTCAACGGCAGAAACGCCAAGCTGTTGGCTTGAGACAAAGGCCCCCGCAACGTCCAGGCATCTATCGACCGTCCACATCTTGCAAGCTGACAACATTGCTCGCAGGAATCAGAGTGATCTTTCTTTCCGTCAAAACTCCATTGCTGATCGTGTAGCGTTTCGATGTATCGAAGTTCTTGAGCGGAAGGCGCGTAAGAATAATCATGATCCCGCCGCGTTTCAGAAAGCGACTGATTTTTCCTTTCAGCTCATTTCCCAGCCCACTGCGAAAGGTTGCATCTGGCTCATCCAGAATCAGCACTTTCGGGTCTGAATAAAACGCCCGCGCCAGGGCGAGCTGATGGCGCTCGCCTTTTGAAAAGATGCTGCCAATGGCATCGATCCGCGTGGCATAGCTTTCCGGAAGCGAGACGATCCGTTTGTGAACGCCCGCAAACTGCGCTGCCTTAATCACGCGCTGCTCGTCCGGTTCGATTTCCAGCCCGGTTATATTCTCTTCGATCGAGCCCGCAAAGAAGTCGACCCGCTGCGCGACATAGCCGAATGTTCTGGCGGCGTCGTCGATCGACAGGCGCTCAATATCAACGTCGCCAAGCAGGATTTTGCCATTGGCGCGCGGAAAACGTCCGATCAGGGTTTCGGCCAAAACCGTCTTGCCCGAGCCGGCACCGCCGACGATCGAGACTGACGATCCCACAGGTATCGTCAAATTCACATTGTTCAGCAGGAGGTTTTTTGTCATCGGACAGCGAACCCTGACCTGGGCCAGCTGCACGCTTGGCTTACCGCTGACCGGAGCCGTCGGCGCTTGCTGCGCGCTGAGGATCTTGTCGAGGTTTCTCCAGTTTGTCTTCACTTCGCCTATGTCCGACACTTCTTTCATGAAGCGTTCGGTCGGGCCATGGACGAGGCGCGCGAGGCGCATACAGGCGACCATCGAACCGATGGTCATTTCCCCCGAAATCGTCAGATACGCACCCGCCGCCAACACGGTGTAAGGCAGGAAGCGGGAAATATGCCGTGACAAGACAGAGAACCACGCATTCCAGTCGTTCGCCTCGACAGACGCATCGCGGGATCGACGCCGGGCCAACACCCATCTTTTGTTGAATGCGGCGGTCATCTGGTGCGACTCGATGACGTGCGGCGAACGCGCCAGCGTATCTTTCAGTTCGGCGACCCTGTCGCTGGCTTCGGACTGACGTTCGTCGCGGGAATGGTCGAGCGAGTCCTTTATCGCGCGAACCAGCACGAGTGCGGCGATCCCGGCCAATACTATCCAGCCCACGAACGGGCTGATTATAAACACTGCGACCAGGAACAGGGGCGACCAGAAAAAGTCGAGAATCGCAACGAGGGAACCAGAATGAAAAAAGCTTCTGAGTTGGTCGACCTCATAGAGTCCAGCCGCAGGTCGTCCCTTGGCTTTCTCCAAATAGGCGCCGCGATCAGAGGCCCCGAATATCCTGTCCTCGACCCGTTCCTGGAACTGCGCTCCAAAGCGAGCCAGGATCCGCCGCCTGGAATAGTCTAAAAGCGCCATGAAGGCGTAGACTATTGCGAGCAGGATAAGTAACGATATGAGCGTCGGAAGAGATCGTGAGGGCAGGACCCGATCGAAAATCACGATCATGAAAATGGGGCCGATCAACCTGAGCAGGCCATAGACGAGACTAATGAATACGGGGAAATACACGAGATAACGAAGCTCGTGAAATACTCCTCGCAACACGCTCAATTTTTTAGTCGCAGCCAAGGCCCCACTCCCCACTAATCAGCGTCTAACTGATGCCCCGGCGCTACTTCTTCATTTGGTTGACGTTGAAAGAAACAATAATGCGGTCGGCCGCTTTGCCTACCTCTTTCGAAACGTTGGAAGCGACGCCGTGATAAAGCCACGCGGGAAATATAATCATGCGCCCCGGAACTGGCTTGTAGTTTGCCTTTGTAAAGCAATCACGCGGGCGTTTTTTCTTATTCTCATATTTTGGCTGGTTCATCACGAGCGCCGTGCGCGGATCGATAAATTCGATGTTGCCGGCATTCTCGGGCGCCTGGACGTAATAGACCCCGCTCCAGAGACTGTTGGGATGGCAATGGGCGCGGTTTCCGTTTCCGGGCGGATTGATAATCGACCACATCGAGGTGACCTTGAGCGCATGCTCGGTCGAGTAGCACAATTCATCCGATATGCGCGCCAACGCCGAATTGATCTCCGCCAAGAGCGGCGCATAATCGGAATTCTTGTGCAAATTCGTCGCACTGTGCCAGCTGCCAAGCTCTGCCGTGTTCGACTTGTTGACCGCAACCCCGCTTTCGCGTTCGGCATAGATCAAATCGAGAAGCGACTTGTTAAGCTCATTACAGTGCGGGACATCGTTCTGGAATATCAGGGTCGGAAAATGCGGCTTCTGAATGAAGCTATCCGTTGCAACCACCAGCTTGCTTTTGTTAGCGATTTTTGATGCGTCAGTTAACACTGGCGCCACGGCCACGTTCCCTGCAGTCATAACCTATCTCCCCTACGTTGGTCTGTCCGTAGGCAAGGCGGCTAGGGGATCGGAAAAATGGGTGACCCGCTAAGCCTCCGACCTTGCCGAAGTCTCTTGCGTGCAAATTATTGCCTTTTTGGCGACCCAGGCACATATGGCTAGCCAAAGAGCGGGAAGTCAACACTCATTTGCTAGTAGGCGATCCCGGCAGTGGCAGCGTGTCAGAGTGGAACGCCAGTGAAATAAAATCTTTATATATTTTTGCAGGTGGCGCAGGTTCGCTCGTCGCGTGGGGTGGAGTAGACGTTCAACAACAGCTAAGTTTGACAATTGGGTTTGGGATTAATCGCACAGCCGGTGCGGAGGGGGTAGGCGTGAAGAGTTTTTCGAAACAACTTCATATACTTGGCTTGTATATTGTTAAGTCCCGGGTTTTTACTCTCGAACGAGATCGAAGCGCCTTCCGATCTCAGCCTGCTTCCGATCTTGGCCTGCGGAGTCGTTTCGCGATCATCCCATAACGCTTAGAGGTTGCGCGACACGCAGTCTGCGGCGCGCTAATGAGGTTTTTGCCACATGAGCTCTCAGAACGAATCCGATCGTCGCTCCTGGACCGTTCGCAAGCCGCTGTTGATCGGTATATTGGCGATATTCGGTTTGTTCGGCGGCGTATTCGCCTGGGCCGCCACGTCCGGCATTTCGGGCGCTATCCTCGGAAAGGGAAAGGTTGAGGCTTCGGGCAACCGATTCGCCGTTCAGCACCCGGTTGGCGGCACCGTCGCGGAAATACTCGTGAAAAACGGGGACAGAGTGAGCAGCGGCGATGTTGTCCTGCGGCTCGATGATCCCGCGCTCCACTCCGAATTGGAGGCGGTTGAAAGCGAGTTGTTTGAACTTCTCGCCAATGAAGCGCGTCTGGAAGCCGAAGTCGAGAATCGAAGGACCTTGAAGCTACATCCGATTCTGCAAACGGCAGCGGTCGGCAATCAATCTGTAAGCGCCCTGATCCGCCAGCAGCAGCGGCAATTGGATTCCCACTTCAGTTCGCTCGGTACGCAATTGTCGCTGATGCGCACGCAAAGAACGCAGACCTCTGAGGAAGCTGGAGGCGTCCATGCGGCACTTGCGGCAAAACGCGAGGAACTCGCACTGCTGAGCGATGAGCTGGCAAGCGCCCAGGAAAATATGGACAAGGGCTATGTTACACGGACCGTGGTCACAACATTGCAGCGGGAAGTTATCAAGGCGAGGGGGGAGGCCGCCACGCTCGCAGCAAAGGTCGCTGAACTGCGCGGCAAAGATTCCGAGCAACGACTTGAAACCTATGCCGCGCCGCTGGAGTTTCGCGAGGAGAGCGCCGACAAGCTCAATCAGTCGAGGCAACAGTCAGCGACGTTGATCGCAAATCGCAGCGCACTTCTGGCCCAACTTGCCAAGCTGGAAGTCAAAGCACCGGTGAGCGGCATGGTGTTCGATTCCCAGCTGCTGGGGCCACGTTCTATCGTCGAAGCGGCGAAACCGATTATGTATGTCGTACCGAGCAACGCGCCCCATCTGGCGATCGTGCGGATCGAGGCCGACGATATCGAGCAAGTCCATGTTGGCCAGCCAGTGGGTTTGAGGTTCACCACCTTTAACCAACGATCGACGCCGATCATCGATGGTCGTGTATCCGCCATATCCGCTGACGTCTTTCGTGATGAAAAAACGCAGTCCTTCTATTATTTTGTCGATGTGAAGCTGATCGATGGCCAGCTCAGGAAACTTGGCGGCGTCCAGTTGATGGCGGGGATGCCGGTCGAAGCGTTTATCAGAACCGACCAGCGGTCCCCTGCCAGCTATGTCATCAAACCAATCGAAGATTTTTTCACCAAAGCCTTTCGCGATTGATTGACGACGTCGGGATTTAGCAACGCGTTCCTTTTATCATTCCGGGTCCTTTTGCGATCGCAGGCTGTCACTGGACTTCGGTGTCGGCGAGGCCAGCCGAGGATGATCTGTCCCGGCATAAAGCGCCTGGACTGCCGACGCCGCTTTAAGCGAACCCCGAACCCCGAACCCCTGCGCCGCCACGCTGCAGGGCCGCGGCAGCATCGCCGTCTGTCAAAAGTCGATCGGGTAGATCAGCCGGGATTGCCGGCTCCTGGGGCCGCGACATAGTGGGTCTGCTTCCTCCCCAATATCCGCGCACCACGGGCGGAGATCCCGACAGCCCGTCGGGCGCAGCCACGTCAAACGGGCAATCCGAAATCTTGTCGGCCGCCGGGCAGCGTCCTCAAAATTGATATGGAAGGCGTTCGGAATCCGTTAGCAATTTCCATCGCACCGGCGCGCGCCGGGCGAATGTCTTAACGGCCGAAGCGTGACTTGCCGGTTGGCATCCACCGGTGTCTGCGAACCAGGGGATCGCCCGAAGCCGCCGAAATATCGCTGATCGTTAAGGTGCCATCGCTTCGATGACCCAATTCTGGACGGCGCAATCGCCGGACTTGCCGCTTATCTGAATTGATATAACCAGTTAAGTTTGTCGGCCTGTGGGCCCCTGTGCCCTGAAGGCGTCGTAATTTCTAGATCGGAATTAACCATGACCTGCATCAACCATGTCCTTGCCGAGGTCTGCTGCGATCCTTTCGACGAAGTCCTCAAATCCTTGGTCCCGGCCGACCTGTTTGCGCCGGTCAGCTTCATCGACGATCCCGATAGCGAGGGTCAGGACGAGGACGACGAGAATAACGAGAGCAATGAAGGTAACGAAGACGACGAGGACGACGAGGACGACGAGGACGACGAAGGCGACGAGGCCGATGAGAATGATGAAGGCGACGAAGACGACGAGGCCGACGAAGATGATGAGAATGACGAGGGCAACGAAGACGACGAAGCCAACGAAGCCGACGAAGACGACGAGAATGACGAAGGTGACGAAGGCGACGAGGCCGACGAAGACGACGAGGACGATGAGAACGACGAGGGCAACGAGGCTGACGAGGGTGACGAGAGCACCCTGGACGACGGCGACGAGAATGATGAGGACGACGAGAACAACGAGGGCGATGAAAATAACGAGAGCAACGAGGACAACGAAGACGACGAGGGGAATGAACACGACGAGAACGACGAGGGCGACGAGAGCAACGAGGATAATGAGAGCGACGAGAACGACGAGGGCGACGAGAATAACGAGGGCGACGAGGCCGATGAGGGCGATGAAGACGACGAAGACGACGAGTCCGACGAGTCCGACGAGCACGACGAGGATGACGAGCACAACGAAGGCGACGAAGACGACGAAGGCGGCGCCGGCGGCCGGAACGAGGACGACGAAGACAATGAGGACGATGAGGGCGACGAGGACAACGAAGCCGACGAAGATGATGAGTCGGATGAGGGCGACGAGGGCAATGAGGGCGATGAAGCCGGTGGCAATGACGAAGGCGACGAGGATGACGAAGCCGACGAGGACGACGAAGATGACGAGGGCGACGAGAATGACGAGAATGACGAGGGCGATGAGAATGACGAAGGCAATGAGGACAATGAGGGCGACGAAGCCGATGATCAGGGCGATGAGGACGATGAGCTCGACGAGAATGACGAGGACGACGAGGACGACGAAGGCGACGAGGATGACGAGAATGACGAGAACAACGAGGATGATGAGGGCGACGAGTCCGACGAGAATGACGAGAATGATGAGGACGACGAGGCCGATGAGGACGATGAGGATGATGAGGACGACGAGGATGATGAGGCCGATGAGGACAATGAGGACGACGAAGGCGACGAAGCTGATGAAGGCGTAGAGGGCGATGAGAATGACGAAGACGATGAGGCGGACGAGGGGGTTGAGGACGACGAGGGCGACGAGGACGACGAAGCCAACGAGGCAGATGAGGGCGACGAGAATGATGAAGGCGACGAGGATAACGACGGAGACGAGGGGAACGAGAATGACGAGAATGACGAGAATGACGAGGGCGACGAAGATGATGAGCTGGATGAGGATGACGAGGGGGATGAGAGCGACGAGGGCGACGAGAATGACGAGAATGACGAAGATGATGAGCTAGATGAGGAC
>CAYRQX010000019.1:0-54909 GCA_964426485.1 uncultured Sphingopyxis sp. | reverse complement strand
GCTCGTGCGGTTCGCGAGGTCGTGCTTCACCAGCCCGCGGAACAGGAACCAGCCGGGCTCGGGGATCGCGCTATAGGCGTAGCGGTAGGGTTTGCCCGCATAGCGATGGTTGAACATCCCGAACTCCAGATCGCGCTCGTCGAGCCGTTCTTCCCTGGTCTCGCCCGTCACGAGATTGAAGCGCCAGCGATGGAGCCGTGGCTTGAGCAGCCCCTGATCGAGATAGGCCATCATCCGCTCCAAACCCTCGGGCGCATTCGGATAGGATTTCGGCATCGGCTCTTCCTGATAATAGCCGTCGAGAATGATCTCGTCGCCTTCCTCCCACGCATTAAGCCAATGCAGCGTGTAGGTCGGCTCGGCCTCGAACCAGCGAATGTCCTCGGGCTGGCCGTGGCGCGGAATGATCGCGAAGCGCGTTTTCTGGTCGGGATGGAATTGCACGACGTGAAGCCGCTTTTCGAGCAGCTCTTCGTTCCAATAGAGCGGCATATCGTTGAGGATCGTGTAGTTTTCGGTGAATGCCATGTCGTGCGGCAGGCGCGGTCCGGGCAGCGGCACCGGGATATAATGCTTCAGCTTATTGTCCGGCCCGACGACGCCGTAGTGCATGTAAGGCGCGTGCTTCGAATAATTGAAGAACATCAGCTCGCCGGTCGCGAGGTCGACCTTGCAATGCGCCGAAATTCCGTCGAGCGGCACCCAGCTTTCGGTGCCGAACTGTTCGAGCGTGAAGGGGTCGAGCCGATAGGCTTCGCCGCACTGGTAAAAGGTCGAAATGATCTTGCCCGCATGGATCGCAACGTCGGTCGAGCTGCTGTCCTTCAGCCACTCCTGTGCGCCCCAGCCATGGCGCGTCGATTTGTGCGGCGGCTCCATCAGCCCCGCCCACAGCGAACGCCCCGCTTCCTTCTCGGCCGCAAAGCCCTTGGTGCGGACGAAACGGCTGCGATAACTCGCGCGGCCGTCCTTGAACGAAATCGAATGGATGAAACCGTCGCCATCGAAGGGGTGATAGCGGCCGATCGGCTCATGGATCTGGTTCTCGCCGGTGCGGACATAGACGCCGTCGATGTCGGTCGGGATATTGCCGATCACCTCGGCATCGCCGGTGGCGAAGATCGCGTTCCACTCGTTGTACGTCGGCCGCCACGCACCCTGCATATAGGGGTGGTCGTTTGGCTGGATCGTCGTCTCGATCGTCTCGACAAGCTGGGCGGTCATGCGAGGGCTCCTTCGGCGGGGGTAAAGCGCGGCCTTGCGGCAGCGACATCATATTCGGAAACAAGGCGGTCGACGATGGCGGCGACGGGCTCGACACTGCGCACCGCGCCAACGCCTTGCCCGGCCGACCAGACATTCTTCCACGCCTTCGCATCATCCTGTGCGTCAGAGAAGTTCGGGCGCTTGTCCTCGGGCATGTTGGCGGGGTCATATCCGGCGGCAATCAGGCTGGGTTTCAGCCAGTTGGCCGTGACGCCGGTGATGCCCTTCGACGGCACGATGTCCTCGGCACCGGCTGCGACGATCATGTCCTTGTACCCCGGCACCGCCATGCTCTCGGCGCAGGCGATCAGCGAGGTGCCGAGATAGGCGAGGTCGGCGCCCAAAATCTCGGCCGCGCGCACCGCATGACCCGTCGAAATCGCGCCGCCGAGCACCAGCGGCCCGTCCCAGAACTGCCGCACCTCTTCGACAAAGGCGAAGCCCGCGGTCGCGCCGGTGTGGCCGCCCGCGCCGGCGGCGACGAGCACCAACCCGTCGACTCCGGCTGCAGCAGCCTTGCGCGCGAAACCGACCGAATTGACATCGGCGAACACCAGCCCGCCATAGCCGTGAATATCCTCAACCACCCCCGCCGGGCTGCCCAGCGCGGTGATGACGAGCGGAACCTTGTGCCGTACGACGCACGCGAGGTCTTCGGGAAGTCGGCTGTTCGACGGATGGACGACGAGGTTGACCGCCCAGGTGGCCGCATCGGGATCGGTCGACAGCGCCGCGTCGATCCGGCTCACCCAATCATCGAGGTCTTCGGACGTGCGTGCATTGGGCGCAGGGAAGCTGCCGATTATGCCCGCGCGTGACGCGGCGATCACCATCTCTGGACCCGACACGAGGAACATCGGCGCGGCAATCGCGGGCAGGCGCAAATTGCGCGTCAACGTCGGTGGAAGGCCGTTTTTCGGCACGATCATTCTCTCCCGAATTATCTGACTTGCATAACGATACTTAAAGACGATAAGAGTCGCAAGGCCAGAAAAACATCGCGGGGCATACCCGACGATGGTGGGAGGGAGAGACATCATGAAGACGCATTTCGTCGCGCTGCTCGCCGCATCGGCGCTTGCCAGCCCCGCCGCCGCCTTTGCGCAGGACGCGCCGCCCGCCGCCGACGATCAGGGCGGGCTGGAGGAAATCATCGTGACCGCGCAAAAACGCGCCGAGGGCCTGTCGGACGTGCCGATCTCGATCTCGGCGATCAGCGGCAAGCAGGTCGAAAATTATGGCCAGACCAACCTCGAACAAATCTCCTCATCGGTTCCGAACCTCAAGATCACCCAGACCGCCATCGCCAATCGCATCGCGATCCGCGGCATCGCCTCGGGCGACAACAAGGGCTTTGAACAGTCGGTCGCGATGTTCGTCGACGGCGTCTATTACGGGCGCGATCAGCTGTCGCGACTGCCGCTCGTCGACATGGAGCGCGTCGAGGTGTTGCGCGGACCGCAGCCGACGCTGTTCGGCAAAAATGCGATCGCGGGCGCGGTCAACATCACGACACGCAGCCCGACCGACGAATTCGAAGGCTCGGTCAGCGGCCTCTACGAGTTCAACCACAAGGAATTCCAGCTTACCGGCGTGCTGTCCGGCCCCCTGAGCGACGGGGTCGAGGCGCGCGTCGTCGGATATCATCGCTCGATGGACGGCTATTTCTACAATCAGGAGCTCGACCGCGACGAGCCGAACGTCGATGAATATTATTTCCGCGGCAAGCTGGAGCTCGATCGCGGCGGGCCGTTCGCGGCCGAACTCAAGCTCGAATATGCCGATTTCGAAATGAAAGGGCAGCCGCGCGACGTGTTCGGCGCGGTGGGCAATTACAACACGGTCTTCCAGGGGCCTTTCTTCGTCAGCACCGACCCCGATTATGTCCGCGAGGACAATGGCTATGAAAGCCGGAACAAGGTGTTCGGCGCGACATTGAACGCCGACCTTGAAGTGGGTGAGCATACGCTGACCTCGGTGTCGTCGCTGCTCGACTATAAGACACGCGAGATCGTCGACGTCGATTTTTCGGGAATCAGCTTCCTCGACGGCACGAACCTGCGCGAGGATTATCGCCAGTTCAGCCAGGAACTGCGCCTGACCTCGCCGGGCGGCGAGACGTTCAATTATATCGCAGGTGTCTATTACCAGCATGCGAAGCTCGACGTGCAGGATTTTACCCTGTTCAACCCGACCTTCCTCGCGCTCGGTGCGCCGTTCAATGCGCTGGGCGACACGCGCAACGACCGCGATTATGCGCAGAAATCGGACCTGATATCGGGCTTTGCGCAGGGCGAGTTGGCGCTGACCGACCAGCTGCGCATCACTGCCGGCGCGCGCTTCAATCATGAGAAGAAGAGCGGCAGCCGCACGCTTGCCGTCGTGCAGGGTCCGCTCAGCACCGCTCCGGCCGCGGTCGTCGCGGCGGTGTTCCGCGCGCTCAACATCGAATCGCACAGCATTTCTGGCAAGATCAGCGAAGACAGCTTCAACCCGATGGTCAATGTCCAGTATGACGCGACCGATGATCTGATGCTCTATGCGTCCTATGCCAAGGGCAGCAAGGCGGGCGGTTTCGACATCCGCTCGAACTCGCTGCCGACCTCGACCACGGTCGCGAAGCCGGGGGCGTTCGAATTCGAGGATGAAAGCGCCGACAATTTCGAGGCGGGCCTCAAATACAAGGGCCGCAATGTTGCGTTCAACCTGTCGGTCTATCGCACCGATTATAAGGATCTTCAGGTCAACATCTTCGACGGCACGCTCAACTTCAACGTGCGCAACGCCGCCGAAGCGCGCACGCAGGGGGTCGAGGCCGATTTCCGCGCCGCGCTTGCCGACGGGCTGACGGTCAGCGGCGCGGTCGCTTATCTCGACTTCAAGTTCACCAATTTCACCGACGGCCAATGCTATTATCTGCAAGTGCCCGGCGCGAACGGCTTTTGCGACTATTCGGGCAAGCGCAACGCGCTCAGCCCCAAATGGTCGGGTAACCTCAACCTCGATTACACGAGGCCTGTCACGACCAACATGAAGGTCGCGTTCAACGTCAACGCCGACTTCTCCTCCTCCTATATCGCGTCGGCGAACCTCGATCCGCGCACGCATCAGGATGGCTATGTGAAGCTCGGCGCGCGGCTCGCTCTGGCTGAGATTGACGATCGCTGGGAGGTCGCGCTGATCGGCCGCAACCTTACCAACCAGCGCATCCTGCAGACGGCGAGTTCCATGCCGCTGGCGACGACGATCACACGCAATGCCGGCAACGCCTATAACGGCATCGTTGACCGGCCGCGCACGATCGCGGTGCAACTGACCGGGCGTTTCTGACGAAGATGTTTCAATTCCGGCAGCCCTTGCCATAAAGACGTCATCCCGGCCTTCGCGGAGCCACCGATGTTATAACTTGCTGGCGGTGCTTATATAAACTCAACATAAACACGATTTTTAGACAGTTATGATGTTGAGCCAGTTATGGGCGGGCGCCCCGAGCTCCTCTCCAAAAAATGGGAGCGTCAGGTACATTACACGCGTCTCCTTCACGTCATTATGCTTGCGCCATCGCAGCTGCGAGAGCTGCGGTGGTAGCTGCCCAACCGGCGTAAATACTGAGCTTGAATCGAGCATAAGTCATTCTTCGAACTCCTCTTTGGTCATGCAATAGGCCCATTCGGTCTACGCCTACGTACTTGGTCGGCTGCGTTAGCCTGCCGACCGTGCTCTGGATTTGCGCAATCGACGTTTATTCTGGCGTCTACCCAAAGGGAGGCGGCGCCGCGCGAGTCCTCCATAGTGACCAACCGACTCCAGCCGCCAAGATAACAAATGTGATAGACAGCGACGCAACCGGCGGGATTTTAGCAAGGCCAAGTGCATCGGCCACGAATATCTTTGATCCAATGAACACGAGCAGCATTGCCAGCGCATATTTGAGATAGTGGAACCGGTGCACCATTGCCGCGAGCGCGAAATAAAGGGCTCGCAGCCCGAGGATCGCAAAGATATTCGAGGTGTAAACAATGAACGGATCGGTGGTGATCGCGAAGATCGCGGGTACGCTGTCGACCGCGAATACGACGTCGACGATTTCCACCATCGCGAGGGCAAGAAACAGAGGCGTCACCCAAAGCTTCGGCTTGCCAGTCACCCCGTCGGGCTGGCGTACAAAAAAGCGCTCGCCGTGCAGCTTTTCGGTCACGGGGAGATGCTTCTGAATGAAGCGAAGTGCCCCGCTTGAGCCAACATCATAGTCCTTGCCCGCGGTCATCCACATCTTGACGCCGGTCAGGATCAGGAATGCCGCAAACACATAGAGAACCCAGCTGAACTGTTCGACCAACGTTGAGCCAACGCCAATCATGATCGCGCGCAGAACGATCACGCCGAGGATCCCCCAGAATAGCACGCGGTGCTGATATTGCCTCGGAATTGCGAAATAGGTGAAGATCATCGCGATCACGAAGACATTGTCCATCGCAAGACTTTTCTCGATGACAAAGCCGGTGACATACTGAAGCCCGGCGGTTTCGCCCATATACCACCAGACCCATGCGCCGAAGAGCAGACCAAGGCCAATATAGACCGCTGACAGCACCAGGCTCTCGCTCACCCCGATCTCGCGCTGCTGCTTGTGCAAGACCCCGAGGTCGAGCGCCAACAGGGTAACGACGATGGCAAGGAAGGCGAGCCACATCCAAAGCGGCTTACCGAGCCAGATATATTCAAGAAATTCCATGGGTTCGATCCGATCCGGGTCAGCCTAGCGTCAGGCGGTTGGTGATTGTCCGACATCGCAACCCAGGTCGAGGTCGCCAGAGGGACCCGGAATTATTGCGCAAGAAACCCGCCGCCGACGGCAGTCGGCGGCGGGAAGGATCAATCGAACAGGTCCGACAAAAAGGACTTTTTGCGCTTGCCCGGCCGGTAGTGGCGATCATCGTCGCCGCGATAGCCATCCGACCGATAGTCTTGACGCGGCTGATCGTCTTGGCGGGATGCTGACGTCGCGTCACGGGCGCTGCGTTCGATGATTTTGTCGAGCTCACCGCGATCGAGCCAAACGCCGCGACAAGTCGGGCAATAATCGATTTCTACGCCCGAACGGTCGGACAAGGTCAGTCCCGTCCTGCAATTCGGGCACGGCATGGCGGCTACCGCATCGGCGCTGCGCATGGCTTAAGCCGTCCCTTGTAGGCGCGACCCGATCAGCCTGTGCATGCGATCCTTGATCGCGAGCCGCAGCTTTTTGAGCCGCAGCAAGCGCCAACTATCCGGTATGCGGCGCTTCTGTTCGCGGCTTATCTCCGCGTCAAGCTTGCTATGCGCGAGCGCCATTCGATATGTAATTGAATTCATAGTCTCTCTCCACTCGATGTTTGGTCGACCGGAAAAGTGCGGTGCTACTTGACGGGCGTCAGGAGCCGATCACCAATCCGATGCGGTCCGACATCGCAGCTGCCTAAACGGCAGTCGCCAGAGGGGCCCGGGCCGCACAACAATCGATAGATTATTTGCTGATAGATGGCTAATTCGATTATGCGGGCAAAGCAATAGAAAAAATCTATTACTCGCGAAACAGTCCCCCGTTCGCACCGGTCAATGCGCTTGCTTCGGTTCCGATACGTTCGGCGATCATTCGATAAGCGTCGCCATAAGCTGCGCCCGAGCGCCACGCTGCTGCAATGCTGCGCGTGAAGTGCCACCCCTCTGGTTGGAGGACGGCGACCCCAGTCCGGCCCGCGACATCAGAGCGGATGTATAGTTCCGGGAGGATCGCTAAGCCTATCCCTGAGGCAGACATTTGATGGATACTGTCTAAGCTGGTGCCTTCATAATCGCGCAGCAGCTCCATACCGAACGCGGTGCAGATCGTGGCGACCTCACGATGAAGATGATGACGTCTGTCGAGGCTAAGTACGTGCGCCCCTTGAAGATGTTCGCAGCGCAGGTTTTGGAGTTTCGTAAGCGGATGGTCGGAGGCAGCAACAACGAACAATCGCTCGCGAAATAGAGGCTGAACATTAAGATCGCTGCCCGCGATCGGCAACGGCCCCAGCAGCATGTCGAGAGCCCCGCGTGACAGCGCAAGCGCTTGGTCGTCGGGAATCCCTTCTTTGATATGCAGTCGCAGATCTGGTTGCTCACGGTGAAGTGCCGCCACGATCGGCGGCATCAAATAAGGCCCCAAAGTTGGTGTAACACCAAGTCTTAGGGTTCCAGCTAAGCGGTCGCCTGCGCGCCGAGCAACATCACGAATGTCCTGCGCTTCGACCAAGAGCCGTCGTGCTCGCGCGGTGATATCGCGGCCAATCGGAGTCAGATCGGCACCCGTTGTGTTCCGCTCGATTAGGATTACGCCAAGACTATCCTCAAGCGAACGCAACTGCTGACTGAGGGTGGGTTGCGAAACATTGCAAGCCTGCGCCGCGCGGCCGAAGTTGCGCAGATCCGCGATCGCGACGAGATATTCAAGTTGGCGTAGTGTCGACATCGAACACTTCTTCATATGCTAAGGCAGCGTTGAAACTGATCATCGATCGGGTTCCGTGCAAGCGGATCCCTCGCCGACGGACGAGTACCTTCGTCAATTCGGCGAAAGAGAGATGGTAGTCCAGCATTTTGCGCAAGCCCTGATCGGCGATCTATTTCCAGATATCGCTGGCGACTCACGTCGAGTTCGACAAGACCGGCGTGATCACTTGTCTTTAGCTGCGCACGCGAGCAGGTCCGCGAGTAGGGGATTCGGGAAGCGGCGTTTCTGCGTTATCGCGTAGAAAGTTTCGCTTAGGTTCGGAATGGGACAGACCTCTACGAGAAGACCTGCCGCCAGCTCGTCCCGCACCACTATCGGTGGCACCAATGCTAGCCCTTCGCCGTCGCGGGCGAGAAGCCGTAACATAGCCATATCGTCCACCTCGGCAATGATGAGCGGGCGCACGCCAGCGAGTTCGACGATTCGATCGAACCCAACCCGGATCTCGCTATCCAAGCTTGGGAGTAAGATCGGTTGGGATTGTAGGTCTTCAGGAAAGCGAAATGTAAAGGATTGGGCACTCGGCCGCCTAACAATCGCAACCGGTTGCTGAGCCAGTAAATGGCTGCGAAGATCAGACCGGGCATCAAGCTGTGGGGCGCTGTTCGCGAGCACGACATCGACCGTATGCGCCTCCAACTGGGCGAGGAGATCGCGCATGTTGCCTGAACGGATGATGAGTTCAACGTCAGCTCTGCCAATCAGTGGGCTCAGGAACTCCAGCTGGAAGTTGCGGGAGAGCGTGGTCAACGCGCCAACCCGAAATGCCTGCCGCCGATCCACTGGGCGCCCCTTCATCGTGCTTACAAGCTCGTCTCCGGCCTGGAAGACGGTATCTGCATAATCGAGGGCGATGCGTCCGGCCTCGGTAAGGACAAGCCGCTTGCCGGCTCGGTCGAACAGCGGATGGCCGAGCTGCAGTTCGAGCTTGCCGAGCTGCACCGAGAGCGCCGATTGCGACAGATTAAGCCGTTCGGCGGCGCGCGTGAGGCTCCCCTCATGGGCGATGGCCCAGAAATAGCGCAGATGGTGATAGTTGAGAGTTGGCATTAATTGCGTTTACAAAAACGAACGATGTTGCGCAATCTTTGTATTATCTAGAACCCGTTCCCACCGTTAATGAATAGGTCGCTTCGCGCTGGAGACGACCATGATGCCGAACATAACCTGGTGCCTCGCTCTCGGACCGCTCGCGCTCGCAATCGCCGGATTGGCGGCCGGCCGCGTCCAGCCGGGTCAGGGCCGCGTCGGAGGGGGTGCCGCGTTGATCGCAGGCTTCGCGCTGGCGCTCGCTGTGGCCACGGGCATTGGCATCGCGGTCAAGGGCACCTTGGCGACTGGCACGATCGGCGTCGCAGGTGTCGGCGTTGGATTCTATGTCGATACCCTGGCCGCGATCATGTTCGCGCTGGTCGCCTTCGTCGGCTTGATCGTCGTCCTTTATAGCCGCAACTATCTCGACGGTGACCGTGGGCAGGCCCGTTTTACCAAGTGGCTGTGCCTGACGCTCGCGGCGGTGCTGCTGCTGATTGTATCGGGCAATCTGTTCCAATTCGCGCTGGCCTGGATCGCGACCAGCCTCGGGCTCAACAAGCTGCTGCTGTTTTATCCCGAGCGACAGTCGGCGGTGCTCGCGGCGCGGAAGAAATTCCTCGTCAGCCGCCTCGGCGATCTCTGTCTGATCGCGGCGATGGTGCTGCTCCATCAAGCCTTCGGCAGCCTCGACTATGCGGTCCTCTTCGCCGGCGCCGAAGCGATGCGCCTCGGCGGTGATATTCCAGCCGTGATCCACGCGGTCGCGCTACTCCTGGTCGTGGCAGCGCTGCTCAAGTCCGCCCAGTTCCCGTTGCATGGCTGGCTCACGGAGGTGATGGAGACACCGACGCCGGTGTCAGCGCTGCTCCATGCTGGCGTCATCAACGCCGGCGGCTTTCTAGTGCTGCGCTTAGCCGACGTCATCTCGCTCTCGGCGCCATCGATGGAAGTGCTCGTCATCGTCGGCGGCGTGACCGCGCTGTTCGGCTCGGTCGTCATGTTGACCCAGACCAGCGTCAAGGTTTCGCTTGCCTATTCTACGATCGCCCAGATGGGCTTCATGATGCTGCAATGTGGCCTCGGGGCTTTCGCCGCCGCGCTGCTGCACATCGTTGCCCACTCACTCTACAAGGCGCACGCCTTCCTCGCGTCGGGCAGCGTCATCGACCTCGCGCGGGCGTCTTGGTCGCCGAGCCCCGGCGGCCAGCCGCACCCAGCGCGCATGGCGATGATCGTTGGTCTGGTGCTGGCGGCGGCGCTGGTCGTGGGGACGCTGTTCGGCGCTACCATTACCGCGCAACCGGGGGTGTTCGCGCTCGGCGCGGTCGTGATGCTCGGTCTCTCGCACCTCATCACCCAGGCCTTCGATGAGCGGCCGAGCCTCTATGTGGTCGCCCGCACTGTGGCGCTCGCAGTCGCGGTGTCGCTCGCCTATTTCGGGCTGCAATGGGCGGTGGAGCATTTGCTCGCCGGGTCGCTGCCCCCGGTGCAGGCACTGCGCGGCCCGCTCGATCTCGTCATCGTCGCCCTGGTCGTGCTCGCCTTTGCGGCGGTGACAGTCTTTCAGAGCGTCTTGCCTGGCAAGGCGGACGCGCCGCGCTGGCAGGCCATCTACGTCCACCTCGCCAACGGGCTCTACGTCAACACGGTCGCCAACCGGCTGGTGCTGCGGTTCTGGCCCAGCCCGCCGCCGCCCAATGCGATCGTTCCCTCGACCCCTGTCAGCGGAGTTCCTTCATGAGCCATGCCGTAGCCGTCGCGATCGATCCGCTGAGCCCGTCACAGGATGTCGAGCCATCCAGCTCCCTGCAACGGTCGGCGATTGACGCCGCCATCGACCGAGCGTGCAACAAGATCGCGCCGCTTTGGCCGCTCAAGCACTTCGTAGCGGTCAATCCATTCCTCGGTTTCAGCGACCAGAGCTTCGCGGCGACATGCGCGACGCTGCGCCGTGTCGCCGGCGTCGACATGCTGATGCCGCGCACATTCTACCGTGAAGCGCTGGCGGCCGGACGGATCGAAGATCGCGATCTGGAGGTGGCGATCGCCGGCACGTCCGGTCATGCGACGCTGGCGAGCGATGCCGCTGCGCTGTGCCGGTCAGCTGCGCGAGATCCGGTGACGAAGAGGCCGAAGGCGGTCGTCGCGACCGTCGCCGAAGTTCTCGATGCGTTGGCGGCTGGCGACCGTCAGGCCTCGCGCACGGCGTTCATGATCGACGAGATCTCGAAATGGTGCGCGGCCTATTTCGACGAAGGCCAGGCAGCCTGGAAGCTGCCGTCGCGGGCGTTGCCTCCTTACGCCGCCTGGCGCGCGGCGATGCGATTTGACCGCAACCCCGAGACGATGGGGATCAAGGGCTTCCGCGAAGCCGTCGCTGCCCTGGCCGACGATCCGCTCGAGGCGATCGCCGCGGTCGTCGGCGCGCTCGGTATCCCCGATCGCGCGGTCGAGGATTATCTGCACCGCGCGCTGGTCGATATCGGCGGCTGGGCCGCCTATGCGCGCTACCGTGTCTGGGACAACGCGCTTTACGGGCGTGACGACGACACCCTGGTGCAGCTGCTCGCGATCCGGGTGGTGTGGGGCTATGCGCTGTTCCTCGAACGCGCGGACCCTGACTTCAGGACGGCGTGGTCGAATGCGATGGCTGAGGCCGCGGCGCTGCCGGAAGACGAGCGCCTTGGCAACGATCCCGAGCTGGCCGTCGATCTGATGCTCCACGAGGCCTATGAGGCCGCCTACCAGCGCCAATTGCTCGCGCGGCTGGGGCAGCACCTCGCATCTCCCGCGCCTGCAAAGGGCGCGCGCAAGCCTTTCCAGGCGGCGTTCTGCATCGACGTGCGCTCCGAAGTCTACCGGCGGGCGTTCGAAACCGTCTGTCCCGATGCCGAGACTATCGGCTTCGCTGGCTTCTTCGGCTTCCCGATCGAATATGTACCGATCGGCCGCGACACCGGCGGCGCGCAGTGCCCGGTGCTGCTCAAACCTGCCTTCGTCGTCTGCGAGGCGGTCACCGGCGCTTCTGAGCCCGAGGAGACCAATATCCTCAGGCGCCGTCTGATGCGTCGCCGGGTGGCCAAGGCGTGGAAGGCGTTCAAGCTCTCGGCGGTGTCGTCGTTCACCTATGTCGAGACGGCGGGGTTGCTGTTCGCCGGCAAACTCGTCGGCGACAGCGCGCGCCTCACGCGGACGGTCAGCGATCCCAACACCGATGGTCTCGACGAGAACGTCATCGGTAGGATCGGTCCAAGTCTGGAATTGCGTCCGGTGGGTGGCCGGCTGACCGGCTTCGACGACGCGCAGCGCGTCGCGATGGCCGAGGCTGTCTTGCGCGCGATGTCGATGACGCAAGACTTCGCACGGCTGGTGCTGCTCGCTGGGCACGGCAGCACGACGGTCAACAATCCCCATGCCTCGGGCCTCGATTGCGGCGCGTGCGGCGGCCACACCGGCGAGGCGAACGCCCGCGTCGCGGCGGCTATCCTCAACGACCCTGGCGTGCGCACCGGCCTCGCCCGCAAGGGGATCGATATCCCCGAGGACACCTGGTTCCTGGGCTGCCTGCACGACACCACGACCGACGAGGTTCGCATCTTCGACGCTGATGACCTCCCTGCAACCCACGCGGCCGATTTGTCGGCGCTGAGCACGGCACTGGCCACCGCTTCTTCGATGGCGCGCGCCGAACGCGCGCTGGGACTCGGGATCGACAAGACGACGGACGTTGATCGCGCGGTGAAGGCGCGCAGCCGTGACTGGGCGCAGGTCCGTCCTGAATGGGGGCTCGCTGGCAACGCCGCCTTCATCGCCGCGCCGCGCGCGCGGACGCGCGGGCTCGATCTCGGGGGCCGCGCTTTCCTCCACGACTATGACTGGCGCAAGGATGATGGGTTCGGCGTCCTCGAATTGATCATGACCGCGCCGATGGTCGTCGCAAGCTGGATCAACCTGCAATATTACGGCTCCACCGTGAACAACCGCGCCTTCGGCAGCGGCAATAAGGTGCTTCACAATGTGGTCGGGCAATTGGGGGTGCTGGAGGGTAATTCCGGCGACCTCAAGGTCGGGCTGCCCTGGCAGTCGGTGCATGACGGCGAGCGCTTCGTCCACGAGCCGCTACGGCTAAACGTCTTCATCGAAGCGCCCGAGGAGGTGCTCAGCCAGACGATAGCCGCTCATGCGAGCGTGCTCGAGCTCGTAGACAATGGCTGGGTGCATCTGTTCCGGATCGATGAGGACGGCCGCACGATCCGACGCTATGCTGGGGGACTGGCCTGGGCGGCGGTCGAATGACGGCAACACTCTCGCATCTGTCACGGCTAGAATCCGAGGCGATCTACATCCTGCGCGAGGCGGTTGCCGAAGCCCGCAAGCCGGTGATGCTATTCTCGGCGGGCAAGGATTCGACCGTGCTGGCGCATCTGGCGCTGCGCGCCTTCTTTCCAGGCCGCCCGCCGTTTCCGTTGTTGCATATTGATTCGACTTGGGAATTCCGATCGCTGCTCCGCTTCCGTGACGCCTTTGCCCGCGAACACGGATTCAAACTGATCGTCCACGTTAACGAGGAAGGGCGCGCCGCTGGCCTGAACCCGTTTGATCATGGTGACCGCTATACGCTGGAAATGCGCACTGAGCCGCTCAAAGCTGCTCTCGACCTGGGCGGCTTTGACATCGTCTTCGGCGGAGCGCGCCGCGATGAAGAAAAGTCGCGGGCGAAGGAGCGCTTTTTTTCGGTCCGCGCCAAGGGGCATATTTGGGAGCCTCGCCAGCAACGTCCTGAGCTTTGGAATCTCTACAATACTCGGCTGGTAAGCAATCAGTCGGCACGCGTGTTCCCGCTATCGAATTGGACCGAAGCCGATATTTGGATTTATGCGCTGGCGAATGATATTTCGCTGGCGCCGCTCTACTTCGCAGCAGAAAGGCGCGTCGTCCTGCGCGACGGAGGGCTGATTGCTATAGACGACGCCGCCCGAATGCCACTTCGCGCGGGCGAAACTGCCGAAATCAAAACCGTGCGTTTTCGAACGCTTGGTTGCTGGCCGGTGACCGCGGCGGTTGAATCCGAGGCGACGGATCTTCGCTCCGTCGTGCAGGAGACGTTGGCCGCGTCGGCGTCTGAGCGGCAGGGGCGAATCAGCGACGGCGACGAGGGAGGGTCGCTCGAACAAAAGAAGCGTGAGGGGTATTTCTAGCAATGCGCCCCGCTGTCCGACCCTACGATGACGAACTGGCGGTGCTGGCAACGATGCACGGCAAGGAGCGGGTTATCCATCCGCTGCTAAAGCGCGCGCTCGGCCTGCACGTAGCGGTGAGCCGCGATATCGATACCGACTGGTTCGGCACATTTAGCCGTGACGTGGAGCGGACTGGCACGCAGATCGACGCGGCGCGCGCCAAAATCTCGGCGGCATTCGCCGCCACACCCGAGGCGACCGTCGCCATTGCGAGCGAGGGCAGTTTCGGTCCGCACCCCTATATACCCTTTGTGCCGCTGGCGCGTGAGATCGTCATGCTCGCTGATCGGACCCGAGGTATAGAAGTTATCGGATACCATGCTTGCTTGGAAACCAACTTTAGCCATGCGGTGGTCTCGAACGTGGAATCGGCGCTGGAATTTGCGTCGCGGCTCCAATTCCCGAAACACGGTCTTCTTGTTATTGGTTGCCGGGACGGACAGCCGGCACCTGAACGAGTTCTGCTCAAAGATATCGCGGATGCGAACGATCTAACCGACGCTGTCGAACGCGTAGTCAGTATATGCGGCACCGCCTTTATCGAAACCGACATGCGGGCCCACCGCAATCCGACGCGAATGCGCGGGATCAAACGCGCGACCCTGGACTTGGTGCGGCGTTATCGCAGTTCGTGCCCGGTATGCGCTGCACCTGGGTTCGCGGTCACGAGGCGGCTAACCGGGCTACCGTGTTCTTGGTGCCACGGCCCGACAGACGCCATCCGAGCGGAAGTGATGTCCTGCGTCCTATGCGACCACCGTGTCGAGCGACCAATGGCAGCTGTCAGCGCTGACCCTGGCAGCTGCGGCCAATGCAATCCTTAACGCGCTTAGTAACGGAGCAAAAAAATCATGATTCCAGAGCCTTCCAAGAAATATCCGCTGAAATCAGACGAACAGATAGCATGGATTCTTGCTCACCCCGCGATGAGTCCTTGGCTCAAGCAGGCGTTGCGGACGGCTCGAGAACGGGATCCCAATGCCGTTTTGAACGATCTTGAAGTGCTGCGGCACGTCATGAACTCGAAAATCTCGGACTGCCTGCGCTGATTATGGGAGGATAACGCGCAGTAGGTCAATTGGCCTCGTCCGTGACCCTAGTCCAGAACGCCTGCCGCCCAAGTGGGGCGTAAATTTCGGCCTTGAATGTGATAGAAAGCGCGGCCCGACCTCCAGCTTTATTACGCGATACAACCTATTCAGATTCCTGTTTCATACGAATTTTCCTTAATCTGTATAGTGCAGCGCACCGACTTTTTGGACCTCTCTGCACTCTTTTCGCAGGCGGCAATCTTGTCCTTATTGTCGTGGCGCATCACCGCCGCGGCGGAAATTGCCCGATAAGCTTCCGGACTGCCAGCCTGCATAAGCCGCACGCCGCCTTCCCATATCGTCGGCGCACCGACGATATGCGCCGCCATTCTCTCGGGCAGCTGCCACCGATCCGGCAGCGCCCTGGCAAAAGCGCCCGGCAGGATCGACCAGAGCAGGCACCCGGCGACAATGCCGCCGCCCACTGCCCAAATGAGGTGAAGGCGCTGCTCATGCGCTGCCCGCAGCGTCGATATCGTACCGCGCAGTTCATATGCGGCATTGTCGAACCGCACCTGCGCCCGCTGCATTTCGCTTGCCGTGGCGTCACGCGCCTGCCGGGCCGCCCGGTCAATCTGACGCGCCATTTCTTCCGGGGTCAGCTCCATCGCAGGCTTGGCAACGATGGTTCTCAGCGTTCGCTCCGCGGCACCGAGATGTTTCGATAGTTCGCCAAGCGTATCAGTGTAGTCCGGGATGTGGATATCGGCCCTCTCTGCCGCGAGTTGCTCCACCGCGCGGCGCATGAGCGCGACTTCGCCTTCGAGCCGGGCGAACGCCGTGGTTGCGGGATCCTGATACTCCATTTCCTGTTCACGCATGTGTCTTCTCCTACATACCAATACCGATGCCGCGCGACCGCACGTGACCGAGCCCGGCGATGTCGGCGAGTTCCTGTCCGATGGGGCGAACCGCTCGCGCGTCGATGCCGAGCGCCGCCTTGCGGGCGCTGAGAATCGATTCGACCTGCGCGTCGCGCTCAAGGCTTTGCGCCATCGCGCCCATCTCGCCCGAAAGACGGCTGGCGGTGCGTTGCTGGCCTTTGGTGAGCGAACGCTCGCGCTGCTGCTGGAGCTTCTGCCAGCCCTCGACGAAGCGATCGGCGCGGCGCGCCGGATCGGTGCGGACTTCGGCTTCGAGCTGCATGGCGCGGATCGCGGCCTGACTGTTGCCTTGGGCGGCTTGCGCAACCAGCTCGGGCTGGCGCTCGAACGCCGACGCCAGATCGCGCCGCGCGTGGGGTCCGATTGCGCCGAGCGCATCGCCAGCGCGTGCGAGCGCATCGTGCTGGTGCCGCAGTACCGGCAGCTCCTTCTCGCGCATCCGGTTGATGTCGGCCTGCGCGCGGGCATAGCGTTCGACCGCACGGCGCTGGTCGGTCGTTCGCGAGGTATCGCGGGGTTCAACGCTGGCGCGCCTCACGACCGGCTTAAATCCCGCAAAGATGCTGCGAGCCTTCTCGGGGACTTGCTTTGCAATCCCGAGGCCCGCCCGAGACAGGGTCTCGGGAAGCTTTTTCGCGGCTTCAACGATTCGCTCGCGCATTACTATCCCGCGCCGCTCGGCAAATGCCCGCGCGGGGTCCGCCTTGGCATAGTCCGCCGCCATGTCCTTGGCGCGCTCGCGGCTCAGGGTGCGAACGAGCTTGCCCTGATCCTTGAAGTCGTCGCGGCCGTAGTGGAGGCTCACACCGTCGCGGTGGCGGCTCAGCCCGACATAGGCGCTGTGACTATCCATCCCCGGCGTTGCCAGCACATGGGTGCGGTCCACCGTCATGCCCTGCGCCTTGTGGATGGTCGCCGCATAGCCATGATCGATATGGGCATAATCCTTGAGGTCGAACGCCACCGGCCGTCCGTCACCGGTGTTCACCGTCATGCCGCGTTCGCTGACCTGCTCGATCGTCCCGAGCGTCCCGTTCTTAACGGCCAAGCTACGCTCGTTGCGCAGGAAGATGACGCGGTCGCCGGGTGCAAACACCCGGTCGCCGCGCTCGACCTTCACCGCGACGTCGGCGCCAAGATCGCCCGACGAGCGCATCCGTTCCCGCGCTTCCTCGTTGAGCGCGCGCACCTCGTCATTAGTGTGGGTGAGGATGATGCGGCTAGCGTTTGGATCGCACTTCCGGTCGCGATCCCAATTCTCTACGAGGTCAGCGCGCGCCGCTCCCCGCGTCTCGGCGGCGCGCACCATACCCGCCTCGTCATAGGCGCGGATCGCATCGCCGGTGTGGCCCGTGGCCAGCTCGCGGGTCGCCTCGCGTTGCCAGCCTTCATGCTGGCGCCGCACTTCGGTGATTTCAACACCGCCATGCCGTTCGTGGAGCGCGTGGAACGCTGCGCCAGCCTCGATCGATTGCAGCTGCTGCGGATCGCCGACCAGCACGACTTTGGCGCCGGCATCGGCAGCGTGCGACAACACGCGCTCCATCTGGCGCGTGCCCACCATGCCGGCCTCGTCGATGACAAGCACATCGCGAGTGGTGAGAAGATCGCGGCCCTGCGCCCAACCATGTTCAAGGCTGGCAATCGTGCGCGAGGCGATGCCCGAGCCGTTCTCAAGACCCTCGGCCGCGATGCCTGACAGCGCGGCACCGCGCACCTCCAGCCCGGCGTTCTCCCATGCCCCGCGTGCCTGGCCCAACATCGCGCTTTTGCCCGTTCCGGCATAGCCGATGACGATTGCAAGATCCTGCCCTCTCGTTATATGCTTCAGCGCGGCCTGCTGCTCGCGACCAAGCACCAGGCCAACACTCCCGGCTGCGTCAGCGGCTCTCTGCAAAGACGCGGCCGGGAGACCATGACGCGACCGCCCCGCGAGCCGTTCCGCCGCGAGTTCAAGTCGCTGCTCGGCCTCAATCATTTTGCGCGAGGTGAACCTATCCTCGCCGCGTCCGTCCCGACCGAGCGCAATCAGGTCGGGCGATGATCGCACCGCGCCGATGACCGCATCAAATTGTTCGCGCCCGTCGCTGTGGCGGTGCGCAAACATGGCAAGGTCGCGTGTCGTGAACGTCGCCTGCCCGTGCGTGATCGCGTCGAGCGCCACGCGGGGATTGGTGATGATCCGCTCGCCATTGCGCTGCGCGATCTCGCGGTGTTCAGCAAGTCGTTGGGCCTCAAGTCCGCGATCGCCCATGCGCGATGCGGCGGGTCCGATCTTGTCCTGCGGTTCAAGCGCGATCCCCTGCGCCGCAAGGCTGCGGTGGTCGATACGCGCGTCGATGTCGAGGTCGGCGAGGCGCTCATTGACATGATCGGCCCAGCGCTCGCGCCATTGCTCGACGAATTCGGTACGATTCCAATCGCGGACCTTGGCGCCGAACCCGGCTTCGCCATCCTCGCCGACGACGATCTCGCGCATCGTCAGCATCACATGCGCGTGGGGTTTGGCCTGTCCGTCGGCGCCGATGTCCCAATGCACATTGAGGTCGGCGACCATGCCCTGATCGACAAACTCGCGTTGCACAAAGTCGCGGGCGAGTTCAATGCCCTGCGCCTGGTTCATTTCGCGCGGGATCGCGAACTCCACCTCGCGGGCAAGCTGCGCGTCCTTGCGCTTCTCGATGGCCTCGATATGATTCCAGAGCTGCTCGCGATCGCGATATTGTTGCGGCGCGTTCGTGGGCAGCATCACGTCCGAATGCACGACGCCCGATTTGTTGGTGAAGTCATGCGCCCGGTCGAGCCGTTCATCGTACAGCCGTTCGGCCGAACGATAGGCCGCTGCTGCGACGGCGCTCCGTCCGGCGGCGCGGCTGATGACTTTGACCGAGAGATGGAAGATTGCCATTGCGGCAATCCATCTACACTTCAAAAGCCACGTCGGCACGACGTATAAGCGCGCCCTCACACGGAAAAATCCGCGGAGGGACTAGGCTGTGCCAGGCTGTCCCGACGACCTTGCTGCGCATCGTGAGGCGCGTCCCTATGATGGGGGCATCACACCATCATGGAGATGCGACATGCGCAAACCCCGCGATATCGATTCGGAATTGAAGGCGCTCGAAGCCAAAGCGAAGACCCTCAAGGAACGTCGCGTTCGCCAACTCGGCGAACTCGTCATCGCAACCGGCGCCGATGCGCTTGATGCCGATCTGCTCGCCGGCGCATTGATCGGCGCGGCCGCGACGAAAGACGCCAATACGAAGGAGGGCTGGCGCAAGGCGGGCGCGGGCTTCTTTCAGCGAACTGCGCGGAAAACAGCGACGCGATCTCATCGCGGTGCAGCGAATGACACGGCGCCTGACGGCCATGCGGCATCGGCTTGAAGCGGTGAAGGCGCGAACCGGAATGCGCGAATGGCAAGTGAAGCGCCGCGAGCGCACGCGCCAGCTTATCGAACTCGGCGGTCTCGTCGCGAAGGCCGGGCTGGTCGAACTGGCCGACGACGACCGCGCTATGCTTTACGGGGCATTCCTTTGGATGGCCGACACGCTGCGAAGCGATGGTGCTGCCGATACGGCCGCCCTCTGGCGACGCCGCGGCAAGCGGGCGTTCGCCGCGGAGACATTGCCGTGCGGCGACCGCAATGCCATAGGCGCGTCATGACGCGCGAACTGACCGACACCATTCTCCGGGTGGTCGAACGCGCGCCGCAATGGGTGCGGCGCGATCTCGACGCCAAAGACCCGGTTGCGCGCATCCGCGCCGAAGAATCGCTCGCGGCGATGATCGCCGATGCGCTCGAACGCCAGGCCGACCAAGCGGCCTGAGGATTATTTCGCGGCCGGGCGGCGCACAGGCGCCTTCTTGGGCCTGCCGCCGCGTCCCTTGGTGCCGAGCCCGATTTCCTTGGCAAGCGCGCGGCGCTTCTCGGTATAGTTGGGCGCGGTCATCGGATAGTCCTTCGGCAGGTTCCATTTGGCGCGATAGTCATCGGGCGTCATGTTGTAGTGCGTCATCAAATGACGACGGAGCATCTTGAGCTTCTTGCCGTCCTCAAGGCAGACGATGTAATCGGGCTTCACCGATGACCGGATCGATACCGCCGGTTCCTGTTTGACTTCGGGCTCGGCTGTGGCGCCAAGTCCCGACAGCGCTTCGTGCACCGATCGGATGACGAGCGCTATGTCCGATATGGCGACGCTGTTGTTGCTCACATGCGCGGCAACAATATCCGCCGTCAGCGTGACGAGCGTTTCGGTATCTTCCATTTGCGCCTCCAATGCGATGCAGATCGATAGTATTCTATCGATCCGCGACATGCACCGATGTCGCCGCTGCATCAAGCATATCGCGCAGCGAATGCCTTGCGGCATCGCACCAGCGCGCGGGTCATATGCTTTTCGACGGACTTGACGCTGATACCGAGTTCGTCGGCGATTTCGCGATAGGTCTGTTGCCGGAGCCGGCTCATCAGGAAGATGCGGCGGGTCCGCGGTCGCATGGCGAGCAGTGTTGGCCGAAAGGCGCGGCGGATATCCAGCTCGACCATGCGCCGCATCTGCTCGGGCGGCAGGGCGGCGTCGCATGTCTCATCGAACGGATAGAGGACCGCCCCTTCGCGGGCCTTTCGGCGCGACCGCTCGAAGACCAGATTGCGCGCGGTGCGAAGCAGATAGGGACGCGGATAGTCGATCCGGTCGAAGGCGCCGGAACGGAGCACGCGCATGAACGCTTCCTGCACAAGGTCGGGAGCCGCGTCGCGGCCGACGCGCCTCCGGAAATAGCGCAGCAGCATCGCCTGCTCGGCCCGGCAGAAAGCGTCGAAGGTGGTGGCGGGCGCGGTCATGACCGCGCCCCCTTGCGCTCGCGTGGCAAGGGCGCGTCGCGCGACGCGCGATAGAGGGTGATGCCCGCCTCGATCCGGTCGAGGATGAAGGTGTCGCGCTCGGCCTTGGCGACACGGATGTCGACCTTGGAGTAGAATTCAAGGCCGACCGCGCAGCGGTTGCCAAGCTCGCGGTCGATGACATCGCGGGCGCGGGTCCAGCATTCCGTTTCCTTGAACAGCGGATGATTGACGACGACCCAGAACTCGTAATCGGAAAAATTGATCGTATCCTCGTCTTCGTACCAATTCTTCCGCGCATAGGGACCGATCAGGATGATGCGCCGGATCTCGCCCGGCTCGGGCGCCTGCACCGCGTCGGGGTCGAAGCAGGCGCGCAGTATGCGCGTGATGCGCTCGACCTCCTGCTGCTTGCGCCGGATGAGATGGCCGACGCGCGCCATCACGACTTCGCGCGCGTAAACGTCGTTTGCTTTCGATTTCGGGGTATTCATTTGCAGCTCGCACACTGGCGGTCCGCGCATTCATGCGCGGATGTGCAAGCGGTGTCCGCTGTGTGCCGCTAGCGCGGGCTACAGCAACTGCCCGACCTTCGCGGCCGGACCTGCATGATGCTGGCAGGACGTTCCTCGGGATGGCCGCCAGTCATTCCATCCCGTGGGTGCGATTATGTCAGAATCCGGGAATCCCGGCAAGTCGGGCGGCGCGCGCCATTTATGCGTGCGCCGTTTTTTCGAGTTCGGCGATCTTGTCTGTGCAGACTTGATGAACGACGCGGCCCAATTCCTCGACGCGTTCGCCGAGCCAAGCGAGTTCCTCTGCGCTGATCCTGTAATGCTTGCTGTAGCGGGCCTTCGTGTAGGCTTCCTTCAGCTTCTGGAACATCGCGCGCTCGCGGCGATTGCTCTCGGGCCAGATGCCGAAGAGGCGTCGGTCGAGTCCTTCGGCGAGCGAGCGCAGAAAGGCGATATTGTGGTTGTAAGGCGTGTAATAGGTCAGCGTGAGCAACAGACTGACGTATAAGCGCTCGGTGGCTTGATGCAGGTCGAATGCAGCGTCCTTCAAATAGCCTTTTTGAAGGTAGAATTGGGCGCCTTCATACCGCTTCATCGCTGACGGAAAGCCGTCTTCAAAATATTCCCTCGCTGTTTCCAGCGCCTGCTGTGGCGTCTTCGGCTTCGGCGTCGCCAATTCCCGGTCATCGGCCTCATAGAGCGCGATCCCGTCTTTCGCGACTTCCATGAAGAAGACACGCCCATGCGCGAGACCGTCGTTCACTTCGTGCAGCGAGTGAACGATGAAATTGACCGGCGTCCGAAGCGTCTTCTCGATCGTATAGGCGCGAATGAGCCGTTCCTCGGCTTTCGCCCAATAAGCAGCGCGGTCGGTCAGCTCCTTCTGGCTGACGATGACGAGAATGTCGTAGTCCGATTTATACTGGTTCGCCGACAGCGGCGCATCGACATGGTCGCCGCGTGCGTGCGATCCGAACAGGATGATCTTCAAGATGCGGGCGCCCTTGCGGCGCCCGGTCGCATTTTCGGTCGCCTGCCCGAACTCGTCGAAGATGATTTCGACGATGCGCTCAAGCTCGCGCTGCTTGGCGGCGGGAAGATGATCGACGTCGGTTCGCATGGGCCAGGAATCTTCGGGCAATGCCCGTCACTTGGCAAGAACAGATTGCCCGGCGCTTTGCGCCGGGCCAAAAATCTGGGGGAACGGGCGGACCCGTTCCCCCAATTATACGCCGCTAATCATCAAGCCGCCTCGCGAAGTTCCGGTTCGTTTTCGACATGTGCCGGGTCGAGCAGCGGCGCGACACGATCGCTCCGCTCGACACAGCCGATGCCGCCACGCTCGGTATAGCCCGACGGCGGAAAGGCGAACCAGCGGGGAAGCCAGCCCTCGACCTTCGCCCGGCCATTGCCACCCGTGAGACAATCGACAAGAATACCGCGCTGCACCTTCGTGGTCGCCCCGGCATTGGCCTCCGCCGCGTCGGTGCCCGCAACCTCGGCGACGACGGCATTGAGCAATTGCTTGTCGCGAATAAGGTCGGGCAACACAGTCGTGTCGTTCCAGCATGTCCGCATGTTGGTGCCGGTGATCTGGCCCAGCAACTCGACCTCGGCGCTTCCGACGCTGAGCGTCTCGCCCATCACGACGGGCAGGATACCCACCACCGAGTCATCGGACAGCGCGAGCAACTGGACGAACAGCCCGGCAACACCATGCTCGCCATCATAGCCGCCAACCACCGTGGGCGCTTCGGGATCGAAGCCGAGCAGGTCGAGCACCGCACGGCGCGCCTTGTCGAACGCCGCCTCGCTCGCCGACACCTCGACGCTCTCGGCAATCGCATCGCTCGCCGCGCGCTGCTTCTCGACATCGACCCGCCATAGCGGCGATCCGAAGATGGCGTGGGCGACCATCATGCGCAGGGCGATTCCCGGCTCGGACAGCATGGATGCGCGTACGGCAGCATGGCGGTGGAGGTCGATATAATTGCCGAGCGCCGCGCTGACTTCGGGACGCACGGGCTTGGGGGTATCCGTCTCACCCTTGGCGAGCTGCCGCGCTTCCTTGGCGGTGATATAGCCTTCGTGGATGGCGACCTCGCCGCGATGGCTGATGGTGGCGAACACCTTGCCGCCCTTCTTCTTCGGGCAGCGTTCATGCTCCCACGAATTGAAATGGGCGCCGCGCTCCATGACGACGACATCGGCCCAGCCGCTATCGCGAAAGAAGCTGGCCTGTTTTTCGACCTCGGCCATCTGCGCGGTCCAGAAAGCATCGGCGTCGGCAAAATAGCTGTCCTCACCGAAGAGGTCGGAAATGACCTCGCCGGTGTAGTCGCCAAGGTCGAACATCGCGACCTTGGCCGAAATCGCGCTTCCCCCGAACAGCCATGCCTTCAAGCTCGATCCCGTGGGCGCATGCTTCTCCGGGCAATCGACCAGCGCCAGCCATTCGCGCTGCTGCGCTTTGGTGGCGAGGGTCAGATGCCGCATGGTCACGGCATCGATTTTGTCGGCCCGATAGAGGTTACGGATACGGGGCAAGAGATTGCCGACAGCCAGCGTGCGCTTCACCTGCAACGACGTGAGTCCGAACGTCAGGCCAATGTCCTCGGCGCTCCGGCCTTCGCGGACAAGCCGGGTAAAGGATTCGCAGCGATTGATCTCATCGGGATCGAGGCGCGCGATATTCTCGATGAGCGAGGCTTCGAGCGCCGCCGCATCATCCCCGGCTTCCATCACCGCACAGGGCAGCGGATCGATGCCGTCCTGTTCTTCGGCAACGGTCAGCGCCGCATGATAGCGCCGTTTGCCCGCCACGATCTCGTATAAGCCTTCCTCCGTTCCCGGCCTGACGATCAGCGGTACGAGGATACCGCGCGCCCGCACCGACGGCAGGATGTTCGTGAGGTCGGGCTTCTTCGCGACCCCGCGCATGTTGGCGGGCGACACCGAAAGCTGCGACAGTTCGATATGCTTGAGTTCCATGACTTGTCTCCTTTGCTCTTCCTAACCACCGCAGCCCCGGCTGAGCGGGGTGGGCGGCGAGAGCGACCGGAGAGGCCCGCCTGCAAGGCAGAGCGCACCCGAAGGGCTGCAACGAAGTGGAGGACCCCGCAGGGGTTGCGCGCTGCCGGGCGGGCCTCAGAGGAGAGCGACGACCACTCCGCACGGCCGGAGGCCCATGCCATCGCGCGGAATGCGCGATGACCTTTGGGCCGGAGCCAAACTCCGGCCCGATGCGTCAGCGATCGTCACGGCGAAGCCGACGAGACGGCGCGAAGCGGTGGCTCGGTTGAGCGAAGCGGAATAGAGCGCGGCCGCCGCAGGCGGGACGCCGAACCTGTTTGCCTTTCATGTGAAGCGGGAATTCTACTTCACTCAGACAATTGTCCTCCACGCCGGCTCCCGCCGGGTCTGCTCTGCTGAAAAGTTCTTGAGTGGGTGGGGATGTCCAATCAATGTCGTATTTTGGGCCAAACTGGCCGGTTGCGGTCAGGCGTCTTTTGGAAGAATAAGGCACAAAGCTACCGTTGGCGCATCCTATATCTGGCGCCCCCCGCGTACGGACTAACTCTCAAATGTGATGAGCGAGTTTCCAGATCGGCTCCAGCCTGCTGACGCGCGGTTCCGCTTTCACGGAATTCTATGGCTTTTAAATCGACGCACCGTCATGATGCGCTATCCGAAAGGCTGAGAAGAATGGCTGGAAAAAACCAGCACTATATTCCGCAGGCAGTGCTGCAATCCTTTGCCATTCCTGACTCGCGCACGGCGCAGGTCCATGTGTTTCGGCGCGAGAAGCATTTTCGCTCTTCGATCGCCAATGTGGCGGCCGAGGATTATTTCTATTCAGTTCCTTCGAGCGACGGGACTGAGACGCTCGACGATATCATGACGCGGCATGAGAATGGGCCGTTCAATCGAGACCTCAAATCTCTTTTGGGCGCGACGCCGGGTGCCATACACCCCGACGCTCCCGCCGAGGTCTTGGCACATCTCATTGTCCGCGGCGACCATCTGCGTGGCGTCTTCAGGGCTTCCGCCCCGATCCTCGCCGAGTTTGTCGACGATCTGCTGGGGAGCAGCGAGCAGATAGCGCGAATGATGGGCGCTAGCGGCCCGGCTCCATCAGACTTGTTTCGGGAGCGGTTAGCGAAGGCAGTGGACGAACGTCATCCGCTCTCGCAACTCGGTTTGCCGCGTCCGGTGATTGAAGCGATCGCTTATATGATGCTCCGCGAAAATGCCGAAACGGGCTTCGAGGAGGCTGCCGAAGCCCTAACGGCCGCGATCGACGATTTTCGAGAGAGAGCGGGGGCGATCGCCAAGGACGCCCAGGTAAAGGCGCTTTCCGGCGCTATGATTCCTGAAGGTCGGATCGAAATATTGCGCCAGCTCGACTGGCGCATCGTTGATATCGACCAATCGACCTTCGTTCTCCCCGACTTTATCAGCCTAGCGTTCGACAAGGCCGGGAGGAGTGGAACGATTTTCAGCTTCGACGCGGAGAGCCTAATCGCCGTCCTGATGCCGCTCACGCCATCGCGCATGCTGATCGGCGGCGAATGCCCCGCATCGATCGCTCTGGCAGACTTCAACGTCTTGGCGGCGTCGCATTGCCTGAACTTTTTCGTGAGTGCCTATACCGACAATGAACTTCAGGATCTTCGGACGAGGATCGGCACTGAAGCCCTCGATCCCATCCACCAAGGTCTGGCAGAAGCCGCAAGCGAGTTTCGAGCCGAGATCGAGGCAGGTGAAAACTCCGACGTCCCGCAAGACGCCGGTGAATGGCGTCATCGGCAGGGTCCGGACATCCAGTTCTCGACAGATTATCTCGACAGCGAAGCAGTCGTCGCGCTCACTCCGATCCTGGGTCAACTTACGGGGTATGCCCGGCAACGCTTCAATACAGACGCCCTGATCCGGATCGTGGCGCCTGCGGACTATGCCCACCGGCTAGCCACGATCGACCGGGGAGAACTCGACGATGGCGAGCCTATCCGTCCTGCAACGGATGGATGGAGCGCCGCCTATAATGTTCCCGTCGAGGAGAACGGGCGACAAGGCATCGTAATGGTGCTGCATCCCGACGCAGTCGCCATGTTGCTCGCGCCCGACGACACTCTATTCGCGGCAGCCGCTAGCATCTTGATCAGCCAGTTCGCGCGCTTCGGCACCGATCATGTGATTGGTACCGTCTTCGCCAAAGGAGTCGATGCCATCACCGGCGGGGTCAACCGGTTCATTCTTCCGCACGCGTTGCGGATTTGGAAATCCTACATGGTGGCGGACGGACATTGCCGGTTCGCCAGCGATATGCGCGATCATTATCGCAACATCTTTCTCGGCGCTCTCGATGCATTGCCCGCGCGGCTCGTTGATGCGCGCCGCGGCTATTGGATGAGCGAAAACGATGTCGATGGCCTGCTACCTGCCGCGATCCTGCCGACCATCGAGTTGCTCGAATCGGCCGCATGCGCGGCTGCGAGCTTCAAGAGCGAAGCCGGAGACGCCAACATTGCTCCCTTTTGGCAGGCTCTTGATGCAATAGGACTGGCAAAATGGTTCGCACTGTTCCGGGCGGACCTAAAAGCCTTATGGGAGCCCGGAACCAGCTATCCTGAGCCGGCCGCCTTTAATGTTCTCGTTACGCATGTTCAGCGCATTCTATTGACTGGGGCCATTTTTCCGTGGGACGACGGATCGCCATTCGGGCGGATCGAGGTGCCGTTCTGGTCCGACCTCGCATGGCTCACCGAGCAGGCCACGATGGCGGCCGAAGAGCCGGAGTCAACGCCAGCCCCTTAGCCTCCTGCGCCCGACTCTTCTTGGCCGCATCTTAAGCGGGACGCATTAGCTGTCATTCCAGAACCGGATGGCTACGCTAAGCCATGCCTCAAGACTTTTGCCCAGCCAAGTCACCGGTGAGGTCCGATGGCAAACGCCCGGCGGCGGTTGCGGTACGCAGGTGAACACATCGTCGACATATTTGAACGCGCGCGTAGGGCGAAGAGCTAGCTAGGGCTCCGCCGGCTCCGCGGCGGCACAACAGTCTATGACCTCCCAGCCGCGACCCGTCAAAATATCGAGCTCCCCTGCGTCAAAGACATCCTTGCGCATCGCGACACACAGAAGATGCGTTGGACGGGTCATCGCCACATAATGGAGTTTCAGCCGCCCCAGGGTACGCGAGCCCTCGAACACCTGCCGGCCGCGGTTGTTCACCATCGATCCGCCCGCCTTCGCACCCAGCAACCAAGGCTTGAGCTCGCTCAGGTGATGATTATAATAATAGCTGTCGAGGACGAGCGTAGCGGTATGCGTCTCGCCTTTCACCGAGTGGATCGAGCCTAGGCGTATATGTACCTCCGGCGCTTCGCTAGGGTAAGCGAAGAGATTGTCGGTGCGCGCAAATATCGCCTCTTGGTCCGTTTGAGCCGGTACGGGCGGCCAGGCGAGGAAGGCATTGGCGGCGGCGCCAAGCGCTGCAGTGCCGCTCAGAACCTTGACAATCTCCACCGCGAGGGGAAGCCCATTAACCTCCCAGTCGGGGGAGGCGAATTCGCCGCGACCGGATAGGATCAACTCCAGAAACGCGAGGTAATGGGCGCGAGCATCGCTATCGGCGAGATAGTCGAGCATCCGGCGATGCGGGGATTTTCGAGCAATCCTGCCATGCGTTCCCCCAGCAAGTTCGCTCGCTGCTAGCAGCGCCGCCGCAGCCGCGTTGATCAGCCGTTCGGTGTTTCCTGAGCCCGCCGTCTCGAAGCGCGCTCGCGCGAGATATTGGGCGAAGCGATCCGGCGCCGTTTCCCGCCGCGCGCAGCTTGGATCATAGCTCGGGACATAATGCCCCATCGCGTGGGGCACGCGGCCATTTTGATCGAGTTCGTGCACCCCGGCGACCGCAGTAAATGTGCCGGCCGCGAGTGCTGCCGCGTCGAACGATGCGACGAGATGCGCACCGAATTTCGGAAGGACCGACTGCACCGATGCGTCGTCGAACAGGAATATCGCAGGCATTTTCGGCTCGGCTGCGATGTGTGGCGGCGGACCGGCGCCGACAAGCGCCTGCGGCGTGACGCCGAAGCCCTTCACCTCGTCGGCAAGGCTTTGGCTGAAACGATAGCTGCGCGGCAAGGGGTGGACGGCGGCGCCGGGAAATGGATCGGTCTCGGCGCCGGCGAGGCCCGGCTTTGCATAAATCGCCTGGTTTGAATCGCCGAAGCGCTGCCGGCGCACCGGTCCGTCGCCCGCACAGAAGATGCGGTGCAGCAGCGCCGACTGCTCTTCACTGTTATCCTGGGCTTCGTCGATGAAGACTAGCGGGAAGCGCTGGCGCAAATCATGGGCTGCCTCAGGTCGCCGGTCGAGCAGGTCATTGGCCCAGACGAACATTTCGTCGAAGCAGAAATAGCCCTGCTCGCTAAACTTGCGGCGGGCCGCGATTATGAGCTGGCCCGTCGGTGTGTGAGGCCCGAACTTGCCGACCTTGCCGCCGGTATAGTCAGGACCGTCATAGGCCATCGCAGCCGGCGTCAGGTGGCTTCGCTCCAGCGCGATGCGCGTTGTGTACGGCAATTCGTACCAACGCTTCGCGAGCGCGATCTGCGTATCGATGCAGCGGACGTTGAGTCCATTTGATCTGAGCCACGGCAGCGCCAAATATTCATTCACAAAGGAATGGATCGTCCCGACGAAATGCGGATACCGCATCAGTGCAAGCCCCGCCGCCGAGTTGCCAAGTTTCGTCCCAATCTCGTTGCGCGCCGCGTTTGTGTGCGACAGAACGCAAATGCCCTGCTTCCGATGTGGCCATCGCACGGCCAGCACGGCAAGCTTGGCGACGAGGAGTGTGGTCTTGCCGCTGCCGGGGCACGCCTCAAAATCGACGCTATCGAGCCTCCGCATTGCCTGGAAGCGGCTTTCGTCGCCATCCACCGGTGCGAATCCGTTGGGGCCCAGTCCCATCAGGCTGGCGGCCCAAGGCACATCCTGCTCGCGGATCAAATCGTCGAACATGCGTTCAGCCCGCCGCGATCGGGTCGGCAGGGACCCCGCCTGCGGCAGCCGCGCCGCCGGCGTCGTCGAATGGCACGGTGACATGCGCGATCGCCGCCACGGCATAGGGCGGCAGCAGCGCGCGCAGCGCGCCCGCATTCAGAGCGCCGGCCTTGAACGCGTCCTCGAGTATCTCGGCAAGATATTGCGCGGCAATCGCCTTCGACGCTTTTTCGACCTCGAATTGAGCGTAAATATGCGAGCTGAGCGTCGGTTGATCGTGCCCGGCTCCCGCGAGCGCACCGTAGGCGGCATCAGCCGCGCCGATCACATCGGCCTTCACCGCGGTGCCGGCATTCAATTGGTCGTCGGCGAGCGCCAGCGCCGCCGCACGCCACACCAACTTGCCGAGGCCGTGGAAGGCGAGATCATATTCGAGCGTCCACTCGTCGGAGACGAAAGTTTCAACGCGCTGTTCCGAGGCTTTTTCGCGGCGCGCTGTGCGGCGCACGTCCAGTCCGGCGCCCGGAAAATCGGCCTTGCGTCGCCATTGCCGGCGGGAAGGTGGTATGGTGGGCACGGGCAGGCCCGGCTCGAGCTTGCCGATGATCCACGGCGCCATGTCGGGCATCACGTCCATGTCGGTAACGCAGGCGACAGGGATGTTGATTACCCCGTCCGTTTCGGGGTCAGACCGCATGAAGATGCGCGCGTAACGGCCGAGGCCGACGCCTCCCACATTGACGAGCGAAACTCCATGCCGGTGGAGGTCGCGGTCGAGCAACTTTGCGATCACCGGGAGCAGAATCGTCTCGGCATCGCCTTCCACGATCAGCACCGCGCGTGCAAAGAACAGGTTCGCCTTGGTCACGTCGAGGAAGCGTTCGAGAAAGCGATAGTCGGACTTGCTGAGTTTGGTCTTGCCATGCCCCAGCGGAAAGGCGCGCGCGCCTTCGATGAGCACAAGATTGTCGAGGCGGAGGTCGGAAGCGAGGTTCGGGCTATGGGTCGTCACGATGATCTGGATTCGCTGTCCATCCGCGCGCTGCTTTTCGGCCTGCTGTTGAAGAAAGGACATCAGGCGAAGTTGTCGTTGCGGATGAAGATGCGCCTCAGGCTCCTCGATCAGCAGCAACGGAAAGCCATCGCTCTCGGCAGCGAGCAACAGTAATTCGCAGGCCATGAACAAAAGGTTGTTCGATCCAAGACCGCGGCTGTGCGCGCTGTCGGCGTCGGCGGAGGCCGTCAAGGCAAGTTCGAACTTTTCGAGGAGCTGGCGAAGTCGCAGATTATCTTCTTGTCCGCCGGCGATCCCTATCCGCGCGAGCAGCAGGTCATTCGCAAATGAGAGCGGCGCGAGATAGTCTTCGTTGAGCCGCTTGCGTGCTTGTTTGATCCCCGCGTTTTCGCCGAACAAATGGCTCGAATAGTCGCCTAGCCCCAGGACACTGAGCGCTGCAGGGTCGACGGGCGGGTTGGCGTCACGGTCAAACGCTTCGCCCGTCTCGCGAATTTCCTTCGTATGCTGAAGGATCTGCGAAAGCCGCGAGCCCCGGCCCGCGCTCATGGCACGCTCGGCATCGCGCAGCGGCCTTAAATATGTCGCGGTGAGCAGCGAGCGCGCCCCAAAATCGAGCAGAGGGCCGTCGCCCTTGGCGCCGGTGCGCCATTCGGGGGGCAGCACCCGGCGCGAGCTTCCTTCCTTGCTATTGCGCTTGGCTATCCAGGTGACGATGAGCGCCGTCTCGGCCGCCGCGCCCTCGCCCTCATAGGTGAGATATTCTGCGAAGGCACCGCGATCGGCAACAGTGAGCCCGCGGAATGTCAGACGGATCAAAATTTGCTCGGCGCGGTCGGCCTCGGGTGCGGCCTGGTGAAAGTCAACCGGGTCGAGGCGCAGTAAGTCATGATCGCGCGTCCCCAATACCAGCCGCAGCGCGTCGACGACCGCGGTCTTGCCCGCATCGTTTTCGCCAATTAGCGCGGTAAGGCCAGGGTTTAGCGGCAAAACGAACGCCTTTTCCGCAGCGCCGAATGGCCGAAAATTCTCGATCTTTATCTCTGAAATGTACACGGCTCACCCCTCAGCAAAGCAGGCTAGCAAAAGGAAGTGGTGAGAGAAACCGACTGCGCAGCAGTCCTGCCAAAATGGTCCTGAACTTCTTGGGCCCCGCTCAAGTTATTGAAAAGCTCGGTCCTCTCCACTGGTGGCCGATTGTCCCGCTCACGCGCCATCGCAACGCGCAATAGATCGGCTTGCTAACACGGCTCTAAAGCGGCTCGAGAAGAGCAGTGTGAGGGCAAGGCCGCCACTCGTCAACGAGAAGACAAATGACCGCTTTCGGGTCTGGCGCGAATACGTCCGGAACGGCAGGCTTAGGCGCAAACCTGCCGATCTCTGCTCGAAAATAGATTGCTTCACGCAACAGACAGGGCCGAGTCGAATCGGCCCTTTCAGTCTAGGGCTACTCGGGAGGGTGCCAATCTTGGCACCAAACGTCTTCGCTGGGACAGCATGGGAAATTAATTTCGGCCCAAATATCGCACGCTGGGCAACGACAAGAAACGACAAGAAACGACAGGACACGACAGGGCAGTTGGCACCATTTTTGGCACTCTTGCGCGATTAGTTCGGATCGCCAATTCTATACCCAGGGGAGCCCAACCGAAGCCAGCCGATGGAGTAATTGCCATGCCCGTCTCCGATAGGATCATCCGCCTACCGACCGTTCTCAATCGCACCGGACTGTCCCGGTCCACCCTCTACCGCAAAATCGCCGAAGGCACCTTCCCGGAGCAGGTGCGTATCAGCGTCCACGGTGCCGGGTGGCGGGAGTCGGCCATCAATCGGTGGATCGCCGATCCGCCCGGCTACCGCGCCGAGAATGACAATCGGCCCATCGGTGATGGGCCGGTATGAAAAAGGACGAAGCGCCGCGTTCGCGGCCGCTCACGGCCGCGAATGACAACTCTTCCGCACTTGCTCCTGCCGCCGTTGACGCGGCCCTGACGCGCATCGCAGAGGCGATCGGACGACACATCGCGCGCGAGCACATCAATGCCCGAAAAGCCGCCAACGACAATGACGTCGCACCGAAAAACCCGAAGGCGCCAAAGCATTGACCATAGGGTGTTCGCGCAGGACACTGTCTTAACCGGCTGTGCGGGGCTTTGTCCCGCCACATGAAAGGAAGACATGATGATCCGCGCCGCGCTCTATGCCCGCTATTCCTCCGACCAACAAAATGCCGCGTCGATCGCTGACCAGCAGCGCATCTGCCGCGAGCGCGCTGAACGCGAAGGATGGCAGATTGTCGGGAGTTTCGAGGATGCCGCCATCTCGGGCGCGAGCATGATCCTGCGACCCGGTGTCCAGAAGCTGCTCGCCGATGCGCAGGCGGGGAAGTTCGACATCGTGCTCGCCGAAGCGCTCGACCGGGTGTCGCGCGACCAGGCCGATGTCGCGACCTTCTACAAGCATTTGCAGTTCGCACGCGTGCCGCTCATCACGCTTGCCGAAGGCGAAATCTCCGAGCTGCATGTCGGGCTCAAGGGCACGATGAACGCGCTGTTCCTGAAAGACCTCGCAAAGAAGACGCATCGCGGTCTGCGCGGGCGTGTCGAGAAGGGCTTCTCTGCCGGAGCGGTCGGCTATGGGTATCGCATGGTCCGGCGGCTGAACTGCGAAGGCGAGCTGGTGCGTGGCGAACGCGAGATCGATCCGGCCCAGGCGCTGATTGTCGAACGCATCTTACGCGAGTTCGCGGCGGGCAGGAGCCCACGCGCCATCGCCTGCGACCTCAATGCCGAAGGCATCGCAGGCCCGGCAGGAAAGCCGTGGCGCGACACGAGCATCCGCGGCGATGTGCGCCGGGGAACCGGCATCCTCAACAACGAGCTATATGTCGGTGTGCGCGTCTGGAACCACAAGCATAGTGTGAAAGACCCGAACACCGGCAAGGAGGTCACCCGGCTCAATCCTGAATCCGAATGGATCAGGAATGCGGTTCCCGAGCTTCGCATCGTCAGCGATGCGCTCTGGGAAGCGGTCAAGCGCCAACAGCAGATGCTTGCCGAGCGCTACGCATTGGTCAAGGAAGCGGCGCAGTCGAGGAGCGCGCAAGGGCTGCGCCGTCCAGCCTATCTGCTCTCCGGGCTGCTCGAATGCGGCACTTGTGGCGGAACCTATGCTGTCGTCGTCGGTGATCGCTATGGCTGTGTCGGCCATCATCGCAGCCGTAACTGTTCCAACGGCCGGACCATCCGGCGTGAAGAAATCGAACGCCGTGCGCTTGCCGGTATCGCCGAGCGGCTGGTGTCGGCTGACAAGATCGAAGCTGCTGTCGCGGCTTATGCTGCGCATATTAATCGCGAGAACCGCGAGCGACGGATACAGGCCAACGCCGACCGGCGGGCGCTCGCGAAGGTCGACAAGGCGGTTGCGGGCATCATGGCCGCGATCGAGGACGGGCTGTATCAGCCCTCCATGAAGGCACGCATGGCCGAACTCGAACGCGAGCGGGTCGAGATCAGCGCGCGGCTCGCGGAAGCGCCGCAGGACGTTCCCGACGTGCATCCCGGCATTGCGGAAATCTATAAGCGCAAGGTTGCGAGGCTCACCGAGACGCTTGGCGATCCCGACACGCTGCTCGATGCTTCATCCGATATACGCTCGCTTGTCGGCAAGATCGTCCTTTATCCCGGCGACAGGCGCGGGGAGGTCCATGCCACTCTCCATGGGTCGCTCACGGGTATCCTTGACTTTGTGAACGACAACCCGCAGCCCGGTCACCGCCGAGTTATAACAAAGGTGTCCTCGGGTTCGCCGGGATGACGATCTAGCTAGGAAGACGTTTGAAACACGACCGCACGATCAGGGCCTGTTCGATCTGGCGCGCGCTCGATGTCATTGGCGACGTGCCGGTGCTGCTGATCATGGAGCAGGCGTTTCTCGGCACCCACAGTTTCGACGAATTCGTGGCGCGCACGGGGATTGCGCGTTCGGTCGTCAACGGCCGCCTCAAGAAGCTGGTCGAAGAAGAGTGCCTCGTCAAAGTTCCCAAGAAGGGCGGGCGCGGCTATCATTATGTGCTGACCCAAAAGGGCCGCGACCAGTTTCCGAACGGCCTGATGATGCTGCGCTGGCAGCACAAGTGGGAGGCGGGCAGCCGCGATTTCCAGGTCCGGCTCCACCACGCGACCTGCGGCCATGCGACCGAGCCGGTGCCGGTGTGCGCGCATTGCCGCGCCGAGATCGATCCGCGCGACGTCGACTGGCGCGAGGGGCCGGGGCTGGCACAGGTCGTTCCGCACTATGAACGCCGCCGCTTCAACGGCGAGATCGGCGCGCGGCGGCCCGGCGGCCGGCCGCTTGTCGATACGATGATCGAGCTGTTCGGCGACCGCTGGGCGACGCTCGTCGTCCGCGCGATGTTCACCCACATCAACCGCTTCGACGATATTCAGCGCGACACGCTGATGGCGACGAATATCCTGACCGGCCGCCTCGAACGGCTGGTGCGGCAGGGGGTTTTGAGAACCGTGCCTTATTCGGCGCACGCCGACCGCGTCGAATATCGCCTGACCGCAAAGGGTCGCGATCTTTATCCGGTGCTGCTCGCGCTCCTGCAGTGGGGCGACAAATGGTTCTCGGACGAGCGGGGGCCGCCGCTGCTGCTCACGCATCGTCCGTGCGGCCATGAGCTTAGCATGGTCGCGGCGTGCAGCCATTGCGGCGACGAACTGCAGTTGTCGAACAGTCGCTTCACGATCGAGACTGTCGGGGATGCTGCGTAACATCGGCGCCGACGGTGACGATAGGCGCGAAGGCCGCGGCTTTAGGGCAACAACCTGCCTTCGTCGCGCCGCGGCATCGGCGCGACGAAGCGCAGCACCAGCGCCGAGAGCATCAGCCAGCCGGCCGAACCAAGGATCGCGGCGGGCAGCGACGCCATGTCGGCGATCAGCCCGAGCGCATAAGCGCCAAGCGCCATCGCGCCAAAGGTTACCGCCTGATAAATCGACAGGCAGCGCCCGAGGATTTCTTCGGGCGAGCGGAGCTGCATCGCGACATTGAGCGTGGTCAGCGTCGACACCCACGCCCCGCCCGCGACAAAGGCGGCGACCACCACCCACGGCAGGCTGGCGGTCAGCGCGACCGGCAGCATCGCGGCGGAAAAGATGAGCGAGGCGGCGGTCACTACCCGGTCGCTGCCCCAGCGGCGGCGCGCCGAACTCACGAGCAGCGCACCGAAGATCGACCCCGCGCCGAAGGCAGCGAGGCATAGCCCATAGATGATCTCGGTTCCGTGCAACCGGTCGCGGACGAGCGAGGGCAGCAGCGCCTGGAAGCCCGCGGCGCCGAAGCCGAAGGCAAAACCGCGGATCAGCACGCGGCGTACCGGGTCCGAATGCGCGCAAAAACGGATGCCCGCCGCGATCGCGGTCCGCATCGACGTCCGGCGCGGCGGTGTGGTTTCGGGATGCCAGCGCAGCAGCACGACGATCAGCACGATATAGCTGATCGCGTTGAGGCCAAAGGCCGCCGCCGTGCCGACAATCGAGATCAGCAACCCGCCAAGCGCCGGGCCAACGCTGCGTGCGAGGTTATAGGCGATGGTGTTGAGCGCGATCGCCTGCGGCAAATCCCTTGGCCCGACCTGCAACCGCACCGACGCTTGCCACGCGGGGCCGTTGAGCGCGGTGCCGCACCCGACGGCAAGGGTGAAAAACAGCAGCGACAATGGCGTGATCGCATCGAGATAGGTCGTCAGCGTCAGCGCCGCCGAGGCGATCAGCATTCCCGTCTGCGCGGCGAGCATCACGCGCCGCCGGTCGAAATTGTCGGCAATCGCACCCGCGAAGATGCCCAGGAGCAGGATCGGGATCGTCGCACCCGCCTGGACCAGCGCGATTAGCAGGTGCGACTGGGTGAGCTCGGTCATCAGCCACGCGGCGGCGACTGCCTGGATCATCGATCCCATGTTCGACGCGAGGTTCGCAATCCATATCGCGCGAAACGCCGGATAGCGAAACGGCGCGAACGCGGAGGGTGGGGGCGGGGTGTCGGGACTCACTTGTCGTCGCGTAACCCGCCCTACCACCCTCGGCAAGACCGGCTAGTCGGTGAGTTCGAATGCCGCTTCCGACCCTTCGGCCGACGAAGGGCCGACCCACAGCGTGAACTGGCCGGGTTCGCTGCCCCAGCTCATGTCCTGCCGCGTGAAGGCAAGGTCGGCATCGGTCAATGTGAAACGGACCGTCCGCTTTTCGCCTTTCTTGAGGCTGATCTTCTCGAAGCCCTTCAGCTCCTTGACCGGCCGCGTCACCGACCCGACGAGATCGCGGACATAGAGCTGCACGACCTCCTCGCCGTCGCGCGCGCCGCTGTTGGTTACCGTCACGGTCGCGGTCAGTTTCTCACCCGGGCGGATTTTCGGCTTGTCGAGCGTGACCGGCGAATAGGCGAAGCTGGTGTAGCTGAGGCCATAACCGAACGGATAGAGCGGCGTGTTCGGCGTATCGAGATAACGCGAGACATATTTGGCATTCGGATCCTCGGCCTTGATCGGCCGCCCGGTGTTTTTCATGTCGTAATGGATCGGCACCTGCCCGACGTTTCGTGGGAAGGTCACAGGCAATTTGCCCGACGGGTTGTAATCGCCATAGAGGACGTCGGCGATCGCATGGCCGCCCATCGTCCCCGGATACCAGGCTTCCAGGATGGCATCGACATTGGCGTCGGCCCACTCGATGCTGTTCGGGCGCCCGCTCATCAGCACGAGGATGATCGGCTTGCCGGTCTTCTTCAGCTCTTCCAGCAGCGCCTGCTGGTTGCCCGGCAGGTCGAGCGAGGTGCGGCTCGCCGCTTCGCCGGTCATGTTCCAATGCTCGCCCATCGCGGCGACGATGACGTCCGATTTCTGCGCCAGCGCGATCGCCTCGGCAAAACCGTCACGCTTGCCCGCGTCGGCGAATTGATAGCCCGCGCCCTGGGCATAGGCAACCGTTGTCCCCTTGGGCGCGCGGGCCTGCATGCCCTCTAGCAGGGTCACCGGCCGCTCCTTGCGGTCGCCTGCGGCGGACCAGCTGCCGATCATGTCATCCTTGCTGTTGCCGAGCGGGCCGATCACCGCGATCGATTTCGCGGTTGCCGCCAGGGGCAGCGCATTGCCCTTGTTCTTCAGCAGTACGATCGACTTGCGCGCGACGTCGCGCGCCGCTTCGAGGAAGTCGGGGCGATAGACGGTCGCCTTTTCGCGCGCCTCGTCCGAATAGCGATAGGGATCCTCGAACAGGCCAAGGCGATATTTCATTTCGAGGATCGCCTTGACCGCCGCATCGACGCGTTTGACGTCGACCTTGCCCTCGGCGACCGACTTGGCAAGATGGTCCATGAACACCGCGCCCTGCAAATCCATGTCGACCCCGGCGTTGATCGCCTGCTCGCCCGCCTGTTTCAGGTCGCCCGAATAGCCGTGCGGGACCATTTCGTTGATCGACGTGTAATCGGTTACGATGAAGCCCTTGAAACCCCATTTCTTGCGTAGCACGTCGGTCAGCAGATAGCGGCTGCCCGATGCGGGGACGCCGTCATATTCGTTGAACGAGGTCATGAAGGTCGCGGCGCCCGCATTGGCGGCCGCCTTGAACGGCGGCAAATAAACGTCGCGCAGCGTGCGTTCGGAGATGTCGACCGTGTGATAGTCGCGGCCAGCCTGGGCCGCGCCATAGGCAGCGAAATGCTTGGCGGTCGCGAGCACCGTGTCGACGCGCTTCAGATCGTCGCCCTGGAAACCGCGCACGCGTGCGACCGCGATCTGGCTGCCGAGATAGACATCCTCGCCCGCGCCTTCGGACATGCGACCCCAGCGCGGATCGCGCGCAACGTCGACCATCGGCGCGAAGGTCCAGTGAATGCCCTCCGCCGAAGCTTCGGTCGCCGATATTCGTGCCGCCTTTTCAATGGCCTTGAGGTCCCAGCTTGCCGATTCGCCGAGCGAGATGGGAAAGATGGTGCGGTGGCCGTGGATCACGTCGTAACCAAAGAGCAGCGGAATCTTCAGCCGCGTCTCTTCAACCGCCAGCCGCTGCAACTCGCGCGTATATTTGGCGGTAAAGGCGTTGAAGATCGACCCGATTCGGCCCTTGCGAATATCGTCCTGATAGCCTTGGCGGATCGTCGGGCCGGTCGAATCCCAGTCGCTGGTCAGCAGCGACAATTGCCCGACCTTCTCGTCAAGCGTCATCTTTGCCATCAACTCGGCGATGAACCGATCCATCTTCGGATCGGGGCGCATCCAGCCCGCCGAATCCATCGGTGCCGCCGCATTTGTACTCGTCGCGGGCTTTGCCATCAGCGTGGCGGGGGAGAGCGACCCTGCCACCATCAGGGTGGCCAAAGTCAGGCGTGTGAGGTTGCGCGTCATCGGCGGCATGATTCGTCCTTCCCGGTCGGGTCTGTTTATCCATTGTCACGCGGATTGGCCGAATTTCGGCCGAAAACCGGCTGATCGCCGATTGCATCCGTCTGTGTCGCTTCCCCCTATACAGTGATCGTGAAACCGGTTACAAATCAAAAAAACAACGACGCGGTTTCCCGCGACTCGTCGCTGCACCGGAGGCAAGGCCGGTCGGCGAAAAAGCGAGCGCAGGGAAAAGTCGGGGTTCGCAATACAGGGAGGATGCTGTGAAGTTTTCGTTTGATTTTCAGACCGTTTCCGCACGCCAATCGCGCGCTCGTTCGCTCGCCGCTGCCCTGGCCTGGAGCAGTGCTGCCGCGGCGCTTGCGGTGGCGGTCGCCACGCCTGCTTACGCTCAGGTCTCGGGCGCATCGCTGCGCGGCACGGTCAAGGCCGAGGGCGGCGTGTCCGAAGTCACCGCCGTCAACGTCGACACCGGCCTGACGCGCACCTCGACGGTCAGCGCCAGCGGCGGCTACAGCTTTTCCTCCTTGCCGGTCGGCACCTATCGTCTTGAGCTGACGACGCCGCAGGGCAAGCGCCAGACCGACGAGTTTGCGCTCAATGTCGCGCAAAACGCGGTGCTCGATTTCGATTTCTCGCAGCCTGACATCGCCGAAGGCGCCGACGACGCGATCATCGTGACCGGCAGCCGTCTCCGTTCGATGGAAGGCGGCGAAGTCGGCAGCAATATCTCGCAGCGGTTGATCGAGGTTCTCCCGCAGAACAACCGCAACTTCCTCGCCTTTGCCGATCTTGCGCCGGGCGTCCAGTTCCTCACCAACAGCGCCGGCCAGACCAGCCTGCGCGGCGGCGCGCAGGGTGCCAACGCGGTCAACGTCTTCATCGATGGGATCGGGCAGAAGGACTATGTTCTGAAGGGCGGCATCAGCGGCCAGGATTCGACGCAGGGCAATCCGTTCCCGCAGCTCGCGATCGGCGAATATCGCGTGATTTCGTCAAACTATAAGGCCGAATTCGACCAGGTCAGTTCGGTGGCGATCACCGCGGTGACCAAGTCAGGCACCAATGAATTTCACGGTGAGGGCTTCTTCGACTTCACCAATCAGAGCCTGCGTGATCGCTTTCCGATTGAAAACTTTCCCGTTTATCGCTCCAAGACACGCTCGAAGGATATGCAGTTCGGTGGCGCGCTGGGTGGTCCGATTGTCAAGGACGTGCTGCATTTCTTCGTGACCTATGAGGGCAAGCGCCGGGTCGAGCCGCGCGAGATCACGCCCGGTCTCGACCTGCCCGTCAGCTTCTTTCCGACCGAATATCAGAGCGCATTTGGCCCCCAGACGTCGACCTTCAACGAAGACCTCTATTTCGGGAAGATCAACTTCACTCCGACGTCGAACGACCTGTTCGAATTTTCAGTCAAATATCGCGACGAGAGCGGCGAAGAGCTGAACAACGGTTTTGCCGCTGCCGACACCGCCACGATCACGAAGGTCAAGGAATGGCGCGGGCTCGCGCGCTGGGAGCATACGGCCGACACCTGGGTGAATGATTTCAAGGTGGCCTATGAGGATGTGAGCTGGGGGCCGCGGCCGGTCAATTTCGGCAATGTCTCGCTGTTCAACGCCGTCCTGCCCGCCGTACCGCCTGCAACGGGGACACGGCGCGGCGATATCCTGCGCATCGGCGCGGGCAGCAATTTTCAGGACAAGGGCCAGAAGGGCTGGCAGGTTTCGAACGATTTCACCTGGACCGGGCTCGAAAGCCACACCTTCAAGGTCGGGGTGAAGGCGAAGTGGGTCGAACTCAACGCCAACACGCAGAATCAGAACCCGCTCTTCACCTATAATGTGAGCTACGCCCCTGGCGGCGCGTTCAACGACACGATCCCTTATCGTATGAATTTCAACGCCCCGGTCAACGGCGGCGACCCCAACATCACGTCGAAGAATTTCCAGTTCGGCGTCTATGCACAGGATGATTGGGAAATCGACGACCGCCTGACGCTGAATATCGGTCTGCGCTGGGATTATGAGCGGACGCCGGCGTTCCTCAACTATCAACATGATCCCGCGATTGCGGAATTCGTCGCAGGACGCGCGGGCTACACCAACCCCGACGGGACGGTGACGCCGCCGTATACGAATCTCACGAATGCCAATTACGACATCAACGACTATATCTCGACCGGCAACGAGCGAAAGGCGTTCAAGGGGGCCTGGCAACCGCGCCTCGGCTTCACCTATGCGCTCGACGACGAAAAGCGGTTCGCGATCTTTGGCGGCTATGGACGATCCTATGATCGCACCCAGTTCGATTTCATCCAGCAGGAACTCGCGCAAGGGCTGTTTGCCGGCCGGACGTTCAACTTCAACAACCTCGGCGACGCCGACAATGTTTGTACGCCGAGTGCGACGTGCATCGCCTGGGATCCCGCCTATCTGACGCCGGAGGGCCGCGATGCCCTGGTCGCCGGGTTGCCGGCGGGCGCGGGGCGCGAATTGCGCTTCATCAAGAACGACCTGAAAACGCCCTATTCGGACCAGTTCAGCCTGGGTGTTCGCGGCCGGTTCAATCTGCTCGATCTCGAGGCGGGCTATTCCTATGTCGAGAGCAAGAATGGTTTCGCTTATGTGCTCGGTAATCGCCGACCCGACGGCACCTTCTTTCCGCCGACGGGCAACCCGGATTCGCCCTTCGGCTCCCCCCCGGCGCCCTTCGGTGCGATCATCCTCGGCACCAATGGGATCGAAACGCGGGCCAACACCGCCTATTTCAAGCTGACGAAGCGCTACACCGAATTTTCGCCGTGGAGTCTCGACGCAACCTATACCTTCACCGATGCCGAGGAAAACAGGCAGCTCGGCGAAGTCTTCTCGCTCGATTTCCCCGGGATCGAGGAATATCCCTTCATCGCGGCGACGGGCACGCGCAAGCATCGGTTCGTGATGGCGGGCTCGGTCGACATCCCGATGGGCTTTACCCTGTCGGGCAAATTCCAGATCGCATCGCCGAAATATCTGGCGGAAATTCGAGGAATTACCGGAGTCGGGGGCGTTCCGCCAAGCCGCGACGTCACCTCGATTGAGACCGAGGGCAATGGCGACCTCTGGGGCTTTCGCCAGATGGATTTGTCGATCACCAAATATGTCCCGATGCGCTTCCTGACCGAAGAATCGCGCCTGCGCTTCCGTGTCGACATCATCAACCTGTTCAACGACCGCAACTATGGCGGCTTCAGCGCCGCAACGGGTCTGCGGAACCAGAATGACCTCAGCCTTGATGGTCCGCCGCGGACGATTAAGCTATCGGCCGGTTTCCAATTCTGACCGGCTGACAGGCGCCCGGCCCGCACCCCCCTCCCGCGGGCCGGGCGCCTCACTTTTTGGAGTATCGAATGTCGTTTCGTATCGGGGCGTTGTTCCTGCCCCTCGTCGCGCTGACCGCAGCATGCACCGCTACTCCAGCGCCGTCGGCCGCAGCGCCGGTCGCAAAATTGCCGCCGATGACCGAAGCGGCCTTTTCCGAAGAGTTGACCGAGCGCACCTTCCGCTATTTCTGGGACACGACCGACACGACGCGCTGCCTTGCCCCCGATCGCTGGCCGAGCAATCCCTTCTCGTCGATCGCGGCGACGGGTTTTGCGCTGACCGCTTACGGCATCGGCGCCGAGCGCGGCTATGTGACGCGCGCTGAGGCGGCGCTACGAACGCGCGATTGCCTGCGCTTCTACTGGAATGCTCCACAGGGGCCCGATGCTGCCGGCACCACCGGCTACAAGGGCTTTTTCTACCACTTCCTGAAGAATGACGACGGCACGCGCTACAAGACCAACGAACTGTCGACCGTCGACACCAGCCTGTTCCTAGGCGGCGCGCTGTTCGCGCAAAGCTATTATGACCGGAACGATCCGGTCGAGGCCGAGATCCGCGACCTTGCGGAGAAGATCTATACGCGCGTCGACTGGACCTTTGTCCAGCGCACCAACACCGGCACCGAGGCGCGAAACCTTGCGGGTTCGCACGGCATCACCATGGGGTGGAAGCCCGAGAAGGGATTCGAGACGCACGACTGGGTCGGCTATAACGAGGGGATGCTGGTCTATGTGCTGGCGCTCGGCTCGCCGACGCATCCCGTTGGCAAGGACGCCTGGGACAAGGGCTGGGCCGCCGATCTCGAGAAGGACTGGGGCACCTATTACGGGCAGCAGCATCTGCAGTTCGAACCGCTGTTCGGGCACCAGTATAGCCATGTCTGGGTCGATTTTCGCGGTATTCGCGACGAATTCATGCGCGGCAAGGGGATCGACTATTTCGAAAACAGCCGCCGCGCGACGCTGGCGCAGCGGGGCTATGGCGCCGACAATCCGAACAAATGGACGGGCTATAGCGCCGACATCTGGGGCTGGACCGCGTCCGACGGCCCAGGATATTTCGAGGGCAAATATGGCGTGACTGGCACGCCCCGGAACTTCAACGGCTATATGGCGCGCGGCGTCAGTGCGATCCGCGTCGTCGATGACGGGACGGTCGTCCCGACCGCGGCGGGCGGCTCGGTCGCCTTTGCGCCCGAGGTGGCGATCCCTGCGCTGATGGCGATGCGCCAGCAATATGGCCCGCGCCTCTATACGCGCTACGGTTTCAAGGACGCGTTCAATCCCAGCTTTACGTTTACCGATGCGGGGGCGCGCTCGGGCGAGGTCGACCCGGTCCACGGCTGGGTCGCGAACGATTATCTCGGTATCGATCAGGGGCCGATCCTCGCGATGATGGAAAATCACCGCAGCGGTTTTGTATGGAAGGTGATGCGGGGGAACCCGCATATTGTCCGCGGGCTGAAGCGGATAGGCTTTACCGGCGGCTGGCTGGACGAGGCGAAGCCAGAGTGAGGTTCCCCGGCTTTCGCCGGGGAACGGACTAGCAACCCTTTCCGACGCACAGATCCGCCACCACCGGATAATGATCCGACGGCAGTTTACCGCCATTCTGGTCGGTCAGCGTCGCATGGCGCAGCACCGTCACATCGTCGCTGACGAAGATATGGTCGATCGGGCTCGGGTCCATCTGCGCGATCTTGAAGCCGGTGAAGGTGCCGAGCGGGCCGTAATGCGGCGTGCGGCTGATCGTGCGGCTGTCGCGCAGCGCCCCCTTGCCGGGCCCGACGATCGCGGCATAGGGATTGCTCGTTGCCGGGCTGTTGAAGTCGCCCATCAGCACCGCCGTTTCGCCCGGTTTGCGCTGCCCGTCGATCCATCGGCGGATCTGACGGGCGCTTTCCTGCCGCGCGACTTCGCCGATATGGTCGAAATGGGTGTTCACGACGAGCAAGCTGCGTTTCGCCGTCCGGTCGTGCAGCCGCGCCCAGGTCGCGATCCGCGGCAGCGCGGCGTCCCAGCCCTTGCTCGGAGTGTCTGGGGTGGACGACAGCCAGAAGGTCCCCGATCCGACGAGGGTAAAGCGGTCGCGGCGGAAACCGAGCGGCGAATATTCGCCCTTTTCCTGGCCGTCGTCGCGCGCGACGCCGACGAATTGATAAGCGGGAAGATCGGCCTCGACCGCCTGCTTCTGGTGCTGCAGCACCTCCTGCATGCCGACGAAATCGGGCGCCCGATAGGCGACGAGCGCGGTCAGCGCGCTCCGCCGGTGTGGCCAGGCGTTGTCGCCGTCCGACGCGACATCGAGGCGGATATTATAGGTCATCGCTTCATAATGATCGGCGCGTTCTTTTGCGGCGGCGGGCAGGGCGAGCAGCGCCGCCGCGAGGAGCAGGGCCTTGCGGGTCATCCGAGATTGCCTCCGTTCGCGGCGATCACGCTGCTGTAGAAACGCGCGCTGCGCTTGGGCGTGCGGACCTGCGTTTCATAATCGACATGGACGATGCCGAACCGCTTCGAAAAACCCAGCGACCATTCAAGATTGTCGAGCAGCGACCAGGCCATATAGCCGCGCACATCGACGCCCTGTTTGATCGCATCGCCGATTGCCGAGATGTGGGAGCGCAAATAATCGCAGCGCAGCGGATCGTCGATCCCGTCGGGACCGGCTTTCGGCGGATCGTAGAAGGCGGCGCCATTTTCGGTGATATAGACCGGGATATCGCCATAGGTGTCGCGGAACCAGATGAGCATGTCGGTCAGCGCGGGCGGGTAGACTTCCCAGTCGGTGGTCGTGTGCGTCGCGATCTGCTTCACCGGTGAGGCGCCGACCGGCCACTGGTTCGGGTCCGCTTTCACGACGTTGCGCGTGTAATAGTTGATGCCGATGAAATCGACCGGCTGATTGATGGCTTTGAGATCCTCAGCGGACCATTCGGGCCAGGCTTCGCCGAACACCTCGGCCAGTTCGTCGGGGTAGCTGCCCTTGAGCGCCGGGTCGAGATATTGGCGGTTCATATAGGCGTGCGCGCGCGCGGTCGCGGCGATGTCCTCGGCGCTGTCGCTCGCCGGATATTTGGGCTCGATATTGACGACGAGGCCGATTTCGTGCGCGCCTTCGCTGCGATACGCCTCGACCGCCGCGCCATGGGCGCGCATCAGATTGTGGCTCGCGATCGGGGTTTCGAACAGGTTGCGATGACCGGGGGCGAGCGCCCCGTGGAGGTAGCCGCCGTCGGTAATCACCCACGGTTCGTTGAGCGTCACCCATTTCTTCACGCGCCCGTCGAGGCGGCGGTACATCACCGAACCATAGTCGGCGAACCAGCCGGCGATATCGCGGTTAAGCCAGCCGCCCTTGTCGTCGAGCGCGACGGGCAAATCCCAATGGTGCAGCGTCAGCAGCGGTTCGATGTCGTTCTTCAGCAACTCGTCGACGAGGCGCTCATAGAAATCGAGCCCCGGCTCGTTCACGCGCCCGGCCCCCTCGGGCAGCACGCGTCCCCAGTTGACGCTGAACCGATAGGCTTTCAGCCCCAGTTCCTTCATCAGCGCGACGTCGGCGGGCATGCGGTTATAATGGTCGCACGCGACGTCGCCCGTGTCGCCCTTGACCGCCATCAGCCGCGGATCGTGGCTGAACCGCTGCCAGATGCTCGCGCCCGCGCCATCGGCGAGCGGCGATCCTTCGATCTGATAGGCGGCGGTCGCCGCGCCCCACAGGAAATCGTCGGGGAAGACACTCTTGCTCATTTTTTGTCCTTGTTGGTGATCATTGGGGAGGGGAGCTTTTGTTCGAGCAACCAGGCATAGAGCGCCGGGTCGTCATAGGCGGGGTCCCAGGCATTGTGGCCGAGGTCGGGATAGATGGTCAGGCGAACCTTGCGGCCGCCGCACGCGCGGATCGCCCGCGCCATGGCAAAGCTGCCTTCGGGCACCACGACATCGTCGCGGTCGCCGTGAAAGGCCCAGACGGGCAGGTCCATCAGACGGCACGCTTCGCCCGGATTGCCGCGCCCGGCGACTGCCGCGACCGCCGCAAAGCGCTTGGGTTCAGCGATCGCCCAGCGCCAGCTGGCGTGGCCGCCGCGGCTAAGTCCGGTCAGGTAGACGCGTGCGGGATCGATCCGATAATTCTTCGCGATATGGTCGACCAGCTCGTCGAGCTTCGCGATATCCCAGTCCTGATCGGCGCCGAGCAACGGCGACACGGTGAGGAAGGGGAAAGCGGGGTCGCGTTCGGCGATCTTGGGCGGGCCGTGGACTTTGACCTTCGCAACATCGTCGCCGCGCTCGCCTGAGCCATGGAGAAAGATCAGCAGCGGATACTGCTTCGCGGTGTCCGTCAGATAGCCTTTGGGCACGAACAGCTGATAAGGATAATTGCCCGCCTCGATAGGCTGCTGTGGCGTTTGCCCCTCGACCGGTGCGGGTGTCTTTGTTTTTGCGGCGGCGGGCGAGGCCGCGAGGGCAAGCCCCAGCAGCGCCGCAGTCCAATATGTCATGCGTCTGTCCTTGGTTGAAGAAGTCACCCCTTGACGCTCCCGGTCAGGAGGCCGCTCAGGTAAAAGCGCTGGAGCGCGAGGAAGAGGATGAGCACCGGCAGGGTGGTAACGACCGCGCCGGCCATCATCAGCTCATTGTCCTGCACATGCTGGCGGCTCATCGCGGCGAGCGCGACGGGCAGGGTATAGAGGTCCTGATCGGCGAGGATGATCAGCGGCCACATGAAATCGTTCCAGCTGCCGAGAAAGACGAACAGCGCGAGCGTGACGATGATCGGCGTGAGGATCGGCAGCACGATGCGGTGCAAAATCTGCCTCTCGCTCGCGCCGTCGATGCGCGCCGCCTCGAGCATTTCATCTGGAATCGACAGGCAATATTGGCGGACGAGGAAGATGCCGAAAATCCCCGCGAGCCAAGGCACCAGCGCGCCGGCATAGCTGTTGACGAGGCCCATCGCCTTGAGTTCGAGGAACAGCGGCAGCATCCCGATCTGCCCCGGAACGACGAGCGCGGCGACGAGCAGGCGGAAGGTCGCGTCGCGTCCCTTGAAGCGCAGTTTGGCGAAGGCGTAACCCGCGGGGATAGTGAAAAGCAGCGCCAGCGTTGTTGCCAGCGTCGAGACGAGCAGACTGTTGAGCAGGAAACGCCCGATGCCGAAGCTGCCGAACAACATGCGGTAATTGTCGAGGCTGGGGTCGCCCGGCAGCAAGGGCGGCGGGAATTGCGACGCCTCGCCGCGCGCCATGAAGCTGACCGAGAGCATCCATACCAAGGGCGCGATCGTCAGCAGCGCGACGAGGGCGGCGAGCAAGGTGACGGACCAGCGACGCAGACTCATATCGCGCCGCTCCGCTTGGCCAGTCGCAACTGCAGCAAAGTCACCGCAAGGATGCAGAGGAACAGCAGGAAAGCGACCGCCGCGCCCGACCCGAGGTTCCACCATTTGAACCCCTCCTCATACATGAAATAGAGGATGGTGACGGTCGACTGGGCGGGGCCGCCCTGCGTCATCACATAGGGTTCGGCGAACAGCTGGAACATGCCCGCGACGGTCAGCACCGACACCAGCAGCACGGTGGGGGCAATCGCGGGCAGGGTGACGTGGCGCAGGCGGGTGAACCAGCCCGCGCCGTCGATCCGCGCCGCCTCGTCGAGCTCGCGCGGCACCGTCTGGAGCGCGGCGAGGAAGATGATCATATTATAGCCGAAAGTCTTCCACCCGACGAAGATCAGAATCGCGGGCAGCGACGCATGCGGATCGCCGAGCCAGTCGATCGGCGCGATCCCGAACAGCGAGAGCATGTAATTGACGAGGCCGTAGCGCGTGTGGAGCAGATAGCGCCACACGACAGCGGTCGCGACGAGCGTCGTCACATAAGGCGCGAACAATGCGACGCGCCACACCGGCCGCCATTTGAGCCAGCGTGAATTGACGAGCATCGCCGCGAACAGCGACAGCGCAACGATGAAGGGCACGCCGAAGCCCACGAACAGCAATGTGTTGGTCACCGCTTTCCAGAACAGCGGGTTACCGAGCAGCCTTTCATAATTTTCGAACCCGACGAAGCGCAGATTGCCGATATCGGCGAGCGCATAAATGTCGAAATCGGTAAAGCTCAAAGCCAGCGACGCGATGGCCGGCAGGGCGAAGAAGAGGGTGATCGCGGCAAGCGCGGGCGAAGACATCGCCCAGCCTGCACGCGCTTCGCGAGCCCGCGCTGCCGCGCTCACAGCATGCGGCCTTTCTCCAGCATCCAGCGCCGCTTTTCGAGCAAGCGGTCGGCGCGAATGTCGATCTCTTTCACGGCGTCACCGACACTATACTGGCCGCGTACCATGCGCTCGGCGACGATCTGCATTTCGGTGACGATGCGTTCCCATTCGGGCACCTTGGGTAGCGGCGTGGCGTGCTCGAGCTGCATCGCAAAGGGGGCGACGATCGGATCGTCCGCCAGCCCCGCTTTCGTCCACACCGACCGTCGCGCAGGCAAGTCGCCGGTGAGCCGCTGGAGCTTGAGCTGTGCGGCGGGCGCCATCAGCTGCGACACCAGATCCCACCCCGCATCGTCATGATTGTTGCCCGCGAACACGACGAGGCTCGATCCGCCGGGTGCCGCCGATCCGATGCCATCGGGCCCGGGGTTCGGTGCGGTCGCCCAGTTGGTCTGCATATCGGGGGCGAGGCGGGCTTTCATGTCGCCGATCGTCCACGGGCCCGACAGGAACAGGCTGAAATAACCCTTGGCAAACTCGTCCCACACATTGGATATCTGGGCCATCGATGCGGGCGGCGCCAACCCCTCGTCGAACAGCGACTTGTAAAAGGCGAGCGCCTCTCTGAATTCGGGGTCCGAAAAGGCGCCGCGCGCGCCCTCGTCGCGCAGCATTCGGGCGCCCGCCGACAGCGCGAGCGTCGTCAACTGCTCATATTCGTTGAGCGGATAGAGCAGCGCGTAATTGCCCGCGCCGGCCTGGGACTTCACCTTGTGCAGCGCCGTCTTCCATCCGACCCAGTCCGCTGGCGGAGCGTCATATCCGGCGCGTCCGAACAAATCCTTGCGGTAGAATTGCAGCCGTGTGTCGACATACCAGGGGATCGCCCAGGCCTGTCCCGCGATGCGGTTGGTTTCGACCACCGCGCCGAACTGGTCTTCGAGCAGCCCCACCGCACTCTTCGGAACCGGTGCAATCGCACCGATTGCGGCAAGTTCGGCGATCCAGCTGTTGCCGACCTGCCCCACCGTGGGCAGCGACCCGCCCGCGAAGCCAGTGAGCAATTTTTCGTGCGCCGCGGTCCAGGGCAGCGGCTGGACGGTGATCGGCGGAGCGTTCGCGGGCCAATCGATCGTTTTCAGCAGGTCGGGCAGGCTCGCGGCCTCATTGCCCATCGCCCACATGGTCAGCGCGGCGTCGCTGCGTGCCGCGCATGTTGTCAGCGCGGGAAGCAGGGGAAGCGCCGCGAGCGCGCCCGTCATCTGGCGCCGCGTCAGTCGCATGGGGCGCCCGAACATATCATGGCTGCGCGGTCATCGCCTGCGGTGCCTCGGCGCGCGCGCCGCCCGTGGTGCCCCGCGCGACCAGCGTCGGGGTCAGGATCGTCGCGCTCGCGCCGCCCAGCGTTTCGCCGCGCAATATGCGCAGCAACATCATCATCGCGGTCGACCCCAGCCGGTCGATCTTGACCTGCATCGTCGTCAGCGACGGGTTGAGGTGCCGCGCGAGCGGAATGTCGTCGAATCCCGCCACCATGACGTCACCCGGCACCGACTTGCCGGCTTTGGCGAGCTGCGCGATCAGCCCGACTGCCATCTGGTCGTTCGCCGCGAAGACCGCGTCGGCGGGAAACTGTCCCTGCACCAGCATGCGCCCGGCCTCGGCGCCGCTTTCTTCCGAAAAGTCGCCGGGCAGGATCGCGGGATTGGAAATTCGCGCGATCTTTGTCATCGCATCGACAAAGCCGCGCTGGCGGTCGCGCGCGTCGCGGTTGTGCTTCGGTCCCGCGATATGGACGATCTGGCGGGCTCCGCGTTCGAGCAGCGCCTCGGTCATCGCATAGGCGCCGCGATAATTGTCGACTGCGACGAAGGGGAGGTCGAGCGAGCCCGCGTCATAATTGAGCAGCACCGTCGGCAGCGCGGGGTCGAGATAGTCGGATAGCAGTTCGGGCTTCAGGTCGGGCGGCATCACGAGCAGCCCGTCGACGCGCCCGCGCATCGCCGCGATCGCCGCGGCGGTCTCATGCGTGCTGCCGTGCATGTTACCTAGAAGGAGGTGCATGCCCGATTCATGCGCAACCAGGTCGATGCCGCGGATGATTTCGGAGAAGAATTCGCCGAACAGGTCGGGCAGGATGACGCCGACGGTGTCGGTCTTGCGCCGCGTCAGGCTGCGCGCGCCGCTGTGGGGCACGAAATTCAGTTTTTTTACCGCCGCCATCACCGCGGCTTTCGTCGGCGCCGTGACATTGCCGAGCCCATTGATTGCCCGCGATGCCGTCGCCACCGAAACCCCCGCTTCGCGGGCGACGTCCCTCAATGTAGCCATGCGGTCGGGCCCCTTTCCCTCAAATGGCGCCAAGTCGCTGTCGCGACTCTCTATTTTTATCTTTGCCGGGCGCGGAAACACTGGCAGCGTAACCGGTTACACGTCCAAATTGCAAGGTCATTCCCCTGTTGCCCCGAGCGCCCGACCATGGGCGCCGAACAGGTGAAGATGCGGGGGCGGCAGCGAGGCAAGGACCGTGGCGCCCTCCTCAAGGCTACCGTCGTCGCGCAGCTGGCACGCGATCGGCTCGCCGCCCTCGCGCCAGCCCAGATGCAGCGTCGCGAGCCCGCCGAGCCGCTCGATAAAGCGGATCGTGAAGGGCAGCGCGTCGGGCGCCTCGCCGATCGCGATATCCTCGGGCCGGATTCCGATCGACAGCGGCGTTCCGGCGGCCAATGGTGCCGCAATCGAGGGCAGGGCGATGCTGCGGCCGTCGTCGAGTTTGGCTCGTCCATCGTCCGCCATTGTCGCGGGCAGGATATTCATCCGGGGTGTGCCGAGAAACTGCGCGACGAAGATATTTGCCGGCCGAGCATAAAGCTCGCGCGGCGTGCCCACCTGTTCGATCCGTCCGTCGCGCAAGACGATGATGCGGTCGGCGAGCGTCATCGCCTCGACCTGGTCGTGGGTGACATAGAGCGTCGTCGTGCCGAGCTGGCGGTGCAGGCTCGCGAACTCATAACGCATCCGGACGCGCAAATCGGCGTCGAGGTTCGATAGCGGCTCGTCGAACAGGAAGATTTGCGGCTGGCGCACGATCGCGCGGCCGATCGCGACGCGTTGTCGCTGACCGCCCGACAACTCGGCAGGCTTGCGATCGAGCAGCGTCTCGATGTTCAATATCTCGGCCGCGCGCCGCACGGCCTCTGCGATCTCGGCCTTCGCCATCTTCGCGATCTTCAGCCCGAACGCCATATTTTCGCGCACCGTCAGATGCGGGTAAAGCGCGTAGGATTGGAACACCATCGCGATGCCGCGCTCCGACGGCGGCAGGTCCGTCACGTCGCGGTCGCCGATGACGATGCTGCCGCCGGTCAGCTCCTCCAGCCCCGCGACCGACCGAAGCAGCGTCGACTTGCCGCATCCCGAGGGGCCGACGATCACCGTGAACTCGCCGTCGGCGACGTCGATCGACACGCCTTTCAGTACCTCGGTGGTGCCGAAGCGCTTGCGTGCACCCTGGATCGACAGTCCGGCCATGGCTCCCTCGTTCTTCGGGCCTCAGTGAACGGTGACGCCTGCGTTAGCCTGGCGCGCAGGCGCGCGCCCCGCGGCGAAGGCGAAGACGCACAGTGCGGCATAGCAGGCGGCGGGAAGGATCAGCGCGGCGGCATAGCCGACCGTGCCCGACAGCAGGCCAATGAAATAGGGGATCACCGCCCCCCCGACGATCGCGGTGCAGAGCAGCCCCGACGTCGCTTCGGCGCGCGCGGTCGAGCGTTCGAGCGTCAGGGTAAAGATCACGGGGAACATGATCGAATTGAACAGCCCGATCGACAGCGCGACGAAGCCGGCCGTCACGCCGCCGACAAAGACGATATAAAGGCAGAGCAGGGCGGCGAGCGCGGTGAACAGCGCGAGCATCTTCGACGCCGAGAAGCGCGCGAGCAGCACCGATCCGATTGCGCGGCCGACCATCGCACCGCCCCAATATAGCGCCACGGCCTTTCCGGCCTCCTGAAGCGAAACGCCGGGAACGCCGTCGTTCCCCATGATCCAGCCGAACGTCCCAAAGGCGGCGTCCGACTGTCCCCAGATCGCATCGCTGTTGAGGAACAGCGCCATCTGCGTGCCGATCGCGACTTCGGCGCCGACATAGAGGAAGATTGCGAGCCCGCCGAGCAGCGCCCAGCGCGACGAAAAGGCCTCGCGGATCAACTCGCCCATCCCGGCACGCTCGCCGAGCGGCGCGGGCGGCACCGCGTCGTTGACGATGCGGCGGCTGACCCAGAAAAAGATCAGCAGCGCGATGATCAGGCCGCAAATCCAGAAATAGGCCGAATCGATCCCGCCGAGCGCCTGCGCGCGCACCGCCTCGGTGACCACCGTGCCTTCCTTAACCTCGACGCCTTCGAGGAACAGATGTGCGCCGATCAGCGGGCCGAGGAAAGTGCCGAAGCTGTTGAATGTCTGGCTGAAAGTCAGCCGGAAATGGCTGCGTTTCGGATCGCCCAGCGCCGCGGCGAGCGGGTTCGCCGCGACCTGGAGGATGGTGATGCCGCTTGCAAGAATGAAGAGGCCTGCAAGGACCAGCGGGTAAACCGCAAGGTTCGCCGCAGCGAGCATGACGAGGCAGCCGACGACCATCGTCGACAGCGCGGTCAGGATCGACGGCACCGAATGGAAGCGCGCGATCAGCGCGGCGGCGGGAAAGGACATCAGGCCATAAGCGATAAAGAAGGCCGAGGCCGACAGCTGTGCCTCGGCGTCGCTCAGCGTGAAAATGCCCTTCACCGCGGCGACGAGCGGATCGATCAGCGACGTGATGAAGCCCCAGGCGAAAAACAAGACGGTCACTGCCGCAAAGGCCGCCATCGCATTGGAGCGACCGCCGCCATTCGTGGTCGCCTGACTGGGCATGTTCATCCGGAATATCCTCTTCGCCGAAACTATGTTATGCGCAGCGGTCTAACGAGCGGCCCAAGGCAATGCAACCGGTTACATTTTTCCGCCTCCGGCCTCACTTTTCCCTGCCCTCGCCACGCATCGGCGCGACGCGAAATAATCGTTCGTCACCCACTGGCGCGCCCGCGCGCGACTGGTTACATGGGCCGCCACCAAACGAATCGCGCGTGCCGCCCCGAACAGCCGGGACAGGCGCCGCCCGCACCAGAAAGTGGCACCCATGGAAATCATCACCGGTCTGACCTTCGACGATGTGCTGCTGGTGCCCGGCGCGTCGGACATCCTGCCGTCGGACGCCAACCTCTCGACGCAGCTCACCAGCGAAATCAGCCTCAACATCCCGATCCTGTCCTCGGCGATGGACACAGTGACCGAGGCCGACATGGCGATATTGATGGCGCAGATCGGCGGCATCGGCGTCCTCCACCGCAATCTGACAATCGAGGAACAGGCCGCAGCGGTGCGCCAGGTCAAACGCTTCGAAAGCGGCATGATCGTCAACCCGATCACGATCACCCCCGACGCGCCGCTGTCCTATGCGATCGCGTTGATGGACCAACACCGGATTTCGGGCATCCCGGTCGTCGAGACAGGGGGCAAGCTCGTCGGCATCCTGACCCACCGCGACGTGCGCTTTGCCGATAATCCCGGCCAGCCGGTGCGCGAACTGATGACCGCCGAAAATCTCGCGACGGTTCGCGCCGGCGTCGGGCAGGACGAGGCGCGCAAGCTGCTCCATCAGCGCCGCATCGAAAAGCTGCTCGTCGTCGACGATGATTATCATTGCATCGGCCTGATCACCGTCAAGGACATGGAAAAGGCGGTGAATTTCCCCGATGCGACGAAGGACGCCAGCGGCCGCCTGCGCGTCGCGGCGGCGACGAACACCGGCGACAGCGGCGTCGAGCGCGCCGAGGCGCTGCTTGATGCCGAATGCGACCTGATCGTCGTCGACACCGCGCACGGTCATAGCAAGGGCGTCGGCGAGACCGTCGCACGGATCAAGAAATTGTCGAACCGCGTCCAGGTGCTCGCGGGCAACGTCGCGACGGGCGATGCGACGCGCGCGCTGATCGACGCGGGCGCGGACGGGGTGAAGGTCGGCATCGGCCCCGGCTCGATCTGCACCACGCGCATCGTCGCGGGTGTCGGCGTGCCGCAGCTCACCGCGATCCTCGACAGCGTCGAGGCGGCCGCCAAGCTGGGCGTGCCGGTCATCGCCGATGGCGGCCTGCGCACCTCGGGCGACATCGCCAAGGCGCTTGCGGCGGGCGCATCGAGCGTGATGGTCGGATCGATGCTTGCGGGGACCGCCGAGGCGCCGGGCGAAACCTTCCTCTATCAGGGCCGAACGTACAAAAGCTACCGCGGCATGGGCAGCGTCGGCGCGATGGCCCGCGGTTCGGCCGACCGCTATTTCCAGCAGGATATCAAGGACCAGATGAAGCTGGTTCCCGAGGGCATCGAGGGCCAGGTGCCGTTCAAGGGGCCGGCCAAGGATGTCATCCACCAGCTGG
>CAYRQX010000018.1:0-67868 GCA_964426485.1 uncultured Sphingopyxis sp. | reverse complement strand
GCCTTTCTTCTGGCGACGGATTTCTTCACGCACGCTGTGACCCAGCGCATCGGCGACGAGGGCGCCCTGTTCGGCAACATGGCGCTTGGCGAGGCCCGTGGCGGGCGACGCCGATGCCTTGCGACCGGCATAGCGGGCGCGCATCGGCGCCTTGCCGGCACTCGCCAGCGCTTCCTCGATATAAGGCTCACATGGAACCATGCACCATTGTTGCGCGGTTCTTCCTGGCACCAGATCACTTCCGTCAGATTGGTCATCCGCTTGATACGGATGGCCAGCGCATCGGTCGGGAAGGGATAGAGCTGTTCGATACGCACGATCTGGGTATTCTTGTCACCCGCCGCATCGCGCGCCTCAATCAGGTCATAGGCGACCTTGCCCGAACACAGGACCAGACGCTCCGTTTCCGCGTCCGGCGCCGGGTTGGTATCCGACAGGATGCGCATGAAGTGCGTATCGCCCTGGAAGTCCTGCGCCTGACTTACCGCCAGCTTGTGCCGCAGCAGCGACTTGGGCGTCATGATGATCAACGGCTTGCGGAACGGGCGCAACATCTGACGACGCAGGACATGGAAATAATTGGCTGGCGTCGTGATGTTGGCGACCTGGATATTGCCTTCCGCGCACAGTTGCAGGAAGCGCTCCAGACGCGCCGAACTATGTTCCGGCCCCTGCCCTTCATAGCCATGCGGCAACAGGCAGACGAGCCCGTTGGAGCGCAGCCATTTGGTTTCCGACGATGCGATATACTGGTCGAAGATGATCTGCGCGCCATTGGCGAAGTCGCCAAACTGCGCTTCCCACAGCACCAGGCTCTTGGGGTCGGCGAGCGCATAGCCATATTCAAAGCCCAGCACGCCATATTCGGACAAGGGGCTATCCAGCACCTCGAACCGGCCATGGGGCACGGTCGACAGCGGGATATATTTCTTCTCCGTATTCTGGTCGACCCAGACCGAATGGCGCTGGCTGAACGTGCCACGACCGGAATCCTGTCCCGACAGTCGCACGCCATAGCCTTCCGACAGGAGCGAGCCGAAGGCCAGCGCCTCGCCCGTCGCCCAGTCGAAATTCGCGCCTGACTTGAACATCTCCGCCTTGGCATCCAGCACGCGCTGAAGCGTCTTGTGGACGGTGTGGCCCTGCGGCACGGTGGTCAGCGTCTTGCCCAGGCTGTCGAACAGCTTGGGGCTGATCGCCGATTCAACGCTCTGGCGCGCGGTTTCAGCATCGGCTGGCTTGTGCAGTCCCGACCAGCGACCCGCAAACCAGTCGGCCTTGTTGGCCTTGTAGCTTTTGGACGCCTCGAACTCGTCTTCCAGATAGTTGACGAAGTCGCCCGTCGTCTTGGTGACATAATCATCGTCGACCACGCCCTGCGCCTTCAGGCGGGTGGCGTAGACTTCACTGACCGGCGGATGCTGGCGAATCTTCGCATACATCAGCGGCTGGGTGAACGAGGGTTCGTCGCCTTCGTTATGGCCGAAGCGGCGGTAGCACCACATGTCGATCACGATGTCGCGATGGAAGGTCTGGCGATATTCGACCGCCAGCTTGCAGGCGAACGTCACCGCTTCGGGATCGTCGCCATTCACATGCAGGATCGGCGCCTGCACACCCTTCGCCACGTCGGACGGATAGGGCGAGCCGCGCGAAAATTGCGGGCTGGTGGTGAAGCCGACCTGGTTGTTGACGATGAAATGGATGCAGCCGCCGGTATTGTAACCCGCAACCCCGGAAAAGCCGAGGCATTCCCAGACGATACCCTGACCCGCAAAGGCCGCGTCGCCATGGATCAGCACCGGCAAAACCTGCTCATGCTTGGCCAGATCGTCGCGGAACGTCTGCTGCGCACGCACCTTGCCGAGCACCACCGGATCGACGGTTTCAAGGTGCGAGGGGTTGGGGACCAGCGACATATGGACCTTGACCCCGTCAAATTCGCGGTCGGTCGATGTGCCCAGATGATATTTGACGTCGCCCGAACCACCGACATCTTCCGGGTTCGCGGTGCCACCGGAAAATTCGTGGAAGATGACGCGAAAGCCCTTGGCCATCACATTGGCCAGCACGTTCAGGCGGCCACGATGGGCCATGCCATAGACGATTTCACGGATGCCCGACTGGCCGCCATATTTGATGACCGCTTCGAGCGCGGGAATCATCGATTCGCCGCCGTCCAGACCAAAGCGCTTGGTGCCGACATATTTGCGGCCCAGGAACTTTTCATATTGTTCGCCCTGGATGACCTTGGCCAGGATCGCCTTCTTGCCCTCTGGCGTGAAGATGATTTCCTTGTCCTTGCCTTCCATCCGCTCCTGAAGGAAACGGCGTTCCTCCACATCGGCGATGTGCATATATTCCAGGCCGACATTGCCGCAATAATTGGCGCGCAGGATCGCGACGATTTCGGTCACGGTCGCAAATTGCAGGCCCAGCGTACCGCCCAGGAATATCTTTTTGGCCGGATCGGTCAGGCCATGATATTCCGGCGTCAGATCGGCCGGCAAGTCGCGCTGGGTCAGCCCAAGCGGATCGAGATTGGCGGCGAGATGACCGCGCACGCGATAGGTGCGGATCAACATCTGCGCGCGAATGGCGTCCTCTGCCGCCTGCGCTATGTCGGCGTCCGACACCGACTTGCCCGCAGACTTGGCGGCGGCCTTTACGGCCACCTGCATCTGGGTCGGGTCCATCGCCCCGGTCAGGTCGTCGGTATCCGCCAGCGGCCAGTTGGGTCGCGCCCAGCTTGGACCTTGCTCGACTTCAAAATCCTGGTTTTCGTAACCCATCATCATATCCCATCCGTGCCGCGTGCAGTCGCGGTCGGGCAAAGGACGGCCGGGGTGCAGCCCGACCGCCTTACAGGCCTGATCAGCCCTTCAGCACTTCCAGCAGGGTCGTGCCCAGTTCGGACGGGCTGGCCGCAACCTTGATGCCCGCCGCTTCCATCGCGGCGATCTTGCTTTCCGCGTCGCCCTTGCCGCCCGACACGATCGCGCCAGCGTGACCCATGCGGCGGCCCGGAGGCGCCGTGCGACCGGCAATGAAGCCAGCCATCGGCTTCTTGCGGCCCTTTTTGGCTTCGTCGATCAGGAACTGCGCCGCCTGCTCTTCCGCGTCACCGCCGATTTCACCGATCATGATGATCGATTCGGTGGCGTCGTCGGCCAGGAACAGTTCCAGCACGTCGATGAAGTTGGTGCCATTGACCGGATCGCCGCCAATGCCGACCGCCGTGGTCTGACCCAGGCCAGCGTTCGACGTCTGGAACACCGCTTCATAGGTCAAGGTGCCCGAACGCGACACGACGCCGACGCTGCCCGCCTTGAAAATGCTGCCGGGCATGATGCCGATCTTGCATTCGTTGGGGGTGAGCACGCCGGGGCAGTTCGGGCCGATCAGGCGCGACTTGCTGCCCGACAGTGCGCGCTTCACGCGGACCATGTCGAGGACGGGGATGCCTTCGGTGATGCAGATGATCAGCGGAATTTCCGCGTCGATCGCTTCCAGGATCGAATCGGCCGCAAATGGCGGCGGCACGTAAACGACCGACGCATCCGCGCCGGTCTTGGTCTTGGCTTCCAGCACCGTGTCGAACATGGGCAGGCCGATATGGGTCGAACCGCCTTTGCCCGGCGTGACGCCGGCAACCATCTGGGTGCCATAGGCGAGCGCCTGTTCGGTGTGGAAGGTGCCGGTGGCACCGGTCATCCCTTGCGTGATGACCTTGGTATTCTTGTCGATGAGGATGCTCATGAATTTCGTTCCGTTTCTCGTGCCCCTGTGGAGGCGGGGACCATCTCCAAATGTATCGGTCACCCGCCGCCCGATTTTTTGGGGCGCAGGTGACGGGCCCCTGCTTTCGCAGGGGCCCGGATATTAAGCGAGGCTGGGATCGAGCGCCTTGCAGGCATCGAGCAGCTCCTTAACCGCATCGACCGACACCTGCAGGCCCGCCTTGTCGGCATCGTCGAGTTCGATCTCGACGATTTTCTCGTCGCCGCCGGCGCCGATAACAACGGGCACGCCGACATAGAGGCCATCGAGGCCGTACTGGCCGTCGACATAGGCAGCCGAAGGCAGGATGCGCTTCTGGTCACCGAGATAGGCTTCGGCCATCGCGATGCCGCTCGCGGCCGGTGCATAGAAAGCCGAACCGGTGCCAAGCAGCGCAACGATTTCGCCGCCGCCGCCGCGGGTACGCTTGACGATCGCGTCGATCTTGTCCTGGCTCGACAGGCCCATCTTCACGAGGTCGGGAACGGGGATGCCGTTGACGGTCGAGTAGCGGACGACGGGAACCATGGTGTCGCCGTGGCCGCCGAGCACAAAGGTGTTCACATCCTTCACCGACACGTCGAATTCGTCGGCGATGAAGTGGCTGAAGCGCGCCGAATCGAGCACGCCCGCCATGCCGACGACCTTGTTGTGCGGCAGGCCCGAAAATTCGCGGAGAGCCCACACCATCGCATCGAGCGGATTGGTGATGCAGATGACGAAGGCGTCAGGGGCGTTGGCCTTGATGCCCTCGCCGACTGCCTTCATGACCTTGAGGTTGATGCCGAGCAAATCGTCGCGGCTCATCCCCGGCTTGCGGGCGACCCCGGCGGTGACGATGATGACGTCGGCGCCAGCGATATCCTTATAGTCATTCGTGCCGGTAATCTTTGCGTCGAAGCCCGCGATCGGGCCGACCAGCGACAGGTCGAGCGCCTTGCCCTGCGGCACGCCTTCTACGACGTCGAACAGGACGACGTCGCCGAGTTCCTTTTGCGCGGCGAGCAGCGCCAGCGTTCCGCCGATATTCCCGGCTCCGATCAAAGCGATCTTCTTGCGTCCCATGGTGCGCGGCACTCCTTCGTGGCAAGCCCGGCATTGGTTCACAGACCGGCGGAGGCACGGGCTAAAGCCCCTTGCCGGTCCCAAGACTGGCGACGCCCCTACGCCGATTCCCTTAACGAAACAACCGCGAAAAGGTCTAAATTCTGCCTTTTTTTGCAAATAGTTCGCAATAACAATAAGACGCCTCGCGAGACGCGGCGAACATGGGAATAGGCGGTTCATGTGACAAGGGCGAAACGATGCGCGGCCTTTTCTGCGCGACGAAGCCGTAGGCTTCGGTTAACTCTCCCTTATGACGGCATTGCTAGGCGCAAGGCGTGACCCGGGCAATTATCAGCTTTGACACCGAATTGTCGGCCGGCCTTTATCAGCGCGGCGCCGATGCGCGCGCCAATTTCGAAAGCTCGATCCTCGGCCGCTGCCGCGACGGCGATTTCGGCATCCACTTCCAGATGGATATGCTCGAGCGCCATGGGCTGACCGGCGTCTTCTTCATCGATCCGATGCCCGCGCTCGTCTATGGCCCCGCAGTGATCGACGCGATCGTCCAGCCGGTGGTCGCGCGCGGTCACGAAGTGCAACTCCATATCCACACCGAATGGCTTGCCTTCGCGCGCTTCAACCCGGTCGGACGCATGACCGGCCGCAACATCGGCGACTTCCCGCTCGCGGCGCAGAGGAAACTGATTGCGCTCGCGCGCGACATTCTGACCGGAGCGGGCGCCCCAAAGCCGACCGCTTTTCGCGCCGGCAACTTCGGCGCCAACGACGACACGCTGCGCGCGCTTGCCGCCCTCGGCTTCCGTTTCGACAGCAGTTTCAATGGCGCGTATCAGGGTCATGGCTGCGACATTTCGCTCGACGCCGGAAACCTTGGCATGCGCACGCATCATGGCGTGGTCGAAGTGCCCGTCAGCGGGCTGATGGACCGCGCCCGACGTTTTCGGCCGGCGCAGCTTTGCGCGATGTCCGAAGAGGAAATGCGCGACGCGTTGGACCATAGCGCCGCGAGCGGCGCGATCCAGTTTTCGGCGTTCAGCCACAGCTTCGAATTTCTGAGCCGCGACCGCGAAGTTGCCAACCGCCTTGCGATTTCGCGAATGGAGGCACTTTGCCGTGCGGTCGCGGAAGACACGCGGGTCACCAGCGGCGGCTTTGCGACCTTGCCCGGACCGCCCGAACGCCCGGCATGGGTCGCGGTTGCCGCGCCCAAACCGCTGCGCACGCTACGGCGCACGGTCGAGCAGGCATATGGCCATCTGGCGCACGAGGTGCGCTATGTCCGCGACCTTATCTCGGTGACGGTCCACTCGTCCCGCTGGGGAAAGATATTAGGCGGCGTCTTCCTGGCCGTGGCCTAGGGCGAGATAATCGTCCGACTGCATTTCGGCGAGCCGGCTCGCGGTTCGCTCGAACTCGAACGCCCCGTCGCCCGCGATATAGAGCTGATCGGGCATCGCCGCCGCACTCGCAAGCAGCTTGACCTTATATTCGTAGAGCGCGTCGATCAGCGTGACGAAGCGCGCGGCCTCGTTGCGGTTCTCAGGCCCCATGCGCGGGATGCCGACGATGATGACGGCATGAAAATGCCGCGCGACCGCGAGATAGTCGGCCGCGCCGCGCGCCTCACCGCACAATCGCTTGAACGAAAAGACCGCGACGCCCTTCAGCGCCTTCGGAACATGGAGCATCCGCCCGCCGCCGACGTCGAGTTCGAGCGTCGGAACATTCGCGCGGTCCTCGGGCGGATAGTCGGTGAGGCGGAAAAAAGCGGCCGACAGCGCGGCGCTCGCGGCATCGTCGGCGGGCACGAACCAGCGCGCGCCGTCGCCGAGCCGGTCGCGGCGATAATCGGTCGGGCCGTTCAGCCCCATCACGTCGAGCCGCTCTTCTACAAGCGCGATGAAGGGCAGGAAATGCTCACGGTTGAGCCCGTCCTTGTAGAGATCGTTCGGCGGCCGGTTCGACGTCGCGACCATCGTGACGCCGCGGTCGATCAGCGCGGTGAACAGGCGCGAGAGGATCATCGCGTCGGCGCTGTTGTTCACGACCATCTCGTCGAACGCGAGGCAGCGTGTATTTTCGGCGAGGGCATCGGCGACGAGCGGAATCGGGTCGCCGCTTTCGCTCTGACGCACCTCGCGCATCCGCGCATGGACGTCGAGCATGAAGGCATGGAAATGGACGCGCCGCTTCCGCTGGATGGCGAGCTGGTCGTAAAACAGGTCCATCAGCATCGACTTGCCGCGCCCGACCGCACCCCACAGATATACGCCGCGCAGCGCCTCGGGCTTGCGCCCCGCGAGGCGCCAGAGCAGGCTTCCCCGCTTCGGCACGGCTTCCAGTTCGGCCTGTAGCCGGTTCAGTCGCTCGGCGGCGGCGCGCTGCTCGGGATCGGGGCGAAGCTCGCCCGCCGCAACGAGCGCATCATAAGCCGCAAGGACGCTGGTCACCCGGCGCTGGCCTTGCGGATCGTCCCGGCAAAGCTCAGCACGATATGGCTGTCGCCGTCACCCTGTACGACAAGCCCGCGCAGGAAGATCAGCCGCCCGGTCTCGCGCACCAGCTCGACGACGGCATCGAGCGGTTCCCCGACCCGCCCCGCGCCGACGAATTGCGTCGACAGGTCGAGCGTCACCGAATGGCCCGCATTGAGCGAACCGAACTGGTGCGAGGCCGCGAACAGCGCGATGTCGACGAGCGCCAGCGTTACCGCGCCATGGACATTATCGCCAAGGTTGCTGTGCTTGCGCGCGGGGATCATGCGCACCCGTGCGCGGGGCCGGCCGTCGGCGGTGGGCGATTCGACGCGAACCGTCAGCGGCTCGATGAAGGCATTGAAGCGCGTGGAGTCCTTGAGGTCCCAGCTGATCCAGCCGCCGTCGAGTTCCTCGGCGCTGAAATGATCGCGGCGCTTCGGTTCCTCAATGCCGTCGTTCACACCTGCCGCTCAGCCTCGAGCTTCTTGATCTCGGCAATCGCGCGCGCCGGGCTGAGGCCCTTGGGGCACGCATTGGCGCAGTTCATGATCGTGTGGCAGCGATAGAGGCGGAAGGGGTCTTCGAGCTCGTCGAGCCGTTCGCCGGTCATGTCGTCGCGGCTGTCGGCGAGCCAGCGATAAGCCTGGAGCAGGATCGCGGGGCCAAGAAATTTGTCGCTGTTCCACCAATAGCTGGGGCAGCTGGTCGAGCAGCAGGCGCACAGGATGCACTCATAGAGGCCGTCGAGCTTTTCGCGCTCTTCGGGCGACTGCAGCCGTTCCTTGCCGCTGGGCGTCGTCGTCTTGGTCTTCAGCCAGGGCTCGATCGACGCATATTGGGCGTAGAAATGGGTGAAGTCGGGGACGAGATCTTTGATGACATCCATCGACGGCAGCGGGGTGATCGTGATGTCGCCCTTCAGATCCTCGATCGCGGTCGTGCAGGCGAGGCCATTTTTGCCGTTCATGTTCATCGAACAGCTGCCGCAAATGCCCTCGCGGCACGACCGGCGGAAGGTCAGCGACGAATCCTGCTCGCTCTTCATCTTGATGAGCGCGTCGAGCACCATCGGCCCGCATTTCTGGGTATCGATCTCGAACGTGTCGAAGCGCGGATTCTGGCCGCTATCGGGGTCGTAGCGGTAGACTTTGAATTTCTTCACCGCCGCGGCGCCTTCGGCCTTGTGGACCTTGCCCGACTTTTGCGGGCGGCTGTTCTTGGGCAGGACGAATTGGGCCATATCGCGGGGTTCCCTATGCAATTGCGGGCTGCCTAGCCCCGAATGACAGAGTCGACAAGGGGGTGAAGCGGGTGCGCGCACGAAAGCCGCTGGCGGCGCGGCGGACGAGCCGCTAGGTGCGGCAACGATGAGCGAAGACGTCGCCAAGCCCGCCGTAACCAGCCGCAGCGTCGCTCGCGGGCTTGGCACAACCGTGCTGGCACGCCTCGGCGCGGTGGTCGAGATCGTCGCGCAACCGCTTTACGTCCTGATGTTCGGCCTCGCGGGCTATGGCCTCTATGCTGTGCTCTGGGCCGCGGTAAACCTGCTCGAGAATATCTTTGACCTCGGCATGACCAGCGCGATGCAGCGCACCGTGCCGCAATCGGCGAGCGATGCCGAGGCGGCGGCGGCGCTGCGCACCGCAATGATCTTCGGCGTCGGACCGTGCATCGTCGTCGCGGCGATCGTTGCGTTCTTTGCCGCCGACCTCGGACCGCTGCTCAACGTCGCAGACAAGGACCGCGAGCTCGTCACCCCGGCAATCCGCATCTTCGTCTGGGCTCTTCCGCTATGGGCCTTTGTCGAAATAGCGACGTCGGCGCTGCGCGCGCGCATGGTGTTCGGCGCGGAAATCCGGCTCAGGATCGTCTGGGAGCAGATGTTGCGACTGGCGTTCGCGGGGCTGTTTTTCGCCCTCGGCCTTGGACTTAAGGGCCTCTTCCTCGCGCATCTCTGTTCGCTTGCGATCACCGCGGCGCTCAGCGTGCGGCTGCTCGCGCGCCACTATAGTTTCGCCGATTTGTGGGGCGGTCCCTGGGCCACCGAAACGACGCGCAATACTTTCTGGGCCGGGCTTTCGATCCTGCCATCGAACATCATCACGCGATTGTTCGGCGATGCGCCCGCGCTCATCCTCAACATGCTGCTTCCCGGCGCAGCGGGCGCGGCGGCGGCTGGCCTGTTCACGATCGCGCGCAAGCTGTCGAGCGTCGTCCAGTTGGTGCGCATCGCTTTCACCTATGTCATGGCGCCGCTCGCCGCGAGCGCCGAACGCGAAGACCGGCGACAGGTCGCCGACATTTATGCCTATGCGACCCGGCTGATCTCGGCGATCGCGCTTCCGCTCGCCGCGGTGCTCGCCGCAGGCAGCGCGTCGCTGCTCGGGCTCTTCGGGGCCCAAGCGCAAGCCGCACAGGCGGCGCTCGTCATCCTGCTGTTCGCCCGCGCCGCCGAAGCGGTGCTCGGCATCTCGTCCCCCGTACTGCAGGTTGTCGCGGCTTTCCGCCAGCAGCTCACGGCGAGCATTTTCGGCGTTGCCGTCGCGGTTGCCGCGGGCTGGTTGATCGTCGGGCACCTCGATCCGCTGACCGGGGTGACGCTGGCGACCGCGATCGGACTTGTCGTGATGGCGGCGGTCCCGACGCTCCAGCTCGCGGTGACCGAGAAGCTTCACCCTTTCGACGCGCAATTTCCGGCGGTGGCCTTGCGCGGACTTGCGATCACCCTCGTTACGGGTACCGCGGCCGTATTCGCGGACCTGCTGCCCGACGCTCTCTCGCTGCCCCTGCTCGGACTGATCGCCGTCGCCGCGATCTGGCTCGCGCTGCGCTTCGCCCTGCCGCTTCCCGACCGCGCCTCGCTGGGCAAGACAGCGCGTAAATTGCGCCTGATCGGACCTACCGAGGGATGAGCGACGTGGTTCCCGTCCGCGTCGCGATCTATGATCTCGATCGCACCGTGCTACGCACGCCAACCTTCACGCTGTTCCTGCTGTGGGCAGCCTGGCGCGAGGCAACGTGGCGCCTGCTGCTGCTTCCCGCACTGGCGGCCTTGATGATCGGATATGCGTTGCGTCTCTATGGCCGCGACCGGTTCAAGCCGGCCGCCATCGGCCTGATGCTGGGGGCCAGCATCGCGCCGGCTCGCGCCGAGGCGCTTGCCGCCGCCTTCGCGGCTTGGCGCGTCCCACGCGACGTCCCAGCCGGCGCCTCCGCGTGCATAGCCCGCGACCGCGCCGAGGGGTATCGTCTGCTGATGGCGACCGCCGCGCCTGAATTTTACGCAGGCGCAATTGCCGACGCCCTCGGTTTCGATGCCATCGTCGCCTCGCGTCATCGGCGCGATGCCGCCGGAAACTGGCTGCCCAGACTCGACGGGCAAAATTGCTATGGCGAGGAAAAGGCCCGGCGCGTTGCCGAGTGGCTCGCAACCCACGCCAAGGATGGCGCGGCACATATCCGCGCCTATTCGGATCATGTCAGCGACGCCCCGACCTTCGCGCTTGCCAGCGAGGCCTGGTTGGTCGGGCGCGGCGACAAAATCGTTCGTATCGCCGCAAAGCACGGTTGGCGTGCCACCGATTTCGAAAACGCTGCGGCAATAGAGTCTCGTTGATGCGCATTCTGTTCCTGTTTGTCGGCGAGCCTCACCATGTGTTCCATGCACTGCCCATCGCCGCCGAAATGGCGGCGGCGGGGCAGGCCGTCGAGGTTGCGGTCTCAAGCGCGAACCATCTCCGCGTGGTCGAGCAGGTTGCGCACGTCTATCCAGGGTTTGCGCCCCACATCACGCTCCTAGGGCAAAAAGGTTTTGCCCGCTGGCTCCGCGACAAGGGGCTGTTTCGTCACCCGCGCCTGCCGATCCTGCTCGATGCCCTGCCGTTCCTGCGCCAATTCGATGCGATCGTCGTGCCCGAGCGGACGACCACCGCTATCCGGCATTTCCTGCCGCGCAAAACGCGATTGATCTTCACCCCGCACGGGGCGGGCGATCGCGCGATCATGCTCGACCCGCGCGACCGGCATTTCGATTATGTCCTCGTCGCGGGCGAAAAAAGCGAGCAGCGCCTGCTCGACGCCGGAACGATCCGCCCCGGCTGTTACGCGGTCAACGGCTATGTGAAACTCGACCTGATGCGGCGGCTGCAGGCGACGCGCAAACCGCTGTTCGCGAACGATCGGCCGACGGTCCTATATGCGCCGCATTTCAAGCGCGATTTGTCGTCGTGGGACCGCTTCGGGCGCGACATCATCGATCGGTTCGCGGCGCAGGACCGCTATAATCTGGTCGTTGCGCCGCACGTCCGGCTGTTCGCCGAGGCGAGCGAGGCCGAGCGCGACGCGGTGATCGCTATGGCGATCCCCGGCAAGATCCTGATCGACCTCGCATCCGACCGCCTGTTCGACATGAGCTATACCAGCGGCGCCGACATCTACCTCGGCGACGTCAGCAGCCAGGTGTATGAATTCCTCGGAACGCCGCGCCCATGCGTGTTTCTCAACGCGCATGGCGTCGACTGGCAGGGCGATCCCGATTATCTGTTCTGGACGCTCGGCGATGTCATCGACGACCTCGCCAACCTTGCGGATGCACTCGAACAAGCACCCGCTCGCCATTTTCGCTACGCCGACGCCCAGTGCGAAAGGCTGGCAGAATCGATCGGGGGCAACCCCGCTGGCGCTGCAAGCCGCGGCTCGGACGCGATCCTCCGCTTTCTTGCAAAGGGCGCTGGGCAGGATAAGAGCGACGGATGACCGACGCCAACTCCCTGCCCGCCCTGTCGCCGATCGGCAAAAACTCGACCTTACTGTGGGGCATGACCAACGCCGAACGCCTGCGGCGGCTGGCGCGCGCCGAGGGCTTGCCCGCAACTGTTCCGGCGTCGGGCGAACAGCTTTACGTCAATCTCGACTATGTCTTCGACCCGGTGTGGCTGCGCCACATCGTGACCTTGCCCGGTACGGTGGTGATGGACGGCGATGCGCTGGTGATGGCGCATCTGACCCGCGGCCTGACCCCCGCCGACATCGCCCAGCATCGCGGCGCGCTCACGATCATCGATTATCGCGACAATCCGCAAATCTACAACCGCCAGCTGCGTAAACTCGACTGCCCGTTCATCCAGCGGTTGACGCCCGAGACGCGGCGCGAGATCGAGCGGAAGAGTTATTTCGGCGCCTATAAGGGCGTCACCGATGCGCTGACCAAATATCTCTGGCCCGAACTCGCGCTGTGGCTGACGCGGGGCGCGGCGAGCATCGGCATGACACCGAACATGGTGACCGCGATCGGCGCAACGCTCTGCGTCTATGCGACCTACCTCTTCGCCTTCGGACAATATTGGGAGGGGATGCTCGCCGGCTTCATCTTCATGGTGCTCGACACGGTCGACGGAAAGCTGGCGCGCTGCACGATCACCTCGTCGAAATGGGGCAATGTCGCCGACCATGGCGTCGACCTAATCCACCCGCCCTTCTGGTGGTATTTCTGGGGCGTCGGGCTCGGCAGTTGGGGCCTCGCATTGTCGAACCAGACCTTCCTCCTGGTGATGGTCGCAGTAGTCGCGGGCTATGTGCTCCAGCGTGTGATCGAGGGCCTGTTCATCAAGGACTTCGGCATGGACATCCATGTCTGGCAGAAATTCGACAGCCAGTTCCGCCTGATCACTGCGCGGCGCAACCCGAACTTCGCGATCCTCTTTTTCGCGACGCTCGCCGGACGCCCCGATATCGGGCTGATCGCCGTCGCCTGGTGGACGGTCATCTCGCTGGTCGTCCATGCGGTGCGGCTGTTGCAGGCCTATGCCGTGAAGCGTTCGGGCCGCCCGATCGTCAGTTGGATGGAAGAAGCATGAATGAAACCATCGCGAAATTCGGCCATCCCGCGACGCTGATCGCCGAATATGAGCATTGGGTCGTGCTGCTCCGCCCTGCGCAGCCGGCGCTTGGGGCGCTGGTGCTCGCGGCCAAATCCGAAGCGACGGCATTTGGCGATCTGCCCGCCGCAGCGCATGCCGAACTCAAAACCGCGACCGCCGCTATCGAGGCCGCGCTGGACCAAGCGGTCGGCTATGCCAAGATCAACTATCTGATGCTGATGATGGTCGACCCGCACGTCCATTTCCATGTCCTGCCGCGCTATGAGGGCGAACGGTCGGGCGCGGGGCTGACGGTCGCCGACGCGGGCTGGCCGGGGCAGCCCGATTTGGCGCAGGCGGTCAAGCTCGACGATGCACAGATCGCGGCGCTCGCCGACTGGCTCAAACCCTATTTCGCGTAGCGGCCTTCGGCGGCCCATTTTGCGGTAAGCGCATCGGCGGCCTCGACATCCTGCGGGAAGTCGACTTCCTGCCATTCGAGCCCTTCGATCGACACGGTGCCGACCCGGTTACCCTTGGCGATGATATCGATCGCGCGCAGATACCAGCGTTCGACCCCATCGGGGGTACGCATCATCTGGTCGACCTGGTTGCGGAAGATCGATGGGCCGTCGCCGACGAACGCCAGCATGCCGATCGATTCGGCATTGGTGTCGGGGGGCAGCAGCCGCTTGCCGATATGGCGGAGGCGGCCTTCGGCGTCGCGGTTCACCTTCATATCGTCGTCGTCATAGTCGGCCTTGACGTCGACGGTGACGTTGATCGGCTCGTTAGCGCCTGCAATCAGCTTCGCGACAATCTCGTCCGAAATGATGGTGTCGCCGTTGAGGATGATGAAATCGCGGTCCATCTCCTCGCGCGCGATCCAGCAGGTGCCGAGATTGTCGGCAACCTGGAAGAAGGGGTTGAACAGGGTGCGGATACGCGCGCCGGTATCGCGATAAAGCTGCAGCGCATGGTCCTCGACGCGTTCGGTGCGAAAGCCCGTGACGACGACGATGTCCTTTATCCCGTTCGCGACGAGCGCTGCGACCTGCCAGCTGATGAGGCTGCGGCCGCCCAACTCGATCAGGCATTTGGGGATGTCGCGGGTCAGCGGCAGCAGGCGCGAGCCCTGCCCGGCAGACAGGATGATTGCTTTGTCGATGGTCATAGGGGCTGCCCTATAGACGGTTGCCGCCGCGCGGCAAATATCGCTTCGATCAGTTCGATGTCGGCGGGCTTGTCGGCATCGATGCACGCCTCGGGCTCGGACATCGGCACGACCTTGGCGCGAAGCCCAAACCGCAGTCCGGCGCGCGCGACGCCCTGCTGGATCGTGAACAGCCTGAGCAGCGCGCCAATGAGCAGCCACGGACCGAAGGCGGCAATGATCTTCAGCCCCTTTTTGCGGTCGCGTTCGATGCGGCCCCAAAAATCGAGCAACGGCAGCACGCGGCGTCCGCGCAGGTGGAACATGTTCGCCCCCGACCACCAGCCACTGCGGAATTTGAGCCAGGTGCGTTTCGATTCGGGATAGCGCGCGAGCAGCGTGGCGCGCTCGACCATGGCCACCGCGACATCGGTCTCCTCGGCACCTGCCAGGAACTCGGCAACCATCTTCGGGGTGAGCAGAACATTGTCGGCAGTGGTGACGAGCAACGGATCGTCGCTCGGCGGCAACGCTGCGGCGAGCGAGCTGCTGATCCCCTGCCCCGAGTCGGCGAAATGCAGGTCGGCGAGGCCGACGAGACCCGGCTCAGCCGCGAGTTCGACACTGTTTTGTGCAAGGATGGTGATCGAACCGACCAGAGGCGATGCACGCAGCGCCTTTGCGACATGGACCAACATCGCCTGCCCCGCGATCGGCAGCAGCGCCTTGGTCGACACCCCGCTGCCGGTGAGCAACGGGTCCGGACCGGGGCGGCTTCCCGCCAGCACGATCGCCGGGATCGGGGGGCTCACTGCGCCGCTTCCGAAGCGGCCGCAATACGGCGGCCGGTCACGCCGCGCAGGAAATCGGTCGCTTCGTCGAGCACCGGCCCCTTGTTCTGGAATGGCGCGGCGAGCGCCATCACGATGCCGGTGTGCCCCATGCCCGGATAGATGCGCAGCGTCACCGCGCCGCCCACCTTCTCGATCGCAGCGGCGAGGTTCTGGCTGTTGCGCGGGCGCACCGTATCATCCTCGTCGCCGGTCGCGAGCCACAAGGGTGGCGCATCGCCGCGCGCGAAGTGGATCGGCTGGGTTTTCTCGATCGGCCGCACCTTGCCCATCGCCTTGTCGCCGCGGCCGCCCTTTTCGAGCGGCAGGAAGTCATAGGGGCCGGCAAGCCCCGCGACGCCGCGGATGATCGACGGATCGCTCTTTGCCGCGCGCAGCCATTGCGGGTCGAGCGCCAGCATCGCGGCATTATAGGCGCCCGCCGAATGGCCCATCAGCGCGATCCGGTCGGGGTCGCCGCCGAGCGTCGCAATATGTTCGTGCGTCCATGCGACGGCCGCCGCGCTATCCTCGATAAAGTCTGGCCAATGCGCCTTGGGCACGAGCCGATAGTCCGGAATTACGACGACGAACCCCCGCCGCGCCAGCGCGCGTCCCGCAAAGCCATAGCTGCCGCGCTCACCGCTGTTCCAGCCGCCGCCATAAAAAAAGACAATCACCGGCAGTCGGTCGCCGTCCTTGGCGTTATCGGGCACCCAGATATCGAGCAACTGTCGCGGGCCGTTGCCATAGGGCTGATCGGCCAGCAGCAAACGAGCGCCGTCACCCCGTCCCAGCAGCCGGTCGGCCATGTTGAGTGACTTGGCGCCGCCACCCAAAAGAAGCACGACCAGCAGCACCACGAAAAGCAATTTGATCAACCGTCGTCCTTTGGAAACCGGCCCCGCCATGTTTCGCGCCCTACAGGGCGGCGGTGCGGCGAACAAGACGGCGGCGCGAGATTGCCCGCCACCTTTTCCCCGTTCGCGCGTAGGATAGGGTAATGGCCAGCAGCTTCACCCGCCCCGCCCTTATCTGCAACCTGCGCAGCGGCAGTTCCGACGAGGCGCTTGTCGGCCGTCTCACCGAGATATGCGATGCGGCGGGCGCGCCGCTCCTGCGCACGATCATCCTTCCTGATGGCGAGCTGCCGTCGGCGGATATGCTGGCGGCCGACGGCATCGACCTGCTGCTGGTCCTCAGCGGCGACGGCACGCTCAACGCCGCGGCGGCCAAGCTCGAAACATGGGACGGCGTCATGCTCCCGCTTCCCGGGGGAACGCTCAACCTGTTTCACAAGACGCTGCACGGCGATGCCGCCCCGGAGGATATTTTGCACGACGCGCTCGCGGGCAAGGCGCGCACAGTTCATCCGCCAACGATCCTTTCCGACGCAGGACGCGCCTATATCGGCGTCATCGCCGGGCCGACGACGGCATGGGCCGAAGTTCGCGAACAATTTCGCTCGCTCAGCCTCGGCGGTCTTGCCGAAACCATTCCCGATGCCATCGACGCGACGCTTCATGGCGACGGCGTCCGCATCCGCGGGTCGGAGCAATCGTTCCAGGCGATCAACCTGACGCCGAAGCCCGATCGCATCCAGGCCGAGGGATTGATCACCGACAGCGCGGGGTCGATCCTGAGCCACGGCATTGCATGGCTCGGCGGCGATTTTCGCGAAGGGCCGAGCGTCGACCTGTCCGAACGCCGCGCGGTCGTTCTCGAAAGCAAAGGATCGATCGGTCTGCTTCTCGATGGCGAACCCGCCGAATTGCCGTCGGGCGCCACTTACCGCCTCGAATCCAGCCCGCTCGCGTTCCTGGCGACGGCGCCTGCCGCCGCATGACGCGGCTGTTCCATATAAGCGACCTGCATTTCGGGCTTGAGGACCGCGCGGCGCTCGCCTGGTTCGGCGAGTGTGTGCGCCGCGAACAGCCCGATGCCGTATTGATCACCGGCGACCTCACGATGCGCGCGCGCAGCCGTGAATTCACCGCCGCGTGCGACTGGATCGGCGCGCTCGATGTCCCTGTGACAGTCGAGGTCGGCAACCACGATCTCCCTTATTTCAACCCTCTCGAGCGCTTCTTCTTTCCCTATCGCCGCATTCGCGGGATCGAGGCGCTCGTCGAGCGCGAACTAGACCTGCCGGGCGTTTCGGTTGTGCCGCTGAAGACGACCGCGCGCGCACAATGGCGACTCGATTGGTCGAAAGGCTGGGTGACGCCCAAGGCGCTCTCCAAGACGCTCGCCGCAGTCGAGGCGCTGCCTTCCGGCCAGACGATACTCGTCACCGCCCACCACCCGCTCGTCGAGGCGGGCACACGCGGCCGCGCGCTCACCCGCGGTGGCGCCCGCGCGCTTCGCGAACTGGCAGAGCGTCGCGTGGCGGCGGTGCTCACCGGCCATGTCCATGATGCCTTTGACCTCGTCGCGCAAACCGAAGCCGGACCGATCCGCATGATCGGGGCGGGCACTTTGTCGCAGCGCATTCGCTCGACCCCGCCGAGCTTCAACGAGTTGCGGATCAAGGAGGACGACATCGCGGTCCGCGTTCGCAACGTCGAGGCGGTGCCGACCCCCGACATGCAAATCGCCGACGTGCCGCCCGACGCGCTGCCACCCCGAACGCCTGGCGAGCCCGTCGCCCCGATCGACGCCGTACCGCCGATCGATCCGCCAGTGCATTGACGCCGCGCGCCATCCCGTTAGGTTGCAAGAAAAAACGGGATGAGGAATGATGCTGACAAAGGGCGATGATTTCCCGCTGCACCAGAGTGCCGAGCCGATCGCGTTCGCGGGCACCGACCGCAATTTCTATGACCGCTATTTCTTCAACGGCTATTCGCCGGATGGATCGGTCTTCTTTGCCGCGGCGATGGGTTTCTATCCGCAGCTTGGCATCGTCGATTCGGCCTTTTGCGTGCTCGTCGATGGCGTGCAGCATAATTTGCGCGCGAGCCGCCGTTCGGAGGGCGAACGGCTCGACCTGTCGGTCGGTCCGATTTCGATAGCCATCGACGCGCCGCTCGAACGGCTGACGTTGCGTATCGCCGCGAACGAGGGGCCGCTTGCGGGCGAGCTTCATTTCACCGCGCGGCATTTCCCGATCGAGGAGCCGCGCTTTACGCGCCGCAACGGCACGCGTCTGTTCATGGACTATACGCGCATGACGCAGAACGGCCATTGGTCGGGCTGGCTGTCGGTCGACGGGCAGCGCGTCGATGTCGGTTCCGACTGGGCGGGAACGCGCGACCGCAGCTGGGGCATCCGTCCGGTCGGCGCCGCCGAGCCGCAACCGCCGCCACAGGGCAATTTCAGCCAATTTTTCTGGTTATGGACGCCGTGCAATTTCGCCGACCGTTCGCTCTTTTTCCACAGCAACGACGACGGCGAAGGCGCAGCATGGAACCGCCGCGCGGTGCTGGTCGGAGGAAACGGCGGCGAGCGTCATTATGCCGACCCCGCCTTTGCTGCCGAATGGCAGCCGGGCACGCGGCGGCTGAGCAAGCTGACCGCCGATTTCGATGGAAGCACCCGCTTGACGCTGACCCCGGCCGGGCCGCTCTTCGCGATGAGCGGCCTTGGCTATACGCACCCCACCTGGGGCCACGGGTTCGACCATGGCGAGCTCGAGGTCGCGCACGACCGCCTCTCCGAAACCGAACGGCAATGGGGCAATCCGCTCGCAATGCATGTGCAGGCGCTCGTCCGGGCGGAGCTCGCCGACGGCGACCGCAGCGACAGCGGCATCGGCGTGCTCGAACAATTGTTCGTCGGCCCGCACGCGCCGACTGGCCTCACCGGCCTGTTGGACCCTGTTGCATGAGCTTTCCGACGTCGCCCGGGGCGATGACGCCAGCGTGGCTTGCTGAAAAACTGGGGCAGAAATCGGACGCGCTGCGTGGATTCACGTCGACCCCGGTCGGCACCGGCCAGATGTGCGACAGTTTCCGCCTGACGCTCGACTGGACCGACGGCATCGACGCACCCGCCAGCGTCGTCGCCAAATGCCCGAGTCACGACGAAGCGAGCCGCAATATCGCCAAGCTCACCGGCACCTATGTCAAGGAAGTGAGCTGGTATCGCGAGCTGGCCGCGGGCAGCGGCGTCGCCGCGCCGCATTGTTATCATGCCGATATCGCGGCGGACGACGTGGATTTCGTGCTGATCCTGTCCGATCTCGCCCCCGCGCGGCAGGGCGATCAGCTGGCGGGGATCGGCCTCACCGGCCTGCTCCCGTGCATCGAGGCCGCAGCCGGACTGCATGCGCTGTTGTGGAACGACCCCGGACTCGATGCGCTGCCCTGGCTGGCACGCGACAATGGCGATCTGATCCGTCACTTGTTCCCGCAATTCTATCTCGGTTTTCGCGAGCGCTATGCGGATCGCCTCGCACCCGACCTTCTCGATCTCGGCGCCGGGATCGTCGCGCGGCTCGATGCCTATCTGGCGCGCGCGCCCGCAGCGCGGACGATCGTCCACGGCGACCTGCGCATCGACAATATCCTCTTCGCACCGGACGCAGAGAGCTGCTGGCTCGTCGACTGGCAAACGCTGGGGCGCGGCAGCGGGGCCGCCGACCTCGCCTATCTGATCGGCACCAGCATCGCCGATCCGTTCGAACGGGCGGCCGCCGATCGTCCCGCTTTCGACCACTGGATTGCCACGCTGGGTGCCAAAGGCATCGAAGCCGAACGGGAGGCACTCTGGACCGATTACCGCATCGGCGCGCTCAGCGGATATTTCATGGCGGTGTTCGCCTCGATGAGCGTCGAACGAACCGCGCGCGGCGACGAGATGTTCGCGGTGATGGCCGAACGACCGGCGCGGCAGGCACTCGCGCTGGGAAGCCTCGACCTGCTTTAACCCAGCCGGTGCGGCGTCGGGTCGCCGATTTCGCCGACAAGCTGGGCATAAGCCTCGGCACGACATTTAGTGTAATGGTGACCTAGATCTTCGCGCGACATCGGCAGGTCGTTCGCGAGCGCGTCGAGGATCGCCGGATCGTCGTACAACGCGATTTCGCGGACAAGCGTCTGAGGGTCGATTTCGAGGGCGGCCGCCAGCAAGCGGAAGGTGCGTGCGCGCTGGCGGAATTCAAAATCCATCAGGCGCGCCGAATCTTTTTCCTCCTTGGCGAGAAGGGCTCTGCGAAGGTCGAAAACCATGTCGCCAATTTATAGCGCCCGACCCGTTTCTTCAACGCGCAAAGGAAAAGGGCGGCCCGTTACCGGACCGCCCTTCCCTTGTCCGTCCGTCGACGGAAAACCGATTAGCGCTTCGAGAACTGGAAGCTGCGGCGGGCCTTGGCCTTACCGTATTTCTTACGCTCGACCGCGCGGCTGTCGCGGGTCAGGAATCCGGCCGTCTTCACAACGCCGCGCAGTGCGGGTTCGAAACGGGTCAGCGCCTGCGCGATGCCGTGCAGCACGGCGCCTGCCTGGCCCGACAGGCCGCCGCCCTTGACGGTTGCGATCACGTCATACTGGCCAACGCGCTCGGTCAGGCCGAAGGGCTGGTTGATGACGAGACGCAGCGTCGGACGTGCGAAATAGGTTTCCTGGTCGCGGCCGTTGACGGTGATCTTGCCCGTGCCGGGTTTGACCCACACGCGGGCGACGGCGTCCTTGCGGCGGCCGGTCGCATAAGCGCGGCCCTGCTTGTCGACGATCTTTTCACGCAGCGGCGTGGTCGAGACCGGAGCAGCGACGGTGCCTTCGACGGCGCCGGCGAGATCCTTGAGATCGGTCATGGTCTGTTCGTCAGCCATTATGCACCCACCTTGTTCTTGCGGTTCATCGACGCGACGTCGATCACTTCGGGACTCTGCCCTTCATGCGGATGTTCGCTGCCGGCGAAGATGCGCAGGTTGCGCATCTGCTGGCGGCCAAGCGGCCCGCGCGGGATCATGCGTTCGACGGCCTTTTCGAGCACGCGCTCGGGAAAACGGCCTTCGAGGATCGTCGCGGGGCTGGTTTCCTTGATGCCGCCGGCATAGCCGGTGTGCTTGTAGTAACGCTTGTCCTGCAGCTTCTTGCCGGTGAACGCCACCTTCTCCGCATTGATGACGATGACATTGTCACCGCAATCGACGTGGGGGGTGAACGACGGCTTGTGCTTGCCGCGCAGGATGTTGGCGATGATCGAAGCAACGCGGCCCACAACGAGACCCTCGGCGTCGATCAGCACCCATTTCTTTTCGACCGTCGCGGCGTTCGCCGATGCGGTCGTCTTGGTCAGCGCCTTCATCATGGCGACCTCCTTGACAGATAGGGACTAGGACGAGCAGCCACGCCGCCGCCCGAAAACAAACCGCGCCGCCTGATCCTTGAAGGGACGCAGCGGCGCTTCGGAGCGGGCCAATGGCGCCAACGAGGCGGAAAGTCAAGCAGATCGCGGCTTTGCTGACAGGTATTATGATACCTTGCGCTTTATGGAACGAACTCCAGCGCGCGGACGCGCTCTTCGACCAGGGTCCGTCCGTCGCCGTCCGCCTCGACGATCCAGCTCTGCCGCTGCTCGCGCATCACCAGCCCGGTGGCGGTGTCGACGGTCCACAGATTGCCGATTTCCAGTGGCCTGGCGGTGCCCCCGACGGGTGCTGAATCACGCTCGACCTTGGCAATCGTCTGCAACGCACCGTCATGGATGATCGACACGTTCGCGCCGTCTGCCTGCGCAGCGATCGGGATGGCGTTGTTCGCAGGCTCGATCAGCGCCCGGGTCACTTCGGGGCGGGCGTCCGAATCGATGCGCTGCAGCACCGCTTCCAGCCGGTAGCCGCGCCCGACGCGTTGCCATTGCAGCGCATAGGTAAGCGAGAAGTTGATCAGCGCCCCTTCACGGCCCACCCGGCGCGTGGTCACGCGATAGGTCATCGGTCGTCCCACCGGAGGGGCGAACTGGACGTGCGTGGTCGCGGCCGCCGACCCGTTGCCGGGCGCCGCGGACAGCAGGGGCTGGGCCGCCAGCAGCAAGAGCACGCCGCCGAGGCCGCCAACCGACATCATGCCGGGCGGCGACCAATATGGTGCAGCCCTGCCGCCGCGATGGCGACAAGGATCGCGCCGGTTACCTGATGCCACACGGCAACCCACATCGACACGCCCGAGACGACGGTCCAGATGCCGAGCAGCATCTGCGCCGTGACGACCAGGGCGAGCAGCCGCGCCTCGATAGCCGCGCCGCGCCGCGACAAGCTGTGCGCGAGAAGAAGCAGCGCAAGCGCCGCGATCCACGACCACCAGCGATGGAGGAAATGGATCAGGAAGGGATCATTGGTCAGCGCGAGCCACGCCCCGCCTGCCCAGTCGATGCCTTCGGGCACGACATGATCGTTCATCAACGGCCAGGTGCTGGAGACATAGCCCGCATTGAGTCCCGCGACCCACGCGCCGAGCAGCAGCTGGACGAAGAGGATCGCGATGACGCCCGCCGCCGGTCCCGTCAGGCGCGCCGGCCGCGCCGCCGGATCGCGCGCCAGCGTATCGAGGTCGCGCGCCGTCCACACCAAACCGCCAAGCAGGAACAGCGCGGTCAGCAAATGGGTGGCGAGGCGGAAATGGCTGACGTCGGTGCGATATTCGAGCCCCGAGGCGACCATCCACCAGCCGATCGCGCCCTGCAATCCGACCAGTGCGGCAAGCGCGATCAGACGCGCGCCATAGCCCGCGGGGATCGCGCGCCGCCAAGCGTACCAGGCGAGCGGCACGATCAGCGCCATACCGACAAGGCGGCCGAGGATGCGGTGCAGCCATTCCCAGAAAAAGATCGCCTTGAACCCCGCCAGCGTCATGCCGAGGTTGATCTCCCTATATTCGGGGATCTGCTTGTACTTCTCAAATTCCGCGACCCACCCGGCCTCGCTCAGCGGCGGCAGCACCCCCGAGACGGGACGCCATTCGGTGATCGAAAGCCCCGATTCGGTAAGGCGGGTGATCCCGCCGACCCCGACCACGATGATGACCAAAAGCGCGACCGCCCACAGCCAGCGCGCGAGCGCCGCGGGGCGGGGTTGGCGGGCGGCAGGCGCCGACAAGACAGAGGCGTGCGTCATGGCCCGCCCTATCGGCGCTTGCCGGGCGATAGGCAAGGGGGCCGGAAACGGGCATCGGCGGGAAATTCATGGTCCCGACAGGTACGAGTTGATAGGGGGCGTTGATGCCGCGCCGCACCCCGATGATCCTTGCCGCTCTGTTGGCGTCGATGGCAGCGCCGGTGCTGGCGGCGGCGCCCGCCGCACAATCACCCTATGCCGAATTGGCGGCGATTGAGGCGCGCGTGGCGGCCATCGGCTTCCGGTTGACGACCTCCAACGCCGCATGGTGCCCGGTGCGCCAGCCGCAGTTCGGGTGGATATGGGGCGACCCGCGCCTCTACGCCGCCGACCGGCGCGCAGAGGCGCTCGCGGCTTATGGCGCCACGGACGAGGGTCACGCCTTCGTCGCGGCGCTGGCCCCCACCTCGCCCGCCGCATCGGCGGGGATGACGGTCGGAACACCCGTCACGGGCATAGCGGACGCGCCCGTCCCCGACGGAATCGGAGACCATCCCTTCGCACGTATCACCGCGATCGAGGGCAGCATGGCAGCACGGCCGGTCGATGCCGCGATGGCGTTGCACCTCGGCGCCGGCCGGATCGTCCGCCTGACGCCGATCGCGGGCTGTGTCAGCGATTTTCGGGTCGAAGCCAATGCGAAACCAGCCGCCGTCGCCGACGGACGGATAGTCCTCGTCAACCAGGGTCTTGCCGATTTCGCTAGCGATGATGCGGAACTCGCGGCCGCGATCGCGCACGAACTCGCCCATAATATCCTGCGTCACCGCGCGCGGCTCGACGCGGCCGGGGTCGATCGCGGCATTGGCAAGCAATTCGGCCGCAACGCCCGCCTCTTCAAGCAGACCGAGGTCGAAGCCGATCGACTGTCGGTGTGGCTGCTCGCCGGGGCGGGCTATGATCCGGCCGCAGCGGCGCGCTTCTGGTCGCGCTTCGGCCAGCGACCGGGGCGACCGATGTTCCAGGCCAGCACGCATCCGAACTGGCGCGACCGCGTCGCTTCGCTCGAATCCGAAGCGTCGGCGATCGCGTCGCTGCGCGCGGCGGGCCGGCCGCTGCACCCGCCGTTGATCGACGCCCCGCCGCCCTTGGAATAGTCCGGCACGCATCCTATTTTGGGAGCATTCCACTTCTCCCGACAAGGATCGATGCCATGACCCGTGAAACCGCCATTTTTGCCGGAGGCTGCTTCTGGTGCACCGAAGCCGTGTTCCAGTCGCTCAGCGGCGTCGAGGGTGTCGAGAGCGGCTACATCGGCGGCGCCGTCGAAAATCCGACCTATAAACAGGTTTGCAGCGGCGACACCGGCCACGCCGAGGCGATCCGCATCACGTTCGACCCCGCTGTCATTTCCTACGATGACCTGCTCGACGTCCATTTTGCGACGCACGATCCGACGACGCTCAACCGCCAGGGCAACGATGTCGGCACCCAGTATCGCAGCGCGCTCTTTCCGCTCGATGCCGCGCAAGGCGACGCGGCGCGCGCGGGAATCGAGCGCGCCGCCGCCGACTGGCCCGCGCCCATCGTCACCACGATCGAAAGCGCGTCCGAATGGTATCCGGCCGAAGATTACCACCAAGCCTATTGGGAAGGCGAAGGCCAGCGCAATCCCTATTGCATGGCGGTGATCCCCCCAAAGCTGGCTAAATTGCGCAAGGGATTCAGTGACCGGTTGCGCGCCGAATAAGGGGCGTGAGTCGATGCGGCGGCTGTTGCAATAGGGCCGCATGACGTCACTTTTCATTGACTTTCCAATTGTTTTGACTAGCGGACGCGCCTTCGCTGGGGCAGGATGCCCCTGAAACGCGGTTGGGGGCGTTGCCGGGTGCTGGCACCTTTATTTCTGATCGGCGCGTTGGTGACGACGCCGCAGATGTCGGTTCAAGCCGCAAGCCAGACCGTTGTCGAAGACGGTTCGGGCGGGATGGCGCGCGCCGTCAACCGCATGATCGGCGGCATCGTCAGCTATGCGCGCTGGCCCAATGAAACGGCGGCGCCCTCCCGGACGATGTGCGTCGTCGGCGCGCCGCGGCTGACCGATCATATGGCACCCGACGTCCCGGGGCCCGCATCGGTCAGGGTCCGCAGGGTGACGACGGCCGCCGTCACCACCGAGTGCGACATCCTCTTCCTCGGCCGGATGCCCATCGCCGACCGCCGGCAGCTTATCGCCTGGGTGCGCGGACGCCCGATCCTGACGATTACCGACGATGATGCCGCGTGCATCTATGGCGCGATGTTCTGTCTCAGCAACAAAGCGGCGGGCCTCAGCTTTTCGGTCAATATCGACGCGATCGGGCGCGGCCCGCTGCGCATCGATCCGCGCGTCCTGCGCATCGGCGGCGGCGAAGGGGGGGCGTCATGACCGTCATGACCCCTACCCCTCCGGTCGAGCGGATCGGCACGCGCACGACACTGCAAAAGCTGCTGTCGCGCTTTCATTTCGGTATCACGCTGTTCGCGGTCGCGCTTTCGGGCCTGACGATCCTGCTCGCCGGGGTGACCGCGCTGCGCGGCTATGCCGACCGCAATATGGAACTCGCCGCTCAGCTCGGCGCCTATGGCGTCGAACCCGCGCTGGTGTTCAACGATCCGCAGGCGGTGCGCGAGGGGCTGGAGCCACTGACCCGCATTCCCGGCATTGCCCGTCTGCGGGTGCTCAACGATGTCGGGCGGCCTGTCACCGAATGGACCTCGCCGGTCCCCGACCCGGCACCGACCCTGACGCGCATCTTCTTTCCCCGCCCGTTCGCCGTCACCGTTCAGCGCAACGGGTCCGCGATCGGCACGATCGAAGTGTGGGGCGACAGTTCGACGTTGATCGATTATGTCCGGCTGGGCCTGCTCGCCGGTCTCGCCTGCCTGCTGATCACGGCGTTCGGCACCATCTTCCTCGCGCGGCGGTTCGAATATGAGCTGGTCAAGCCGCTCAACGAGATTGCGACCGTCGCCCACGACGTGCGCCTCCACCGCCGCTTTGACAAGCGCGTCCAGCCGCTCGGCATTGCTGAACTCGACCGGCTGGGGGGCGATATCAACGCGCTGCTCGATGAGTTGCAGGGCTGGCAGGGGCATATGGAAAGCGAGCATGCCATGCTCGCCCACCGCGCGTCGCACGATACGCTCACCGCCATGCCAAATCGCGCGGCGTTCGATGAGCAGCTGATCAAGCGTATCCAGGCGGCCAGCGACGGTGGCGGCCGCTTTGCGCTGCTTTTCATCGACGCCGACAATTTCAAGGCGGCGAACGACAATTTCGGCCATGCTGCGGGTGACGCCGTGCTCGTCGCACTGTCGGCATGTATCAAGGAAACGCTCCGCAAGGGCGATTTCGCCGCACGGATCGGTGGCGACGAATTTGTCGTCATCATCGACCCGCTCGACACCGAAGCGGTCCCCGACGATCTGGCCAACCGGATTCGCGCCTGCGTGTCCCAGCCCATCGCACTGCCGGGCGGCGAAACCTATCGCGCGGCGGTCAGCGTCGGCGTCGCGGTCTTTCCCGACGACGGCAGCAATGCCACGGCGCTCCTCACCGCAGCCGACGCCGCCATGTATGCCGACAAATTGACCAACCGTTCCAAAGCATGAACAGCGGAGTATCGCCGTGACCCAGACTATTCCCCCATCGATCAGAAGCCTGTTTTTTATAATCTGCGCTTCGCTGCTCGCTGCTTGCCAAAGCGTGCCGGCACCGACCGGGTTCACGCCCGAGCAGATCGCCGTCCTGAAAGCCGAGGGCTTTGCCGATCAAGGCTTCGAGTGGTCGCTCAACATGCCCGAACGGCTGCTGTTCCAGACCGACGAGAGTTCGATTTCTGCCGATCAGCAGGCGCAGATTACCCGCATCGCCTCACGGCTGGTCGGCGTCGGCATCACCACCGCGCGCGTCGAGGGCCATACGGACTCAGTCGGTACGGCAACCTATAATCTGACGCTGTCGCAAGCGCGCGCCGCCGCGGTCGCGGCACCGATGCGGGCGGCGGGAATGCAGCTTTCGCCTGACCAGATCGTCGGCCGCGGCGAAGCCATACCGATGTCGAGCAATGACACCGAGGAAGGCCGACAGGACAACCGGCGCGTGGTAATGATCGTCACGCCGCCGTAACATGGCCATCGGCACGGTCGGCACTCTTTCCTTGGCCAAGGTTCGCGGCTAAGCCCACGCGCATGAAACCGATCCGCAAAGCCGTCTTTCCCGTTGCCGGTCTCGGCACCCGCTTCCTCCCCGCGACCAAGGCGATTCCGAAGGAAATGTTGCCCGTCGTCGACCGGCCGCTGATTCAATATGCGGTCGACGAGGCGCGCGAGGCAGGGATCGAGCAGATGATTTTCGTCACCGGACGCGGCAAGAGCGCGATCGAGGATCATTTCGACGTCGCCTTTGAACTCGAAAAGACGATGTCCGAACGCGGCAAGGATTTGTCGGTGCTCGAACCGACGCGCCTTGGCCCAGGCGCCTGCGCCTATGTCCGGCAACAGGAGCCGCTGGGCCTCGGCCATGCCATCTGGTGCGCGCGCGACATCGTTGGCGACGAACCCTTCGCCATCTTCCTCCCCGACGAATTCATGCATGGGTCGCCGGGATGCATGAAACAGATGGTCGATGCCTATCAAAAGGTCGGCGGCAATCTGATCTCGGTGCTCGAAGTGCCGCACGAACAGGTGTCTTCCTATGGCGTCATCGCGCCCGGTGCGCGCGACGGGGCGCTGACCGAAGTCACCGGGCTGGTCGAAAAGCCGCCGGTTGCCGAGGCGCCGTCGAACCTGATCATTTCGGGCCGCTATATCCTTCAACCCGAAGTGATGCGCGTGCTGGAAAAACAGGAAAAGGGTGCCGGCGGCGAAATCCAGCTGACCGACGCGATGGCGACGATGATCGGCAACCAGCCCTTCCATGCCGTCACCTTCGACGGTGCGCGTTACGACTGCGGATCGAAGGCCGGATATATCCAGGCCAATCTCGCGGTCGCGCTCGCGCGGCCCGACATCGCTGCCGAAGTTCGCGCCTTTGCAATCGACCTGCTGAAATAGGATCGGCGGAGGCTTGGCCCCCGCCGACCAAACGACTATTCGCCTTCGATATTCGGTTTCGGGAAGCTGTCGGCGCCGAGCGTTTTATAGAGAAGGCCGCCGACCGCCCCGCCGATCAACGGTGCGACCCAGAACAGCCACAATTGCTGAAGCGCGATGCCGCCGACCACCAGAGCCGGCCCCGTGCTGCGCGCCGGATTGACCGAGGTGTTGGTGACCGGGATCGAGATGAGGTGGATCAGCGTCAGTGCAAGGCCGATCGCGATCGGCGCAAAACCCGCGGGCGCACGCCCGTCGGTCGATCCCATGATGATCCACAGGAAAAAGGCGGTCAGCACGATCTCGATGAGGAAGCCCGACCAGATGTCATATTGTCCCGGTGATCCGGCCCCGAAACCATTGGCCGCCAGGCCGTTCGTGGCGAGATCATAGGCCGGATTGCCGCTGGCGATGTAGAAAAGCAGGAAGGCCGCGACGATCGCGCCGAACACCTGTGCAACGACATAAAGCGGGATATCGCGCGCGTCGAAACGCCCGCCTGCCCACAGCCCGACGGTGACCGCGGGATTGAGGTGACAGCCCGAAATATGGCCGATCGCATAGGCCATGGTGACGACCGTCAAACCGAAAGCGAGCGAGACGCCAAGCAATCCGATCCCGACATCGGGGAATGCTGCGGCCAGAACCGCGCTGCCGCAACCGCCAAAGACAAGCCAGAACGTGCCGATAAATTCGGCAAGACCCTTTTGGATATTCGTCATGATGACCCTCCTCCCCGCCGGCGGCCTCAGACGCCTCCGGCGCGAGCATCATCCTATCAGGGCTGGGCGATCGAACAAGCCCTTGTCGAATCGAGACGAATCAGGCTGCGGCGACCGCCTCGACGAAGTGGCGCGCGCGCTGATGCAGCGACAGAGCCGCCTCGGTCAGCCCCGCCGACAATTGTCCCAGCGCCTGCGCGCCGTCGCCGACAGCGGTCGCGCCATGCCCGATCTCGCGAACGCGCGCGTCGATCTCGCGGCCCGCGAAGACTGCCTGTTCGACATAGCTGGCGATCGTCAGCGTCGTCGCGCTCTGCCCGTCGACCGCGCGGTCGATGGCGTCGGAAAAACCATTATTGGCATCGATCGCCTTTTCGACCTCGAGGAAGCCCGAAGCAACCTGTTCCACGATTTCGCGGATCCGGTCGACATATTGGGTGATGTCGCCCGCCGCTGACCGGGTCTGGCTGGCGAGAGTCTTGACCTCTGACGCGACGACGGCAAAGCCGCGGCCCGCATCGCCGGCGCGCGCGGCCTCGATCCCCGCATTAAGCGCGAGCATGTTGGTGCGGCTTGCCATGTCGATGATCAATGCGAGCATCTGTTCGATCGACTGGCTCGCCGCTTTCAACGCGATCGACCTTTCGCTCGCCTGCTTGACCTTGCGATGCGCGTCGCCGCGAACCGCGCGGGCGCGCGATCCGTCGTCGACAATCTTGGCCATCGTTGCCGCGAGCGCATGCCCCCGATCGCCAAGATCCTGTAGCCCGGCGAGCGTCTGCGCCGTCGCGCCCGCCACGGTTATCGCGTCTCGCCCGGTCTGTTGCGCGCGTTCGGACAGGGTCCCGGCGACCATTTCGACCCTGCGCGCCATGTCGGAGAGCGCGCCCGTGAGCGCGGTGATGTCCTGCTGGAATTCCCGACCGGCATCGTCGATCTGCGTCGTTCGCGCCGCGCGCTCCTGCGCCAGTTCGACCTCGCGCAGCATCGCCAGCTTGGTGAGTTGTCCGCTATCGAGCGTTTCGACGAACCGCCCCGCGCGCACGAGGATCAGTTCCTGCTGCCCCGGCGATTGCGCAACGATGCGCAACAGATCGGGCGTCGAGCATGCGACATCGGCAACGGGGCATGGTTCGATCATCGACGCGATCGAACCGCCGATCGTCGGATTCTGCATCAGCGAAAACCAGAATGGACAAAAAAGCAATTCGCGCACCCGCTGTTCGCGGATAATACCCACCGGCCGGTTGTCGCCATCGACCACCGCGAGCGCCCGGAGCTGCGGATTGCCGCGAAACAGGTCGATGACCTGCGACATATGCGCGTCGGCGCCGATCGCGGACGCGTGGCCCGACGATGGCGTAAAGGCATATCCCATGGCGTTCATCAATCTCTCTTCACTCTGCGACCCCTGTTCACCCCCGACCTAAAGCCGCTTGGTAAACACCACTTTAACCATTTATTTCAGTGATGTGACACACGGACTGTGCGCGGCGCCGATCCATCGCAATATCCTGTTCAGATCGCGGCGGTTATGCGATGGGGCATTATCGGCGAGGAGAAGAATATGCGCGTTATCATTCTGGCGGTCATGGCCGCCCCTCTTCTCGCCGGCTGCATCAGCGCGGCAAAGACGGTCGTGACGGCGCCGTTCAAGGCGGTCGGCCAGGTTGCCGACTGGTCGACCACCAGCCAGGACGAATCGGATCGCAACCGAGGCCGCGAAATGCGCAAGCGCGAGGAAGAACTGGGCAAGCTGTCGCGCCAGCGCGACAAGGCGGCAGAGAAATGCCGCGACGGCAACGAAGATCACTGCCGGCGCGCCGAAGTGCTGGAGCATGAAATCGAAGCGTTGATGGCGGCGCCGCGCTAAGCCGATTTATCGCACCCGCCGGCCCGTCCACACGACGCGGCCGACAAGCTGCACCGACGCCATCGGCAGGTCGTCCCAACTGCGATAATGCGGATTGTCGCTGATCACCGAAATCCGTCCCTGCCCCGGCGCGCGCGCGACGCGCTTCACCATCAGCACATCGTCCATGCGCAGCACATAGATGCCGTCGCGCAGCCGCGCCGCAGCGTCGCCGCCGTCGACCAATATGTCGTCGCCATCGTCGAGTGTCGGCGCCATCGAATCGCCCTCGACGCGAATGATGCTGAGCGCGCGCGGATCCGCACCGAGGTCACGCAGCCATTTGGGGTCGAAGGCAACCTCGCCCTCCACGGCTTCGCCGTCGACGCTGGCGCCTGCTCCCGCCGAAGCGCCGATCGCGAGTTTGGGTACCAGGATCATGCCCGGCCCGCGCATTCGCGCCGGGGTCGCGACACGCTGGACCGGCCCGCCGAGCATCGCTTCGGATACGCCGAGATAGGCGGCGATGCGCGCGCGGTCCTGCTCGCCCAGCCGCCGCGGCGAACCACGCTTGATATATTGCTGAATATAGGCGGGGTTGCGCCCGATGACCTGCGAGATGCGCGCGTAATCGATCCCCCTTTCCGTCAAGAGGCGGTCGAGCGCGGAGCGCGGATCCTGATCGAAATCGGCCATAGGTCGCTGGGTTCTGGTCCTTCCTATTTCGTTTCTACCAAACGGATTTTTCCTAGACAAGTAGGAAAATGGATATCAAATAGGAATTATCCTATCGGGTGAGTCGCCCGGTTCAAGCGCGATCAGGGAGGAAAATATGGAGCGCAGCCTGCTACAACGGATCGAGAGATTCTTGGCGGAATCGGCCATGCCGCCGAGCGTATTCGGCCGCGCCGCCGCGCACGACCCGCGCCTCGTCGCCGATTTGCGCAGCGGGCGCGAACCGGGGATCGATTTGACATGCCGTGTGGAACATTTCATGAACAAATGGCGGGCCGACCGGCGCCTGGGGCAGGTAGCGCCGCAGGGCGATCGACGCACCCGAGCCTTTCGCCGCCTTGAAACGCGAGCAGAAGCGTGATGCGCTGGTCCCCCGCCTTGCCGCCGCGCCCCGGTTGCCCGCATCGGCGGCTCCGCCATTTGCTCGTCCGCGAACTGCCGCACGAACTGGTGCCGGGCGCATCGACCTTTCGCCCCTGGGCGAGCGCCAGTTTTGTCGGCGCACGCCATATCTTCCCCTGCGTCCTGACGGCGGGGGATAGCGAAACCATCCGCCATGCGCTGCATGAACGGCTGAGCGCGGCCGAATGGATGCTTCCCGGCCATATCGTCGCCGATGTCGCAGTGGAATGCGGCGCCGATCCGCAGATGCTGCGGATCGAGATTTTGACGGTCGAGGATTAGCCGACCGACTGGCGCGTCATCCGCTGCAAGGTGCTGAGGGCGGCTTCGAGCGCGAAGTCGACTTCGGGCTCGTCGGCTTCCGCGCCGTCGGGCACCGGGATTGCCGCAGTCGAAGCGGGCGCGGTTTGACGGCGGCGGGTGAGCCCCGCCTCGAAACGCGCGACCATCGCGCCTAGCGATTTGTCGGCGGGGTCGGGCATCGGCGGCGGCGACGTCATCACGGCAGGCTGCAACCAGGGCGCCTCGCCGTCGAATTCCTCTTCCGGTGCAAGATCGGCGAGCACGAGTTCGCCGACATCATCGCCCTCGGCCTCGGCCTCAGCTTCGTCTTCCAACCACTCGCCGGGCGCGGTCGGCTCGGCAAGGGCGCTTCCATCCAGTCCGCCCGCGGGCAGATCGCGCCCCGCGCGGATCGGCGGGCGCGGCGGATCATCGGGATGCAGGTCGACGCGGCGGCGCGTCAGCACCGGTTCGTCGTCGTCCGCCTCGACCGAAACGCGGCGAAAGCGGTCGCGCAGCGACGTCAGCCCCGCCGCCTCGGGCTTCGCGATGAGCAATGCGACAAATCCCGCGATCATCGCAGCGAACGCCGACATGCCGAACGCAAGCGCGAGGCGTCCGCCGTTGCCGATCGGCTGGACGAACAGATCCGAAAGACGGTCGAGATACAGATTCCAGCTGATCCCCGCGACCCATGAAAACGGCATCACGGCGGCGAACAGGAAGGTCAGCGCCGCAGCACCGATCACTGCCGGAATCGCGGGCTGGAGCGCGCGCAGCAGCGCAGTCGCTGTCACCTTGGCCCGGTTCTCGCTGGTCTCTTCCATATCGTTCCAAATCCATCGGCCCGGCGGACCATGTGTCGTCACTTAGAATCGCGGCACGCAGGCGCCGCGCAGCAATCGCTGGTAAACCGGCTCGTAACGTAAAATGTTTGATGACCAGTTACGATGACTTTCGACAAAAATACGTGCTGTCCGCCGTCGCGCGGACCACATTTCGCGATTTTGCAGCAGGTTGGCAAGTGCATCGGCAATGGCGGCGGGGTCGTCAGGCGCGAACAAGGTGCCCGTGGCGCCGTCCTCGATCAGTTCACGGTGGCCGCCGACATCCGACGCGACAACCAGCTTGCCCTGCGCCATCGCCTCGAGCGGCTTCAGCGGCGTAACAAGGTCGGTCAGCCGCATTTTCTTGCGCGGATAGGCAAGGATATCGATCAGCGAATAGTAGCGCTCGACCTCCTGATGCGGGACGCGGCCGACGAAATGGATATGGGCCGCGGCGGAAGATGCTGCTGCCTGCGCCTTAAGCGCCGCCTCCATCGGCCCACCGCCGACGAGCAGCAGCCGCGCCTTAGGCTGCGCCGCGACCAAAGCGGGCATCGCCGCGATCAGATCGTCGATCCCTTCATAGTCATAAAAGCTGCCGATATAGCCGATCACCGCGTCGTCGGTCGCGAGGCCCAGCCTGTCGGCCAGCGCATCGTCGCGCGGGGTCGGATCGCCGAACAATTCGAGGTCGACACCGTTCGGCGATACAGTGATTTTGTCCGCATCGATTCCGCGCGCGATCAAATCGCCGCGCAATCCTTCGCAGATCACGGCGACCGCATCGGCCGATTTCACCGCGTGCGTTTCGAGCTGCCTGGTCAGCCAATAACGCAAGCTGCCCTCGCGTCCGGTGCCGTTGCCGACTGCTGCATCCTCCCAGAAGGCGCGAATTTCATAGATGACCGGAATGCCGAGCTTTTTTCCGACGCGCAGCGCCGCGAGCCCGTCGAGGACCGGTGAATGCGCGTGGAGCACCTCGGGCTTCCATTCTCGCGCCAACGCTTCGACGCGCTTCGCCAGCGCGCTGATTTCGCGCCATTCGCGGATCGGCGCACGCGCGGGCGCGATCGGCGGGGTGCGGTAGAAGGTCAGCCCGTCGACGGTTTCGCCATCCGGGCCGGGTTCGGGATGGCGTACGCCGGTCACACCCGCGACCTCCCACCCCTTTGCGACCTGCGCCTTCATCAGGGCGCGCGTGCGAAAGGTGTAGCCACTGTGCGCGGGCAGGCTATGATCGAGGACGTGCAAAATTCGGGTCATCATGCTGGCCTTTCGCAGACAAGGCTTAACGCGGCGTCAACCCCGATAGCGTAGGCAACGCGTTATATGGTCGACAATTTTTCCATTGCGCTGACGCATGTGCTGATGGCGCTTGCGCTCTGGCGCCTTCTCCATCGCGACGATCTCGACCGCGAGGTCAGCCCGCGTCTGCAGTGGCAGCAACGCCGCGACGCCGAACGCGCCGCAGAGGATGCGCGCACCGATGCGTGACATCGCATTCGTCGCCTTCCTGTTCGCCTTCATCGGGGTCGGCTTTCGCAAGCCTTTCCTGTTTGTGCTCTGCTTTTGCTATATCGACATCGTCGCGCCGCAGCGCCTCAGCTATTTCCTGATCAACTCGATCCCGATTTCGCTCATCGTCTTCGGCCTCGCGATCATCGGCTGGCTCGCGGTGGACGACAAGCGCGACACCCGCTGGTCAGGGCGGCAGATCCTGTTGCTCGTGCTGCTATTCTATTGCTGGATGACGACAATCAACGCCGACTTTCCGGTCGAGGCGGCCGATAAATGGAGTTGGGTCTGGAAAGCGCTCGTCTGGGCGATTTTCCTCCCGCTCACCTTACGCACCAAATTGCGTATCGAGGCGCTGATCGTCATCATGCTCCTGTCGGCGGGGGCGATTGCGATTGCGGGGGGGATCAAGACGGCTGGCGGCGGCGGCGGCTATGGTTCGCTCCAGCTGTTGCTCGCCGAAAATTACGGCCTCTACGAAGGGTCGATCATGTCGGCGGTCGGCATTTCGATCATCCCGCTGATCCTTTGGTACCGGCGTCACGGCACCATCTTCCCGCCCGACTGGCGCGTATCCTTGTTCTGCTTCGCACTCGTCTTCGCCTGCGCGCTGTTGCCGGTGGGGACGCAAGCGCGCACGGGACTTGTTTGCCTCGTCGTGCTGGCGATTCTTTCGCTGCGCACGGTCAAACACCGCTTTCTCTACATGGCGGGCGCCGGGCTGCTCGCGCTCGCCGCGGTGCCGTTCCTGCCGCAAAGCTTCACCCAGCGGATGGAGACGATCCAGAGCTATAAATCCGACCAGTCCGCCTCGACGCGCGTCGCGGTCTGGGCGTGGACGTGGGATTATGTGAAGGACAATCCCTTTGGCGGCGGGTTCAACACCTATCTGCAAAACTCGCTGCGCGTCGAAACGGCGGGGGGCACCTATGATCCCAACCAGCCGATGGCGGCCGAGGCGACGGTGCACGACGAAAAATCGCGCGCCTTCCACTCTTCCTATTTTGAAATGCTCGGCGAACAGGGTTATCCCGGCCTTGCGCTGTGGTTGATCCTGCACATCACCGGCCTGTTCCGGATGGAACAGCTGCGGCGGCGCTATCTCAAGACGCGGCGCGCCGAGGAACAATGGATCGCCCCACTGGCGACCGCGCTCCAGCACGGCCATATCACCTATATGATCGGATCGCTGTTCGTCAGCATCGCCTTCCAGCCCTTCATCTACATGATGCTGGCGCTCGAAATGGGTCTGTCGACCTATTGCCGCCGCCGCGAGCGGGAGGCGGGTTGGCGACCGCTGACCTCGCGCCCGGCGCAGGTTCCCGCGCGCCATACGGTGCCGAACCCCGGCTGAGGCCGGAACCATTCAGCGGGCCGGGGCGCTATGAACCCATGTCTGCACCGCGCCTTGTCCATGTCGACGACAGCCTGCCCGGCATCAGCCGCACGCGCTCGGGCGTCGGCTGGCTATATCGCGATGCCGAGGGAAAGATCATCCGCGACCGCGACGAGATAGACCGCCTCAACGCGATCGCGCTGCCGCCGGCCTATGAGGATGCGTGGTTCTGCCCTGCCCCCAACGGCCACATCCTCGCAACCGGCTATGACGCGCGCGGGCGCAAGCAATATCGCTATCACCCCGAATTCCGGATGGCACGCGAGGCCGACAAATATGATCGCTGTGCCGCCTTCGGCCATGCGCTGCCGTTGCTGCGCGCGCGCCTCGAGGGCGATCTGAACCGCCGGACACTGTGTTCCGAACGCGTCGTTGCAGCGGTCGTGCGTCTTCTCGATCTCGCCGCGCTCCGCGTCGGAAACGAGCAATATGTCGCGGCGAACAAAAGCTTCGGGGCGACGACGCTCCGCCAACGCCATGCCAAGCTGTCGGGAAAGACGCTACGCCTCAAATATATCGCCAAAGGTGGCGCGAAGCGCGAGGTGACGATCAGCGACCGCAGCCTGACGACGCTCGTCCGCAGGCTTCAGGATCTGCCCGGCCAGAATCTCTTTCAATATGACGATGGCGACGGCCTCTGCGCCGTCGCGTCCGAGAATGTGAATGCCTATATTCGCGAGGCGATGGGCGGCGATTTCAGCGCCAAGCATTTCCGCACCTGGTCCGCGAGCGTCGAGGCTTTCGCCTTCCTCTATGACGCGCCCGAACCGCCGACGCTGAAGGCGATGCTCGAACATGTGGCGGGCCGCCTCGGCAACACCCCCGCCATCGCGCGCAAGGCCTATGTCCACCCCGCGATGCTCGCCGCGGCGCAGGCGCGCGAAGACTTTGCCGCCGCGATCGGCAACCTGCCGCGCGCCACCCGCTATCTTTCGCGTTACGAACGCGGATTTTTGACCTATCTGGAGCAGACGCCCGCGGCCGCGGTGCTGCTCCAATCCGCCTGATCCGACCCAAGAGGACTCGACGTGACTTTCTCCCTGCTTGCCGCCGCGACCACCGCTGTCCCGAAAACCGCGCCCGCCAGGGCTGCCGCGACCAACCCGCTCGACGATCTCCAGCGCTATTGGGACATGAGCATCGCGTGGATCAACAGTCACTGGTTGCAGATCGGCATCGCGATCGGCGCGGGTCTCCTCATCTATTTCGTCCTGTCGATGGCGCGCAACTTCGCGCTCAAGCATGCGCAGTCGGCCGAAGGCGAGATGACGATGACCCACATCGCCGGGCGCGTGATCCACAAGACCAAATCCTCCGTGCTCGCGATCGTCGCGATCCGCATGGTCGCGGGCTATGCGCAGCCGCCCGCCGTGATCATGCAGATGATCCATTTCGTCTTCACCGTCGCGGTCGTGCTGCAGGTCGCGATCTGGGCGCGGGAAATCGTGCTCGGCCTGATCCAGCGCCGCGCCGCCGAGGGCAACAACGAGACGCTCAGCAACGCGATGGGGATCATCCGCCTGCTCATCAGCATCGCCTTGTTCGCGATCGCGGCGATCGTTATCCTCGACAATATGGGGGTCAATGTCACCGGGCTGGTGGCTGGTCTCGGTATCGGCGGCATCGCGATCGGCCTTGCCGCGCAGGGGATCTTCTCCGACCTTTTCGCCTCGCTCTCGATCATTTTCGACCGGCCCTTCCGCGTCGGCGAGACGATCAAATATGACACCAGCACCGCGACCGTCGAACGCATCGGGCTGAAAAGCACGCGCCTGCGTTCGATCAACGGCGAATTGCTCATCGTCTCGAACACCAATCTGCTTGCAAAGGAAATTACCAATTTCGCGCATCTCCACCGGCGCCGCGTCACCTTTGCCATCGGGGTTGTCTATCAGACCAGCCCCGAGATGCTGCGCGATTTGCCGGCGCTTCTGGAAGAGCAGGTCAAGGCGGCGGGACAGGAATTTGTCCGTTCGAGCTTCGTCACCTTCGGTCCGTCGAGCCTCGATTTCGAGCTGCTCTTCGACGTGTTCAGCGACGATTATGACATCGTCGTCGCCGCGCGCACCGACGTCGCGATCCGGTTGTTCGAGGCGATGGCGAATGCCGGATATGAATTCGCCTATCCGACCCAGACGACCTTTACCGCAGCGCCCGACGGGACGATGATCATGCCTTATGCCGAGTCCCCGAAGCCCAGGGCGAGCGCCGCAAAGACGGCCAAACCGGCCTGACGCTACGGCGCCAAGGCTGTGCAGCTTGGCCCTTGTGCAAAGCGATACGACAGGCCTAGAACCCGCCCCGAACCAGCTATTGAGGGGATGAACATGGCCAGTATCACGCCGCAGGAACTGCAAGCCAAGGTCGGCGAGCATCTCGGCACATCCGACTGGGTGCTCGTCGATCAGGAGATGATCAACAAGTTCGCCGACGCGACGGGCGATCATCAGTTCATCCATATCGACGAGGAAAAGGCCAAACTGACGCCGTTCGGCGGCACAATCGCGCATGGCTTTTTGACCCTTTCGCTGATGCCGATGCTAGGCCAGAGCACCGACGGCCCCAAGGTCGGCGGCGTCAAGATGGGCGTCAATTACGGCTGCAACAAAGTCCGCTTTCTGTCGCCCGTCCGTTCGGGCAAGCGCGTGCGCAGCCACATCAAGCTGCTCGAACTCGAAGAAAAGCGCCCCGGCCAGTGGCAGCAGACCAACGAAGTGACCGTCGAGATCGAAGGCGAGGAAAAGCCCGCCTTGATCGCCGAATGGATCAGCCAGTTTTTTGTTTGAATTATCTCCCCCTCCCGCTTGCGGGAGGGGTCGGGGGAGGGCCTGTTGGCCTTGAACTACCCCGACATGCCCCACCCAAACCCTCCCCTGAAGGGGAGGGCTTAAGTAGAAGGAAAATTACCTCATGCGTGACGCCGTTATCGTTTCCACCGCCCGCACCCCGCTGACCAAGGCGGCGCGCGGCTCGTTCAACAACACCCTCGCCCCGACGCTCGGCGCGCATGCGGTTCGCGCCGCGGTCGAGCGCGCCGGCATCGAAGGCGGCGAGATCGACGATGTGCTGTTCGGCGCTGCGATGCAGCAGGGATCGCAGACGATGAACGTCGCGCGCCTCATTGCTCTTCGTGCCGGACTGCCCGTCACCGTCCCCGGCATGTCGATCGACCGTCAATGCTCGTCGGGCCTGATGACGATCGCAACCGCCGCCAAGCAGATCATCGTCGACCGTCAGGACATCGCGGTCGCCGGCGGCATCGAGTCGATCTCGAAGGTCAGCGGCAGCGGCAAGGTCTTCATCGAGACCGACGCCGAGCTGATCGCGATGCACAAGGACACCTATATGCCGATGATCGGCACCGCCGAGGTCGTTGCAAAACGTTACAATATCAGCCGCGAGCTGCAGGACGAATATTCGCTCCAGTCGCAGCAGCGCACCGCCGCCGCGCAGCAGGCCGGTAAATTCGCCGACGAGATCGTCGCATGCAAAGCGACGATGGCGGTTGTCGACAAGGAAACGAAGGAAATTTCGTTCAAGGACGTCGTCGCCGATCATGACGAGTGCAACCGTCCCGACACGACGCTCGAAGGCCTGTCGAGCCTGAAGCCGGTGATGGGCGAAGGCCACACGATCACCGCGGGCAACGCCAGCCAGCTCGCCGACGGCGCGTCGGCATGCGTCGTGATGGAAGCCAAGGTCGCCGAAAAGAAGGGCCTCCAGCCGCTCGGCCGCTATGTCGGCATGGCGGTCGCGGGCACCGAACCCGACGAAATGGGCATCGGCCCCGTCATTGCGATCCCCAAGCTGCTCGAACGCTTCGAGCTCAAGATGGACGACATCGGCCTGTGGGAACTCAACGAAGCCTTTGCCGTGCAGGTGCTCTATTGCCGCGACCAGCTCGGCATCCCGAACGAGCTGCTCAACGTCAACGGCGGCTCAATCTCGATCGGCCACCCGTTCGGCATGACCGGCGCGCGCTGCGTCGGCCACGCGCTGATCGAAGGCAAGCGCCGCGGCGTGAAATATGCCGTCGTCACCATGTGCATCGGTGGCGGCCAGGGCGCAGCGGGCCTGTTCGAGGTCTTCTGATTTGCGCCTGAGTGCTCCGCGTATCGAGCCGGTCGATTTGGACCGGCTCGATGCCGACCAGCGCGCCGCGCTCGAGCCCTTCCTTGCCCCCGATTCCGGACAAGTTGGCGGCAAGGTCGGGGGCGGCAAGATCCTCAACATCTTCCGCACCCTTGCCCATGCGCCCAAGGCGCTGACCGCCTTCCTCGGCTGGGGCAATTATATCCTGTCGCGGCGCAACGCGCTGAGCCCGCGCGACCGCGAACTCGTCATCCTGCGCACCGGCTACAATTGCCGTTCGGGCTATGAGTGGACGCAGCACAAGCGCATCGGCCTCGACTGCGGCCTTACCGAAGAAGAGATCGCGCGCATCAAGGCGGGTCCCGACGTCGCGGGCTGGAGCGACCTCGACTGCGCGATGCTCCGCGCGACCGACGAACTGACCAGCAGCCAGTTCGTGACCGACCCCACATGGGCCGCGCTCGCGCCGCTCGGCGACAAGGGCCGCATGGACCTCGTCATGACCGTCGGCCAGTATACGCAGGTTTCGATGATTTTGAACAGCTTCGGCATCCAGGTCGAGGACGGCTGGGACGTCGACCCCGACCTCAAAGCCTGAACCAAGGAGAGAGACATGAGTGAAATCGGAGTAATCGCGACGCTGCGCGTCCAGCCCGGCAAAGAGGGTGAGTTTGAAGGCGTCTTCGCCGAACTGGCTGCGGCGGTGAACGCGAACGAAGCAGGCAACAGCTATTACCGCCTGTTCCTGACGGGCGAGACGGGCGTTTACAAGGTTCTCGAATGCTATGACGATCAGGCGGCGCTCGACGCGCACCGCGCCTCCGACCATTTCCGCAGCATCGGCGCGCGCCTCGGCCCGTGCCTCGCCGGAGCCCCCGAGATCGAGACGCTAAGCGCAGCCTGAGCGGCTGGTTTCGACCAGAAGCGGACCTATCCTTCATCGTCACCCCGGACTTGATCCGGGGTCCATGACTGCAGCGCTGCCGTGGATCCCGGATCAAGTCCGGGATGACGAATGATGGGTGCGTCCGCTTCCCACCCCAAAGCCGACACCCGTCACCCGATTTCGGCAATTTCCCCCGACTGGTCGCCGAGCACATAGCGCGGCCCCGCACCGCGCTGCGCCGCCTTATCCTCACGGTTATAGAGGCCGCATTTCTTGAGCGACAGGCAACCGCAGCCGATGCAATTGCCGAGCAATTCGCGCGTGCGTTCGAGCGCCGCGATCTGCGCATCGATCCGCACGCCCAGGCCGGTGCTGATCCGCGTCCAGTCGGCAGCATTGGGCGTGCGTCCGGCAGGAAGCCGCGCCAGCTCGGCGGCAATCTCCTCGAGGCTCAGCCCCAGTTGCTGCGCGATCAGGATGAACGACACCCGGCGGATATCGGCGCGCAGGAAGCGCCGCTGGCCGCCGCCGGTGCGCAACGCCTCGATCAGCCCCTTGGCTTCGTAAAAGCGGATCGCCGACACCGCGACCCCGGTACGCGCCGCGAGTTCGCCGATCGGGATCAAGTCGGTCCGATGCCTCATCATCACTCCTCGTTTTTCCTTGATCTCAACCTGACTTGAGCTTTCATAAGCCGTGCGTCAACGCGAATCAGGAGAAATCAAGTGACGCATCCCTTCATCGAGCATGTGAATCTGACGGTAAGCAACCCCGACCGCACCGCTGGAATCCTCTCGGCGATCTTTGGCTGGCACGAACGCTGGCGCGGCCCCGCGCAGGGCGGCGGGCGCACGATCCACCTCGGCAGCGACGCCGCCTATGTCGCGCTCTACACCGGTCCCGACGGCCAGCACGCCGAAGCGCCATATCAAAAGGGCGCGCCGCTTAACCATGTCGGGGTGCAGGTCGACGATCTCGACACGATCGAGATGCGCGTGAAGGCGGTCGGCCTCACCCCGTTCAACCACGGCGATTACGAACCTGGCCGCCGCTTCTATTTCTTCGATCCCGACGGCATCGAATATGAGGTCGTCAGCTATGCCGAGGCCCGCCCGCGCTGAACCGGGCAACATCCGCAGCGCTGGCGCGTTGGTCGTTTATCGAGAGACGAAAGGAAATCTCCCATGAGCGACGACATCAAGAAGCAGTTCTGGAAAGCCTTGGCCGACAGCCCCTATGTCATGGTGGGCGCGACGGGCGAACGCGACCATCATATCCCGATGAACGCGCAGCTCGACAAGGATGCGAACAGTGCCTTCTGGTTCTTCACCGCGACCGACAACCGCCTGTCAGGCGGCGGCCCCGCGATGGCGCAATTTTCGGCCAAGGGGCACGATCTGTTCGCCTGCATTTCGGGCACGCTAGTCCATGAAAGCGACCGAGCGATACTCGACAAATTGTGGAACAACAGCATCGCGGCCTGGTACGAGGGCGGCAAGGACGACCCCAAGCTCGTCCTGCTTCGCTTCGACCTAGACAATGCCGAAATCTGGACCGCCGATCCGAGCATCAAGGGCCTGTTCAAGCTGGCAACCGGTTTGACGATGAAGGAAGGTGAACTCGGCCAGCACGCGGAGGTCGCGCTTTAGCGTTCACCCTTCGTTTCGAGCGACGTCGACACACCCTCGTCTGCGCGACGACCGATGGGCATCTCGACTTCGCGCGATGCGAACGGATAAACTGGACTAGCCCACAGGCGGCCCGACCCGCCCCTCGCGAAATTCGAATCCACCCTCGCGGTCGCGCTCCAATAGGGCGGGACCGTCGAGATCCACCCATCGCGCGCGCTGCGCAAGGACGAAAGCCGGCGCAATCGCCAGGCTGGTCGACAACATGCACCCGACCATGATCGACAGCCCCGCCGCGTCGGCGGCGTCGGCTATCCGGAGCGCCTCGGTCAACCCGCCGGCCTTGTCGAGCTTGATATTCACCCCGTCGTAAAAGGCTCCGATGCGCGCGACATCGGCCGCAGTCTGACAGCTTTCGTCGGCGACAAAGGGAATGGGTGCATAGATCGGATCGAGCAGCGCGTCGGCCCCCACCGGCACCGGCTGTTCGATCATTTCGACTCCCAGGTCGGCGAGTGCTTCCGCCTCGCTCAAAATGTCGACATCGCGCCAGCTTTCATTGGCGTCGACGATCAGCCGCGCTTCGGGCGCGCCCTTGCGTACTGCCGCGACGCGCAGCCGGTCGTTTTCGCCGGTGAGTTTGAGCTTCAGCAAACGATAGCCGTCAGCCTCGGCGGTCGCCGCCTGCTCCGCCATCGCGCCGGGGGTGCCGAGCGAAATGGTGAGCGCCGTGACGCGCGACGTCGGCGCGCCCTCGGAACCGACAAGCTGCCAAAGCCTCAGACCCCGCTGCCTTGCCTCGAGATCCCAAAGCGCGCAGTCGATCGCGTTGCGCGCCGCCCCCGGCGCCATGATTTCCTGCACCGCAGCCCGCGCTTCGGCTGCGTCCAGATCGGCAATATGCGGTGCAGCCATCAATATCTGATCGCGACACCCCGCCGCATCCTCGCCCAGATAATAGATCGGCGTCCCCTCGCCGCGCCCGATCGCGCCTCGATCTCCTTTGGCGCTCTCGATTTCGGCGACCACGACATCGACATGCGTCTTGGCGCCGCGGCTGATCACAAACGCTCCCGCGACGGGCCAGCGTTCGACACGCGCGCTTTTCAGTTGGATAGCCATGCAGGGAGGCTAGTGTAGTTCGCGATGACCGGCAAATCCCTTTCGGAACGTATCGGCGATCTCGGCCACCGCCTCGCGGTCGAGGCCCACGCCGCCTGGCTCGCCGCGCGGGACCCGCGCGTGCGCTGGCTCGCGCGGCTGCTGGCGATCGCGGTCGCGGCCTATGCGCTGTCGCCGATCGACCTGATCCCCGATTTCATCCCGATCCTGGGCTGGCTCGACGATCTGCTGATCGTCCCGCTGGGCCTGTGGGTGGTGCGCCGGCTGATCGCCGATCCGCTCTGGGCCGAACTCCACGCCGCTGCCGAGGCGGCAAGTACCCGCCCGTCGAGCCGCGCGGGGATGGCGTTCATCCTGCTGCTGTGGGCATGGCTGCTCTATATCATCTACTGGTCGGTGCGAACGTCGCCCTGGCACTAAAGGTGTCGCGCAGAAGGGCGGCAACGAGGGCTTTGTGGTGGCACGCGGAGGGGAACGGTTTCCGTTCGGGCCTTCACCCGCCGTTGCTGCGAATCCATTTCTCGACCACCGGCGCGATCTCGTCGCGCCATTTGCGGCCGTTGAAAATCCCGTAGTGGCCGACGCCCTTGGCCATCAGATATTTCTTCTTCTCGGCGGATAGCGATTTGGCGATCGTCAATGCCGCCTTGGTCTGGCCGATCCCCGAAATATCGTCGCGCTCGCCCTCGATCGCGAGGATCGCTATATCCTCGATCGCGCCGACATCGACCGGCTGGCCGCGATGCGTCATCTCGCCCTTCGGCAGCAGGTGGCGCTGGAATACCACGTCGACCGTCTGCAGGTAGAATTCGGACGTCATGTCGCACACCGCGCGATATTCGTCGTAGAATTCCTTGGTCTTGTCCGCACTCTCGCCGTCGCCGTCGACCAGATGTTTGAACATCTCCCAATGGCTCATCATATGATTGCCAAGGTTCATCGACATGAAGCCGGCAAGCTGTAGAAAACCCGGATAGACGCGGCGCCCCGCGCCCGGATAATAGGCCGGAACGGTCGCGATGACATTTTCCTGGAACCAGGCATGCGGGCGCGTCATCGCATGCTCGTTCACTGCGGTCGGCGCCTTGCGCGTGTCGATCGGCCCGCCCATCATCGTCAGCGTTTTGGGACGGCACTTATGCTTGTTCGCCGCCATGATCGCCGCCGCCGCAAGGCTGGGCACCGACGGTTGGCACACCGCCAGCATATGCGCGCCCGGGCCGATATGTTCGAGCCACGAAATCAGATAATCGACATAATCGTCGAGGTCGAACTTGCCCGCCTCGAGCGGCACATTGCGCGCGTCGCGCCAGTCGGTGATCCACACGTCATGGCCGGGCAGCATCCGTTCGACCGTGCCGCGCAGCAGCGTCGCATAATGGCCCGACATCGGCGCGACGATCAGCAGCTTGGGCGCGTCTTTCGTGCCCTTATGCTTGAAATGCTTGAGCTGGCCGAACGGCTTGCGCGCCTCGACGGCCTCGGTCACCCGCACCGTCTCGCCATCGACCACGGTCTGGTACAGCTCGAACCCCGGTTTGCCGCGCGGTGCGGACGCATGCGCGAAGACTTCCAGCGCCGATGCGAACATCGGGCTGCCGCTGAAATAGCCAAGCGGATTCGCCGGATGCTGCATCACCTGCGCGCCCGCCGTCGCGAGCGCACTCGCCCCTGCGAGCCAGTTCTTCTGCATGTCAAAGGCGTGATACAGCATTTTCATTCGTTCCTTGCGTGACCCCTGCGGCGCTCTTCGGCCCCTGCACGTTGATGAGCAGTCTAGGGGCTCAGTCTCATTGTGCAATGCATCAAAACCATTGCGGCGCGCAAATTTTGTCCATATTCTGCACCCACGGCGCATGATGCGCCGATGGAGTGAACATGTCTGAGATTGCGGGCAACCGCTAACATCCCGGCGTAATCAGGATGTGCGCAGCGCGGCGACCAGCGGGTCGGCGCGCCTTTGTTGCTTGAAAATCCCGGACATATCCCATGAACATTTCGAAAGCGGAGCAGCGCATGCTCCATGTGCTGGCGCAGGGTGGCATGATCCGCCATCGGCGCGGCGAAAAGGGCGATATCGTCGAAGCCCTGTGTTTCACTCGCGACGGACACGTCCTCGCCAATACCGGCCTATCCTTGTTCAACCGGCTGCGACGGCGCGGTTTCATCGGCTCGCAGAACGGCGCGCCGTACCGGATCACGCAGGCAGGGCTGCGCGCGGTGCGCGCGCAGCTCGACAATCGATGACGATCGGGAGCGCGGTGCCGGTCGCCGCGCTCCCTTTTCAGCGCGATCCTGTCGCCGCGCTTCAAAGCGCTTGAAGCCATGGGTCATTCTGCGGCGTTGAGCGGCATCGGCGGGGCTGCTAGGGCCGTCGTCCATGGCGACCACATCCGAAAAATCCGACACACCCCGCCGCAAGCTCGGCAGCCTTCGCATGATCTGGCACTATGCCAGCCGCTATCCGCTGCAACTGCTGATCGCTGCGGTAGCGCTCGGCGTCGCCGCGCTCGCGACGCTCGCGATCCCCTATCAATTCAAGGCAATGATCGACAGCGGCTTCGTCGCCGGCGGCGGCGACGTGAGCCCGCATTTCCGCTTCTTTTATGTCATTGTGCTGTTGCTCGCGATCGCCACCGCGCTCCGCTTCTATTTTGTCAGCTGGCTGGGCGAACGCACTGTCGCCGACATCCGTCAGGCCGTGCAGCGCAACCTGCTGCGCCTCGCCCCCGGCTTTTTCGAGGAAAACCGCCCGTCGGAAATCGCCTCGCGCATGACGTCGGACACCTCGATCATCGAACAGACGGTAGGCACTACCGTTTCGGTCGCTTTGCGCAACACAGTGATGGGAATTGGCGGCATCGCCTATCTTTTCACCCTGTCGCCTAAACTCACCGGCGGCATCTTGCTCGGCATTCCGGTGATCATCATGCCGATCGTCCTGCTCGGCCGAAAGCTCCAGAATGTCTCTCGGACCAGCCAGGATCGCGTCGCCGACATTGGGGCGACCACCGCCGAACAATTGGGCGCGATGAAGATCGTCCAAGCCTTCGGGCAGGAAGAGCGCGAGGCCGATCGTTTCACCACTGCGGTCGAAGCGAATTTCGCGACCGCCAAGCGCCGTATCCGCCTGCGCGCGATGATGACCGCGATCGTTATCGGCCTGCTCTTTGGCGCGATCACCACCTTGCTCTGGTACGGTGCGGCGGGTGTTGCCGCGGGGACGATTACCGGCGGCACGATCGCCGCTTTCGTATTGACTGGCGGATTGGTGGCGGGCGCATTCGGCGCGCTCACCGAAGTCTATGGCGATCTCCTGCGCGCAGCCGGCGCGGCCGAGCGCCTCAGCGAACTCCTAAATGCCGAAGCAAGCATCGCACCGCCCGCAAAACCGCGCCTCTTCCCTGAACCACCCGTCGGCACGCTCGAATTCGCCAACGTAGAATTCCATTATCCGACCCGCCCCGATGCCCCGGCGCTCCATAATTTCTCGCTCGCGATCAATCCGCGCGAGACGGTCGCCATCGTCGGCCCCTCGGGCGCCGGCAAATCGACGCTCTTCCAGCTCGCCGAGCGCTTCTACGACCCGCAGGGCGGCCAGATCCGCCTCGACGGCGTCCCCCTCACCGAAGCCGACCCCGCCGACATCCGGGCGCGTATCGCGATGGTGCCGCAGGAAACGGTGATCTTCGCCGCCTCGGCGCGCGACAACCTTCGCTACGGAAACTGGGCCGCGACAGACGAGGATCTTTGGGACGCCGCGCGCGCCGCCAATGCCGATGAATTCCTCCGCAAGCTACCGCAGGGTCTCGATACGTTCATGGGCGAAGGCGGCGCGCGCCTATCGGGCGGCCAGCGCCAGCGCGTCGCGATCGCGCGCGCGCTGCTCCGCCGCGCTCCGCTGCTTCTCCTCGACGAAGCCACCTCGGCGCTCGACGCCGAATCCGAAAAGCTGGTGCAGGACGCGCTCGAAACGCTGATGCACGACCGCACGACGATCGTCATCGCGCACCGGCTCGCGACCGTGCGCGCCGCCGACCGCATCATCGTCATGGACGACGGCCGCATCGTCGAAGAGGGTAAGCATGACGAACTTGTCGCCTCCGACGGCCTCTACGCCCGTCTCGCGCGGCTCCAGTTCCAGGACAATCTCGCCGCTGCCTGATCGACGCACCTTCCCGAAACCAAGGATATCCCGATGCTCTATGACCTGACCGTCCCAGCCTACCAGAACGGCTTGAAAGCGCTGTCGGCGGAGCTCGGCCGCGCTCTCGCATGGGGTGGGGAGAATGACATCGGGGAATTGCAGTTCGCGGTGGCACGCCTCGCGCCCGACATGTTCCCGCTCGCGGCACAGATCCGCTTCACATGCACGCAGGCGCTTCAGCCGCTGGTCCGCCTCGGCGTGGGCGATGTCCCCGAATTTGCCGAGGACGCTGTTGATTTTGCCGACATGCAGGAACAGATCGCAGCAACGCTGGCGTTTCTCGATACTGTCGGTCCCGCCGCGCTGGGCGACGATGCGAACCGGGCCGTCAGTTTCACGTTACCCAACGGCATGACGTTCGACATGACCGCGCTCGACTATCTTCGCGACTGGGCGCAGCCGCAATTCTATTTCCACAGGGTCGCCGCCTACGCAATACTGCGCCACATGGGCGTTCCGCTCGGCAAGGCCGATTATGTTAGCTATATGATGCGCCACCTTCGACCCGGAACAGCACCGACCGCTCCCGCCGCTTGAAAGCAACGGGAGCGCCGCCGGGATCAGATCAGCCCGGCGTAATCGTGGATGCCTGGAAAGGCGAGCTTCGTCCCGCCATTGCGCCGGATCGCCCCGATCGCCTCGTCGACACGCAGATATCGCGCCCGCGCATCGGGTTCCAGCAGGATCGCTGCAGGCTCGGGGCGTTCGGCGGCCTGCTTCACGAGCACCCCCAACTGCGCAAGGTCGACGGCCGCGTCGTTCCAGCGGATCACATCCGCCGTATCGATCGTGACGCGATTTTCGTCCGCGACCGGAATTCCCCGCGTGTCGGCGGGCAGCGTAACATCGACGCTGTGCGTCGGCGGCGGGATGGTGATAATGAACATCACCAACATCACCAGCATGACGTCGATCAGCGGCGTGGTGTTGATGTCGGGATCGCCATTGGGGTCGGCGCGAAAAATGCTGCGATGAAACATGCTGCGGCGTCTGCGCATCGTCTCTCTCCCATTCGGGGAAGGACAGCCGCGATTGACGGGCGCCCCCCTATCGAGGGCCAAAGACCATCTCGCCCTCCTAGTAATGTTATATCATAATTCCATATAGGCAAGAAAATAATCGAATAACTCGGCCCGCCACAAAGAGCGGCACTTATCGATCGCCGTTCCTCCGCAGGCGAGGCATCCCGCTTTCCTTCCCTTTCTTCGCGCCTTTGCGTGAGGGTCTCAGAGTTCACGCAGAGTCGCGGAAGTGCGAATAGTCCCTGCGGACGCCGAGAGCGGGAGAACCGGAATACCCGCCGGCGCCGGTAGAATAAATTCACTGTGTCCGACCTGCACGGCGGCGCGCATAAAGAAAGGGCGGCACCTTTCGGCACCGCCCCTCTTTTTCGTTCCGTCCCTATCGGGATGGAAATCGGTCTTACATGCCCGAGTTCGGACCGTAAGTGATTTCCACGCGACGGTTCTGGTCGTTGCGGACGCCATCGGCGGTTGCAACGGCCGGACGGCTTTCGCCGAAGCCCTGCGCGCTGATCGAGCCATCCGAGATACCGCGAGCGGTAAGATAGCTGCGAACTGCGGTGTTGCGACGTTCCGACAGGCCGACGTTGTACGTGGCCGAACCCGAACGGTCAGCGTGACCGGCGAGCATGACCTGCGTACCCGTGCAACCACGGTTGTAGGCGCTGATCGCGTTGTCGAGCGTCGAAGCCGCTTCCGGCGTGATGTCCGACTTATCCCAGTCGAAGTACACGATATACGGTCCGGGCGCACATTCCACGACCGGCGGCGGCGGCGGAGGCGGCGGGGGCGGCGGGGGCGGCGGGGGCGGCGGCGGCGGTGCCACAACCGGCTCCGGTGCGCCACCGAAGTTGAACGTCAGCGTACCCAGGATCGAGTGCGAACGGAAGCGCGTCGAAACGTCGCGGCCGAGCTGGTCGACCAAGTCGAGGTTGTCGGCGTTGAAGAAGCGATACTTCAGGCCAACGTCGATGCTGTCGGTCAGCGGAGCACGGATGCCCGCGATCGCCTGCCAGGCAAAGCCCGTGTCCGAATCGTCGAGGAAGTTACCGGCATAGACCGGTTCAACCGAAACGCGCGCAACACCGGCACCGCCGCCGACAAAACCCTGAAGGCCGTCGTCGTCACCGAAGTCGAGCATGCCGTTGACCATGAAGCTCAAAGCATTCGTGTCGCCAGCAAGCGGAACCGAACCGGTTGCAAGCGCGCCAGCGCCGCTCACCGACTGCGGGATGCCCGGGGTCGTGAAACGGCCCGACTTGATGTCGGCTTCACGGAAACCGACTTCGACTTCCGCACGGAAACCGCCAAAGTCATACCCGACGGTACCTTCGACGTCATAGCCAGCGCGATGATCAAGCGAACCGGCATTGTTGAACGTGCCGATGTCGAGATCCAAGTCCTCGACGAGCATTGCGCCTGCACCCACACCAACATACCAAGAGTTGTCACGCGCCAGAACAGGCGACGCAAGGGTGGTGGAGGCCAACGCCAGAGCGACGGCAAGCTTCCTCATAATAATTCCCCTTTCAATTGAGATATACGTCTCGGAGGACGTCCTACTCGCCGCTTTGGTTCCGTGCAAGTGAACAAATCGTCAATCTGTTGCCAAAAAGTCGCACTTGCGACGCCAATGCGCCGAAATTCAACCTGATATCAGAAGACCCTGCGCGGCGAGGTGCAGGATCAGTGTCGAGATCGCAGTACGCGCTTCGGAATCGATTGTCGACCCACCGGATGGCGCCATAACGACCCCCGGCGGAGACCACGCACCTTCGGCGAAACGAAGCCGCGCCCCGTCGGTCAAACGCGTCGCCTGCATTCCCTCACGCGGTGGGACAAATCGCCATCCGCCTCCCGTCCGGATTGCAATCGCATTGTCCTGACCCGCCCAGGCTGCTGTCGGTGCCGCGCCGACGATCCAGCATTCCCCTTCGTCGGGGCTTGCCGGCGGCGTGGCGAGCGGCCCGCCCTCGACGGCCGGATGAATCAAAGCGTCGAGCAGCGTCAACGCTTCGTTGTGCGTCACCTCTTTCTGCGCCTGCGCCACGGCGAGTAACGGTAGGGCAAAGCGCGGCGTGGCTGGCATCAAGGTCATGGCATTATCCTTTTATGTCAGTGGCAAAGACAGCGGTGACGACAGGGCGAAATCTCCCACCTGCCGAATCTCGATCGTGCAGCCGGGCGGCATGGCGGCGATTTCGGCGGCCCCGATTCCGGACGTGGGAGATGTGCTCTCCCATGGTCCGATTCCCGGAACGGGTGGCGACAGGGTGATGCGCCAGGCCTCGCGACTTTCGCCAAGCGGCTGGTCGACATGGTCGCGCCACCCGGTGTCGACGCGGCTACGTCTGGCCCAGCCGATCGTCGCGCCCTCCATATCGTGGAAGCAGATATGCCCGTGAACCGGGGCCAGTGGCCGCAAGGCCCGACCGGCCGCTGGCACAGCAAGGGCAGTCAGCATGGTCCCGCCCCGCGGCGCCCACTCGAGGATCGCCTCGCCACTTTCGGTCAATCTGGCGAGCGCCTCGGGCAATATCATCAACGCCGAATCGTCGAGCAGGACAAAGGGCACTCCGGCGGGATGGCTCATATCCCTCTCGGTTCCGGCCAGTCCGCGCAGCAGGCGCGACAGCCGCCAACGCCCGGGTCCGACGACATCCGCGATGCCGAACTGCAACAGTTCGCCGCCCACCATCGCCCGGTTCGCCCCGCCGAGCAGGGCCGCGTCCCCAACCGATTCCAATGTCATCGCTGGGTTGACCAGCTGAACTTCGACGCTGTTCAAAAGGTCGAACAGATATTGGCTTCCCGCCGCGAGCGGCTCGACGAGCTCCCCCAGCGCCGCGGCCGGACGCACCGTACCGATCGGGATCGGCTCGGTACCGGCCGACGCGACGAGCCAGCAATCGGCACCGCGCCAGCCATCGTTGCTGCCAGCACCGGCAACCATTAGCCGCGGCGCCGATGCCGCCGGACTGCCCATATTGGGAAGGTCGAACAGGCGGACCGTGCCGATGGCGTCGGGCCAGTCGGGCGCACCGACCGGAACCCCTGGCTCTGCCGGCAGGTCGGCTGCGGGGAGCGGCGCGTGGCGCCTGAGCTCCAGCAAGATATCGCCGCCGCGAACCGTCCGTCCCGCCAGTCGCCAGCGGCTCCCGTCGGCCAATTGAACGACATGCCCGACGGTCAGCGCCAACGCCGCAAGATCGGCGCGCCAGACCAGGGTTTCACGCCCGTCCGCCGCGGCGGCGGCAAGCCGTTGCGCCAGTGCCCGCGCCGACGTCGCCGGCAATACTGCAGGCAAGTCGATCCGCTCCTCGCGAACGCCGCCGCCCGCCACCATGCTCGTCTGCTGGCCCAGCTGATAATCGCGCTCGGGCTCATAATGCCGCAACCGGATCGCCCCCGGCAGCGACGATAGCGGGGCACGGCGTTGTTCGGTCCGGTCGCCCGGTGCCTCGCCCCGCCCCGCCTCGCGAAAATCAGCCAGCGCCAGCGGCTCCTCGTCCCCGGCGGTCGGCGCAAGCTGCCATCCGCCCGGCCCGCTCACCAGCCGCGCGCCGTCGGCCTCGAACAGCGGCTGAAGCGCGTCACGCAACCGGTCGCCTGATGCGGCGTAACCCGTAAACGGCCATTCACCGCCGCAGCGCGCCGCCTCTCCGAACAGGCTGTTGCCGACCATGCCCGCGTCGATTCCCGCAGCATCGGCTTCGACTTCGAATGTCAGCGACGGAATCCGGTTGCCGAACGCCCCCAGTTCGAGCTCCTCGAACACCGCATAGGCACACCCCCGAAACGCACTTGCCGACGCGACGCCCAGCGCCGACGCGATCAGCGGATCGGCGGCCTGATCCTCGCCGCCGTCATGCCAGCGAAAGATGCACCGCTCCTGGAAGGCCCCGCTGGACCCGCGCAACAGATTGCCGTCGGCCCAGATGCGCCCGATTCCCAGGATCGGACGCGACGACAATGCGACCGCGAGCGAGACGGCATAGCTATATTCGGTCGTCGACGGCTGCCCCTTGCCGCCGCCGCGCTTGTTTCGCCGTTCGATAAGGTCGGTCGCCCAGATCACGCTGCCCGCAACGCGCATCGTCCCGAACAGCTGCGGGACCTGCTGGCCATAGGTCGACGCCTGAATCTTCAGATCGGCCAGGCGCGGCCCTTCGCGTCCCTTGGGTTTGAAAATCTGCGCGTCGATTTGCTGGCCCACCGCCGCACCGATCGCCGCACCCACTGGCCCGCCGACAATCCCGCCGACCACCGTCAGCACCAATGTTGCCATTGCTAAGTCTCCAAAGTTTTCTTCCCTCCCGCATGCGGCAGAGGGGGCAAGAATTGCCAGCTTTCTGGCTAGTCGTAGCGGGGTGGGCAAAGCGGCAATCCTGCAATCCGTCATCGAGCGGCGTCTCGACCACGCGCCGCAGCCCGGCATGAGCATGGACGAAACTTGTGCGCCCCAATATCATCAAATGGAACTGCCCCGCCGGATAGGCGATCAGCGCCACATCGCCCTCGCGCGCGTCGCCCTCGGCAGGAGCGAAGCTCGCATGTACCAACCCCGCTTCGACGTGATTCCGCGACCAGCCGCGCAGCGGATAACCGCGCGGCCGTTCCAACATGCACCCCGCCGCTGCATAGGCCGCCCAAACCAGCCCCACACAATCGAGCCCGGTCGCCGGGTCGCACCCCTGCGGCCGGAACGCCACCCCCACCATAGCCCGCGCCGCCGCAAAGGCTCGCGCTCCCAGCTCATCCACCGGGATAACGCGTCAGCAAATCATTGCCCGGCAGATGCGCCTCGCCGCGAAAATTGGCGGCGTTCGCGAAGCGGTCGCGGCACGTCGCAAGCTGTTTGTCGCATCCCTCGACCAATCGCACGCGGACCGGCTCCGCAACCGCAAACGCCGGCGCCTCGGCCAGATGCAGCACCGCCGCCTCGCCCGCGATCACCGGACTAGCCAATCCGCAATTGCTGCCTTCCATCCACATCAGCTCGCCGAACGCCATTCCGGGCGCGGCGGCATCCAGCGTCACGGTCCGCCCGTCGACGGCCACGACCCGCCTCGGATGCGTCAGCGGCGCCAAATCGACCCGGCACGCCCGATCGCCCAGCACCGCGCGGCACGACGGCGAGGTTGCCGGGCACACCGGCCGGTCGAGCAGCCGCGTCACGCCCTGCAACTCCGCCGCGAACGCCGTCCCGCGCCGCTCTATCGCCCCCAAAGACCCGCGCGCCGCTATGACCGGCGCGCCATCCGCCGCGCTCCAGTCGGTGACGAACAGCTCCAGTTCCGCCCCGTCCCACCGCCCGGCGTCGAGGTCGCGCGCCGCAATCGCGTCGCTCGTGACCGCGCCCTCCAGGTCCATCGTCCCGACATCGAGGCTATCGCTCGTCTCGAGTGCCGACGGCTTCATCCCCGGCGCCGCGCGGTATATCGTCCCGCCGACCATCAGATCATGGTCGTGCGAGGTCAGCCCGACGACAACGCCGTCGCGCCGCGCTAGCCGCCAGCACCACGCCAGCGTCACCAGCTCCTCGCGCAGCCAGCCCGGCGCGGTCAGCATCACCATGGCGCCCGCACCTCGACCAGCGCCACGCTCGCCATCTCGCCCGCCAGGAAGGTCGCGCGGCTCACCTCCAGCCGATCGTCGGCAAAGCGTACCGGCACATCGAACAAAAAGCCCGCGCGCACTGCGACCCCGGGCGCGGGCGCAACATCGAGCAGCACCTCGCCTTCCTCGGTCACCTGGAATCCCGCCGTCTCCAGCCCGTCGACCGACACGCGCACGCTGTCCGCCACCGGGAGCCGGATCGCGCGCACCTGCTCGGCATCGCCCGCGCCATATCGCTTCACCAACGCAAACTGCCGCCGAGCGCCGTCGCCAACCCCGAGCATCTGATCACCCGCGGTCGGCAATGCACCATCCACCGCCGAACTGCCGTCGAACGGATCGCGAAACCGGAAGGCCCGCGCCGCCCCGCGCCGCGCCCGGAAAAAGTCGATCAGCGTCCGCACATCGGCCTCGGATCCTATGCCCGGCCCCGCGTCGTAGCGCATTCGCGCCTCCGCCCATTCGGTCGCACGCTGTTCGTGCCCCGACGGCGAGCTCACGATCTGGGTCGAAAACTCGGTCGCGACCATCGCCTCACGCCCGATCGCCAGCGGGAAATCCACCGCATCGAAAGCCTGCACATCATCCTCCCCGTCGAACGTCACAAAGCCGTCGCGCGCCACTTGCGGCAGCGCCCAGACAAAGGTTCGCGCGACCCCCGCGCGCCGCGCCGCATCGGCTGCCGCGGCGATCGCCGCCCACTGCGCGCGATCCTCCGCCGCCAGCACGAAGCCCGAAAAATAATGCTGCTCTGCAATCGGATAGCCCAGCCGCAGCACCATCGCTGCGCGCGCACTCGCCGTCTCGGCCCCGCGCCCGCCGGTCACCCAGTCATAATCCTCGAGCTGCAGCACATCGAACGCCGGTGCCGCCCACCCCAACGGCACATTGGCGCGCCGCACCGCGGGCGCCGCCGGATCGAGCACCGTCGGCAGATAAACGAGCAAATGGCTCACCAGCCCCGCCGTCCCCGCTTCGTCGCGCGCCGCCGCCACCAGCGCCGCGGTAGATCCTGCGAGCAAGGCACCCAGCGCGTCGAGCATCGCCAGTTGCGGCGCACTCAATGCGTCGCGCACATCGGCAATCGGCACGCTTGCGCTCCCCAAGGCCGTCACCGTCGCCGCATCATAGGCGCAGAGACGTCCTCCGCTCGCGATCCACCACCACGGCTCGCCAACCTGGAATTTCAGCGGCAGCCCCGCCGCCGCCGCGATCGCGACAAAGGCCCTTGCGACCAGCTGCAAATATCCCATCGCCGCCGCGTTCGCCGGCGACAGCAGGGTCGACGGCGGCTCCCACCCGGTCAGCGCGGGCGACCCATCGCTCGCCCGCTGCTTCCAGTCCTCCCGGCAATAGGCATCGAACAGCTCATAGGACAGCGACCAGATCACCCCCAGCCCCGCATCGCGGCACGCCGCCGCAAACCCCGCGTGCCATGCCGCGCACGGCGCATTGAGCACCCCGCCCGCCAGGCTCGCAGCAAAGCCGCCGCCCGACGCCTCGAGCCGCATATAATGGCTCATCCCGACATAATGCACGACGTCGCCGCGATAGCCGAGCTGCACCATCTGTCGCACCACGCGCGCCGGGGTCAGGTGATAAACATCGTCATAGCCGTTGGTCATCCCCAACCTGTGCTCGGGCATCATCACATCGTCGATCGCCAGCACCGATCCCGAACCCGAGCAGGCGATGTCGCGCATCTCGGCCCAGCCCGCGACCGGCGCTGCCAGCACGCCGTCGCCGCCATCATAAGTCGGCGGCACCAGCGAAATGAACATCCGGTCGATGTCGCCCGCCCACACCGGGTCGGCCTCGCCCGGCAACGTAAAACCGCCATCGAGCGCATCGAAATCCAGGCTGACGAGCGCGTCCTCCCCCGTCCCCTCGGCATAATTCCACAGCCGCACATACCAGGCGCGCGGCGCCCCACCCGCATCCCGCCCCTCGATCGTCAAGGTCGGTCCGTGCAAGGCATCGAGCGGCTTCACCCCGCCCGACCGCCACCGGAATGTCAGCTGGGTATGCCGAAAATCGCGCTTCGTCTCATATGCCAGCAACGGATGATCCCAGCGATCCCCCGCCTCCCATATCAGCCCGGCCAGATCCTGCTTCCGATAGAAAACCGTCTCGACACGCAGCGCCCTCGGCGTATCGCTCGTCACGCACGCCATCATCGGCCGCGCAAAATCGACGGTCCAGAAACGCGGATCGAACCGCTTGAGCCAGCTCTTGCGATGATGCGGTTCGGCCGCCGCCACCAAAGCCCAGCCCATCAATCCTCTCCGCTCGCCACGGCCCGCCGCACCGCGCGCGCCAGCTGCCGCCCGGTTTGCGCCAGCCGCTGCGGCTCGCTCCCCACCTCGCTGCGGACATTTACCGTGATCGCTATATTGCGCACCCCCCCGCCGCCAGCCGCCTCGATCCGCCCGCTCGCGGTCGGGACGAACAGCTCGGGCCCGCGCTCGCCGACGCGATAGGCGCGCCCCGCACTCACCGGCCCACCCGTCGCCCGCCCCGGCGCCCCGAACAGCGCCATCGCGATCGAGGTGCCGAGCGAGAGCAGATTGCCGCTCCCGCTCCCCCCCGACCCCCCGCCCAGCGCCGCGCCGATCCCGTTCGAAATAGCTGCGCGCGCAATATCCGCCATCACCGACAGCGCCAGCCGCTTCAGATCCTCGAACCCCATCTTGCCGCTGACGATTGCCCGCGACAGCGCCCGCTCGATCGCACGCCCCGCCTGATCAGCCTCAGCAACCAGCGGCCCGCCCAGCTCGGCGCGCAGCGCCGCAATGTCGCGCCGAAACGCGCCGGTGTCGGCGCGCACGGCGACCACCATTTCGTCGACCTCGTCACCCATCGGGAAATCTCTCCATCATCGCCGCCAGCGCCGCACTGTCCAAACACGCTGTGGAATCGGCCTCGGCCCAGCCCGCCAACACCGTGCGAACATCGGCGGGTGTCGCGGCCCAAAACTCGCCCGGCCGCCACCCCGCAACGCGCGCCATCACCCCCGCCAGCTTGATCGCCGCAGGCCCCAGCCGATCGACCGCCACCTCACCGTCCCTGCAATATCTGCCCCAGCAGCGTGCGCAGCGCCGGCGTCACCGCCGCCACCCCTTGGGCGACAACCGCTTCGCCGACCGCTTCGCGCGTCAGCGTCTCGGGCCGATGCGCCACACAATGCCAGAACAGCGAGGCCATCTCGCCCAACCCCAGCCGCCCGTCCGCCGCGCGCTCAACCAGCGCGAACAGCGGCCCGAGTTCGGCTTCCGCCGCAACCAGCGCAGCGTAACTCGGGCGCAACACATGCGGCCGTTCCCCGATGCGCAATTCCGCCTCGCCGCGGAGCGCGTTCGCCCCGCTCACAGGCTCAGCACCGCGCCGCTCGATTCCAGGTTCAGCGTATAATTGCGCTCGCCATTATAATCGCCGGCATAATCGAGCCGCGTGACCAGGAAACGCCCGCGCAGCCGCTCGCCGCTTTCAAAGCTCAGCTCATAATCGTCGATGACGCCCGAAAGCGCATGGCCGCGCAGCCGCACTTCGGCATCCGATCCCGTAAAAATACCCGCCGCGCTCACCGAAACCGATCGCACTCCCGCGCCCGACAGCAGCTCGCGCCACCCGCCCGAATCCTTGGTGGTGACGTTCACCGCCTCGCCGTTCACCGACATCTGCGTGGTGCGCAGCCCCGCCACCGTGCGATAGGTGGGCGGCGCTTCGCCGTCACCGATCTTGAGCAGAAAATCGCTCCCATTTTCAATTGCCATCGTCTAATCTCCTCGGGGAAAAAACACTGCTAACGGGGAGTCGCAGGATGCTGATCACCACATTGCTTTTGGTCGCCATGGCGCAGTCGCCTTCGGCGACGGTCGACACCACGCGCGCCGCCTTCACCAAGTGCCTGCGCACCGACATGAAGAAGGCGCTCGAGGCCAAGATGGAAGAGGCCGAATATGAAATGCAGGTAAAGTCGAATTGTGCGACCGAGCGCGACGCGTTCCGCAGGGCGGTGGTCGCGCTGGGCAGATCGGGCGGCGATTCCGAAAAAATCGCGGGCGAAGACGCCGATATGCAGATCGACGATTACCACGCCAATTTCACCGACAAGTTCAAAGACTATAAGTCCACGAACACGATGCCGGGCGAGTAAGGGTCACCCCACCAAACAGCGGCACCGCACGACGATTTCATGGCGCCAGCCGCCATCGCGCGCAAAGGCAAAGCGTGTGCGGATCGCGCGCGCGCCGACCACCGACCAGCCGCCGGCCGGGCCGCGCAAGGTGGTGACGACGGCCTCGACGCGCGCCGCGGCCTTGTCGTCTATCCCGCTGCCGACGCCGACCAATGTCAGCGTCAGGCGAATTTCACGTCCCACCCGGTCCTTGGTCCCCCAATCAACGCCGTCTGCGGTACCAACCGCGACATAGGGTGCGCTTGCCCGTGGCGGCGTGCCGTCGAATATCTCATGCACCATCGCCGTCAGTGTGTCGTCACGCGCGAGCAGCTCGATCGCCCGCGCGCGCACCGCGCCCTCCGCGCTCATCATTGCCCGGCCCCCAGGGTCAGCCGCCGCCACGGCCGCCACAGCGCCGCGATCATCGCTGGCGGCGCCGCGCCCGACCCGTCGCGCGCCTCATGCAGATGCTGCGTCATGCGCACGATGCCCTGCCGGATCGCTTCGGGAATCCCGTTTGCGTCCTCGCCGATGCCCGCGCGATAGGCGACGCGCACCCGCGCCGCGCCGCGCGCGTCGCCCGGCGTCACCCGCGCGGTGCCGTCGCGCCCCGTCGACACAAGATAATCGCCATCACCCAACAGGGACTCATCGCCGCCCGGCAACAACAGGGTTACGCCGTCAATCGCGACCACCGGCCGCGCGCCGAGCTGGGCCGTGCCGTTTTTGACCGGCAAAACCTCTTCGGCCGCGCGGATGACCAGCCACTGCCCGATAAAGGCTTCGCAGATATTGGTCGCCGCGCGGACAAGCCCTGCGACCACGGCGTCGTCGGTCGTCGCCCCCAGCCGCAACCAGCCGCGCGCTTCGTTCAGGCTCACCGGGACGTCGCCCGGCACCAGACTTTCCGCCATCACCGTTCCTCCACCCGTACCGTCATCGATCGCTCGTCGATCTGCCCGTCGCTCAGCGTCACCCGGTTGGTGACGCGATAGACATGGCCGGCGACGCCGCCTGCCAGCGTCGCGGTCGTCCGGGTCAGGTCGTGCGCCGCGGCGGCCACCTCGATCCCGTCGTCCCGGTCCGGCGCGATCGTCCAACCGCTCGCCAGCACCGCCTGCCCGTCGGGATAGGCGGCCGCCCAATCAAACTCATAATCGATCCGTGCATCGGGATCCTTCACCACCATCGCCATGGCTGCTCCTCTCTCTATGGTTTGCGCGGCGTCACGCGGCGGCCGGGTTCGCGTGCGATCGGCACCGTGCCGCGTGGGGTGGACGGCTCGGGCCCGCCCCATTCGCTCGCCAGATCGCGCGGCGCCGTGTCGCCGACCGCGCGCGATGCCAAAGCCGACCCGCCCATCACGCGGCCGCCTCCAGCGCGGCAAGCCGCGTCTCCTGCGCGGCGATCAGGAACAGCGCCAGCTGGTCGGTGCGGATACCGAAACGATCGCGCACTTCGTCGCCGTCCTCCCATGCATCCCAGCACAGAAAGGCATAGGGCATGGCGCCGGGCCTTCCCTCGGCATCGAGCGGCGCGATCAGTCCTTCTTCGGCCATGATCCCCCAGACTGCCTGCGCGCGGACGCCGAAATGATAGGGTGCGCTGTCGGCGCCCTCCGCCACGACCGCGTCGTTCCACTGATAGAAGCCAAGCTCGGCGACGATCCGCTTCGCCGCACGCATCTCGGCCGCATCGGGCACACCGCGCCATGTCTTTTCGCGCGCGTCGGATGTCACCGACGGGCTGTTGACGAGATAGATGGTCTTGATCCGCGCCGACGCATGGCCGGCATCCAGAACGTTATCGGTCATCGGCAGGAAATGGCCCGCCGCCGTGATCTGCCAGCGGTCGATATTGTTCGTGCCCAATATCACGGGCGAATTCATGCCGTTCACCAGATAGAGCTGGTCGTTGAACAGCGACGCGTAACCGAAATAGCCTTTCGCACCGGCGCCGTCGTACCAATATTGCGCGCATCCGCCGAGGCCGCGCGCCTGCGTCGTTTCCAGGCGCAGGATTTCGCCCGATGACACCGCATGCAACCGGACGCTCGGCGCTCCGGTGAAGGGGCCGATGCCCAAATTGCCATTTGCCGCCAGCAGCAGCCGCGACGCGTTCGCGACATTGTCCCAAATGGCGAAACCACCGCCACCGTTGACGCCGATGCTATAGCTGCGCGCGGCCGCATTGCCGCTCAACGTCACACAGGGATAATCGCCCTGGATCTGGAGCTGGCGATTGAACCCGCCGCTGTTGCCGGGCGATACGGTACCGATTCCGACATTGCCCGCGCCGTCGATCCGCAATCTTTCGGTCGCATCCGTATCGAGCGCGACAAAGTCGCTGCCGATGCGCAGTCCATCCCGGCCCGGTCCCGCGCCCGCAACATTGAACAGCCCGGCAAAGCCGGTGTCGGCGTAAAGATAAAGCGCCTGCCCGCCCGCGACGCCAAAACGCGCGACATCGCCCGCAGCGCCAGCCTCGACGTGCAACCGCACCGCCGGCGCGTTCGTCCCGATGCCGACATGCCCCGACGGCGACAACCGCAGTCGCTCGGCGCCATCGGTCGCGATGCCGATCGCGTCCGCGCCTGCCCGGAAAACGCCGGTGTCGGGGTCCACCGCAAAGCCGATCGCGGGCGCCGCGGCGCTGCCATTCTGGAGTCCGATCGGACCGTCCAACACGTAGCGCCCGTCGCCGCCCCGAAAGGCGAGCGCCGACAGCGGGATATTCACCCAGCCTTCGCCTCGCATGACGGTCACCCGGTCGTCCGCCGCTCCCGCCGCCGCCGCCGCGTGCGCCGTCGACAGCGGCTGCTTTGCCGCCAGGGCTTCGGCCACATCGTCGCCCGCTGCATCCTGCGCCGCGAACCATTCGGCCCCGACGGTCAGCGCGACCGTCTTCAGCCCCGGCGCGAAATCGACCAGCTCGCCCGCGTTGGACGATGCCGCGACGCTGTCGCGCAGCAACCTGCCTGCCCCGTCGATCCGGCCGACGCCAACTTCCCACTGCGCGGGCTGGGCAACGCCGGCGACGGCATAATGAAAGGGATCGCCCACCGGGACGATCCCCAGAAATCGGCGATGGCCGGGCACTGCGCCGGTCGGCATCAGTGGCCCGGTCCCGCCATCCTGGCACAGCTCGCGCACCAGATCAGCGAAAAAGAGGGTCGGCATGGCGGGGCCATCCTTTCCAATATCAATAGGGGGAAATAAGCGCCCGGTCCGCCCGAAAGGGAAGAACGGGCCGGGCGCCCATCGCGCGCCAGATCAGCTGGCGGCGAACTTCATCAGCTTGATGGCCTGCGAATCGATGATCGCACCGCCGACCCTTTTGGTTGCATAGAAATGCACAAAGGGTTTGTTGCTGAACGGATCGCGCAGGATGCGCGTCTCACCGCGATCGGCGATCAGGTAACCGGCGCGGAAATTGCCGAATGCGATCGACAGGCTGTTCGCCGCGACGTCGGGCATGTCCTCGGCCTCGACCACCGGATAACCCAGCAGCGTCGCCGCCTGCCCCTCGACCATCCCCGGCTGCCAAATGAAGGCGCCGTCGCTGGTCTTGAACTTGCGGATGCGGGCGAGCGTATCCGAATTCATCACCCAGCAGGCGCCCTGCCGATACGGCGCCTTCAGCGAATGGACCAGCTCGACCAGCTTGTCCTGCGGGTTCGACGCCGGAAAGGCGGCCGCCGTCCCCGTCGCCAGATGCTGGAGCGTTCCGAAGGCGCGCACGCTATCGGCTTCGTTCGTCGTCGTATAGGTCAGGAACCCCCTGGGCCGGTTCGTCCCGTTGCCGGTCACGAACGCGTTGCCCTCCGCCACCGCAAACTCGCGGCCCAGCTGCTCGGCCAGCCAGTCCTCGACGTTGAACATCGCATCGTCCAGCATCGCCTGGCTCGCCGCCGGATTGGCGTAAAGCTCGCCCGACGGCGGCGCGATCTCGGCAAAGCTGCGCGTCGCCGTTTCGGGCCGCGGGGCGGTTTCGCCGACCCAGCCCGCACACATCGATCCCGTCGCGATCAGCTTGCGATACCCGCTCGTCCCCGTCTGCACGACCGTCGCAATCGACCGGATCGGCGACAGCGATTTCAGCGTCTCGTCAATCGCCCCATCGATCTCGCGCGGCACCGCAAAACCGCCTTCGCCGCCGGTCGCGCCCGACAGGCTCTTCATCTCGACCCCCGCGTCGATCCCGCGCCGCAGGTAACGCTCGACAAAGGCATCGCGCGCCGGATCGGCCGCCTTCGCCCCGTCGAGCGGCAAGCGCGAGGCCGCCACCGTCTGCGCATCGACCTGCGCTTTCAGCGCCGCCACCGACGCCTTCAACTCATCGACTGCCTCGGCCGCCAGCACCGCATCGAACGCGCCGTCCAACGCGTCGGCCTTCACTTCCATATTATCCATGCTTGTCACTCCTTCACCCGAAAATTGAATCCCTCCCGCTCGACGGGGGAGGGGTGCGCAGGCCTGGCAGCTTGCTTGCTGCCTAGGCGAAGCTGGGAGAGGGTGAGACGACCTCGCACTCACCACCAACGTCCACCGCAATCACCCGCGCCAGCCGCTGCATGGGCATCGCCACCAAACTCACCTCAGCCAGGTCGAGCGCCAGCAACTCGCGCGGGCCATTCCCGCGCGAAGCAGTCACCCGATATCCGAACGACAATCCCCTCAGCGCCCCGCGCGCGACCAGCGCCGCTGCGGTCGGATGCGTCACCCGCGCCACCACGCGCAGCCCGCGGGCGTCCTCCGCCAATGTCTCGATCGCGCCGATCACCGCGCCCGGCCGATGCTGCCACAGCAAAGGCACCGCGCGCCGCGCCCGCAAACTCGCGGCAAAGGCTCCCGCCCGCACGACATCGCCACCGCGATCGACCTGGTCGAACACCGAGGCATAGCCCGCGAACCGCAATAAATAGGGACAGTCCCTATTTAATTTGGAATTGTCCGGGCCGCTGAGGACAGCGGGTGCGATTAAATGGGGACTGTCCCTATTTATTGCCCCCCTCACCGCAACAACCCCGGCAGCCCCAGCTTCATCGCCAGCCCGACGACCAGCAACGCCAGCCCGCACCGCACCGCCCAGTCGACCGCCGCCTTCCACGCACTTGTCTTCGCATCGCGCCACGCGCCGAGCAGCTGCCGCAAATCGCTCATATCATCACGCGCCGCTTCGTCGGCGAGGCCAAGCCTGGCCAGAGCCCGCCGCGCCCCCAGCTCGCTCGCCTCCTCGACCACTGCGCGCAGCAAAGCCGCATCGGGCGCACTCGTCCCGGCCAGCGCGATCAAACGCGCCAGGGCTTCTTCCTCTTCCATGATGTCTTCCTTGTTTTCGCCTCTCCCTTTGGGGAAAGGCAGCGAGACTTGCCGGCTTGCCCGCTAGTCGCAGCGGGGAAGGCGTCGCGGCCAGTGCTACCCCACCCCCAACAGCGTCTTCTTCTCATCCGCCGTGAGCCAGTCTGCCGCCGACACCTCGCGCCACAACGCCATCCGGTCCTCGGCCAGCGCCGGCACCTTATCCAGATCGACGCGCAGTTCGGCCCCCTCGAACCACCCTGCCAAACCCTGCGCCACCGCCCCCAAAATCTTCGCGCACAAAGGCAGCACCGTCAGCCGCCACAGCGCCCGGTTCGCCTCGCGATAATTGGCATAGGTCGCATCCCCTGGCAGCCCGAGCAGCATCGGCGGCACCCCGAACGCCATCGCAATCTCGCGCGCGCTCGAATCCTTCAGCGCCAGGAAATCCATCTCGGCGGGCGACAGCGACAGCGGCTGCCACCGCAAGCCGCCCTCGAGCAGCAGCGGCCGCCCCGCATTCGCGCCGCCCGCAAAACTCTCCGCCAGTTCTTCGCGCAGCCGGTCGACCTGCTCGGCCGACAAAGGCATCCCCTTGTCGCCCGGATCGTGGACCAGCGCCCCCGAAGGCCGCGCCGCATTGTCGAGCAGCGCCGCGTTCCACTTCGCCGCCGCATTATGCGCCGCGATCGCGCCGGACGCTGCGCCCAAACACCCCGCGCCATAATGATCGTCGAGCGGGTGCAGCGCCTTCACATGCACCACCGCCACCCGCCCCGCGTCATCCTCGGCAGGCAGCACCACGCCGCTCCCGCCTGCCTTGTAGCGATAGGCAACCGGCCACCCGCGCGCATCGGCCTCAACCGTCACCCGCTCGGGACGCAGCGCAAACAGCTCGGCCGGCGCGCCCGCGCCATCGACCAGAATCTGCACATAGCCATTGCCGTGCAGCAGCAGCTGCGACGCGAGCGTCTCCACCAGCCCCTGCCCGCCCGAGTTCGCAGCAACAAGTGCCGCCAACGCCGGATCGCTCGCCACCAGCGGCGCGCTGCCCGCAGCCTCTGCGACCAGCCGCACCGCCCGCTGCACGATCGCATTGGCCAAATAGCCCTCGCGAACCTGCGCCTCCCACGTCATCGGCGCGGGCGCACTCCAACTCCCATACACCCGCGACAAAGCGGGCCGCGCAACATGCTGCGCGGCCTTACGGCCAAACCAGTTCATGATCTTCTCCTGCAAAACCCCCTCTCCCCTTGCGGGAGAGGGTTGCGAAGCCTTGCGAGCTTGCTCGCTAGGCGAAGCTGGGAGAGGGGTTCACCCTATCGGGTCAGACCCGCCGCACCCCCGGCGCCTTCCCCCTCCGCAGCCCCTCCAGCAAAGCCGCCAGCGCCCAAACACAAGCATCCGCCCGATCGGGCGAGCGCCCCGGCCCCGCATAGCCGCCGCCAACCTGCAACCCGCAAAGCTGATCTTCCAGCTCGGCAAATACCCCCGCATGCAGCACATCCCCGCGCTCATAAGCCAACGCCACCGGCTCCGCTCGCCGCGCCTTGCCGACGCTCGCATGCACCGCCACGACGGGCAGCGCGACATCGGCCTGGCGCAGCGTGCCCTCGACCATCTCGCCCCCCATATTGCTCTCGGCAACCACGCGGTCGGCGCCCCAACGCGCCGCCGCGCTCGCCACCGCCTGCGCCCAAACATGCGGCGGCGGATTCTCGACGCTCGCATCCTCGACCACCGCCAGCCGCCCGTCGCGCAGCAACGCCGCCACCACGATCCCGCACGCGTCGCCATGCGCCGTCGCCGGCGGATCGACCCCGATCACGACGCGCACCGGCTTTCCGATCTCGTCCGCACCGGCCCGACACTGCTCGATCAGCGCACGCGTCCACAAAGCGCCTTCGACATCTTCCAGCATCTCACCGTCAAGCTCCTGCCGGCCCAGCCGTGTCCCGCCATAGCTTTCGAGCATGGCACTCACGAAAAATTCTGGCAGCCAGGGATTCTCCCCTGTCTTGCCCAGCGTCTCCACCTTTCCCGGCGCCGCCAGCACGCGGTGCATCGCCGCATTGACGCGCGGCGTCGTCGTCACCACGACGCGCGGTCGCTCGCCAAGCCGCATCCCCATCATCAGATTGTCCCACGCCGCCTCGCCGCGCCGCCACTTTGCCAGCTCGTCACACCAGGCGAAATGATGTTCGGGTCCGCGCAGTTCCTCACCCGCCTCGGCTGAATAGAGCGTCGCGACCGCCCCGCTCGAAAAGCGCAGTTCGCGGCGCGCATTCACCCAGCGGGGTTCCTCGTCGGCGCGCGCGACCGCGAGCAGCCCGCTCGGCCCCTCGATCATCACGCGCTGCCCGTCGACTTGGGTCGACGCGACCAGCGCGATACGCGCATCGCCATTTCGCCGCGCCACCTCACTCACCCATTCGGACCCCGCGCGCGTCTTGCCGAACCCGCGCCCGGCGCGGATCAACCAGCGCCGCCTGCCATTGGGCCGCAAATTCCGGGTCGCGGCGCCGCAATTGATAAGCCGTCGACCCGGCCATGCCAGCCATGGCCAGCGCGCGCCCGACGTTACAGCTCTGTGCAAGTTCGGCCAGGAACGCCCCGCGCCGAGCTTTTGTCCAACCGTTCGATCGCACCCGCTTCACCTCTACCCGGCGATGGCACTGCGGTCCGATCTCGTCCTTCTCGCCATCGGTCATGGGTTGCTCCTCCAAAAGCAAACGGGCCGGAACGCCCCTCCGCATCGGAAGGGGCACCGGCCCGACTCGCAATTCTTCATGATGTGACACTTGTGCCATAACAGCGTGACGATGTCAACAAAAATCACCTATATGGTTATTTTCTTCGACCGAAACCGGTGCGTGTGGTTTCGTGGCTACCGCCGGCTCTGGGGTAGGGAGCGGCCGTTCACCCACTCCGTCGGCAGAAGATACGCAGGCTTGGTTGCACAGCGACCCTTGCCGAAGTTGGGTGATGGAATAACCCACTCAAATGCGAAAACCGACCTCAGTCACCCCACCCGACCCTCTCCGAACAGGAGATGGCTTTACGATCGCAATCCGGTCGATGACGGACGGTGCCTCACGCCGCCGCGTCCGCGAGGTTCAGCTTCGCCGCACGTTGGAAGATTTGCGTCAGCACGGGTTCGGTATCGGCGACGCGCATCGCGACCTGAAACTCGACTGGCGCCAAAGCCGGCATCCCGTCGATCCGGGCCAGCGCGCCGCGCGCCACCTCGCCGTAAACCATCGGCTGCGGGAAGATGCCGATCCCCCCGCCCGCCTTCGCAATGTCGATCATCATCCGCGCATTGTTGCAAAGGTTGAGCGATTTCTGGGCGATGCGGGACGCCGCGATCGCCTCGCGCATGCGGCCGTGGATCGGCGAATGGCTGGCGAGCGACCAGACTGGCAGCGCGGCTTCGCCGCCGGCAAAGGCCGATGCGACCGCGGGGCTCGCGAGCCACACCAGTTCGACCGCACCGATCGGGCTCGTCTTGAGCGCCGGGTGCGCGATCGGGCCCGCGGCGAAGGCGATGTCGGTGCGGCCGGTCAGAAGCTGCTGGATCAAATTCGCGGTGAGGTCGATTTCGATTTCGAGCCCGACATGGGGCATATCTGCCTTCAGCCCCGCGACGAAGGCGGGAAGGCAGCTCGCCGCCGCGATCTCGCCCGCACCGATCCGCACCACCCCGCTCGCCTCGCCATATCCGCCGCTGCCGAGCAGCGCGACCTGCATATCGCGGAGCAGCGGGTCGCAGTCGCGCAC
>CAYRQX010000017.1:35616-68631 GCA_964426485.1 uncultured Sphingopyxis sp. | reverse complement strand
ATCGCCTCGATGTCGTCGGCGGTCAGCGTGACGTCGGCGGCGCCGACGCTGTCCTCCATCGTCGCGCGCCGCTTGGTGCCGGGGATGGGGACGATGTCCTCGCCCCGCGCGAGCAGCCAGGCGAGCGCCACCTGCGCCTTTGACACGCCATGCTTGTCGGCGACCGCGCCGATGGCATCGACGATCGCGAGGTTGGCGGGGAGATTCTCGTCCGAATAGCGCGGGTCGTTGCGGCGCCAGTCATGCTCGGGGAGTTCGTCGCGGCTGCGCACCGCACCCGCGAGGAAACCGCGGCCGAGCGGCGAATAGGGGACGAAGCCGATGCCATGTTCGCGGCAGACGGGCAGGATCTCGTCCTCCACGTCGCGCTCCCAGATCGAATACTCGCTTTGCAGCGCGGTGATCGGCGCGGCCTGGGCAGCGCGGCGGGGCGTTTCGGGGCCGGCTTCGGAGAGCGCGATATGGCGCACCTTGCCCTCCTTCACCAACCCCATCATCCCGCCGACGACCTCCTCGATCGGGATCGCGGGATCGACGCGGTGCTGGTAGACAAGGTCGATCGTGTCGATGCCGAGCCGCTGGAGCGAACCTTCGCAGCTTTTGCGCGCGTTTTCCGGCGAGCCATCGACGCCGGTGATCTGCTTGCCGTCGAAGCGGAAGCCGAACTTGGTGGCGATGACAAGGCCGTCGCGCTTGCCGCGGATCGCTTCGCCCAGCAGCTCCTCGTTGCTGAACGGACCATGGATTTGCGCGGTGTCGAAGAAGGTGACGCCGAGGTCGATCGCGCGGTGGATCGTGCGCGTCGATTCGTCCAAATCGGCCGCCTCGCCATAGAGGATATTGCCGCCCTTGATCATCGGCATGCAGCCGATGCCGATCGCCGAGACTTCGAGGCCATGGCCGAGCTGACGATATTTCATGGGGCTTCTCCTGCTGTGGGGGCGGCGTCGTCGACACCGTCGGCGGCATATCTGGTGGCTGCGACGTCACCGATAACATTGCCGAGTGTCCGGAAGATATCGGGAAAAGTCTCGACCGCGACGAGGAGCCCGAGCGGTGCGACCGGCACGCCCATCGACACTGCGATCGGCGCGATCGAGGTCACGAAGCTGATCGAGCCGGGCAGGCTGACCGAGGAAAGCGCCGCGGCGATTGCGACCGCGAGGCCGACCGCCATTTCCCACGGGGTCAGCTCGACCCCGAACAGCCAGGCGACATAGATGACGACCGCGAGGTTCATCGCGGGGCTGGTAAAGCGGAACAACGCGACCGCGAGCGGCAGGACGACGTCGGCTTTTTTCGGATCGACGCCGAGCTCCTCGGAGGATTTGAGCATCGCGGGCAGGCTGGCGAGCGAGCTTTGCGTGCTGATCGCAACCGCCAATGTCGGGACCATCGCGCGGACGAAGCGCGGCACCGAAATGCCGACGACAAGCCACGCGAGCAGCAAGCCGAGGAGGAGGCAGCTGATCCCGATCGACGACAGGATCAGCACATAATGAATAAGGCCGCCGAACGCCGCGACCCCGGCCTTGACCGCGAGCGCATAGCCCAGCGCGAAAACGCCGATCGGGGCGAGCGCGAGAACCCAGCCGATGACGATCAGCATCGCGTCGCCCAGCGCCTTGAACAGCCCCGACAGCGTCGCGCGCTGCACCGGTTCGAGTTTCGTGATCGCGAAAGCAAAAATGGTCGTGAAGACGATCAGCGGCAAGATGGCGGTTTCGGCCGCCGCGGCGATCGGATTGGTCGGGATCAGCGAGAGCAGGAAATCGCCAAAGGTCGGCGACGGCCCCGCCTCGGTCGTGCCGCCGAGGCCGTGACGCAGGGCGTCGGCCGCGCCGGTCGAGAGCGGGAAGAGGCGTAGCAGCGATGGTGTCATCAGCAGCGACATCAGGCCCGAAAGCGTGATCGCGCCGAGGAAGATCATCACCGCGCGAAAGGCAAGCTTGCCCGCGCGAGCGGCGTCGGCGGTCGCGGTGATGCCGGTGATGAGCAGCGCGACGACCAGCGGGACGATCGTCATCTTGAGCGCATTGAGCCAGAGCAGCCCGATCGGTTCGATATAAGGAAGCGAGGCGGTTCCGGCGTCGGGCGACACCAGTTCGACCCCGATTCCCAGCAGCATGCCGGCGACGAGCGCCGAAAGGATGAACCAAGCGGATTTCAAGACGGATTCTCCCGGGGATTATTCTGGCCTGCTTGCCAAGCAAAAGAGGGTGACTTAGAGCACCTCCCGAAAGAAACGGGAACCGGTTTTTGGGCCGGGAAACGCTCCCTGGGGCCATCCCGTGCGTGCGTGGGCGGGCGATTGCCCGACCATCGGCGTAACTAGCAAGAGGTGACATGCGCAAGTTTTTCGGAACCGACGGGATTCGCGGCCTGACCAATCAGGTCCCGATGACGGCGGAAGTCGCGATGCGCGTCGGCATGGCGGCGGGCGCGCACTTCCTGCGCGGCGATCACAAGCATCGCGTCGTGATCGGCAAGGACACGCGATTGTCGGGCTATATGCTCGAAAATGCGCTTGTCGCGGGGTTCACCAGCGTCGGCATGGACGTGGTGCAGGTCGGGCCGATGCCGACCCCGGCAATCGCGATGCTGACGCGCTCGATGCGCGCCGACCTCGGGGTGATGCTCTCGGCGAGCCACAATCCCTATCACGACAATGGCATCAAGCTGTTCGGTCCCGACGGGTACAAGCTGTCCGATGAGGATGAGGCGCAGATCGAGCATTTGCTGGGGCAGGAGCCGAAACTCGCCGATCCCAGCCACATCGGGCGCGCGAAGCGCATCGACGACGCGCGCGGGCGTTATATTCACGCGGTAAAACAGAGCCTGCCCGAATCGGTCCGCCTCGACGGCCTCCGTATCGTGCTCGATTGCGCCAATGGGGCGGCGTATAACAGTGCGCCGACGGTGTTCTGGGAACTCGGCGCCGACGTGGTGGCGATCGGGGTCGATCCCAACGGCACCAACATCAACGACAAATGCGGATCGACCGCGCCCGCGCTGCTGCAGGAAACCGTGGTCGCGAGCGGCGCCGACATCGGCATTGCGCTCGACGGCGACGCCGACCGGCTGATCGTCGTCGATGAGCAGGGCCGGATCGTCGACGGCGACCAGATCATGGGGCTGATCGGGGCGAGCTGGGCGCGGCAGGGGCGGCTGAAGGGCGGCGGCGTCGTCGCGACCGTGATGTCGAACCTTGGCCTCGAACGCTTCCTCGAGGGCGAAGGGCTGCGGCTCGAGCGCACCAAGGTCGGCGACCGCTACGTGCTTGAACGCATGAAAGAGGGCGGCTTCAACGTCGGCGGCGAACAGTCGGGGCATATGATCCTGTCGGACCATGCGACGACCGGCGACGGCGCGCTTGCCGCGTTGCAGGTGCTCGCCGAGCTGATCGCGTCGGGCAAGCCCGCGAGCGAATTGCTGCACCAGTTCGATCCGGTGCCGCAGCTTTTGAAGAATGTCCGCTTCGCCGGCGGCAGGCCGCTCGAAGACAAGCAGGTCATCGCCGCAATCGCGGAGGGCGAAGCCACGCTCGACGGACGCGGGCGGCTCGTCATCCGTCCGTCGGGCACCGAACCGCTGATCCGCGTGATGGCCGAGGGCGACGACGCCGGACAGGTCGAGCAGGTCGTCGACATGATCTGCGACGCGGTGCGCGCGGCGACGGCATAAACCTTTTATTTTTGGAACCGAAAGAGACTGAACATGCTCGAAATGCGACCCGATTGCGAAAAGTGCGGACGCGATCTGCCTGCCAATGTCCATGGCGCGTTCATCTGCTCGATGGAGTGCACCTTTTGCGCGAACTGCGCCGACAAGCTCGATGAGATTTGCCCCAATTGCGGCGGCGACCTGCTCGACCGGCCGCTCCGCGAAGGCGCAATCCTCGCGAAATATCCCGCCTCGACGGAGCGAAAGCATAAGGGGTGACGGTGCGGGAGCCCATAAATAGGGACTGTTCCTATTTTTCCAGACGCGGTCGTCCGCAAAAAATAGGGACTGTCCCTATTTATGGGCGGAGGGCGCTGTGAGTGCGCGTGTCCTGATTGTCGCGGGCTCGGATAGCGGGGGCGGCGCGGGTATCCAGGCCGACATCAAGGCGGTCACGATGCTTGGCGGCCACGCGATGACGGCAATCACCGCGATCACCGCGCAGAATACGCTGGGGGTCCAGGCTGTCCATCCGGTGCCGACCGCGATGGTGATCGCGCAGATCGACAGCGTTACGTCGGACATCGGTGTTGACGCTGTCAAGATCGGCATGATCGGCAGCGCCGAGACCGCTGCCGCAGTCGCGGAGCGCTTGTCGCAGCCCGATCTGGCGCAGGCCGCGCTGGTGTTCGATCCGGTGATGGTCGCCACCAGCGGTTCGGTGCTGGCCGACGCGGCGACGATCGACGCGTTTCGCGCGCTGCTCGACCGCGCGATGGTCGCGACGCCGAACCTGCCCGAACTGGAAGCGCTCGGCGGCGAGGAGGCGGTGCTCGCGCACGGCTGCTCGCTGCTGATCAAGGGCGGCCATGCCGAAGGCGAGACGGTTGTCGACCGATTGCTGGAAACGGGCGAGGGCGAGGTCGCGCGCTGGGAAGCGCCGCGCATCGACACGCCGCACAGCCACGGTACCGGCTGCACGCTGGCAAGTGCGATCGCATGCGGTTTGGCGCAGGGGATGCCGCTGGAACCCGCGATCGCGCGAGCGCGCGATTTCGTCCGCCTGTCGCTGCTCGATGCGCCGGGGCTGGGGCAGGGGCATGGTCCGATGGGGCAGCAATATGTGCGCAACGACGGGCTGTTCACCGGCCCGGCACTCAACCAGATCACGTTGCCCGCGATTGATTATGCGGTGTCGGTGGCTTTTTATAAGCAAATGGGTCTGCAGCAGATCGTCGATAGCCCCGGCGCTGAAGGAACTGGGGGCTACGCGCGGTTCGAGGCCGCGAATGGCGTCACGCTGTCGATCCACGTCGGCGACGGCACGGCGGGCGGGGCAACGGCCTATCTGGAAAGCGGCGCACTCGACGCATGGGTCGCCTATCTGGCGCGGCGCGGGGTGCGGTTCGAGCAGATGCCGAAGGATGAGGATTGGGGCTGGCGCGAGGCGCGGCTGACCGATCCCGCGGGCAACCGGCTGTGCTTGTATCAGGCGGGCGAGTATCGGAGATATCCGCCATGGCGGGTGTAACTCCCCTCCCGCCTGCGGGAGAGGTTCGGGTAGGGCATGTTCCGGCAGTGCTGCACCTCGACAGACCATCCCCCAACCCCTCCCGCAAGCGGGAGGGGAACAAGTGATCGTCGGCGTCGACGAAGCCGGGCGCGGGCCGCTCGCCGGCCCGGTCGTCGCGGCGGCGGTGCTGCTTTGCGAAGGGGGCATCCCCGGGCTCGACGACAGCAAGAAATTGTCCGCAAAACGCCGCGCCGAACTCGAGGCGCAGATCAAGGCGCGCTGCCGTTGGGGCGTCGGCGAGGCAAGCGTTGCCGAAATCGACCGCATCAACATCTTGCAGGCGACCTTCCTCGCGATGACGCGCGCCGTCGAGGCTTTGGGGTTCGAGCCCGCCGAGATACTCGTCGACGGCAACCGGCTGCCCCGCTGGCGCTATACCGCGACCGCGATCATCGGCGGCGACGCGCTGCATCCGTGCATTTCGGCGGCGAGCATCATCGCGAAGGAACATCGCGACCGTTTCATGGTCGCTGCGGCGCGCGATTTTCCCGGCTTTGGCTGGGAAACCAACATGGGCTATGGTACGGCGCACCATCTCGCGGCGCTGCGCCAGCATGGCCCGACGCCGCACCATCGGATCAGTTTTGCCCCGGTCGCACAAATGCAGCTGGTCTGAAGCCCGAAGCCCAAAAGCCTAAGAGGGGAACAGGCGATGCGCAGAGGATTTTCGGCCGACGATGTCGGGGCGCAAACGGGGCGTCGGTTCCTTGTTACCGGTGCCAACGCCGGAATCGGGTTTGAAGTGTCCAAAATCCTCGCGGCACGCGGCGCGCAAGTGATCTTGGCTTGCCGCGATGAAAATAAGGCCGAGGCGGCGATGAACCGTATCCGGGCCGACGTGCCCAAGGCCCAGCTGTCGTTCCAGCCGCTCGATCTTGCCAATCTCGATCAGGTCCGCGATGCTGCGAAGGCGGTGTTGGCGGGCCCGCGGATCGACGTCCTCATCAACAATGCGGGGGTTATGATCCCGCCCAAAACGCTTACGAAACAGGGCTTTGAACTGCAATTCGGAGTCAATCATCTCGGGACATTCGCCTTGACCGGGCTGCTCCATTCCCATGTCGAGGATCGTATCGTCATCACGGGCAGCATCGCGCACCGGAATGGCTCGATGGATTACAGCGACCTGTCGGCTTCGCGCAGCTATCATAATTGGGCCCGCTACCAGATGAGCAAACTCGCCAACCTGCTCCATATGTTCGAACTCGACCGGCGGCTGAGCGCCGCGGGGCGCAGGACGCAGGCGATCGGATGCCATCCGGGGGTCGCGCTCACCGAACTCACGCGGCATTTGCCGATGCCGCTGCGCGCGATGACGCCGCTCGCCGGGCCTTTTTTCAACAGCGCGGCGCAGGGCGCGTGGCCGACGCTGCAGGCGGCGACCGGCGCGCATGTGCAAGGCGGGGATTATCTGGGGCCGCAGGGGCTTGGCGAGGTGGCCGGACGCTCAGGACCGGCGCGGGCGACGCGCGACGCGCGCGATCCGAAGCTGGCGCGCGAGTTGTGGATGCGGTCGGTCGAGCTGACGGGCGTCGATCCGGGGGTATAAATTTCTTCTTCCCTTGCGGGAGAAGGATACGCAGCGCTGTGCCGAAGGCGCCAGGCGAAGTTGGATGAGGGTAACAAGGTTCGTTGGTCCAACTGGCGTTCCAACCCTAGGCAGCAAGCTGCCTAGTCTCCACATGCCTCTCTCCCAAGGGGAGAGGAAAAAAATTTCGCGGGTGAGTCTTACCGGCCACACCACCAGTGGTTGAGTCCGCGAGTCCCAGCCGACTCCATATGCTGTGCCAGACTCCTTTCGTTCTCCTCTCGTTAACCATTTAGAGAGGCGGAATCCTTAGACTTCTGCGCTTGACGGCGGGTGCCGCTGGACTCATCAGGGCCTTCTTACGAGCAAGGAACGGGGTGAAGCATGGGTGTGATGGAACGGGTCAAGGCGCCGGCGACGAAGCAGCGGACGCCGAAAGTCGACCCCGCGGACCTGCCGCTCGACAGCATTTTGCAGGGCGATTGCGTCGAAATGATGCGCTCGCTTCCCGCCGCTTCGGTCGACATGATCTTCGCCGACCCGCCCTATAATCTTCAGCTCGGCGGCGACCTGCTGCGTCCCGACGGTAGCCAGGTCGATGCGGTCGACGATGATTGGGACAAGTTCGACAGCCTCGCGACCTATGACCGTTTCACCCACGCCTGGCTCAAGGAAGCGAAGCGCATCCTGAAGCCGAACGGCAGCATCTGGGTGATCGGCAGCTATCACAATATCTTCCGCGTCGGCACCGCGTTGCAGGACAACGGATATTGGATCCTCAACGACATCGTGTGGCGCAAGGCAAACCCGATGCCCAATTTCAAGGGCACGCGCTTTACCAACGCGCATGAGACTTTGATCTGGGCGTCGATGGGCGAAAAGTCGCGCTACACCTTCAACTATCGCACGATGAAGACGCTGAACGACGAATTGCAGATGCGTTCGGACTGGCTGATCCCGATCTGCGGCGGGCAGGAACGGCTGAAGAAGGGCGGCACGAAAGTCCACCCGACGCAGAAGCCCGAAGCGTTGCTCTATCGCGTCCTGCTCGCTTGCACGAACCCCGGCGACGTGATCCTCGATCCCTTCTTCGGCACGGGCACGACGGGCGCGGTCGCCAAGCGTCTGGGGCGCCATTTCATCGGCATCGAGCGCGAAGATGACTATATTGCCGCCGCATTGGAACGGATCGAATTGGCGCTGCCGCTCGACGAAAGCGCGGTGAAGACGATGATGGCGCCCAAGGCCGCGACGCGCGTCGCATTCGGCACATTGGTCGAGGGCGGGATGATCGCGCCCGGAACGATGCTGACCGATGCCAAGCGCCGCTGGAAGGCAAAGGTGCGCGTCGATGGCAGCCTCGATTGCGAAGGCCAGCCGGCGGGGTCGATCCACAAGGTCGGCGCGGGCCTGCAAGGTGCGCCGAGCTGCAACGGCTGGACCTTTTGGCATGTCGACAATGGAAAAGAACTGCGCGTGATCGACGCGGTGCGGCAGGACTGGTTGCTGGCGAACGAAGCCTGATGTTCCAGCCGCTGACCAAGCCCGACCTCGGCGCCGCGTCGGCGGGGGCGCAAATCTATTGCCGCCCGACGTGCTCCGTCGACCGCCCGCACGAGCTTGATGACGATTGCTTGCGGATCGCCGACTCCATGGTCTGGTTCGCGGCGTGGCACATCAGCCTGCGCGACGGTTTGACCGTCAAGTCGGCGATCGTTCCGGTTCCCGAATGGGATGGCTGGACGGCGGCGATGCCCGACCGATTGGCGCAGGCGGCCAATGCACAGCGCGCCGGCGCCGCCCGTCCGCGCGGCGTGTTGCAACTCGGCGAGCGGACGATCCGGCTGAACGAGCCGCAGCTGATGGGCATATTGAACGTGACGCCCGACAGTTTTTCGGACGGCGGCAAACATGTCGATAGCGTTGCCGCGGCCGAGGCGGGCTTTGCGATGGGCGCGGCGGGCGCGGCGATCATCGATGTCGGCGGCGAATCGACGCGGCCCGGCGCACCGCTGATCTGGGAAGGCGACGAGATCAAGCGTATCGAAGGCGTGGTGTCGGCGCTCGCGCGGGGCGGCGTCGCGGTGTCGATCGACACGCGCAAGGCCGCGGTGATGGAGGCGGCGCTTGCTGCCGGTGCCCGGATCGTCAACGATATCTCGGCGCTGCGTTACGACGACCGCGCGATGGAAGTGGTCGTTCACGCGGGTTGTCCGGTCGTGCTGATGCACGCGCCCTCGGCCAGGAGCGACCCGCATGAAGGCGGAAGTTACGCGCATGTCCTGTTCGACGTCTACGACATGCTCGCCGAACGCATCGCGGCGTGCGTCGCCGCCGGGGTCGAGCGCGCGAAGATCATCGTCGATCCGGGACTCGGCTTCGGCAAGGGGGTCGGTGACAATCTGACGCTCATCAATGGGCTGGCACTGTTTCACACCTTGGGCTGCCCGATTTTGTTCGGGGCGAGCCGCAAGCGGATGATCGGCGCGCTCGATAACGAAGCGCCTGCGGACCAGCGGCTCGGCGGCACCGTCGCGCTGCACTATCAGGCGGCGTCGCAGGGCGCGCAATTGCTGCGCGTCCACGATATAGCCGAAAACCGTCAGGCGCTTCGCGTTTGGCGCGGGTTGAGGGATGCGGCGCTGACCGGCTGAATTCGGCGAACGCAACCCTGACCGACCTCCCCGCGTATCGTCCAGGACCTCTGGCGCCACTCCGGCGCCGATCCCCTGGAGATTATTATGCAACTTCCCACCGGCTCGCACGTCGTCGTCGCCGACGGCACCCAGTTTCAACTGTTTCTAAACAGCGGAACCGAACAGGAACCCAGCCTGAAGTCCGTTGCCCTGTCGACAAGCGACGAATCGGCGCACAACGCCGGACAGGGCGACACGCCGCGCCAGAATGAGGAAGCGGGTCACGCCGCATCGGTTGCGACGGCGTTGAACGCCGCCGTGCTGTCGAACAAGATCAAACAATTGGTGGTGATTGCCGATCCAAGCACGCTCGGCGAAATGCGCAAACTCTATCACAAGGCGCTCGAAGCCGTGCTGGTGGGGGAGATTGCGAAGACGCTGACCGGCCAATCGACCGACGACATTCTGAAGTCGGTTGCCAGCGCCTGACCGAATTCAGGCGGGTCAGGCCGCCGTATCGATCCCCAGATCGCTGAGCTTGCGGTAGAGCGTCGAGCGCCCGATGCCGAGGCGGCGGGCGACTTCGCTCATGCGGCCGCGATAATGGCCGATCGCGAGGCGGATGACGTCGGCCTCGATTTCCTCAAGCGGCCGGAGGTTGCCGTCGGGGAGGTAGAGCGTGACGCCGATCGCCTCGCCGTTGATCGCAACCTCGCCTTCGCCGCTCGGGCTGCCACCGCCGAGTGTCGCCTCGATCGCGCGGAAATCGGCGCTGGTGAGCACATCGGTGGTGCTGTTTACCGCGGCGCGGAACAGGACATCCTGCAACTGGCGGACATTGCCCGGCCAGGCATAGGCGGCAAGCAGGCGCAGCGCGTCGTCGGTGACGCCGATCGGTCCCATGCCCGGCAGGCCGCCAATGCGCGCGAGCAGGTGGCGCGCGAGCGGGCCGACGTCGCCGCGACGCTCGGAGAGCGAAGGCAGAGTGAATTGCGCGCTCGACAGCGCGTAGAACAGGTCTTCGCGAAAGTGGCCGGCCTCGATCAGCTTGTCGAGCGGGCTGGTGCTCGTTGCGATGATTCGCACGTCGACGCTCTGGCGGATCGTGCCGCCGATCATCTGCACTTCGCCCGAGTTCAGGAATTCGACGAGCTTTGCCTGGGTTTCGAGCGGAATGCATTCGACATGGTCGATGATGATGCTGCCGCCGTCGGCCTGGACGAGCCGCCCGACCTGGCGGTCGAACGCCCCCGGAAAGGCGCCGCGTTCGTGGCCGAACAGGCCCGATCCGATGAGGCCCGGCGACACGGCCGAACAATCGACCATCACAAGCTGACCGCGGGCGCGCGGGCTGGCGCTGTGGATCGCGCGGGCAAAAACTTCCTTGCCGGTGCCGGGTTTGCCGTTGATCATCACCGGAACGCGCGCGCGGGCGGCCTTGGCGGCAATGGCGAGCGCGCTGCGGAAATTCGGGCTCGACCCGATGATTTCCTCGAATGCCAGGGGCGCCCGCAGCTTTTCGGTGAGCGGACGCAGTTCGCCCTGCGGGCCGCTGGTCGACACGACGCGGTCGAGCGCTTCGAGCAGGCGGTCGGGCGCGATCGGTTTCTGGACGAAATCGCTCGCCCCGGCGCGCATCGCACCGACGGCAACCTCGACCCCGTTGCGCATCGTAATGACGACGAGCGGCAGCGCGGGGCGCCAGCGGCGCAGTTCGGCGACAAATTCGGAGAGGTCCATGCCCGGCGCGCCCTGGTCGACGAGCACGGCGTCCAGTGCCATGCCTTCCTGCGTGCCGAGTCTGGCCAGCGCGGTGTCGGTGTCGGCGGCGATGACGCTGCGCCAGCCGCCGCGCGATGCCAGCGCCGCCAGAAAGCGCTGCTGGGCAGGCTCACTGTCGACGATCATCACCATCCGCGTGTCGCGCGTGCTAGCCATCGTTTCGAATCTGCCCCCTGAACCGATATTGCTTTGGGTTTGTTCTGCTGAGGGCTGCATATCTATCCGATAGGGGTAAAGGGGCGATTAAGGGCATTCGTCTTTTCCCGTATCGAAGTCTAGGGGCCAAACCCGCACTTGAGCATCGCGGGGTGCGTGGCTAAGACCGGCGCGATAACCGATTCTGGGCACGGCGCTGTGCGCTTACGCACAGCTATTGGCCGTTTAAGGGGAAAAGCGATGGCACAGCAGGAAATGAAGGCAGCCGAGGAAACCTACACGGGTTTCATCAGCCTGCTGAAAATCGGTTCGATCCTTACCGCGATCGTCACCGTCGGCGTCGTCCTCCTCATCGCGTCCTGACCGGATCGACATGCGCATCGCTGTCCTGAGGGAGCTCGCCGAAGGCGAAACCCGCGTCGCCGCTACGCCCGAAACCGTGAAGAAATTCATTGGCCTGGGCGCGGAAGTTGCCGTCGAATCGGGGGCAGGCGATCAGGCTTCGATTGCCGATGCCGATTATAGCGCGGCGGGCGCAAGCGTCGGCAGCCGCGCCGATGTGCTGAAGGGCGCGAACATCATTCTCGCGATCCAGGGACCCGATCCCAAGGGACTTGCGGGCTTTGCCGATGGCGCCTGGCTCGCCGCCGGACTCAACCCTTTCGGGGAACGTGCGCGCATCGACGACTATGCGAAGCTCGGGCTCGAAGCGCTGGCGATGGAATTCATGCCGCGCATCACGCGCGCGCAATCAATGGACATATTGTCAAGTCAGGCGAATCTTGCCGGATATAAGGCGGTGCTGATCGCGGCGAACGCCTATGGCCGCGCCTTTCCGATGATGATGACCGCTGCGGGCACCGTCAGCGCCGCCAAGGCGTTTGTGATGGGCGTCGGCGTCGCGGGCCTTCAGGCGATCGCGACCGCGCGCCGCCTCGGCGCCCAGGTCAGCGCGACCGACGTGCGCGCCGCGACCAAGGAACAGATATTGTCGCTCGGCGCCAAGCCGATCTTCGTCGAAACCGTCGCGGGGATCGAGGGCGAGGGCGCTGGCGGCTATGCCACCGAAATGTCCGACGAATATAAGGCGGCGCAGGCCGAACTCGTGTCGTCGCACATCGCCAAGCAGGACATCGTCATCACCACCGCGCTGATCCCGGGGCGCCCCGCGCCGCGGCTGATTTCGGACGCGCAGCTGGCGACGATGCGTAGCGGCAGCGTGATCGTCGACATGGCGGCCGAAAGCGGCGGCAATGTCGAAGGCTCGGTCTCGGGCGAGGCGAAGCGCATCCACGGCGTCACCGTGATCGGCGCGAAGAATATCGCGGCGCTGATGCCCGCCGACACCAGTGCGCTATTCAGCCGCAACCTGTTCAATTTCCTCGCCGCCTTCTGGGACAAGGACGCGGGCAAGCCGGTGCTCGACGAGGAAATCGGCAATGCGGTCCGCCTGACGCAGGGCGGCAAGGTCGTCAACGAGCGGTTGCTGGGATAAATATGGGCCTGTTCAGCGCCGGAGATATCGACATTGCGGGCGCGCAGGCCGAATTTCAGGCCTGGCTGATCGAAGGCGAACGCGTGCTCGCGGCATTCCGGACGATCCGCGACACGGTGCTGCTGACCAACCTGCGCTTCATATTCGTCGATGTGCAGGGACTTACGGGATCGAAGAAGGATTTCCAGAGCATTCCCTGGCGGTCGGTGACCCGCTTTTCGTTCGAAACCGCCGGCACGTTCGAGCTCGATGCGGACATGAAAGTGTGGGTATCGGGCGCCGCGACACCGCTGGAGGTCAAGATATCGCGCAAAAGCGATCCGCAGAAAATCCAGCAGCTGATGGCGCAGTTGATCGTCGGTCGCTGACGTCGGGAACCGGCCTTCTTTGGCATTTTCATGAAACTTCCGGTGGTTACTATGCGTTCGGGGTTTCAATAACCCGAATCTCGACCAGTTGGAGCGCCTATGGCACGCAGGGCAGCAGCGGTTTCATCACGCAGCCCGACGTCGAACAGTCGAACGGTAACATTCACGTCATCAACGGCGTGTTGATGCCGACTTTGGGCTGATTCCCGGGCCGTTTCGCCCGGTTTTTGAAAGGACAGCATATGAAAACTCATCTGATCTTGACGGTTGCAGCTGCGGCGCTCGCGTTATCGGGTTGCGGCGACAAAGCGGAAACGCCGACCGAGACGACGACCGTCGCTGGCGGCGAAATGGCGCCAGCGCCCGCGCCCGCTCCGTCACAAATGCTTTCAAGCAACAGCATCGCCGCGAATCTGTCGGCCGCTCCCGACTATAAGTCGCTGGCGACTGCAGTGACGCAGGCCGGCCTGTCCGAAACATTGTCGGGTGCGGGCCCCTTCACGGTCTTTGCGCCGACCGACGCCGCTTTTGCGCAGGTGCCGCCGGTGACACGCGACGGCTGGATGCGTCCGGCGCAGAAGGAGGTGCTTGCGGGCGTCCTCAAATATCATGTCGTGCCCGGCACGCTGACCGCGGCCGACCTCGCCGCCAAGATCACCGAAGGCGGCGGCAAGGCGGTGCTCAAGACCGCCGACGGGCAGGATCTGACCGCAACGAAGAGCGGCGATTCGATCCTGCTGACCAGCGCTAGCGGTAACAAAGCGACGGTGACGCAGGCCGACCTTACCCAGTCGAACGGCGTGGTTCACGCGGTCGACGCGGTGCTTGTTCCCAAAATGTAGTATCCCGGCGCTCCGGCGCAGCGATATTCTGTGTCACAAAGGGCCCGCATTTCCCACTCGTGGAAATGCGGGCCTTTCCTTTTTGGCTGCTTTGGAGTCGACACGCCAGCATCGCCACGGCAAGAGGTTCGCGAAACGGAATCAGCAGGGGAGCGAGCCCGTGGATTTTATCGCGATTTTTTCGATTTTCGTCCTGGCCTGCTTCGTCGGCTATTTTGTCGTCTGGTCGGTGACCCCGGCGCTGCACACGCCGCTGATGAGCGTCACTAACGCCATTTCGTCGGTGATCATCGTCGGTGCGCTGATCGCCAGCGCCGCGGCGGGGTCGGCCTCGTCGAAATGGCTCGGCCTGGCCGCAGTCGTGATGGCGAGCATCAATATCTTCGGCGGCTTTGCCGTCACCGCGCGCATGCTGGCGATGTACAAGAAGAAGGAGCGCTGAGGTGGATTTTCAGTCGATCCTTTCCGCCGCAACCGGCGGCCACGGCCTCGCGGTTAATCCCTGGGCCTCGGTCGCCTATCTGGTAGCGGGCGTGTTGTTCATCCTCGCGCTGCGCGGGCTGTCGAGCCCGGCGACGGCGCAAAGCGGCAACCGTTTCGGCATGGCGGGGATGACGATTGCGGTCGTCACCACGCTGCTCACCCACGCGCCGACCACCGCCGACGGCCTGCTCGATACGATCGGGCTGGTCGAAATCCTCGTCGCGATCGGCATCGGCGCCGTTATCGGTATCGTGATGGCGCGGCGGATCGCGATGACCGCGATGCCGCAGCTTGTCGCGGCGTTCCACAGCCTTGTCGGCTTGGCTGCAGTTGCAGTGGCGGCCGCGGCCTATCTCAATCCGCAGGCGTTCGGCATTGCCGATGCCGCGGGTCAGATTTTCACCGTCAGCCGCATCGAAATGGGTCTCGGCATCGCGATCGGTGCGATCACCTTCTCGGGTTCGGTGATCGCCTTCCTGAAACTCAACGGCAATATGTCGGGTTCGCCAATCATGCTGCCGGGGCGGCACCTGATCAATCTCGGCACGCTCGCCGCGATCATCGGCCTCGTCGCCTATTTCACGGTCGACCAAAGCCCATGGGTGTTCTGGACCGTCACCGGCCTCAGCTTCGCCATCGGTTTCCTGCTGATCATCCCGATCGGCGGCGCCGATATGCCGGTCGTCGTGTCGATGCTGAACAGCTATTCGGGCTGGGCGGCGGCGGCGATGGGCTTCACCCTCGGCAACACCGCGATGATCATCACCGGCGCGCTCGTCGGCTCGTCGGGCGCGATCCTGTCGTACATCATGTGCCGCGCGATGAACCGCAGCTTCATCAGCGTCATCGCGGGCGGCTTTGGCGCCGATGCGGGACCGAGCGATGGCGGCTCGAAGGAACAGCGGCCGTGGAAGCCCGGCAGCGCTGAGGATGCGGCGTTCCTGATGAGCCAGGCCGACACGGTCATCATCGTTCCGGGGTATGGCATGGCGGTCGCGCAGGCGCAGCATGCGCTGCGCGAAATGGCCGACCAGCTCAAGAAAGAGGGCGTGACGGTCAAATATGCGATCCATCCGGTCGCCGGGCGCATGCCCGGCCATATGAACGTCCTGCTCGCCGAAGCGAACGTCCCCTATGACGAGGTGTTCGAGCTGGAGGACATCAACGGTGAATTCGCGCAGGCTGATGTCGCTTTCGTCATCGGCGCGAACGATGTGACCAACCCGTCGGCAAAGACCGACAAGACGTCGCCGATTTACGGCATGCCGATCCTCGACGTCGCCAACGCCAAGACCGTGCTGTTCGTGAAACGCTCGATGGGCGGGGTGGGCTATGCCGGGGTCGACAACGACGTCTTTTACATGGACCAGACGATGATGCTGCTCGGCGATGCCAAGAAGATGGCCGACGACATCGTCAAGGCGCTGAGCGGAAGCGGGCACTGAGGGATACACCAAATCCGTTCGTGCTGAGCTTCTCGAAGCACCGTTCTTCCTCCGTTGATCATTGAAGAAAAGAACGGCCCTTCGACAAGCTCAGGGCGAGCGGACATTTTTGAATCGACGTTTGGAGATTGAGTTTTGCGCAAAATCGGCCTGATCGGGGGAATGAGCTGGGCATCGACCGAGCTATATTACCGCCACCTCAACAAGGGCGTGCAAAAGCGCCTTGGCACCGCCTGTTCGGCGCCGATCGTGATGGAAAGCCTGAACTATTGCGATCTGTCGCGGATTACGACGCCCGAAGGCTGGACGCATGCGAAAGAGGTGTTGATCGCGTCGGCACAGCGGCTCGAGGCTGCGGGCGCGACCGCGCTGATGATCGCGGCCAATTCGATGCACAAGGTCGCCGAGGACGTCGGTGCGGCGATCTCGATACCGATCCTGCATATCGTCGACGAAACCGGCGAGAAGATGAAGGCCGACGGGGTCAAGGCGGCCGCGGTGATCGGTACGCGCAATGTGATGACCGAAGCCTGGTTCCGCCAGCGGCTCGTCCGCCACGGGCTGACGCTCGCGCCCTATGACACGACGCGCGCGGACGAGATCGACCGCATCATCTACGAAGAGCTGATGCTGGGCAAGGTGAACGAAAGTTCGCGCCGGACGATGAAGACCTTCATCACCGACATCGCGAAGCAGGATGTCCAGGCGATCGTGCTGGCCTGCACCGAATTGGTGATGCTCGTCGATACCGATGCCAATGTCCTGCCGATCTATGACACCACGCGCATCCACGTCGCGGCGGGCGTCGACTGGATTTTGGGCGAGGGGTGATTTTCTTCCCTTCCGCTTGCGGGAGGGGCCGGGGGAAGGCATGTGACCTCGAGGCTGGGCCGCAACAGACCCTCTCCTAACCCCTCCCGCAAGCGGGAGGGGGATTGAGTCAGCTCAATTTCGTCCACGTCACCGTGCGGCAAAAGACCGAGACGCAGCCTTTCATCGTCATTTTGTCGCCCTTCACGCGCAGGTGCGCCTTGTAATAGCGCCCATCCTCGGGGCTATAGCCTTCGCCCTTCCAGCCGTCGCCATGGGGCACGAGATCCCAGTAGATCTGCAGGCCGGTGACCTTGCGGCCGCGTTTCGACTTGTCGGGATTGCGCTCGTCGAGCTGGCCCCCGGCGGGCTGCTTGATCAGCAGGCGTTCGACCCGTCCGCACATTTTGTTGCCGCATGCGGCCATCACGACAACACCCTTGCCATCGTCGGTTTTCCATCGTCCCGCGATGGGCGCGGGCGCCGCCGCCATCGACGGCACGGCTATCAAGGCGACAAGCGCCAAACCTAATCTGTGAATCAAAGCGACCTCTCCCCGGTTAGCTACACATATGTCAGCAACATCGCTTGGCATTCGTCAAGTCTTGCACCATGCTCCCCGAAAATAAGGGGAGAGACATATGCGATTCCATGGTCTGCGCCACCACGCGGCGACGCTCTGCATCGTGGCGGCATTGGCCGCCAGTCCGGCGGCGGCGAAAGTGATCAGCGTCAATGCGACAACGCCCGACGCGAATGAAAAGCTGCAAGAAGCGCTGATTCTCGCCGAACCGGGCGATACGGTGCAACTGGGCGCGGGCGTGTGGAAGCTGACCGACGGCCTGTCGCTCGACGTCGCCAATGTCACCGTGCGCGGCGCCGGGGCGGGCGAGGGCGGATCGATCCTCGACTTTACCGGCCAGCAGGGCGCGGGCGAGGGGCTGCTCGTCACCTCCGACGATGTGTTGCTAACCGAATTCGCCGTGCTCAACACCAAGGGCGACGGCATCAAGTCGAAGGGCGCCGACCGCATCGTCTATCACAAATTGCGCGTCGAATGGACAGCGGGGCCGAAGGAAACCAACGGTGCCTATGGCATCTATCCGGTCGAGAGCAGCGATGTGCTGATCGACAGCGTTTATGTGCGCGGCGCGTCGGATGCGGGGATTTACGTGGGCCAGTCGAAGAATATCGTCGTCCGCGAGTCGATCGCGACCGAAAATGTCGCGGGGATCGAGATCGAGAACAGCTATGACGCCGACGTCCACGACAATATCGCGACCAAGAACACCGGCGGCATATTGGTGTTCGACCTGCCGAGCCTGCCGATGCAGGGCGGGCATAACGTCCGCGTCTTCGACAATGTCGTGAACGACAACAGCACGCCGAACTTTGCGCCCAAGGGGAATATCGTCGCGAGCGTGCCGACCGGCACCGGCGTGCTGGTGATGGCGAACCGCCATGTCGAGATTTTCGACAATGTGTTCGACAACAACGGCACCGCCAATGTGATGATTGTCGGCTATCGCTACGAGCATAAGGACCCGAAATATCAGCCGCTGCCCCGGCAGATCGTCGTGCGCGGCAACCAGCATGGCAAGGCGGGCTATGCGCCGAAATTCCCCGGCGGCGACATGATCGCGGCGGCGATGGGCGGTAGCATCCCGCCGGTGCTGTGGGACGGCGCGGGCAATGCGGTCGTGCTCGATCCGGTCGGCGTGCTGTCGCTGAACCTGCCCGATGTGAAAACGCCGCAGAGCGAAGCGAAGCCGGCGCCCGCCGACCTGTCGAAGGGCACGCCGCCTGCGGCGCTGCCGGCGATCAGGCTGCCCGCTGCGATGGAGGCGAAGGTTCGGTGAAACGCGTTCTCGCCGCGGTTGGAGCGGCGCTGTTATGTGCGAGCGGCGGGGCGGCGATTGTGGCGCCGGCGGTCGATCAGGCGCTCGTCGAGAGCGACGCGATGCCGCCAAAACTGTCGGCGTTCGGCCTGTTTCGCGGCAACGACCCGAAAGCCCCCGCAGCGGGCATCGGCTATACGCTGCGCGCGCCGCTCTTCAGCGACTATACCGACAAGCATCGCTTCATTTCGATCCCGGCGGGCATGAAGGCGTCGGTCGCAGCCGACGGGACAATCGCGTTTCCGGTCGGCACGGTGCTCGTCAAGAGCTTCGGTTGGGCCGACGTCAACGGCGGGCGGCCGGTGGAGACGCGGCTGCTGATCCATCGCGCGTCGGGTTGGACCGCCTTGCCCTATATCTGGGATGCCGATGGCAAGGATGCGACGCTGGCCTTGGGCGGGCGGCGCGTGGCGGTGACGTTCAAAAGCCCCGACGGCGAGGCGCACAGCATCCGTTACGCGGTGCCGAACAAGAACCAGTGCAAGGAATGCCACAGCCTGAACGGCGCGATCGTGCCGATTGGGCCGAAGGCGCGCAATTTCATCCTCGACCCGGCCGCCTCCGACAAGCTGCGAAGCCGCTATTTCGAAAATCCTGCGGCGCTGAAACCGCTGATGCCCCAGTTGCAGGATCCCAAGGCGGGCAGCGTCGCAGCCCGCGCGCGCGCCTATCTCGACGTCAATTGCGCGCATTGCCACAACCCCGCCGGCAGCGCGTCGAACAGCGGGTTGTTCCTGCGCTGGACCGACGATCCGGCGGGCGTCAACTATGGCATCGGCAAGCGCCCGACCGCAGCGGGGCGCGGCAGCGGCGGCATGGATTTCGCGATTGCACCGGGCGACCCCGATCACAGCTTCCTGATCTATCGCCTCGAAAGCACCGACCCCGGCATCGCGATGCCCGAGGTCGGGCGGTCGACGGTGCACAAGGAAGGCGCGGCGCTGCTGCGGCAATGGATTGCGGAGATGCCGAAAGCATCGCATTAGGCAGGCCATGATCCATCAAGCGCCCCAGCTCGTCCTCCACGATTATTTCCGCTCGTCGGCCAGCTATCGCGTCCGCATCGCGCTGAACCTGAAAGGGCCCGACTATGAGCGCGTCGAGGTCAGCTTGATCGCGGGAGAGCAGCGCAGCGACGCCTATCTGGAACAGAATGCGCAGGGCTTCGTCCCGATGCTTGTGGTCGATGGCGAGCCGATCATCCAGAGCATGGCGATCATCGACTGGCTCGACCGCGCCTTTCCCGAGCCGCGGCTGATCCCGGAACAAGCGATGCCGCGCGCGGTTGCGCTGGCGCGGGCGCAGGTGATCGCGAGCGACATCCACCCGCTCAATAATTTGCGCGTCCTGAAATATCTGACGCGCGACCTCGGCCTGAACGAACAGACCAAGGACCGCTGGATCGCGACATGGATCGCGCAGGGGTTCGAAGCGCTCGAAGCGATGGCGGGCGACGGCCAATATCTTGGCGGCGACACGCCGGGGATCGCCGACTGCTGCCTCGTGCCGCAAATGTATAACGCGCGCCGGTTCGAAGTGCCGCTCGACGCTTATCCACGGCTGGTCGAAATCGATGCCGCATGCATGGAGCTGGCAGCATTCCAACGGGCGCAACCCGACGCGGTGAAGCCCGCGTGATCCGGCTTTTGACGGGGGCCTTCGCGCTGGCGCTGCCGGTGGGGGCAATGGCGCAGGACAAGCAAGTCCCGGTCCCTCTCGAGCCGATCACTATCCCGATCATTTATCCGGACGCGATCGTCGTGAACGGCGGGCTGCTGCCCGACAATGCCCGCAACCCGCTGGGCGTGACGCTATTGACCGATTTGGAGTCGGGGATAGGGACTCGGGTCGAAAACCGACTGCGGGACGAGGCCGGTATTGTCCAGTTCCGCCGCTCGGACAGCCGCACGGCGCACCCGACCAGCCAAGGCGTGACATTGCGGGGGCTAGGCGGGAACGCATCGAGCCGCGCGCTGGTCATGCTCGACGGCGTTCCGCAGGCTGACCCCTTTGGCGGCTGGGTCGCCTGGAGTGCTTATGATGCGATCAACCTTGGCGGCATCGCGATTGCACGCGGTGGCGGCAGCGGCGTCGACGGACCGGGTGCACTAGCCGGAACCATCGGCCTCTATTCGACGATGACCGATGGCGCCGAGGCGAGCCTTGCCTATGGCAGCCGCGACAGTTGGGACGCTTCGGCGTCGGTCGGCGGCGAAGTCGGCAGCGGACACATAGCGGTGGATGGCCGCTACAGCCGCGGCGACGGCTTCGTGCCTGTCGCCAAGGGCGAACGCGGCAGCGTCGATCGCGCCGCGCCCTATGAGCAGGGGGGGCTTGGCCTGCGGCTTCGTTTCGATGCGGGCGACAATAGCCGGATCGAGGCCAGCCTTCGTGGCTTTTCTGACCGCCGCGATCGCGGCATCGACTTTACCACAAGCAAGGTCGACGGCGTCGATGCCAGCCTGCGCTTCGTCCACGATCCATTGGGCAGCACGCAATGGCTCGCGCTCGGCTACGTCCAGCTCCGCGATTTCGAAAGCGGCTTTGCCAGCGTCGCGGCCGGGCGAAACAGCGTCGCGCCGGCACTGTTCCAGCGCGTACCGGCGACCGGCCTTGGCGCGCGATTTGAATTGCGCCCGGCCTTCGATGGAGCAAATCCGCTTCGTATCGGTGCCGATTGGCGCCGTACCGTCGGGCGCACCGAAGAGGATTTCTTCTTCACCGGCATCGTCCCCGGCCGCCACCGCACCGCGGGCGGCAGCAGCGATACCGTCGGCGCCTTCGCCGAATGGACCGCGGGCGACCCGACCGACGGCCTCCTCTGGACGCTCAGCGGCCGCGTCGACCGCTGGTGGCTGGCCGAGGGCTATCGGCTCGAACGCAATATCGCAGGGCCGGTCATCACCGACCTGCGCTTCGCTTCGCGGCGGGGCTGGGAAGGCAGCGGCCGCGCAGGCGTGCGCTGGACCTCGGATGGATTTTCGCTTCGCGGCGCCGCCTATCGCGGCTGGCGCCTGCCGACGCTCAACGAACTCTATCGCCCGTTCCGTGTCGGCGCCGAGGTGACGACCGCGAACGAGAGGCTGAGACCCGAGCGATTGTGGGGAGGGGAGGTCGGAATCGATTGGGATAATGGCGACACCAAGCTGTCTGCGACGCTGTTCGCCAACCATCTGACGAACGCCATCGCCAACGTCACGCTCGCGCCGAACCTCAACCAGCGGCAGAATCTCGTCGCGATCGACAGCAAGGGCGTCGAGGTCAGCGCCGAGCAGCGGATCGGTCCCGCGACGCTGCGCGCGACCTATGCCTTCACCGACGCCAAAGTCGACGCCTCGGGCGGCGCGGCCAATCTCGACGGCCGACGCCCGGCACAGATCGCCAAGCATGGCGGCGGCGTGTCTCTGCGCAGCAATGGCGGCGGCCCGTTCGGCGGATTTGCGACGCTGCGCTATATCGGCAAGCAGAATGAGGACGATCTCGGCCTGCTCGAACTCGGCGACGCGTTGACGCTCGACGCCGGGTTGTCGTGGAAATTTGCCGAAGCGATCAGCATCGAGGCGCGCGGCGAAAATCTGACCGGCGAGCTGGTTCCCGCCGCGATTTCCTCATCGGGCATCGTCGAGCGCGCCACCCCCCGGACCTTGTGGGTCGGCGCGCGCCTTTCTTTCTGATTTTGCCGCATTCGTGCCTTCACAGGGTGGAAACAGGCGATAGGATGGCCGCGCCGGGATTTTTGAGCGTTTGGGGGTTACCAAGGCATGGCCGCGAAGAAGCTGAATCTCGATAATTTCCTGCCCTACCGCCTGTCCATCGCCTCCAACGCCCTGTCGAGCCGGATCGCTGCGGAATATGAGAATCGCTTTGGGCTGAAGATCCCCGAATGGCGATTGATGGCGGTCCTCGGCGAAGGCCAGCCCAAGACGCAGCGCGAGTTGGTCGAGGCGACGCGGATGGACAAGGTAACGGTCAATCGCGCGGCAAAAGCGCTGGCCGACCGCCACCTGATCGCGCGCCAGGCGCATGAGGCCGACGGGCGTTCGCACCATCTCGACCTTACCGAAACCGGGCGGTCGCTTTATGACGCGATCGTTCCCGCGGCGCTGGCGAGCGAGGCGCAGCTCGAATCGAACATCAGCGCCAGCGAACGCGCGACGCTGATGGCCATCCTGGCGAAACTGACCGCCGCCGCCGAAACCTATGACTGATCGCAGCTATCGCGCTGCGCCGCCGGAGGCGCTGCGTATCGAGCCGCTCGGCGAGCTCACGGCGATCTTTGACCGGCGTTCGATGCAGACGCATCTTGTCGTCGCGCCAATGCCCGAGATCCTGAGCGCCATGGGCGGCGACCGGTGCAGCGCCGCGCTCCTCGCCGCGCGCCTTGCCGCGACATTCGATCTCGACGGCGATGACGATGTGCAGTCCATAATTGCCGAGCGGCTCGGCGAGCTTGCGGCGATGGGGCTGGTGGCGCGCGCGTGAGGCATTGTCTGCGCATTGCCGTCGGCCCGGTCCAATTCCGTATCGGCAGCGACTGGGCCGAACCGATTGCAGCGCTTGAGCGGCTGTACGCCGGCTATCCGCAGGATGCTGCGCGTCCCGCCGACGCTACGGTGCGGCTGTTCGCGGCGCGGCCGTGGCGGCGCTGGCTGCGGCCCTCGGTCCATATCGGTGGCGACTTCGTCGTTCCCGACGCGCTGCCACTCCCGCTCTCGATGGGGCTGCTCGCGGCCGAAATGGGGATGAACCTGCAGGTCGCGCTCGGCTGGCGGCGGCATATGTTGCTGCACGCCAGCGCGGTGGCGAAAGACGGCCGCGCGCTGATCATGTCGGGCGAATCGGGATCGGGAAAATCGACCCTCGCCGCGCTGCTCGGCGAGCGCGACTGGCGACTGATGGGCGACGAATTCACGCTGATCGATCCGGCCGGCGGCGAAGCCTTTGCGTTTCCGCGCGCGGTCAGCCTGAAGAATGACGCGATTGCGGAGGTCGCGGCGCGCGTCGATGCAGCGCGGCTCGGTCCGCTGCTCGCCGCCACGCCCAAGGGCGATATTCGCCACCTGATCCCGCGACCCGAAGCCATCGCGGCGATGCACGAACCCGCACGCCCCGCGCTGCTGCTCTTCCCGCGCTTCGGCGGCGAGGTGGCGGCCGAGCCGATGGGCGAGGGCGAGGCATTCGTCCGGCTGACCGAGGCGTCGACCAACTATGTCGCGCTCGGCGAGGCGGGTTTCGCCGCATTGACGCGGCTCGTTCGCGAAACGCCGGCATTCGGCATTTGCTATCCCGACAGCGCGACGGGTATCGCGCTGGTCGAGCAGCTGTGGGCGGAGGCGCCGCGATGAGCGCAGCACGCATCTTCGTCGACCTGCTCGCCGGGCGCTGCTCGGCGGGCGAACTGGTGCCGCGCGATTGGGATGGCGTGATCGGGGTCGCGCGCAGCGAGGCGATGCTGGCGACGCTCGCGCACCGTCTGGCCGATGCCGACTTGCCGCCGACCGTCGCCGCGCTGTTCGCCGACCAGCGCGCCGCCGCCAAGGTCGCTCAGGCGCAGGCGGTCTGGGAGGCCGAGATGGCGCGGCGGGCGCTGGCCCCGGCGGGGATCGAATTCGTGCTGCTGAAGGGCGCGGCCTATGCCGCTGCCGATATGGCGTGCGCCGCCGGGCGCCAGATTGGCGATCTCGACATATTGGTCCTTTCGCACGACATCCGTCGCGCCGAAAATCTGCTGCTCAAGGCGGGGTGGGAATGGGTGAAGTCCGATCCCTATGACGACGCCTATTACCGCCAGCATATGCACGAGTTGCCGCCGATGATCCACAAGGCGCGCGACCGGATGATCGACGTGCACCACACGATCCTGCCGCGCACCCACCGGATCACGCCCGACGCGCTCGCGCTGGTGAGCGATGCGGTGATGAGCAGCGCGGGTTTCGCGGTGCTGAACCCGGCCGACATGGCGTGCCACTGCGCCGCGCATATGCTCGCCGACGGAGATTTGCAGGGGGGCTTACGCAATTTGTGGGATTTCCGCATGATGACGCGCGACTTCGCCGCTGCCGATCCGGGCTATTGGGGGCAGCTCGACGCGCGCGCGGCACTGCACGGGCTGCAGGGCGCGGTGCACCGTGCCGCGCGGCTGTCGCGCGATCTTTATGGCGCGGCGCTGCCTGACGGGTGGAACCGGCACGATCCGGCCGACGCCTGGTTCCGCCGCCGCCTCCTCGCGCGCGACGACTGGGGCCGGGTCACGAACCCGCTGCTCGAATGGGCCTTCTACATCCGTTCGCACTGGCTGCGCATGCCGCCCGCGATGCTCGCCAAGCATCTCTGGACGAAGTGGCGGAAAGGTTAGAGCGTTTCGAGCAGCGGGATCAACTCGTCATAATGGTCGATGACATGGTCGGCGCCGAGTTCGCCGACCGGCCGGTCGAGGAAGCCGAAACTGACCGCGACGCTCGGCACGCCCGCATTTTTCGCCGCCATCACATCATAGATGCTGTCGCCGACAAACAGGGCGCGCCCGCCGCCGCATCGCTGGGTCATTGCGTGGATCGGTTCGGGCGACGGCTTGCGGACGCCGAGCGTGTCGCCGCCGATGATCGTCGCCATGCGGTCGGCGAGATCGAATTCGCCGAGCAGGACGCGCGCCAGATGCTCGGCCTTGTTGGTGACGACCGCTGTCCGCACGCCCAGCGTATCGAGCCGGTCGAGCGCGGCGATCACGCCGGGAAAGGGGCGGCTGAGGACCGCGATATGCGCTTCGTAAAAGCGTAGCAGCTCGGGATAGAGCCGCTCGACCGCGCCACCCGGAACACCGCCCGACGCGCGCAGCCCTTCTTCGAGCATATGCTTCGCCCCGCGACCGATCATCGGCCGCACCGCGTCGGTGCTGAGCGGGGGGCGGTCTATCAGCGCCAGCGCATGATTGACGGCGGCGGCCAAGTCGCCGAGCGTATCGACGAGCGTGCCGTCGAGGTCGAAGCCGACGATCGCAAAAGGAAATCCGTTCATCCGCCGCGCATGGCGCGATGCTCTGGAAACCGCAATGATTTGCTGGCATGGCAGCGCGCATGAGCAATCCCATCGCCGCTATCATCCTTGCCGCGGGCAAGGGCACCCGCATGAAATCCGACCTGCACAAGGTTCTGCACCCGATCGCGGGGCGACCGATGCTGCTGCACCTGATGGCGAGCGTCGATGAACTGAACCCTGCGAAAAAGGTCGTGATCGTCGGCGACAAGGCCGATCAGCTCGAAGCCGCGTTGGCGGGCAGCGCAGAGCTTGCGGTGCAGGATCCGCAGCTCGGCACCGGTCATGCGGTGCAGCAGGGCGAGGCCGCGCTGACGGGCTTCGCCAACGAAGGGGGGGGTGATGTGCTGATCCTCTATGGCGACGTGCCTTTCGTTCCTGCGGCGACCATGCAGGCGATGATCGACCGGCTGAACGCTCCCGACGCGCCCGCGGTGGTCGTGCTCGCGTTCGAGCCCGCCGACGCACAGCAATATGGCCGCGTCATCACCGATGGCGATTACGTCACCAAGATGGTCGAGCACAAGGATGCGACCGACGCCGAACGCGCGGTGAAGCTGTGCAATTCGGGACTGATGGCCGCGAAGTCCGCCGACCTCTTCGCGCTGCTCGCGCGTGTCACCGACGACAATGCGGCCAAGGAATTTTATCTTGTCGATATTGTCAATATCGCGAACGCCGACGGGCGGCACTGCGCGGTCGTCGTCACCGATCCCTATGACGTTGCGGGCATCAACAGCCGCGGCGAACTCGCCGCGATGGAAGGCGCGTGGCAGGCACGGCGGCGGATGCGGGCGATGGCCGAAGGCGCCAGCCTGATCGCCCCCGACACCGTCTGGTTCGCCTGGGATACCCAGCTGGGCCGCGATGTGTTGATCGAACCCAATGTCTTCTTCGGTCCGGGCGCCAAAATCGCCGACAATGTGAAGATCCGTGCGAATTGCCATATCGAAGGCGCCATCGTCGGCACCGGTTGCGAAGTCGGTCCGTTCGCGAGGCTGCGCCCCGGCACGGTCCTTGGCGAGAAAGCGAAGATCGGCAATTTCGTCGAAACCAAGAAAGCGGTGCTCGGCAACGGCGCGAAGGCGAACCACCTGACCTATTTGGGTGATGTGACGGTCGGCGCGAACGCGAATATCGGCGCGGGCACGATCACCTGCAATTATGACGGCTATTTCAAATATAGAACCGAGATTGGCGAGCGCGCTTTCATCGGATCGAACAGCGCGCTCGTCGCGCCGGTCCGGATCGGTGCCGATGCGATCGTCGCCGCGGGCAGCGCGGTGACGCGCGACGTCGCCGACGGCGAACTCCGCCTTGTCCGCGGCGAGCAATTGATCAAGCCCGGCTGGGCCGACCGCTTCCACGACGCGATGCGCAAGAAGAAGGCGGGCAAGTAACCATCATGCCCGCGCCGACGTTGACGACCGCGCGACTTGTGCTGCGCCAGCTGCGCGAGGAGGATGCCGCGGCGCTATTTCCGGTGTTGTCGGATCCCGAGGTGATGGTCTGGTGGTCGAGCGGGCCGCACGCGTCGCCCGCCGAGACGGCGGACTATGTCAAAGGCAATGCCAGCGAAGGGCAAGGCTATCTTTGCTGGGCAATCACCGCGGGCGACGATGTCGCGCTCGGCTGGGTCATCCTGATCGACGGAAAGCCCGATGTGAAGGAAATCGGCTATATCCTGCACCGCGACCGCTGGGGCAGCGGCATCGCGCGTGAGGCGGTGGCGCGGGTGATCGATCATGGTTTCGGCGCAATGAAGCTGCGCCGCATCTTTGCCGATACCGACCCCGAAAATCCCGGCTCGATCAGGCTGCTCGAACGGCTGGGGTTCCAGCGCGAAGGCCGGCTGCGCGGAGAGTGGGAAACGCATATCGGCGTGCGCGATTCGCTGATCTATGGCCTGCTGCGCGACGAATGGATGATGGAGAAGACAAAGTGAGTGACCGCTACACCGACAAACCCTTCCTGCGCTTTGTCGACGCCTGGGTGCTGAAGGCGATCGGCCATCTCGACGCGGCGACCGAGACCTATTGCAAGGCGATGGTGCCGCAGCTCGAACAGAGTTTCGGTGTGACCGGCAGCTGGGAACAGATTGTCGAGCAGCAGATGAAATTCGGTCCCGAATTAAAGACGCAGATCCTGAAAATCTGGACCGACGGCAAGGCGCGCTTTGCCGCGGGCAATGGCGAGGCGCCCGATCCGGTGCAGTTCGCGATGATCTTCGTCGACCGCAATTTTGGGCGCGCTTGACATGATATCATGATATGATATCAGTATATCAATGACGCGCATTCTCGCCGATCTTCCGGATGACGACATCCAATGGCTCGACCAGCTTGCTGCCGAACAGGGCAAGTCGCGCGCGTCGGTGCTTCGCGATGCCGTTACGGGCTATCGGGCGCAGTCACAAGCGTCACGGCGCAAGGATTGGCTCGATATTGGCTTTGGGGCGTGGAAGGACCGGGTTGATATCGGCGATTCGGTCGAGTGGCAACGGCGAGAACGCGCTGCCTCGACCCGCCCGTGGGATGATGATTACGAGGAGGTCAAAGCGGAATTTCCTGACCTGTTCGACGCGGAGGATGATCGTCAGCGGCAGATCCATCGTGATATGCTGGCAGGAAAATATCCCGCGCCTAAAAAGCCATCTTCTCAGTGAGCGGTTTTAGCTTTGATTCAAATATCATCATTGATGCGCTAGCCGGATTTGGTCCGGCGCGTGCGGAGATCGATCGCGCCACCGACTATGGTTCGCGCGCGTGGATCAGCCGCGTCGTGTGGATCGAAGTGATGTCGAAGGGCGAGGGCGACGGCCTGCGGCGCGCCGAAACGCTTCTTTCCGGCTTCAGCGTGGATGAAGTCGATGCCGAAATTGGCCGGCGCGCTGCTGCCTTGCGGCGCGAACGCGGTCGGCTGAAGGCGATGGACGCCCTCATCCTAGCCACCGCCCAAACCCGTGGGCGCGTTCTCATCACCCGCAATATAAAGGATTTCCCGGCGAATATGCCGGGCATCCGTATTCCCTATACTCTCTAAGACGAAAGCCAGACCCTCATGTGCGGAATTATCGGAATCATCGGCAAGGCCCAGGTGGCGGAGCGCCTCGTCGACGGCCTCAAACGCATGGAATATCGCGGCTATGATTCGGCGGGTGTGTGCACGGTTGAGGGCGGCCAGCTGATCCGCCGCCGCGCCGAGGGCAAGCTGGGCAATCTGGTCAAGGAGCTCGCGGGCAATCCGGCGCCGGGCACCGTCGGCATCGCGCACACGCGCTGGGCGACCCACGGCGCGCCGACGACGAGCAACGCGCACCCGCACGCGACGGGCGAGGTCGCACTGGTCCACAACGGGATCATCGAGAATTTCAAGCCGCTGCGCGAGGCGCTGCAGGCGCGCGGGCGCACCTTCGAAAGCGAAACCGACACCGAGGTTGTCGCGCACCTCGTCAGCGAACAGGTCGAGGCGGGCAAGTCGCCGCAGGATGCGGTGAAGGCGGTGCTGCCGCAGCTTCGCGGCGCCTTCGCGCTCGCCATCGCGTTTCGCCAGCATCCCGATCTGCTCATCGGCGCGCGGCTCGGCTCGCCGCTCGTCGTCGGTTATGGCGAGGGTGAGACCTATCTCGGCTCCGACGCGCTCGCGCTCGCGCCGCTGACGCAGAAGATCGCCTATCTCGACGAGGGCGACTGGGTCGTCATCACCCGCGACGGTGCGCAGATCTACGACGCCGACAGTAATCCGGTGACGCGCGAGATCACCACCTCGGGCGTCACCGCCGCCGCGGTCGAGAAGGGCAATTACCGCCACTTCATGCAGAAGGAGATTTTCGAGCAGCCGACGGTGGTCGCGCAGACGCTCTCCTCCTACATCCGCCCGCTCGAACAGACCGTCGCGCTGCCGCAGATGGATTTCGACCTGTCGACCGTCGAACGCATCACCATCGTTGCGTGCGGGACGAGCTTTTACGCTGGCATGGTCGCCAAATACTGGTTCGAAACCTTTGCGCGCGTGCCGGTCGACATCGATGTCGCAAGCGAGTTCCGCTACCGCGACCCGGTCCTGCAGCCGGGCGGGCTCGCGCTGTTCATTTCGCAGTCGGGCGAGACAGCCGACACGCTCGCGGCGCTGCGCCACTGCAAGGCGAACGGGCAGACGATCGCGGTCGTCGTCAACGTGCCGACGAGCAGCATGGCGCGCGAAGCCGACTTGCTGCTTCCGACCCACGCGGGCCCCGAAATCGGCGTCGCCTCGACCAAGGCCTTCACCTGCCAGCTCGCGGTACTCGCGGCGCTCGCCGCGCATCTCGCGCTCAAGAAAGGCAAGCTCAACGCCGAGGAAGAACATGAGATCGTCAGGCATCTGATCGAGGCACCCGCCGCGCTCAATGCCGCGCTCGCGCATGACGAAGAGATTTCAAAGATGGCACACCTCGTCGCACCGGCGCGCGACGTGCTCTACCTCGGCCGCGGTCCCGACTATCCGCTTGCCATGGAAGGCGCGCTGAAACTCAAGGAAATCTCGTATATCCACGCTGAAGGCTATGCTTCGGGCGAAATGAAGCACGGCCCGATCGCGCTGATCGATGAATCGGTCCCGGTCATCGTCCTCGCGCCGAGCGGGCCATTGTTCGAAAAGACCGTCAGCAACATGCAGGAAGTGATGGCGCGCGGCGGCAAGGTCGTGCTGATCAGCGACGCCGAAGGCCTTGCCGAAGCCGGCGACGGCTGCATGGCGACGATCGAAATGCCCAAAGTCCACCCGCTGATCGCGCCTTTGGTCTATGCGGTGCCGGTGCAGCTGCTGGCCTATCATGTCGCGGTGGCGAAGGGGACCGATGTCGATCAGCCGCGGAATCTGGCGAAGTCGGTGACGGTCGAATGAGCTGGAACACCACCTGTCATTGCGGCGCCGTCTCGGTGCGGCTTGCCAAGGCGCCTGAAGAGGTCGCCGAGTGCAATTGCTCGCTCTGCTTCTCGCACGGCATCCTGTGGAGCTATTTGTCGCCGCGCGATGTGGTGATCGAGGGTAAGACGCGGACCTATAACCGCGCTGACCGCGACAATCCCAATTCGGACCTGCATTTCTGCGCGACCTGCGGTTGCACGACGCATTGGTCGGCGACGGAGGGGCTGATCGAGCGCATGGGCGGCGCGGTCGATTTGATGGGCATCAACATGCGGCTGTTCGACCCGGCGCAGCTCAGCGGATTACGGCTCGTCTTTCCCGACGGGCGCGGCTGGTCGGGCGAGGGGCCATGGGGCTATGCGCGCGAGCCTGAGGTCATGCGCTGAGGGTTGCCCGCGAGGCTATCACGCCGACGCATTCGCCTGCGCCAGGATCGACGCGGCGACATCCTCGATCTTGCCGGCGACGAGCAAGGGCGCGCCGCCGACCATGCCGACCTGCGTCTGGCCATTTTCATAATCGCGAAGCCAGGCAACATTTTCGGCGACGACGAGGTAATTCCCGCCGCGCGACTTGAGTTCGATGAATTTCATGCCGATGTCTCCTGTTCGTCGAGGCCCTAGGCGGCAAATATGAAGATTGTAGGATTCGCATGCGCTTCGCTGCCATCATTTTCGATTTCGACGGCGTCGTTGCCGACAGCGAAGTGCGCGCCAATTTGTCGCTGGCCGAGAGCCTGACCGCCGCCGGCATGCCCGCGACCTATGACGAGTGCCTGCGCGATTATTATGGTCACAACTGGCAGGAAACCGAGCGCCGGATCGCCCTCCGCTATGGTCGCGCGCTGCCCGCCGATTTCCGGGAGACGCACCGCGAACGGGCGCGGGCGCGCTATATGGAGGGTTTCGATGCGGTGCCGGGGGTCGCGGATTTCCTCGCCACGCTTGGGCCGTTGCCGCGCGCGATCGCCTCGTCCAGCCGCGCCGAATATATCGACTGGGCGCTCGGGCTGTTCGGGCTCGGCCATCATTTCGGCGCGCATGTCTATAGCGCGGACGGTTGGGACCGCGGCAAGCCGTTTCCCGATATCTATCTCGCGGCGGCGGACGGGCTGGGCGTCGATCCGGCGCAATGCCTTGCGATCGAGGATTCACCGACGGGGGCGCAGGCGGCGATCGCGGCGGGGATGACCGTCATCGGCTTTTGCGGCGCCGGGCATATCGTCGACCGCGCGGGCCACGCTGCGATGCTCCGCGAAGTCGGTGTGCATCATGTGGCGCGGACTTTCGATGAGGTGGCGGCTCTCACCCTTTAATGACGAGGGGCGGGGCGGTAAGCCGTTCAAAAACCGCTGTCCTATAAAGCCGGGCTGGATTAGCTTCGCGCACAATTGGATACCGATCGCGGAACGAAATATGCAATCGCGCGTGAAGTTGCGCAGTTTTCCGCGACTTTCCGAAATCATCCCCAAGGAGAGAGACATGTGTACCGAAAACACCGAAGCCGATCTTGACCGCGCGGGAATGGCCGTCGGACGGCGCAGCTTTGCGGCGCTCGCGGGCGCCGGTGCGCTGGCTGCGGCACTGCCCGTGCGCGCGCTGGCGGGCAAGCCGGTGAAGGGCCGCGATGTCACGATCAACACCGACGCCGGAACCTGCGACGCCTATTTCGTCGCGCCTGCGAGCGGCAAGCACCCCGGCGTGCTGGTGTGGCCCGACATTCGCGGCCTGCGCCCCGCATTCCGGCAGATGGCCGACCGGCTGGCGGGAGAGGGCTATGCGGTGCTCTGCGTCAATCCCTTCTACCGCTGGCAGAAATCGCCGGTGGTCGATGCCGCGAACGACTGGAGCGATCCCGCGGTGCGCGAAAAGCTGTTCGGTTACCTCAAGCAGTTGACGCGCCCGATCGTCGAGACCGACGCCAAGGCGCATCTCGCCTTCCTCGACGCGCAGCCGGAGGTCGATACGGCGCGCAAGATCGGCACCGCCGGTTACTGCATGGGCGGGCCGATGGTCATCTATACCGCTGCATTGAAGCCCGACCGCGTCGGGGCGGCCGCGAGCTTCCACGGCGGCGGGGTCGGAACCGACAAGCCCGACAGCCCGCACCTGCTGATCCCGAAGACCAATGCGGGCTATCTGTTCGCGATTGCCGACAATGACGACAAGGAAACGCCAAACGAAAAGCTCTTGCTGAAGGCGGTGTTGGAGCCGCGCAAGCAATGGCATGAGGTCGAGGTCTATGAAGGCGCAATGCACGGCTGGTGCCCGCCCGACGGCCGCGCCTATAATGAAGCGGCGGCCGAAAAGGCATGGGCGCGCCAGCTCGAATTGTTCAAGGCCGAACTGGCCTGACGCGCGCCGCGACGGTCAGTGCGCGTGCGCGCCGCCGCTCGC
>CAYRQX010000017.1:396-35606 GCA_964426485.1 uncultured Sphingopyxis sp. | reverse complement strand
GCGGCGATCTGGTGCTTGGGGGTCTGCTGCAGGCGCTGGCCCGCGGGGCCGAAGGTCATCACCTTATAGGCTTCGCGGTGGTCGCCATGCTCCATGCCGGGCGAGCCGATGGGCATGCCGCCGACGGCGAGACCCTTTACGCCCTTCGGCTTTTCGCGGAGCAGGCGGGCGATTTCCTTGGCGGGAACATGGCCCTCGATCACATAGCCGCCGACGAGCACGGTGTGGCAGCTGCGCAGCGCCGGCGGCACGCCTTGCTTGTCCTTCACCGCTGCCATGTCGGGCGAGTTAACGACAACCGCCTTCTGCCCGAACGACGCCTTCACCTGCTCGAGCCATTTGAGGCAGCAGCCGCAGCCCGCGTCGCGGAACATCGTCGGGTTCGCGGCGTGGGCGGTGCCGATGATGGCAGAGAAGGCGGCGACAGCGAAAAACGTGCGGCGGGCGGGGGACATGGCGGGTTTCCTTGCTTGGTGCGGGGGCAGGTTAGCAGCCCAGGCGCACCGCGCAAGCCGCTCACCCCATCGGGTAGAGGATGTCCTTGCTCACCTTGTATAGCGCCTTCATCACATCGTCCGAAAGCACCAGCTCCATCGCGTCGAGGATCGGGTCGACCTGATCATAGGCGCTGACACCCACGATCGTCGAGGCGACGAAATCATGCTGTTTCGACCAGGCGGTCGCCATCGTCACCGGATGCAGCCCGGCTCCTTCGGCGATTTTGAGATAGCGTTCGGTCGCGGCGAGGCTCTTGTCGTTGACGAACCGGCGGCCCATTGCCGCCTGCCGTCCCTCCATGCCAAGATAGCGCGAAAAGCGCGCGCCTTCGGGCTTGGCACCGCCCTGATATTTGCCCGACAGCACCCCGCCGGCGAGCGGCGAATAGGGGATCAGGCTGACCCCCTCCTGGCGGCAAACCTGCGCCAGTTCGTCCTCGAAACGGCGGTTGTTGAGGCTGAAATTATTCTGGATCGTGTGGTAGTGCGCAAGCCCAAGCGCCTCCGACGCTGCGAGCGATTTCATCAGCCCCCAGCTCGTCTCGTTCGAGCAGCCGAGGATGCGGACCTTGCCGATCCGGACGAGTTCGTCGAGCGCATCCATCATCTCGTCATAGGGCGCATCATGGTCGGGCCAGTGCGTCTGATACAGGTCGATATAGTCGGTCTGCAGCCGCGTCAGGCTGTCATCGACCGCCTGCATGATATTCTTGCGGTCGAGCGCGGTCATGCCGCTGCGACACGGTGATTTGAACCAGACGTGGCTCGGCCCCGACACTTTGGTCGCAAGGACGATTGCGTCGCGCGGCTTGGTTTTCAGCCAGCGCCCGACGATCTCCTCGGTGCGGCCGACCCATTTGACGTCGGGCGGGACCGGATAGCCCTCGGCGGTGTCGTAGAAATTGATCCCCGCGTCGAAGCAGCGGTCGAGGATGCGGACGGCTTCGGCCTCGTCGGTCTGGCTGCCGAAGGTCATCGTCCCCATGCAGATGTCGGACACATGGATGGCGCTCTTGCCAAGACGGCGACTCTGCATGGTTCTGTTCTCCGGTCAGAAGAGGGGAGCGCCGTCTTTAGGTTGCGACATGCAACCTTGCAATCAGATCAGCAGCGCGAGCGAGCCGACGAGCAGCGCCGCCATCGTCCAGTTGAACGCTCGGAGCCGGGCCGGGCTCGACAGCCAGCGGCGCATCAGTTGACCCATCACCGCCCACAGGCTGGTTGAGGGCAGGTTGATGATGCCGAACACCACCGCCACGAGCAGCACCGCGCCGAGATTGCGGTCGGGCGCATAGAGCGCGATCGCGGTCAGCGCCATCGACCAGGCCTTGGGGTTCACCCACTGGAACAGCACCGCCTGAAAGAAGGTCATCGGCTTGCCGCGCGCACCGCTCTGGGTGTCGGGTGCCGCGGCGTTGGCGATCTTCCACGCCAGCCAGAGCAGATAGACGACGCTGACCACCTTGAGCACGCTGTTCAGGATCGGGAACAGGTCGAACAATCCCATCAGTCCGACCCCGACGAGGACGATCATCAGCGTGAACCCGAAACCGACGCCGAGCGCGTGCGGGATGGTGCGACGGAGCCCGAAATTGGCGCCCGACGCCATCAGCATCATATTGTTCGGCCCCGGCGTGATCGACGAGACGAGCGCGAAGGCGGATAGCGCAAGAAGGGCGGTTTGTTCCATCCGCGCAATATAATGCGTTCTGCGATGCAGTGGATTGCAAAGATTGGCGTCAACGGGATAGAATATGCAATCTATGACCAAGATTGATGCCATTGGCCGCAAGATATTGCACGAATTGTCGCGGGACGGACGAATCTCGAACCTCGAGCTGGCCGATCGCGTCGGCCTCTCGCCGTCCGCCTGTTTACGCCGGGTGCAGGAACTCGAACGCAGCGGCGTCGTCACGGGCTATCGCGCGGTGATCGATCCGGCGAAGCTGGGCCTGACCTTCCTCGCCTATGTCACCGTCGGCCTGTCGTCGCACACGAAGAAGGCGCAGGCCGATTTCGAGGCGGCGATGGCGGAGGCGCCCGAGGTGCGCGAATGCCACAATATCACCGGCGCGATCGAATATCTGCTGCGCATCGAGACTGCGGACCTCGCAGCATATAAACATTTCCACACCGAGGTGCTCGGGGTGCTGCCGCAGGTCCATTCGATTACGACCTATGTGCTGATGGATTCGCCCAAGGACGAGCGGGCGTAGTTTTTCTTCTCTAGCCCCGTGAAGCACTGCGCTTGAACCGCGGCGCCCCCCACCGCATATCGGTTTCATGACGAAACTCTCTTTCCTCGACCTCGTGCCCGTGACCGACACCGGCACGATCGCAGAGGCGCTCGCCAATGCCGCCGATCTAGCCAGGCACGCCGAGGCGCTGGGTTACGCGCGCTATTGGGTCGCCGAACATCACGGCATGACGGGTATCGCGAGCGCCGCGACGTCGGTCGTGCTTGCGCATCTAGGCCACGCCACCAAGCGCATCCGCATCGGGTCGGCGGGTATCATGTTGCCCAATCATGCCCCGATGGTGATCGCCGAGCAGTTTGGGACGCTCGAAGCCCTGTTCCCCGGGCGCATCGATCTGGGCCTGGGCCGCGCACCGGGATCGGATCAGCGCGTCGCGCGGGCGCTGCGCCGGACGCTCGCCAGCGACGAGCGCCAGTTTCCGCAGGATGTGCTGGAGCTTCAGGCGTTTCTGGCCGGCGACGAACAGCTTGGTATCACCGCGGTGCCGGGGGCGGGCACGCATATTCCGCTGTGGATATTGGGATCGAGCACTTTCGGCGCACAGCTCGCGGCGATGCTCGGGCTGCCATACGCCTTCGCCAGCCATTTCGCGCCCGACGCGCTCGACGAGGCGCTCGACATTTATCGCCGCCAGTTCAAGCCGTCGGCGCAGCTCGCCGAGCCTTATGTCGCCGCCGCGTTCAACAGCTTCGCGGCGGATACGCGCGAGGAGGCCGAGTTGCTCGCCTCGTCGCAGCAACAGGCTTTCGTCGCGCTGCGCACCGGCAATCCGGGCAAAATGCAGCCGCCGCTTGCGGGCTACAAGGACAGCCTGCCGCCGAACGCGCGCGCGATCCTCGACCATGTGTTGCAATGTTCGGCGGTCGGTACCGCTGACGATATTGCGGCCGGGCTGAAGGCCTTTGTCACGCGCACCGGGGTGGACGAGGTGATCATCGCCTCGTCGATGTACGACCATGATGCGCGTAAGCACTCGCTCGCGCTGACGATGGAGGCGAGCAAGGCGGTTTAAGGCGTCCGAACGCCGCTGTGTTGACGCACCTCCGGGTGCAGCAGTATAGGAGCGGCCCGACCAAGGGCGGCCCGTATCGGGGTCGCCTTTTTCCTTTTGCCTGAAAGGTGCCTGCCATGACGATCACGCCGCTGATGCCCGTATATCCCCGGTGCGGTGTGCGTCCGGTTCGCGGCGAGGGCGCCTATCTGATCGGCGAGCGAGGCGAGCGTTATCTGGACTTCGCGAGCGGCATCGCGGTGAACCTGCTCGGTCACGGGCATCCGCATCTGACCAAGGCGATTCAGGAACAGGCCGCGACACTGATGCATGTGTCGAACCTCTATGGCAGCCCGCAGGGCGAAGCCTATGCCGCGCGCCTGGTCGAGAACACCTTCGCCGACACGGTCTTTCTGACCAACTCGGGCGCCGAAGCCGTCGAATGTGCGATCAAGACCGCGCGCGCCTATCATTCGAGCGCGGGTAACGCCGAGAAGCACACGCTGATCACGTTCAACAACGCCTTCCACGGCCGCACGCTCGGCACGATTTCGGCGACCAATCAGGAAAAGCTGCGCAAGGGTTTCGACCCGCTGCTGCCGGGCTTTGCCTATGCGCCGTTTGACGACATCAACGCTGCGCTCGATCTGGTCGACGACAATACCGCCGGTTTCCTTGTCGAACCGATCCAGGGCGAAGGCGGCATCCGTCCGGCGTCGCAGCCCTTCCTGCAAGCGCTGCGCGACATTTGCGACAAGCGCGACCTGATGCTGGTGTTCGACGAAGTCCAGTGCGGCGTTGCGCGCACCGGCCACCTATACGCCTATGAACATTTCGGCGTGACACCCGACATCATGGCGAGCGCGAAGGGCATCGGCGGCGGCTTTCCGATGGGGGCGTGCCTCGCGACCGAAAAAGCCGCGCGCGGCATGGTGATCGGCACCCACGGTTCGACCTATGGCGGCAACCCGCTTGCTTGCGCCGCCGGTCAGGCGGTGCTCGACGTCGTGCTCGAAGAGGGCTTCCTTGCGTCGGTCAAGGCCACCGGCGAACGCCTGCGCGGCGCACTCGAGCAGTTGATCCCCAATCACGACCAGCTGTTCGACAGCGTGCGCGGTGTCGGCCTGATGCTCGGCCTCAAGCTGAGCTCGGACAGCCGTGCGTTTGTGGCGCATCTGCGCGACAATCATGGGCTGCTGACCGTCGCGGCGGGCGAAAATGTCGTTCGCGTGCTGCCGCCGCTCAACATCGACGACAGCCATATCGCCGAATTTATCGAGAAATTGTCAGCGGGCGCGGCGAGCTACACGCCGCCCGAAGCGTAGTGCCGAATTTCCTTAACCTGTCCGACGCGGGCGGAGACGCCGTCGCAGCGATGCTCGCCGATGCGATCGACCGCAAGGCGGCGCGTGCGGGCTGGCCGAAGGGCAAGGTCGACGCTGATGCGCCGCTCGCGGGGCATGTGCTCGCGATGGTGTTCGAGAAGAATTCGACGCGCACCCGCGCCTCGTTCGATATCGCGATCCGCCAGCTCGGCGGCGTCCCGATGATCCTTGATGCGGGAACGACGCAGCTTGGTCGCGGCGAGACGATTGCCGACACCGCGCGCGTCCTGTCGCGCTATGCCGACGCGATCATGATCCGCACCGACGATCATGCCAAGGTCCTGGAACTCGCCGACTGTGCCGGCGTCCCGGTGATCAACGGCCTGACCGACCTGTCGCACCCGTGCCAGATCGTCGCCGACCTGCTCACGATCGTCGAGAGCGGCAAGGCGCTTCCCGGGCTCGAACTTGCGTGGCTCGGCGACGGCAACAATGTCCTCGCGTCGCTGATCGAGGCGGCAGGCCTGTTCGGTTTCCACGTCCGTGCGGGGGTTCCTCAGGGCTATGAACCCGATGCGAGCTTCGTCGAAGCGGCGCGTGCGAAGGGCTCCCGCATCGAAATTACCCGCGATGCGCGCGATGCCGTGGCGGGCGCCGACCTGGTCGTCACCGACACATGGGTGTCGATGGGACAGGATCATGCCCACAACAAGATTGCCGCGATGGCGCCCTATCAGGTCGACGAGCGGTTGATGACCGGCGCCAAGAGCGACGCGATCTTCCTCCATTGCCTGCCCGCGCACCGCGGCGACGAGGTGGTCGACGCGGTGATCGACGGCCCGCAGTCGCGCGTGTGGGACGAGGCCGAAAACCGCGTTCATGCGCAGAAATCCATCCTGCTCTGGGCGCTCGGAAAATTGTGAGTTCGAAGACGTGAGTGAAATCATCGAAACCTGGTTCGATCGGCCCTTGCTGTTCACGATCGCCGAGCGCCATGTGCGCGGGCGGCTGGTTCGGCTTGGGCCAACGCTCCGGACGATCATGGGGGCGCATAATTATCCCCCGGTAGCCGAAAAGCTGCTGGCGGAGGCGCTGGTGCTGACCGTGCTGCTCGGTTCGACGCTGAAGGACGAGAATGGCCAGATGACGCTGCAGGCGCAGACCGGCGGCGGGCCGATCGAGCTGCTCGTCTGCGACTATCGCGGCGGCGAATTGCGCGGTTACCTCAAATTCGACCCCGAGCGGCTCGCGGAGGTCGGGTCCGAACCGACCTTGTTCGCGCTCTTTGGCGAAGGCTTTCTTGCGATCACCTTTGACCAGGCGGCGACCGCCGAGCGCTATCAGGGCATCGTCCCGCTCGAAGGCGCGTCGATCGGCGAGGCGGCGGAGCATTATTTCGAGCAATCGGAGCAGATCCCGAGCCTGATCAGGCTCGCGGCGCGCCATGATCCCGAGGCCGGCTGTCTAGCTGGCGGGCTGCTGCTCCAGCATTTGCCCGAGGGCGAAGTTGGTCGCGACCGGCTCCATGTCCGGCACGACATTCCCGAATGGGAGCATGCCAAGACGATCGCGGCAACGCTCAAGGACGAGGAACTCACCGATCCGGCGACCTCGCTCGAGACGCTCGCGTGGCGGCTGTTCCACGAGGACGAGGTGCGCGTCGAGCCGGGCATCGCCGTGTCGCGCGGCTGTCGATGCAGCACCGGCTATTTCGCGGGCGTGCTCGCGCAGTTTCCGGAGGCCGAGCGCACCGACATGGCAGACGACGCGGGCAATGTCGTCGTCGATTGCGCCTTTTGTTCGCGCATTTTTCCGATCCCGCTCGATGAAATTGCGACCCACAAACACGCGGAATAAGCCATGATTTCGCCCATTCCAACGATGAGGCGGGAGAATTCAGCGCCAAGCGGTTGAAATCGCAGCGCCGCACCACTAGTTTCATCGGATCGGGGTCGCATTTTCGCTCGCTCGTGGGCGGCTAACGGATAGGTGGAATGGCGATCTTCTCTCCCATATTACGAATGTCTCTTGTGGCGCTTGGCTGCGCGGCGGCCAGCGCGGTGCCCGCGCAGGCGCCTTCGCTGGCGATGCTCGACCGGCTCGAAAAGGGCAGCTGGCAGCTTCGCGAACGCGGCAAGGATGCCGTGTTGCAGACGATTTGCGTCGGCGACGCGCGGCGGCTGATCCAGGTCCAGCACCCGCGTTCGACCTGTTCGCGCTACATCATCGAAGACACGCCGAATTCGGTGACGGTCCATTACACCTGCCCCGGCGCAGGCCATGGCCGCACGACCATCCGCAGCGAAACGAACCGACTGGTCCAGATCGACACGCAGGGCATCGCCGACGGCAAACCATTTTCTCAAGCGATCGAGGCGCGCCGCACCGCCGGTTGTTGAGCGAACGATTTGTTAACCATGCAGCGTTAGACGGGTTGCAGGGCTCTTCATGATCGCCCTTTCTCCCTAACGGCTGTCATGCCGAACTGGGCCGTGCGGCAACTGCCTCGCGGCCCATTCTTTTGGTGCGCCGCAGCCCTTGCACGCCTCGCGGAGCGGGCCTATCTGGCGCCGATGCAGCAAGTTTCCGGAAAAACGGTGATCGTCCTCCTGTCGGGCGGACTCGACTCGATGGTCTGTGCGGGCCTCGCACGCGAAGCGGGCGCGCGCATCGTCGCGCTGACGATCGATTATAACCAGCGCCACCGTGTCGAACTGGAATCGGCGGTGCGCATCGCGGACTATATCGGCGCGGCCGAGCATATCATATTGCCGCTCGACCTTCGCCGCTTTGGCGGGTCGGCGCTGACCGCCGACATCGACGTGCCGAAAGACGGCGTCGGCACCGACATTCCGGTTACTTACGTCCCGGCGCGCAACCTCATCTTCCTGTCGCTGACACTTGGGTTGGCCGAGGCGCGGCAGGCGCAGGACATCGTGATCGGCGTGAATGCGCTGGATTATTCGGGCTATCCCGACTGTCGCCCCGAATTCATCCACGGCTTTGAAAAGCTGGCGGCGCTCGCGACGCGCGACGGCGACCAGGGCGTCGATTTCCACATCCACGCGCCGCTCCAGCATATGACCAAGGCGGATATTGCCGCCGAAGCGGCGCGGCTGGGCATGGACGCGGGGATGAGCTGGTCCTGCTATGATCCGACGCCCCAGGGGCTGCATTGCGGGGCGTGCGATAGCTGCCGTTTGCGCAGCAAGGGGTTTGCCGACGCGGGGCTCGCCGACCCGACACGATACGCCTGATCCGATGGCTCCCAGCAAATGACCTACGCCGTCAAAGAGATTTTCCTTACCCTGCAGGGGGAGGGTGCGCAGGCGGGGCGCCGCGCCGTATTCTGCCGCTTTGCCGGCTGCAATCTGTGGACGGGGCGTGAAAAGGATCGCGCCAAGGCGGTCTGCCAGTTCTGCGACACCGATTTCGTCGGCACCGATGGAACCCTGGGCGGAAAATATGAAACGGCAGAGGCGCTTGCCGACGTCATCGCCGAAAGCTGGGGGCAGGGCGCGGACGACCGCTATGTCGTGCTGACCGGCGGCGAGCCGATGCTGCAGGTCGACGATGCGCTGATCGATGCGCTGCACGAACGTGGTTTCACGATCGCGATCGAAAGCAATGGCACCTTTCCGATCCCGCGCAGCATCGACTGGATCTGCGTCAGCCCGAAGGCGGGCAGCGAACTGGTGCAATTGAGCGGCGACGAACTGAAACTCGTCTGGCCGCAGCCGGGCAGCGATGTCGCGCGGCTTGCGGCGCTCGACTTCAAACATTGGCTCGTCCAGCCGCTCGACGATCCGCACGCCGCCGCCAATGTGCAGGCGTGCATCGATCTGGTGATGGACGATCCGCGCTGGCGCCTGTCGCTGCAGACGCACAAGAATCTGGGGCTGCGTTAGCGGCTATTCGCCCTTTTTCGAAGCGGGAGCGCTGGTGATCGCCTTTTTCGCGACCGGCATGTCGACCGCATCGGGATTGTCGTCGGCTTCGCTTTCGGGGGCTTCGCTGTCGGGCGTCGCCTCGTCCGTCGAATCCGCCTCGTCGGCCTTCGCCCCATCCTTTTTGGTGTCATCGTCGGGGACGCTGTTGTCGATCGCGGTGCCGTCGCTGACCGCATCGTCGAGAATGATCATCGAATCGCTGATCGATCCCGGCTGGACTTCGACCGCGTCGAGTTTTGTCGTCGACGTGCCGGCAGTGTCGCCGCCGCCACAGGCGGCAAGGGCGAGCAGGGAGAGCGATGCGAGAAGGGTGCGGGTCATGCGGCGTTCCTAGTCTTTCGGCGAAAGCTTGTCGAGAAAGGCCGGTAGCGTCTGGATCAGCGCCGCATCGACGTCGGCGAAGGATGCGGTGCGGCCGAGCGCGGCGAGACTCGTCACCGGAAATTCGGCGATGCCGCACGGCACGATGCCGCCGAAATGCGCGAGGTCGGGCGCAACATTGAGCGAAAAGCCGTGCATCGTCACCCAGCGTTTCACGCGCACGCCGATCGCGCCGATCTTGGCTTCGCGGCCGTCCCGGTCGTCGGTCCAGATGCCGATGCGGCCCTCGGCGCGGCGCGCCTCGACGCCGAGCAGTGCAAGCGCGTCGATTACCCAGCCTTCGAGCGCCGACACATAGGCGCGCACGTCGCGCCCACGCTTGGTCAGGTCGAGCTGGACATAGCCAACGCGCTGGCCCGGACCGTGATAGGTGTAGCGGCCGCCGCGTCCCGCGTCGTAAACCGGAAACTGCGGGCTCAGCAGCTCGGCGGGATCGGCGCTCGTCCCGGCGGTATAGAGCGGCGGATGCTCGATCAGCCAGATCCGCTCGCCCGCGTCGCCAGCGTGGATCGCGGCCGCGCGCGTCTCCATGTCGGCCAATGCCATATCATAGTCGGTCAGGCCGGGGCTGATGGTCCATTCGGGCGGAGGAGGGAAGCTCATTGCGCCGGCTATCTGGCCCGCCATGTCGTCATGCGCAAGACCCTGTGCGCCGCATGCCGACAGGGCTGGACAGGAGCGCGGAAGGTCGTCACTTTCGGCGCAATTCGGAAATCGAAAAAATGACGGGGTATCAATGGTAAAATTCGACATGGGCGCCGCGTGGGACGACACGCTGCAGCTTTTGAAATCGCACACGGCCCTCGTCGGCACGATCGCGGGCGTATTTCTGTTCTTGCCGGCGCTCGCGGTCGCCTGGTTCGGGCCGGTGCCGGTCGAGCCCGCGGCGGGCGCCGATATCAATCAGGTCATGGCCACATTTCAGGAAAGTTTCCGCCAGATGATCCCGGGGCAGCTGGCGATCGCGCTCTGCACGCTGATCGGTACGGCCGGTATCCTGCGGCTTTGGCTGTCGCGGACCGGGACGAGCGTCGGTGAGGCGCTGACCTTCGCGCTCACGGTTTTTCCGACGATGATCGCGATCCAGATCCTGTGCGGTTTTGCAATCGGCATCGGCTTCATCCTGTTGCTCGTCCCCGGCCTCTATCTGCTCGGGCGCCTTGCGCTCGTCACCCCGGCGGTGGCTGACCGGGGTCTTTACAATCCCTTTGAAGCGATCCGGACGAGCTGGGACCTCACGCGCGGCAACGGCTGGGCGATTTTTTTCTTTCTCTTTCTCGTTGCGCTGGTGATCGTGATCGCAGCGCTGATTATCGGCGGTATCGTCTCGGTCATCGCGGGAAACGAGCCGGGATTCGGGCGGATGCTGGGCGGTTTCATCGAGGCGGCTTTCAGCGCCGTCGGCAGCCTGGCATCGATTGCCGTTTCGGCGGCAGCTTATCGCCAGCTTGCGCTTCGGACCTCGTCCGACGTGTTCCAGTGATGCGGGTCTCCGCCAATAACAATGATATGTCGCAAATGGGGCGAAGCCCGTCAGGCTTTGCCTGCCTTGGATGGAGTGGGCGCGTTTGATCTGAAAAACAGGGGGGAATGACATGACGAAAATGCGTATCGGAGCAGCCTTCTCGGCAACCTTTGCGTTTCTGAAGGCCAATTGGATGCAGATGTTGATCTGGGTAGGCGGGGCGTTGGTCGTCGTCGGTGTACTCGGTTATCTGCTTCTCGGATCGACCTTCTCGGCCATGGCGCTGGCGCCCAATGACCCGTCGCTCGTGATGGGTGCGTTCGGCAAGATATTCCTGTTCGCGCTGGTCGCGGCGGTGATCTTTTACGGCGTTTCGATGCTCATCTGGCGCGGCGGCATGCACCCCGGAGAAACGCCGAATTTCGCCTGGGCGTTTCAGGCGGGACCGGCCCTGGCCTTTGGCATGTTCGTGGTAATGATCGCCGCCTATATCGTCATCTTCGTCATCATGTTCATCCTGACGCTGATCTTCGGCGCGGCGCTGGGCGGGATGGGTGGATTTTCCCCGGACGCGCTGACATCGGGCGGCGCCAGTGCCATTGGCGGCGGCGCGATTCTCCTGATGATCATCCTCTATATCGCGATGGTCGTTTTCCTGCTGTGGGTGCAGGGTCGCTTCATGGTAGCCGGTCCCGTCATGGCCAATCAGCTGACGCGCAATCCGGTGACCGGTCTTGGGGAATCGTGGCGGCTGACGGGGCCGTCGCAGTGGACGATCGTCGGCTTCTACCTGCTCTTCGTGATCGGCATATTCATCTATGCGCTGATCGCAGGGATGATCTTCGGCGGCGTCCTGGGCGCGATTCTGGGCGGTTCGGCGGTCGGCGCGATCTTGACGATGATCGTCATGGCGGCGCTCGTCTACCTGCCGATCATCATGATTTCCTTTTCGATGCCGGTCGGCGTCTATCGCGCCATCGCACCGCGCGCGTCGGGTGACGTTTTCGCCTGATCGCTATTCGGGCAAAGCAACAAAGGCGCTTCCGGAAACGGAGGCGCCTTTTTGCTATGTCAGCTCCATTTCGCCAGCGGCGGCAGGCTCATCAGGATCGCGTCGATATTGCCGCCGGTCTTGAGCCCGAACAAGGTACCGCGGTCATAGACGAGGTTGAATTCGGCGTAGCGTCCGCGCCAGATCAGCTGCGCCTCGCGTTCTGCCTCGGTGAAGGGGAGCCCCATCCTGCGGCGCACAAGCTGCGGGAAAATGTCGAGGAACGCTTCGCCGACGGCCTGCGTCAGCTGGAAATTGCGATCAAACTCGGCATCGTCGCCGCATTCGAGATGGTCGTAGAAGATGCCGCCGACGCCGCGATGGACGCCGCGATGCGGGATGTAGAAATAATCCTCCGCCCATTTGGCATAGCGTTCGTAGACATCGGGGCCGAAGGGCGCGCAGGCGGCGCGCAGTCGCGCGTGGAAGGCGTCGGTGTCCTCGGCATATTCGATCGGCGGGTTGAGGTCGGCGCCGCCGCCGAACCAGCGTTTCGTCGTCGCGAGGAAACGCGTGTTCATGTGCACCGCTGGGACATGCGGGTTCGCCATATGCGCCACGAGGCTGATTCCCGTAGCGAAAAAGCTGGGGTCCTCGCCCGCACCGTGGATCGATCCGGCAAAGTCGGGCGCGAACTCGCCCGCGACGGTCGAGACGTTGACGCCGACCTTTTCGAATATCTTGCCCGTCATCACCCCGCGCACGCCGCCGCCGCCTTCGCCGGGCTTCAGCCCCTCCGCCTCGCGGTCCCACGGCGTATAGGCAAAGCGCGCCTCGCTGCCCGCCTCGGCCTCGATCGCCTCGAATTCGGCGCAGATGCGGTCGCGAAGCGATTCGAACCAGGTGCGTGCCGTCTTTTGCTGCGGGTCGAGCGAGATCATGCCGGAAAGCCTTTCGTTTGCCTGAGCGCTTCGGCGAGCGCGATGCCAGCCGCGACCGCGACATTCAAGGATCGAAAGCCCGGTTGCATCGGAATTGCGACCCGCGCTGCCACGGTGTCGTGGACATAGGGCGGCACGCCCGAGGATTCGGCGCCGAGCAACAGCAGGTCGCCGGGCGCGAATATAAAGGCGGGCAGGGGCGTCGCGCCCGCGGTCGTCAGCAGCACAAGCCGCCGCCCCGCATCCGCGCTCCACTGGCGAAAGCCGTTCCAGTCGGGATGACGGCGCACATTGGCCCGAACGGCATAGTCCATTCCCGCGCGTTTCAGCGCGCCGTCGGAGAAGGGAAAGCCGCAGGGTTCGATGATATGCGCCGGCACGCCGAAGCAGGCGGCGGTGCGCAGCGTCGTGCCGACATTGCCCGCGATATCCGGCTGAAACAGGGCGATTTCCATGAATGCCCCTTAGCCTCCGTCGCCAGAGGAATCGAGAGGCCTTGATGCAACGCCTTGGCACAGTGAAAGAAGCGGAAATTGCCTGTTGGCAAGCCCGGACAGTGCGGCTATCAGGCCCGCAATTCCCGGAGGGGCCGCCGGGTTGTGCGCTTTCGTGCGCGTGCAACAGGGGCGGCCATACTTCGAGAAATTTTGTTAGTTCACCCATGCAAGGGCAGTCGAATGGCCAGTGAATCTGAACTCAACGCCGGTATCGAGGATGGCGTACGTCGCCGGGATTTCATAAATATCGCGGCGGTGAGTTTCGCGGGTGTCGGTGCGGTCGCCGTGGTTCTGCCGCTGCTCAACCAGATGAACCCGTCGGCCGACGTCCTCGCGCTGTCGACGACCGAAATCGACATTTCGGCGATCCAGCCGGGCCAGGCGATCAAGACCAGCTGGCGCAAGCAGCCGGTGTTCGTGCGCAACCTTGTCGCCAAGGAAATCGCCGAAGCCAAGGCGGTGCCGCTGGGCGACCTGCGCGACCCCGAAACGATCGACCAGCGCACCAAGCCCGGCAAGGAAAACTGGCTGATTACGCTGGGCGTTTGCACCCATCTCGGTTGCGTTCCGCTCGGCGCTGCGGAAGGCGAGAACAAGGGCGATTTTGGCGGTTATTTCTGCCCGTGCCACGGTTCGCATTACGACACCGCGGCGCGCATCCGTAAAGGCCCGGCACCCACGAATCTGGTCGTGCCGCCCTATGAATTCACCAGCGACACCGTCGTGACGATCGGCTGAGGAGCGAGATAAGATGAGCTTTCCCTGGGCCAAACCCTATGAACCGACACATCCGCTGATGAAGTGGATGGACGAGAAGCTGCCGATTCCGCGTCTCGTCTATAATGCCACGGGCCCCGGATATCCGGTGCCGCGCAACCTCAACTATTTCTGGAACTTCGGCGTCCTTGCCGGCGCCGCGCTGATGATCCAGATCGTCACCGGCATCGTTCTGGCGATGCATTATGCCGCGAATGCCAGCGTCGCGTTCAACTCGGTCGAGCATATCATGCGCGACGTGAACGCCGGCTGGTTCATCCGCTACGCGCATATGAACGGCGCGAGCATGTTCTTCATCGTCGTCTATCTGCACATTTTCCGCGGCCTTTATTATGGTTCGTACAAGGCGCCCCGCGAAATGGTGTGGCTGCTCGGCGTCGTGATCTTCCTCCTGATGATGGCGACCGCTTTCATGGGCTATGTGCTGCCGTGGGGCCAGATGAGCTTCTGGGGCGCGCAGGTGATCACGGGCTTCTTCTCGGCGATCCCGATCGTCGGCGAGCCGGTGCGCGAATGGCTGCTCGGCGGCTTCGTCCCCGACAATGCCACGCTCAACCGCTTTTTCTCGCTGCACTATCTGCTGCCGTTCGTGATCGCGGGTGTCATCATCCTGCACATCTGGGCGCTGCATATCCCGGGGTCGAACAACCCGACGGGCATCGAGGTGAAGGGCGAACAGGATACCGTTCCGTTCCACCCCTATTACACCGCGAAGGATGGCTTCGGCGTCGGGGTCTTCCTGCTGGTCTTTGTCGCGCTGACCTTCTTCAGCCCGAATATGCTGGGCCATGCCGACAATTATATTCCCGCCAACCCATTGGTTACACCGCTCCATATCGTTCCCGAATGGTACTTCCTGCCGTTCTACGCGATCCTGAAGGCCTTCACCTTCAACTTCCTGTGGATCGACGCGAAGCTGTGGGGCGTCATCGCAATGTTCGGCTCGATCGCGCTGCTGTTCTTCCTGCCCTGGCTCGACAGCTCGCCGATCAAATCGTCGAACTATCGTCCGCTGTACCGCATCTTCTTCTGGATCCTCGTCGTCGACGTGCTGCTCCTCGGCTGGTGCGGCATGCAGCCGGCGGAACAGCCGTGGGTGATCCTCAGCCAGCTGGGTGCGATCTATTATTTCGCCCACTTCCTGGTCATCCTGCCGATCGTGTCGCGGATCGAACGCCCGCTTCCGATGCCGAATTCGATCACCGAAGCGGTCCTCGCCAAACACGCCCCCGACACCTCGTCGGCTTCGGCAACGGCCTGAGCGCCGGACTTTAATAGGAGCTGATACAGCCATGGTTCGTCCGCTCGGTTTTCTCGTCGGCCTCGGTTTCATTACCGCGCTGGTGCTCGCGATCTTCACGACGCCGCTCAAAAATGAAGTCAATGTCGCGTACGCGTTTCACAAACACCCCAAACATCTGAAGCTCGCCAGCGACGGCATCGTTCTGCCCCACTGGGACAAGGCGCAGCTGCAGCGCGGCATGCAGGTGTATAAGGAAGTCTGCTCGGCCTGCCACAGCCTGCATCTGGTCGCGTTCCGCGACATTGCAGACCTTGGCTACACCGAAGGCCAGATCAAGACCTTTGCCAAGGGTTTCCAGGTTCCGTCGATCAACCCCGACACGGGTGAGCCGGCGACGCGCGATGGCCTGCCGTCGGATTATTTTCCGTCGCCCTATGCGAACGAAACGGCTGCGCGCGCGGCGAACAACAATGCGCTGCCGCCCGATCTCTCGCTGATCACCAAGGCGCGCGAAGGCGGCAAGGATTATATCTATTCGCTGCTGACCGGTTACCAGAACCCACCGGCGAATCTGCCTGCCGAACTGAAGCCGGGCACGGGGCTGCACTACAACCCCTATTTCGCGAACCTTAACCTCGCGATGGCGCCGCCGTTGACCAAGGGGCAGGTGACCTTTGCCGACGGGTCGCCGAACGATGTGAAGAACATGGCAGCGGACGTCACGGCGTTCCTCGTCTGGACCGCCGAGCCGAAGCTGATCAAGCGCATCCAGGTGGGTTATGCGGTGTTCTTTTTCCTGCTGATCTTCACCGTGCTGACCTATTTGTCGTACCGGAATATCTGGGCAGACAAGAAGCATTGATGAGCGGGGGAGGGCGAGCGTCATGATCGCCCTCCCGCCTCAGCCGGACCTCGACCTCGCGTCGCTCGTCCGCACCATCCCGGACTTTCCCAAGCCGGGCATCCAGTTTCGCGATATTACGACGCTGATCGGCGACGCCGCCGGTTTTGCCGAAAGCGTGCGTCGGCTGAGCGACTGCGCCGCTGTGCATCGCCCGGACTTCATCGTCGCGGTCGAGGCGCGCGGCTTTCTGTTCGGCGCCGCAATGGCCACCGCAATGGGGCTCGGCGTCGTGCCGGTGCGCAAGGCGGGCAAGCTGCCCGGCGTCACCATCGGCGTCGACTATGAACTCGAATATGGCGTCGACCGGCTTGAGCTGCACGAGGGCGCGGTTCTGCCGGGGCACCGCGTCGTTCTTGTCGACGATCTGCTCGCGACCGGCGGCACGATCCTCGCCACCTCGGCGCTGATGCAGAGCGTCGGCGCCGAGGTGGCGGCGGCGTTGTTCGTGATCGACCTGCCCGATCTGGGCGGTTCGCAGCGGCTTTCGGCCGCAGGGCTGAGGTGTGAGACATTAATCACATTTGACGGCGCTTGACTATCAGATCCCGTCGCGAAGCGGTTCGCGGGCACTAGCCCGTCGGCCACTCCGACAAAATCGTCGATGCGTCGAAATAGTCGCGCCAATAGGTTATCAGGCCGTCGTGAACCTCGAACACGCCTGTGACGGGCAATTCGACCCATTTGTCGTTCAATCGATGCCGATCGAGCCGTTCGAGCATGACGACGGGGCCGGTCGCGCTTTCACGCAGAATCCTGAATTCATTTTCAAGCGTCGGCGCAAAAAAGGGTTCCAACACGGCACGAATGCCACATGGGCCTCGCACGGTTTCGATCGGAGGTGGGTTGGTATATTCGCAACCATCCGCGACAATCCGGATGGCGGAATCATAGTCCAAAGCTTCCATCAGTTTCAGGAAACTCTTGGCTACGTCCGCTGGCGAGCGCGTCGACACCATCATGATAGTCCTCCCTATCCAAGATTCCGCTTAAGCCTTGCTATTATCTCGGGCGGATACCGCCATTACATCCGAGGTAATCGTTCGACGAAAAATTTGTTGGAAAATGGGGCGATGACCCTTGTGATTATTAGGCCGCACATTTCGCGATCTTCGTTGATCGGAGAAGAAGGATGTTGATGATGAGTTTATTTTGGCGCCGCTGGTTTGCGCTTTGGTGCCTGTCGCTGGGCATTTTCGGGCTGATGCTGGCGGCCGGCGGAATAGAGGTAACCAGTGCACCGGCCGCATTCATCCTGACGACGTTGAACGGCGGAAGCGTCATTATGTTCGATGCTACCCTGCGTTTCAGTCTCGCGGTTCTTGGCGCTGTTTCGATTGGTTGGGCGGTTACGCTTTACCTGATGATCGGTGCGGCGATTGAACTTGGGGAACGAGGTGCACCCTTTTGGCATGCTATCACCGCAGGAATGGCGTGTTGGTTGGTGATCGACAGTGCGCTGTCGGTCATGACAGGATTTGCACTGAACCTGATACCCAACGGGATTTTGGCGACCCTCTATCTCATCGGCTTGTCCGGCAGTGGAGCCGTGAAGAGACCGGTTTAGAAGGGGACCCAATTCTGCTTCTTGCGGAATTTCATATAGCCGGCGTTCACGCCAAGCCGGGCGCCGACGCCGACGCGGATCGGGATTAGGACGACGTCGCCGCGGCGCATATAGCTCGCGTTGAAGCCACCGACCAGATAGGCCGCACCTTCGCCCGCGGGGTAGCGCTGGTAGAGATCCTCGCTGTCGAAGAGGTTATAGACGAGGACAAAAGTGTTGCCGGCGTTGGCGCCCGCATCAAAGCCGATCGACGGCCCGGTCCAGTAAGCGGGCAGCTCGCCCTCGATCTTGTGGTGCAGCGTCCCCGAGCCGTAGCGCACGCCGAGGACGAGCGCACCGCCGGCCTCGCGCCCGACGATATAGGCGTTGGGTTCGCCCTGCTTCTTCAAAATATCCTCGATCAACCCGGCGAGGCCCTGCGCGCCCTTGCCGAACACCCCTTCGGCCGCGCCGATCAGATCGTCCTTCTTATAGGTCGATTCGGGGCCCGCTGCTACATCGGTCGCCGAGGTGTCGGCGTTGGTGGTGGGGGCGCCGTCCACGGGCGGCACTTCGCTCGTCTGCTCATCGCCAGTGGCAAGGTCGCTGTCGTATGACGTGCCGGCCGTCGAATCGCTCGACACCGGCGGTGCAGGATTGTTGAGATCGGAATCGATCGTCGTGCTGTTGGGGTCGACTTCGCGCATCTGGGCGGCTGCCGGAAGCGGCGTCAACGCAAGGCCGAGCGATGCCATTGCTGCCAAAGCCAGGCTGGTGAATGTTTTGCGCATATTGGACCCCCAAAGATCGATCGACGCACGCGCGCCATATTCTTGGTTAATCATGGCCCGCTTTCGCGCGCGGGCAATGAACCGGCGATGACTTGAGTCGAATTTACGCCAGACCGAATCATCTGGGCGACGAAATGCCGGGTTTGACCCTAAAATTGCGCAATCTTTGCCGTTGCGGGTCGCGAAGCGCATGGCTATAGCGACCCGCCTAGGCCAGACTGTCGTTAGCGCGACAGGCCATGCGGAGACGTGGGTGAGTGGCTGAAACCAACGGTTTGCTAAACCGTCGTACTGGTAAATCCGGTACCGAGGGTTCGAATCCCTCCGTCTCCGCCACTTAACTTCCCGATCGGACAATTTTCGCCGTCGGCGCCGCGGGGCGGCGCCGCTGTCGTTTCCTCGATCTTAAGCCGTCTCGCGCCATCCGACCGGAAAATCCGAATAATTATTGTAAATGCGAATCGTTCTCGATAATGCCCGTGCGTCTTTTCGGTAGAATTTCCATATGCACGCACCCACTCCATCGCGTTCGGCGATCAAGAAGAGCCGGAAAGCCTTTTGGCTGAAGCAGTTGCACATGTGGCACTGGATGAGTTCGGCCGTCAGCCTGATCGGTCTGCTGCTGTTCGCGGTCACTGGCTTCACGCTCAATCATGCCGCCGATATCGAAGGGTCGCCGGTTGTGACGCAGGGGACGGCGCAGATGCCGCCGACGCTGCTCGCGCGCCTGAAGGCTGCGGTCCCCGACGCCGAAAAGGCGCCGTTGCCCGCCGACGTCGCCGCGTGGGTCGAGGACAGTTTTCCGGTCAAGGCGTCCGCCGAGGCCGAATGGTCGGAGGGCGAAGTCTATCTGCCCGCGCCGCGTCCCGGCGGGGATGCGTGGGTCGCGATCGACCTCGCGACCGGCGCGGCGTCGAGCGAGATCACCAGTCGCGGGTGGATCTCTTACCTCAACGATCTCCACAAGGGACGCAATTCGGGCGGCGAGTGGAGCCTGTTCATCGATATCTTTGCCTTCGCCTGCCTCGTCTTCGCCTTCACCGGCCTGTTCCTGCTCCAGCTTCACTCGGCAAAACGCAAGAGCACCTGGCCGCTCGTCGGGCTGGGCCTGGCCATGCCGGCCGCCATCGCCGTCATCTTCATTCATTAGGGAGACCAGTTCATGCAGCTTTCCACCCCTGCGCGCATCATCGGCGGCACGATCGTCCTCGGCGCGATGCTCGGTGCGCCCGCCTTCGCTGCCAGTCCGGGCACGATGGACGTGACGATCAACATTCCGCGGCTGAAGGTCGCCGAATATCACAAACCCTATGTCGCGATCTGGGTCGAGAAGGCGGGAGCGAAGGCAAAGACGGTCGCCGTCTGGTACGATTATGACATGAAGGCGAACGAGGGCACCAAATGGCTGCGCGACGTGCGCCAGTGGTGGCGTGCCGCCGGACGCTCGATGACCTTTCCTGCGAACGGCATTACCGGCGCGACGCGCGCGCCCGGCGCGCACAAGGTTTCCTTCTCGCGGGCACAACTCGGCGCGGCTGCGCCCGGCCAATATATGCTGGTGATCGAGGCGGCGCGCGAAGTCGGCGGCCGTGAGCTTTTGCGCATTCCCTTCACCTGGCCCGCGAAAGCCGGGGCGGGCGGCCGCGCCGCCGGAAAAACTGAACTGGGGCCCGTTTCGGTCGCCTTCCGCTGAACGTGAAAAGGACAGGATTATGAAAAAGCGAATTTGGGGTTTCGCCGCGACCGCCGCGCTTGCAGCGCTGGTCGCCGTTCCGGCCTCCGCACATCGCCAGTGGATGATGCCGTCCTCGACCGTGCTGTCGGGCGACGATGTATGGGTCACCGTCGACGCCGCGGTGTCGAACGATCTCTTCTATTTCGAGCATCAGCCGCTGCGGCTCGACGCGATGAAAGCCTGGGCGCCCGACGGCAGCGAGGTGGCGATCGAGAACAAGGCGACAGGCCGTTATCGCAGCACCTTTGACGTGCACCTGACGAAGAAGGGCACTTGGCGCATCGCATCGGTGTCGGACGGCGTGATGGGCAGCTATGATCTGAACGGCAAGACCGAACGACTGCCGCGCGGCACCACGACGGCGAATCTCGCCGAGCGCATCCCTGCCGGCGCGACCAATGTGAAGACGGCCGAATCGAACAATCGGAACGAGATTTTCGTGACGGTCGGCGAGCCGACGACAACCTTGTTCCAGCCGACGGGAAAGGGCATCGAGATCGTTCCCGTGACGCACCCCAACGACCTGATCGCGGGTGAGGCTGCGACCTTTCAGTTCCTGCTCGATGGCGAGCCCGCGGCGGGCCTGCCGGTCACGGTGATCCCGGGCGGCATTCGGTATCGCGACCAGCTTGGCCAGATGGATTTCAAGACCGGCGCCGACGGCAAGGTCGAGATCAATTGGACCGAACCTGGCCTCTACTGGCTGAACGTGACGACGCCGCAGGCCGAGCGCGAAGAAGGCGCCCCGGCTCCGGCGACGCCGCCCACGCCGCAGCGCCGCGCCAGCTATGTCACGACGCTGGAAGTGCTGGCGCCCTGACCGACCGCATCCTGATCCCCCGCGCCTTGACGCCCGCGGCTTTCGCCGCGCGCGGCGCGGGGGGCGTCATCGAACGCTTCGCCGGCGAAACGATGGGGACGGACTGGTCGTTGCAGGCGGTGTCGCCGCCGGAGGGGACGGCCGAACGCGTGCAGGCGGCGCTCGATCTCGTCGTCGCGCAGATGAGCCAGTGGGAGCCGGGCTCCGATCTTGCGCGCTTTAACCGCGCCGCGCCCGGAACATGGTGCGAAGTCCCCGCCGAGTTCGCTCATGTCATGAAAGCGGCGCTCGGCATCGCGCGGGCGAGCGGCGGTGCCTTCGACCCCGGCCTCGGCCATGTCACCGAAGCCTGGGGTTTCGGCAGCGCAGGCCCCGTCAAGGCGGTGCCGGAAGTGACCGCCCCCGCCGCGGACCGCACGATCGATTTCGACCACGCAACGCGGCGCATCCGGCGGGGGAGGGCGGCGGCACTCGACCTGTCGGGAATTGCCAAGGGCTATGCCGTGGACCTTGCGGCCGCATGGTTGCGCGGCATCGGCGTCCGGCATTTCTTGATCGAGGTTGGCGGCGAACTGCGCGGGGAGGGTATCCGCCCCGACGGGCAACCCTGGTGGGTCGACGTCGAGATGCCGCCCACATCGTCCATCCCGCCGTGGCGCATCGCGCTGCACGATCTGTCGGTGGCGACCTCGGGCAATTATCGCCGTGGCTTCACCGTCGGCGGCCAGCATTTTTCCCACAGTTTCGATCCGAAGACCGCGCGCCCGATCGCCCATAATGTGTCGTCGGTAACGGTGCTCCATCGCGACTGCACCAATGCCGACGGCTGGGCGACGGCGCTCACGGTTCTGGGGGCAGCGGCTGCGGTCGCGCTGGCCGATGAGCAACGGCTCGCGGCATGCATCGTGGCGGGCGACCGCGAATATCCGTCGCGCGCGTGGCGCTATATGCTGGATTAGGTCCTGACCCTAGCTGTCGGCCCAGAGCCGCAGCAAATTGTGATACACGCCGGTAAGCTCGATTACCGAGCGATCCTTGCCGCCAAGCTCGCCGGTCAGCCGCTGTACCGCGCGGTCGAGGTCGAACAGCGTGCGCCGTTCCTCGGCACCGCGGACCATCGACTGGAGCCAGAAGAAGGAGGCAATGCGCCGCCCGCGCGTGATCGGCGTCACGCGGTGCAGGCTGGAAGAGGGGTAAACGACGGCGTGCCCCGCAGGCAGCTTGATGCGCTGGACGCCGTAATGATCCTCGACCAGCAGTTCGCCGCCGTCGTAATTTTCGGGCGCTTCCAGAAAGACGGTGATCGACAGGTCGCTGCGAATACGGAAATCGCTGCCGCGCTTGATGCGGATCGCATTGTCGACATGCGTGTCGAATTCCTGCCCCGCGCCATAGCGGTTGAACAACGGCGGATAGATGCGAAGCGGCAGCGCCGAGGCAAAGAAGATCGGCGAGCGGCCGAGCGCCTCGAGGATCAGTCGGCCCGCCCTTTTGGCGGCCTCGCTATCCTCCGCCAATTGTTCGTTATGCTTGGCGAGCGCGGCCTGATGGCCCGACGTCGCATTGCCGTCGATCCACTCCGCGGCATCGATGATCGCGCGAATCTCCGCCAGTTCGTCGGGGGACAGCAAATCGGGAACGGCAATCAACATGAGCGGGATGTCCCTTTGGCGCGACCGCTTCGCGCTGCCATAGCTTCGACGGCTAATCAATGGGCGGGAGCAGGGTGCGCCGCTACTCCCGCCCAGCGATCAATGCGTATAGGTCAGCGAGAAAATGGCGGCGCGGGCATCGCCCGGGGTCGACCAGCCATTGTTGCGGATGCGTGTGAAATACAGCTCGTCGGTGAAATTCTTTACGTTGAGCTGAGCCTTCAGCTTGTCGTTGAAGGCATAGGCGACATAGGCGCTGTGGACGAAATAGTCCTTCGACCGGAATACCGGAGTCAACGTCGTCGGGGTCGCCAGCGCCGGCAGGTTCAGCGCGAAGCTGCCCTGATAGGTCAGGCTGTAGCCGAGCGTCATGCCGAACGGCAGTTCATAGGTGGTGAACAGGCTGCCCGAATGCTTCGGCGTCTGTTGGAACTCGGCGCCGCGGGCCGGGTCGGGGATCGCGGCGCTGTTGCCGCAGCCGGTGCGACCCGGATTGGCCAAACAGATGTCCGAGATCGACTGACGCAGGCTGCTGTCCAGATAGGTGTAGTTGGCGGTGATCGACCATTGCGGCGTGATCTTGCCGATAACGCTCAGCGCGATGCCATCGACGCGCGACTTGCCGTCCAGCACCTGGTCGGGGATCGTCGGATCGTTCGATGCGACCTTATACTGGTTGCGCTCGTTGCGGAAGGCGGAGGCGGCGAGCAACAGCTTGCCGCCCGCGACTTCGGCTTTCGCACCGATTTCGAAATTGCGCGCGCTTTCGGGGTCGACATTGCATGTTGCGGCCGTGCAGGCGCCGTTGACGGCGCTGATCGACGGCGTCTTCGAATTGCCATAGGCCGCGTAAAGCGTCACCGCCTCGACCGGCTTGTAAACGAGGCCGATGCGATAGGAGAAAAGGTCGGCCGAGTTGCGCAGGATCGGACCGGGCACGATCGCGCCCTGCGGCGTGGTCAGCGTCGCCGCCGCACCGGCGTCGGTACGGTAATTGCCGCTGTTACGCTCCCAGCGCAGCCCGCCGTTGATCTCGAACTTCCCGATCTTCATCGCGTCGAACAGATAGACGGCATAATTGTTGACTTCGCCCCGCTGGCGGCCGCTTTCGAAGAAATTGACCGGGCCGGTATAGACATTGCTGCCATAGACGCGGCCGGGGCCGGCGGGGCCGGGGACGATCTCGTTCGGATTGCCGAAGTTGATCAGCGGGAAAGCCGCATTGGCGACGGTGCCATTGGCATTGCGATAGACGTTGCCGGTCGAGAGGAAGTATTTTTCCCAACTCGCCGAAGCGCCGGCGACCAGCGTATGTTCGATCGCGCCGGTGTTGAACACCGCGCGCAGGTCGAGCTGGTTGTACATGATCTCATTGTTCGAATCGCGCAGGTTGCCGCGCGGTCCGCCGATCAGATAATAGCCCGCGGGGACGTTGACGCTACCGACGCCCGTCACATTGACCGTGCAGCTGCCACCCGTCGGGGTCAGGCCGTTCGCGAGGCAATAGGTGCCCTGCGGCGGACCGACGATCGTCAGCTGGCTGACCTGCTGCCAGCGCGACAGGTTGCGGATCGACACCTGGTCGCCGAGTTCGTGCTCAAACGTCAGTGTCGCCTGATCAACGGTGATGTCCTGCTTGTCGATGTTGCGATAACCGAAATAGTCGCTGCGATCGACGCCCGGCAGCATGCCGCCGGCGATGGCGTAATAGGGCACGCCATATTGCGGGATATTATCGTCTTCCTGGTGCAGATATTGCAGCGTTAAATTGGCCGGGCTGCCGACGCCCAGCGTGATCGACGGGGCGACGCCCCAGCGCTCATATTTATCGACATCGCGGCCAGGCACGTCGTTCTTGTGCACCATCGCGTTGAGGCGGAAGGCGATCAGGTCGCTTGCGCGGACGTTCGCGTCAATCGCGCCGCGATAATAATTGTCGGTGCCGATGCCGCCGCTCGCGACGATGCGCGTGTCGACAAGCGGCCGTTTGGTGACAATGTTGATTGATCCGCCGACCGATCCCGAACCGCCATACACCGAGTTGGCGCCGTTGACGATTTCGAGCTGTTCCACGTTGAAATTGTCGGAGCGGTTATAGGCGCCGCTGTCGCGCACCCCGTCCTGCGTGATGTCGCTGCCCGCCGAATAGCCGCGCAGCGTGATCGAGTCCGCCGGCGGCGAGCCACCTTCGGCGGCGCCGAAAGTGATGCCGGGGACGGTCGAGAGCATGTCGCGCAGCGTCAGCAGATTCTGCTGCTCGATCGTCTCGCCGGTAATGACGGTGACCGTCTGCGGCGTGTCGCGGACCGAACGCGTCGATTTCGGCGACTCCTGCTGCGTCTGATAATGTTGACCGGTGACGATGATCTGCTCGCGCTCGTCGCGGCGTTCGCGCTCGGTCTGCTGTTCGGTAGACGCATCGCCACCCGTATCGGCCGCCATGGCCAAGGTGCTGATGAGGCTGCCGACGCAGGAGAGCGCCAGGAAAGTGGCGGACGTCGTTGGCTTCACGGCTGTTACCCCCTTTGTTATGGTGGGTCGCCGCTATTGAGAGTCGATTGCAAAGTCAACTCTAATGCGAATCATTCGCGATATTGTCGCAATAGAAACTGTTTTGGGGTGTCGAGGGTCAGGACCTATTAATTGCACGTTCGCGCAATTAATAGGTCCTGACCCTAGCGCCGTCTTTCGAGCCACCAGCTTTGCCGCCAGCCATATTGGCTCGCCATCGGTTCTCCGGCCGCATTGGTTGCGGGCCTGAAACGGAACCGCGCTTCGATCAGGTCGCAGGTGGTCCGGTCGAGCGAGCTATCGCCGCTCGATCGCGTCACGCGGCACCCGCTAACCCGGCCGCTCGCCTCGATCGTAAAGCGGACCTCGACCTCGCCGCCCGCCCTCGCGCGGCTCGCTTCGCCCGGATAGTCACGGTCGCGGATCGTGCCGCTCCGCCAGGCGGCCTTGGTCCCGCCGCCGGTTCCGCTGCCCGTGCCGCCTGCGCCCGTCCCGTCGCCGCGCCCGCCCGCACCCGATCCGGGGCCGGGATTCGGCGTAGCACCCGCCGATGCGTCGTTACCGCCGCCCGGATGCGGCGCGGCGGCGACCGGCGGTGCCAGCGGTGGCAGCTTCGGCGGCGGCGCGGCGACGACGGCGGCTTTGGCATGGCTGTTGGCGGCCGACGCCTTGCCGCTGGCCTTTTCACCTGGCGCGATGGCTGGCTGGACATCCTCGCGCGGAGGCGGTGGCGCGGGGAGTGCGATCGCCGTAATCGCTTCGCTGCCCTTGCGGACGACATCGAGATCGAGGCCGCTCGCGAGGCCGAATCCGACCGCAAAGACGGCGAGCAGCGCGACGCCGCCCGACACCAGCTTCTGTCGCACCGAAACCTGCCCCGTATAGGCCATCGCGCCGCCTCATCATCGCGCGCCGCCGTGCGCAACCGACGACCCGCTTAAAGGAATTCGTCTAGCGTGGACATGAACCGATCGAACTGGTCGTGATGCAGCCAGTGACCGGCATTTTCGAACTCGATCACTTTCGCGTTGTTGAAATGTTCGATCCGGCCGTCCCTTTCGGGGTTCGAAGCCCAGCTGTTCGCGCCATAGAGCAAGAGGGTGGGGCAGGCGATAGCGCCCCACAGCGCAGCGATGTCACCCTGCGGCATGTCGAACGCGGGCCAGACGTTGAGGTAATTGTCGAACTTCCAGCTCCACGTCCCGTCCTCGTTGCGGCTGATACCGTGGATGGTCAGGTGGCGCGCCTGCGCCTCGGTCAGATAGCTGTTCTCGCCCATCATGCGTGCGAGCGCGTCCTCGATCGTCGCATAGCGACGTGGGGTGCGCCCGGCCGCCTGGCGCTTGTCGTCGATCCACTTGCGGAAGCGTTCGGCACAACCCGTCTGCGCGCGCTCGGCGATCACCTTGGGCGAGGGTCCGAGCCCCTCGATCGCAACGAGCTTGCGGACATTTTCGGGATAGAGGCCGGTGTAACGCAGCGCGATATTGCCCCCCATCGAATGCGCGACGATCGAGACCGGACCCAGGTCGAGTTGATGGATCAGCTGCGCGAGGTCGTAGACAAAAGCGTCCATGGCGTAATTGCCATCGGGCGACCATGCGCTGTCGCCGTGACCGCGCAGGTCGGGGGCAATGATGTGATAGCGATCGCGCAATTTCTCTGCGACCCAGTCCCAGTTGCGGCAGTGGTCGCGGCCGCCGTGGACGAGCAGCAGCGGCGGCGCGCCGCGGTTGCCCCAGTCGACATAATGCAGCTTCAACCGCTGCGAGATGAAGCTGTTCGAGGTGGGGCCGGCACTTGCCATCGGATCATCCTTGCTGTCTGTTCCAGTTTCAAAAGGCGACTGGTTTCGATCCGTCAACCCCGGATCGCATTCAGTGTGAAGCAAGGGAGAGAGGCATGACGACATTCCGCGACAATCTGCTGGCCGGCAAGACGGCCTTCGTCGCTGGCGGCACCAGCGGTATCAATCTCGGTATCGCCAGGCGTTTCGCCGAGCTCGGCGCCAGGGTCGCGGTAGCGGGGCGCGATCCGGACAAGGCGGCGCGCGCGGCGGCGGACATCGGCAAGGGCGCGCTCGGCCTGTCGGGCGATGTGCGCGACTATGCGGCGATCCGCGACGTGATGGAGCGTGTGGCGGGCGAACTCGGGCCGATGGACATCGTCATTTCGGGCGCGGCCGGCAATTTCCTCGCCCCCGCGCTCGGCATGTCGGCTAACGCGTTTCGTACCGTCGTCGATATCGACCTCAACGGCACCTTCAACGTGTTTCGCGGCTGCCACGACCTGCTCAATCGTCCCGGCGCGTCGCTGATCGCGATCACCGCGGGGCAGGCGGTCAATGCGTCGGCGCTGCAGGCCCATGCCTGCGCCGCGAAGGCGGGGATCAATCAGCTGATTCGCGTCCTCGCGCTCGAATGGGGCCCCGATGTGCGCGTGAACGGTATTTCGCCGGGCCCGATCGCCGATACCGAAGGGATGAAGCGCCTCGCCCCCGATGCGGAAACGCGGCAGGCGCATTATGACCGGATCGCAATGAAGCGGTGGGGGAAGGTCGAGGAGGTAGCCGAATCGGCGGTGTTCCTCTGCTCGCCCGCCGCCGGATATATCACCGGCACGATTCTCGACTGCGACGGCGGCAGCCAGGTGGGCGACGCATCGCGGGGCGATCTGGCGAAGGGAATGGCCTGACAGTAAAAACGCCGCCAACCCGTTTGGGTGGCGGCGTTTTTAATGGTGGGCGTGGCAAGGATTGAACTTGCGGCCCCGGCGGTGTCAACACAGGGCTCTACCACTGAGCTCCCCGCCCATCCCTTGGGGTGACGCGCCCCCTAAATGCCTCGGCGCGACTTGGCAAGCCCTTCGCGTGCGGCGGCGTCGTTATTGTTGGCTCGACCGGTCGCTGCGGCCGAACATATTGTCGACTTCGCGCACCAGATCCTTGAGGTGGAAGGGTTTCGACAGCAGCTTTGCCTGCGGCACATTTTCCTCGGCACGCAGGGAAACCGCGGCGAAACCGGTGATGAACATGACCTGCGTCTGCGGCGCGGCCTTGGCCGTGTGCTGGGCGAGTTCGATCCCGTCCATCTCGGGCATCACGATATCGGACAGGAGCAGGTCGAAGGTTCCCGAATCGATATAGGGCACCGCGGCGGTGCCGCGATCGACCGCGGTGACGTGATAGCCGGCGCTGGTCAACGCGCGTGCGAGATACTCGCGCATCACGTCGTCATCTTCGGCCAGCAAAATGCGAATCATATCGAAATCTGTTCCCTGGTCCTTCGGCGCGGCCGGTTCCGGTCGGCGGCCCCCTCTGTGACGCCTGTATAGCGCCAGAGATTTAACAAATTGACGCGCGGCGCTGGATTCGTCCCGCTTTTTTTGCCACCCATCGCGCATGCCGTCCCGCACCATCCCGCCCGACGCTATCGCTGTCAACCGGCCCGCGGTGAGTGGGCCCGTCGTCGTGTCGGTGCCGCACGCCGGACGGCTCTATCCGCCCGAGATACTGGACGCGGCGCGAGTGGACCGGACGCACCTCGAACGACTCGAAGACAGCTGGTGCGACCTGATTGCGTCCGGCGCCGCCGATGCGGGGGCGACGGTCGTCCACGCGCTCTGGGCGCGCGCCGTCGCCGACCTCAATCGCGGCGAAGGACAGATGGCGCCGGGCGAGGTCGCCATGCCGCTGCGTGCGCAATTTTCGGCGCCTGGGCGCAAGGAACGGGCAGGGCTGGGGGTCGTGCCGACGCGGCTTGCCGATTGCGGCCCGCTATGGAAGCGGCCGATCGACGGCGCGGCGCTCGAGTGGCGCCTCGAATCCTTTCATCGGCCGTATCAGACGGCGCTAGCCGTCGCCTTGACTGCCGCGCGCCAGAAATATGGCCACGCGATCCTGATCGACCTGCATTCGATGCCGTCGATTCCAATAGGCCAGCCGGGGCATGGCGCACGAATCATCGTCGGCGATCGGTTTGGCGAAACCGCGGGTGATTGGCTGATTGACCTGATTATCGCGTCGGCCGAGCGTTTGATCGAGCCCGTCGCGCGTAACCAGCCCTATGCTGGCGGCCATATCATCCGGACGCACGGCCGCCCGGCGGAGGCGATCCATGCGGTGCAGATCGAAATCGACCGCAGCCTCTATCTGACACCGGAGAGGTTGCCCGATGCGGCGCGTATCGCGCGGCTGGCGGGCTGGTTCGCGAACCTTGTCGCCGAAGCGGGGCAAGCGCGCCCCACGGCTGAACTATTCCCGCAAGCTGCTGAATAAAAAACCACCTCGTACCGAAGTACGAGGTGGCCAGGGTCCAGGGAGGACGCGTCCGCGTCAAGGATGACGGGACACTCGCCGCGATGGAAAGGGGGAAAACCACGGCGGCGTAGACGGGATTTAGGATGTTGTGCGCCGACTTACAAGAAGAGACGGTGCAGAATCTGCGATATGCAAGAAATTGGTCGGGGAGAGAGGATTCGAACCTCCGGCCCCTGCCTCCCGAAGACAGTGCTCTACCAGGCTGAGCTACTCCCCGACCGATCTGCGCGCCGACCGGGGTCGCCGCGAAGGCAGGGCGGTCCTCTAGACGTGCAATCTGTGAACTTCAAGCGCCAATCGGCACATTGAAGATGATTGCCGGAACTACAGCATTTCGGCAGTTCGAAAACTGAAATGGCCGCCCGCAACGAAAATCAGATGATCGACCAGATCGATGCCCAGCGTCCGCAGGAAAAGCGCGGCATCGTGCGTCGCGGCGACGTCGGCATCGCTCGGCCAGGGCATGTCGGACGGATGATTGTGCGCCATGACAACCGACGCAATGGTGCCGCTGAGCAGCGCGCGCCAAGCGCGTGGGGGGATGACGCAGCGGCCCGGGCTGTCCCCGTCGATGCGTTCGAGCCGAACGAGGCGTTCGAAGGCGTCGAATGCGGCGAGAAGCATGGTTTCCCGCTCGTCGTCGAACATCGGGCGCAGCAACAGGCGCGCAAAATCATCCTCAAGCGGGCACGGCACGAAGCCAGCCAGCGCCGACGGGTCCGGCGCTTTGCCGAGGGGCTCGAACAGGGTCATCGCCGTCCCCATGCGCCCGGCGCGTGCGATTCCCAATGCCCGACCGCCCCGTATCGGAGGCTTTGTCACGTCATCGCCATTGCAACCCATGTTGCTCCCTTGTCCGCTTGCGGTGTGAAGCCTAGCACCGAGAGACAAAACCGGGAGCCGAGTCTTGCCTGATTCCATCCATTATGAACTTCAATATCTCGACCTGATGCGTCGCATCTGGGTCGAGGGCGACGAGCGCGTCGACCGCACCGGCGTCGGCACGCGGTCGCTGTTCGGCGAGACGATGCGATTCTCGCTGAAGGACGACGCGATCCCGTTGCTTACAACCAAGCGCGTCTATTGGAAGACCGCGTTGCGCGAACTGCTGTGGTTCCTGACCGGCGACACCAATATCCGCTCGCTCGTGGCGCAGGGGGTGAAGATCTGGACCGACTGGCCGCTCGACAAATATCGCCGCGAGACGGGCGAGGCGATCAGCGCCGTGGATTTCGAGGCGCGGATCGTCGCGGACGATGATTTTGCCGCGAAGTGGGGCGATCTTGGTCCCGTCTATGGCCATCAGTGGGTCAACTGGCCGCGCTATGAGCCGGCGGGTGAGGGGCTTTTCCGCCGCGCCAGCCAGGGGCACAACCAGATTGCGGCGCTGATCGACGGGTTGCGGAACAATCCGGGTTCGCGGCGGCACATCTTCACGGGCTGGAACGTCGCCGATCTCGACCGCATGGCGCTGCCGCCATGCCACATGACCTATCAATTCCACGTCCGCAGCGACGGCGGCCTGTCGTGCCTGTTGTTCCAGCGGTCGTGCGATCTGGGGCTGGGATTTGCCTTCAACGTTTTCGAGGCGGCGCTCCTCACGCGGATGGTTGCCGAGCAGGCGGGGCTTTACGCGCATGAACTCGTCTGGACGGGCGGCGACGTGCATTTGTACCTGAACCATGCGGAACTGGTCCAACAGCAATTGACGCGCGTTCCGGGCGGGGCGCCGAAGCTCCGCATCCTTCGCAGACCTTCGAGCATTTTTGACTATCGGTTCGATGATTTCACGGTCGAGGAATATGCGCCGCAAGCGCATATTTCCGCGCCCGTTGCCGTCTGATGGCTGCCGTTGCATTCGTATGGCGACCGTAATAATATGTCGTCACGTTGAAATATAACTAGGCGCGATTCGCGCCGTCAAAGGGAAGAAGAGATGACCGAAACGGATCGGCGCCCGGCGAGCAATTTGCCGCCGCTATCGCTTCATATCCCCGAACCGCGCTATCGCCCCGGCGATACCCCGGACTTTGGCGATATCGAGGTTCCAGCGGTCGAAGCAACCCCGCGCCCGAGCGAGGCGACCAAGCCCGACGCGATGCGCGAGCTGAGCTATGGCCTCGTTCGCGTGCTCGATTTCGACGGGCAGGCGAAGGGGCAGTGGGACCCGAAACTGACTCCCGAACGGCTGCGCGTCATGCTTCGTTATATGATGCTCGTCCGCGCGTTCGACGACCGCATGTTCCGCGCCCAGCGGCAGGGCAAGACCAGCTTTTACATGAAGTGCACAGGTGAAGAAGCGACCTCGGTCGCCTCGACAATGGCGCTCGATCGCGGCGACATGTGTTTCCCCAGCTATCGCCAGCAGGGCATATTGATCGCGCGCGACTATCCGCTGATTCAGATGATGAACCAGATCTACTCGAACCGTGGCGATCATCTGATGGGCCGTCAGCTGCCGATCATGTATTCGGCGCCCGAGCATGGCTTCTTCAGCGTGTCGGGCAATCTGGCGACGCAATATCCGCAAGCAGTGGGCTGGGCGATGGCGTCGGCGTCGAAGGGCGACAGCCGGATCGCGACCGTGTGGTGCGGCGAGGGGTCTTCGGCCGAGGGCGATTTCCACTCGGCGCTGACCTTTGCGACGGTCTACAACGCGCCGGTGATCTTCAACGTCGTCAACAACCAGTGGGCGATATCGAGCTTCTCGGGCTTTGCCGGCGGAGAGCGCACGACCTTTGCGGCGCGCGCTGTGGGCTATGGCATTGCCGGCCTGCGTATCGACGGCAACGATCCGCTCGCGGTCTATGCGGCGACGCAGTGGGCGGCGGACCGCGCCCGCACGAACAATGGCCCGACCTTGATCGAGCATTTCACCTATCGCAGCGAAGGGCACAGCACCTCGGACGATCCGAGCGCCTATCGCCCCGCCGACGAAGCGACCGCGTGGCCGCTCGGTGACCCGATCGCGCGGTTGCGCCAGCATCTCGAAACGATCGGCGAATGGGATGGCGAGCGTCACGAGGCGCAGGCGAAGGAGCTCGACGATCTGGTCAAGACGACCCAGAAACAGTCTGAAAAGCTGGGTATTCTCGGCCACGGCATGCACCAGCCGTTCGAGACGATGTTCGACGACGTGTTCGAAGAGCTGCCCTGGCACCTCAAGGAACAATGCGCACAGATGCTCGCCGAGCAAGAGGCCAAGTTCGGCCCCAATTGGAAGCCCGAATGATGCCAGAATCTTCCAACTCCGATACGCAAACCGCCACCAAGACCATGAACATGATCGAGGCGATCAACAGCGCCATGGACGTCATGCTCGAACGCGATCCCAACACCGTCGTGATGGGCGAGGATGTCGGCTTTTTCGGCGGCGTGTTTCGCGCCACCGCGGGCCTGCAGAAAAAGCACGGCAAGACGCGTGTGTTCGATACGCCGATCAACGAATGCGGCATTATCGGGGTCGCGGTTGGCATGGGCGCCTATGGCCTGCGCCCGGTCCCCGAGATTCAGTTCGCCGACTATATCTATCCCGGGCTCGACCAGCTCGTCAGCGAAGCGGCGCGTCTGCGCTATCGCTCGGCGGCCGATTTCATCTGCCCGATGACGGTGCGCACGCCGTTCGGGGGCGGCATCTTTGGCGGGCAGACGCACAGCCAGTCGCCCGAAAGCATCATGACGCATATCTGCGGCGTGAAGACGGTGATCCCGTCGAACCCCTATGATGCCAAGGGCCTGTTGATCGCGGCGATCGAGGACAATGATCCCGTCGTCTTTCTCGAGCCCAAGCGCATTTATAACGGCCCGTTCAGCGGCTATTACGACCGCCCGGTCGAACCCTGGTCGAAGCATGATGCGAGCGCGGTGCCCGAGGGGCATTACCGCATCGAACTCGGCAAGGCGGCGACGGTGCGGGCCGGCGAGGCGCTCACCATCCTCGCCTATGGCACGATGGTCCATGTGACCAAGACGATCGTCGAGGAAATGGGTATCGACGCCGAGATCATCGACCTGCGCACCTTGCTTCCGCTCGACATCGAGGCGATCGAGACGTCGGTGAAAAAGACCGGCCGCTGCCTGATCATCCACGAAGCGACGCGCACCTCGGGCTTCGGCGCCGAACTCGCCGCCTTGGTGCAGGAACGCTGTTTCTACCATCTCGAAGCGCCGGTCGAGCGCGTCACCGGCTTCGACACGCCTTATCCGCATAGCCTCGAATGGGCCTATTTCCCCGGCCCGGTGCGCATCGCGACCGCGCTCACGAAAATCTTGAAGGACTGACGCCATGGCCCGTTATTCATTCCGTCTGCCCGACATCGGCGAAGGCATTGCCGAAGCCGAAATCGTCGCCTGGCACGTCAAGATCGGCGAACGCGTCGAGGAAGACGCGCAGCTTGCCGACATGATGACCGACAAGGCGACCGTCGAAATGGAATCGCCCGTGTCCGGCGTCGTCGTCGAGCTGGCGGGCGAGGTCGGCGACCTGATCCCGATCGGCTCGACGCTCGCGGTGATCGAGACCGATGGTGATGGCGATGTCGAGGCGCCGCCTGCCGATACATCGGCCGAACAGGAAATCGTTGCGGAAACACCGGGTGCCGAAGAGATTTCGGTGGCGGAAACAGCCCCCCTCCCGCTTGCGGGAGGGGCTAGGGAAGGGCCTGTTGAACCCTCTTCGGTTGCCGTCGAAACAAGCCCTCCGCCGACCCCTCCCGCAAGCGGGAGGGGAGACAAGTCGGTTCTGGCGTCACCCGCCGTTCGCGCGCGCGCCAAGGACCTGGGCGTCGACTTGGGTCAGGTGCAGGCCGAAGGCGATCGTATCCGCCATGCCGATCTCGACGCTTTCCTCCGCTATAGCAGCGGGCAGGGCTATCATGCGCCGGGCGCGGGCCGTGCGCGCGCCGACGAGCCGATCAAGGTCATCGGCATGCGCCGCAAGATCGCCGAGAATATGGCGGCGTCGAAGCGCGCGATCCCGCATTTCACCTATGTCGAGGAAATGGACGTCACCGCGCTCGAAGAGATGCGCGCCGATTTGAACGCCAACCGGGGCGGGCGCCCGAAGCTGACCATGCTGCCGTTCCTGATCGTCGCGATCTGCCGCACCATCCCGCAATTCCCGATGATCAACGCGCGCTATGACGATGAGGGCGGCGTGGTGACGCGTTACGGCGCGGTGCATCTTGGCATGGCGACGCAGACCGACGCCGGGCTGATGGTGCCGGTGATCCGCGACGCGCAGGACAAGAATGTCTGGCAGCTCGCGAGCGAAATCACGCGGCTTGCCGAATCCGCACGCACCGGCAAGGCGAAGGTTGAGGAACTCACCGGCGGCACGCTGACCGTCACCTCGCTCGGCCCGCTCGGCGGCATCGCGACGACGCCGGTAATCAACCGTCCCGAGGTCGCCATCATCGGCCCGAACAAGATCGTCGAGCGTCCCGTCTTCGACGGCGACGAGATTCGCCGCGCCAAGCTGATGAACCTGTCGATCAGCTGCGACCACCGTGTCGTCGATGGCTGGGACGCCGCGAGCTATGTGCAGGCGCTCAAGAAGCTTATCGAGACGCCGGTCCTGCTGTTTGCGGACTGAACTTTTCCTTTTTGGTCATGCCGGACT
>CAYRQX010000017.1:0-386 GCA_964426485.1 uncultured Sphingopyxis sp. | reverse complement strand
TGATCCGGCATCCCGCTTTGCAACGTCATTCAGCGGGACCCTGGATCAAGTCCGGGGTGACGAAGGTTAGGGCAAAGGCAACCGTTTACAGCCCTAGCCCAGCAAAGCTCGTCTGGTCGAACTTCAGCTTGAAGGTCACATAAGCCCCCGATCGCGAGAAGCGCGCGTCCTCGAAATCGCGGTCGTGGAACCCGGCGAAATTATAGCCGAAGGTGATGTTGGCGTTATTCATCGGCGTCAGCGTCGCCGTCGGGCCGCCCGCCCAGCTGATGGTATCGGCGTCGGTTCCGACGCGCACGGTGCCCGACGCGCCGACATCGACATGCTCGCCACGGTTGAAGCGGAAATCCGCGCCGCGCAGAGTTGCCCAGCCTTTGCCGTCGTCC